>WGNE01000003.1 GCA_016124645.1 Alphaproteobacteria bacterium
AACCAGCGGGCCGGTGCCTGGCATATGGAGCAGCTCTGCTGTACGGATCTTTCGTTCATTGAAAGTGCTGTGGGCTGCCATGCACCTTGGAGCTGTTGCCATGCGCGCAGCACCCAACGGCCTAACGCCGCCCGCCGCGCCGCCGCGCTGGCCCAGAACGCGCGAGGGAGCCGCGGAATAGCCGGTGTTTTTCGCTTCCACCGCGACCTTCTCGGTCGAGAGGGAGAAACCCTTGCTCTTCAGGTTCACGGGACTGCGGTTCATGTTCATGTCGTGGTTGTCGGGCATGGCCATCTGGGTGCGGGCCAGCATCTTGAGCAGCACGCCCGAAAAGCGCGAGAAGCCCCAAAGCTGCCAGAGGCGCTTCATCATGGTGAACTTCCACTGCGGGCCCATGTCCGCCTCCGCCGGGGCGGAGATGACGAAGGGATAGACCCGCTGCGGCGTCACGCCGGTATGCGTGAAATAGCTCTCGCCCAGCTGACTGACGTTTTCCGCCGAAACGTGGAACTTTCCGGCCAGAAAAGCCTTGGCGTCGTCGATGGTCTTGACGTTGCGCGGCAGGGTGAAGCTGGGCGCGTTCAGCATCGCGCCGTCGCCGCCCAGACGATTGGGCACGGGCAGTATTTTGGGGTCCAGCGCGACCAGCAGGTTGTTGTCCCAGTCGCGCGAAACGGGAATGACGACGGCGATGTTCTCGATGCCGTCCTCCGTCACGATGAATTCGATGTCCTGCGCCGAAAGGCCGCGCGTCGCGCTGCCGACCTTGCCTTCCTCGACGAAGACGGATTTCACGGGCTTGAGCTGGACGGGCGCCTTGTTGACTTCCTCGAACTCGACTTCCTCGGCCTCGTTCAGCAGCTCCTCGGGGTCGTGGACCTTGACGGACTGCGCTTCCATCTTCGGGATGATCTCGCCGATCCAGCGCGGGAAGGGGATGTTGTAGCGCGACATCAGCTCGAAGACGTGCAGCTCCAGCCGCGGCTCGGGCAGCAGGCCGACCTGCGAAGCGAGGATAATGTCCGTCGCGTCCAGCTCGGTGATCGTGCCGATCTCGGTGAAGCTGACTTCCTTGTCCTCTTTAATCGGCCATGTGGTCTTCTGCGGGTTCTCGACCTCGATGAACACGGGCTCGATGGCCTCGTCGATACGGTCGGGGGACGGGAAATAGGTGTCGCCCACGTACCAGCTTTCCTCCGACTTCGGGCGCAGGCTGGCGTAGTTGGAGACGTAATCGAAAATCATCAGCCGGTTTTCTTCCACGTCGTCGGTCATGTTGACCGTGTCCATGGTGATCGGCTCGATGAGGTGGCCGGACCAGCGCTTGCCGTCGAGGTTGTGGCTGCCGCGCGACACCGCGTTGACGATGGGGCGCGGATAGCCCGAGCGCACATAGATGACCAGCCGGTTGTCCGGCGTGATGCGGTAGGGCACCACGTCGCAATATTCGCCGGGGCGCTTGACCAGCTCGTGCAGCGCGCCGCTTTTCTTGTCGCGGACGATCATGATCTGCAGATCGCCCACCGGCTTTTGCGAGGGGCGGCGCTCTTCCAGCGCGAGGCTCTGCTTGTCCGCCACCTTCTGCGCCACGATGAAGTAGTTCGTGGCCGGCGCGCTCATCGGCGTGTAGTCCTGATTGTACATCTGGAAGCGGCCCTTGAAGCAGTTCTGCACCACCCACTGGTTCCAGTGCGGGGCGGAGAAGACCATGCGCATGCCCAGCCGCGCGAATTCGCGCCGGTAGTCCTGATAGGTGAAGAAGGTGTATTCCTCCTTCAGCTCGCTTTGCCAGTTGGAGCGGTAATTCTTGCGGTGGACGAATTCCAGCGCCCATTTGTGCGGCAGGCGGAACAGGCGCGTGCCGTCCTGCCGCGGCATCAGTTCCTCGATGAAGAAGCCCTCGCAACCGCTGGCCATGGGCCGCGCGGTCTGGGAGAAGCTGACCAGCAAATCCGCGTCCGACATGGTCAGCGCGTCGTTGCCCTGGCTGGGCACGTTAGGCAGCTCCAGCAATACGTATTCGCCCTCGGAGGGCATGAGGTAATCGCGGATGAGCATGGTGCCGCCCACCTTCAGCTTGCGGGTCTGCTTTTCAAGCAGGCGCGTGACCTCGTCCGGGTTGTAGCCGCTGGCCGAATAGACGTGGTGCAGCATGTTGGAATTGATGATGCCGTCAACCGTCTCGTCCTCGAGGTCGGGGATGGCGATATCCGTCAGGCGGAACGACAGGTTGGGCAGGCGGTAGGTCTTGCGCGCGAATTCGATGGCCTTGGCGTCGCGGTCGATGCCGATGATCTCGACCCGCGGGTTGAGCAGCGCGAGGGCGTAGGTCACCTCCCCCGTCTCGCAACCCATATCGACAAGGCGGGCGCCGGCGGGCAGCAGGAAATGCGCGGACAAAAGCGCGGCCTTCTGCTGGATAAATTCGGGCATTTCAATGATGGAACGCTGACGCGCAGCCTCGTCCTTCGCCAGTTCGGAGAAATTCCTAATGCTGGCGGCGACCTGCTCGTTTATCTCTGTCTTATCGACTTTTGACACGGCGTTACTCTGAAGAGCCATTACTCTCTCCAATTATACCGAAGACACACGTCCAATCTCCAGTGTTCCTTATAATTGGGCAATAATATAACAGGTTATACGGAAATACAAGACTTCCATATAACAAAATAACAGATTGAAATTAAATAATTTTATGCCCCGTTTCGCCGGCCTCAGGCGCCCAGCGCGGCCCCGAGCAGCAAAAGCAGGCCGAAAAACGTCGCCGGCCAGTAGTACAGCAGCAGGCGAACGACCGCCCGGACAGGCCGCCCGGCATGCCGCCAGAGCGCCCTCACCAGCCCGCCGGAAGCGAGCGCCAGCACCAGCGTGACGGGTATCCAGACCAGCAATCCGCCCGGCCCGTCCGTCCTTGGCAGGTGTGGACTAGCCAGCGCGAAAAGGATGAAAAACAGCCAGAGCGACAAAAGCCCCGTCACCCGCCGCGCGCAGTCCCAGTCGAGATCTTTGCGCTTCTTTTCATCGGGGGCCAGCTCGCGCGGCAGCAGCAGGCTGTCTTCCAGCGCCAGCAACCGGCCGAAGCTCAGGCTTTCAAGGTCCGTCTCCGTGGCTGTTTCAGTGTGGCGCGACACCGGGCTCCCCTCCTTCGTCGTGATATCCCCAGTTCTCCTTGCCCGGCTCCGGCGGCGGCCTCCTGTCATGCCGATGCTGGCTCGACAGGCTTTTCAGCAGGCGCGGCGGGCCTTGGGCGTCGATTTTCTTGTAGAAAACGGCGAGGATGCCGAGCGCGAAGGTTATCGTGCCCAGCGCCTTGCCCAGCGCGGCGAAGGGGGTGGCGGCGCGCCGCCAGATGGCCTCCGCCGCATCCACGCCGAAGACCAGCGCGGGCAGGATGGCGACGTAAAAGGCCGCGGGCGGCAAAATCGCTGTCACCGCCCAGATAATCAAGAACGTGGAGAAGGACACGACGGCCTTCACGGCAAAATACGTAAAACCCTTGCGCGTAAAAAATGCGTCCACGCCCTCCGGCCCCGCGGCCACGGGTCCGCGCAGCCTTGCGGCCAGCATGTTCCTGAAATATCCGGTGATGGCCGACACTGCCCTGCCGTCTCCTTTCACGCTCCCCCGTTCAAGACCAAGCCTACAATAGCCGCTTTCGCGCGCGCAAGGGCAGAGCGGGCTTTTCCCGCGCGGGATTCTTTCTTATACTTGCCGCCATGTCCGCCGAGCGAAACACCGCTTCCGTCCGTCCCTCCGCGCTGCGCCGCACCCTTGCGCGCACGGTCGATTTCCTGCTGCCGCCGCGCTGCATCGCGACGGGCGAGACCGTGGCGGAACACGGCACGCTTTCCCCCGCCTTCTGGTCGGAACTGGTCTTCATCGAGGAGCCCTGCTGCGAGACCTGCGGCATCCCCTTCCCCTTCGAGGCCACGATGGGCGCGCTCTGCGCGAGCTGCCTTGAAAACGCGCCCGTCTTCGACCGCGCGCGCGCCGCCGTCGTCTATAACGACGCCAGCCGCAAGCTGGTCATCGACTTCAAATACGGCGACCGGCTGCACGCGGTCGATACCCTCGCGCCCTGGATGCGCCGCGCCGGGGCCGCGCTGCTGGCGGAAAGCGACCTTCTCATCCCCGTGCCGCTGCACAGCCGCCGCCTGTGGCGCCGCCGCTTCAACCAGTCGGCGCTGCTGGCCCGCGCGCTGGGCGCAAGCACGGGCAAGCCCGCCCTGCCCGACGGGCTTTTGCGCCTGCGCCACACGGTCCAGCAAAAAGGGCTGAGCCGCAAGGAGCGCAAAGAGAACGTGAAAAACGCCTTCGCCGTCAACGGGCGGCACCTCGCGCGCATCGCGGGGCGCAACGTCCTGCTGATCGACGACGTCTTCACCAGCGGCGCGACGCTGAACGAATGCGCAAGAACATTGAAAAAGCACGGCGCGGAAAAAGTGAACGTGCTGACCGTCGCCCGCGTGACGCGGGAGGAATTCGCGTTTTGAAAAAGGGCATTTCATGACACCGCGCCGCATCATCCATGTCGCCAATTTCGGCTTCAAGCCGGTCAAGGTCTATCTGCACAACACGGCGGCCAAGCTTTCCAACGGCTGGATACGCGCGGGCCACCACGTGGTGAATTTTTCCGACCGCGACATCGCCCGCTGGAACGGACCCTTCGGCTACCGCAAATGGGGGCGCGCCAAGGCCAACCGCCTGCTGGCCGAAATGTGCGAGAACCTGCGGCCCGACGTGCTGGTCTTCGGCCATGCCGATACCATCGACCCCGAAACCATCGCCGCCATCCGCGCGAAGATGCCGGGGCTGAAGGCCTTGCAATGGAACGTGGACTGGATCGTGCCCGCCGACCACGCGCTCGGCAACGACCCGACCTCCGTCGATAACAAAAACCGTGTGCTGAAAAAACGCGACGTGCTGGACGCGACCTTCATGACCACCGCCGGCCCCGCGCTCGCGACGCTTTCGACGAAGGACCATATCGCCGCTTTCATGCCCAACCCGGTCGATGCCTCGATCGAGACCGGGCGCGCCTTCGAGCACGAGCACCTTCCCTATGACGTCTTCTTCGCCTCCAATTCCGAGGACGACCGCCGTTACCACTGCGGGCAATGGCGCGCGATGGGCGCATTCTGCGACGACATGGAGGCGCGGCTGGACAACATGCGCTTTTTCCTGCCCGGCATCCGCGCCGCCACGCCCAAGGTTTTCGGCCCGGCCTACCAGACCGCGCTCACGCAATGCGCCATCGGCCTCAACATCAGCCGCCGCAACGACGCCTACCTCTATTCCTCCGACCGGCTGGCGCATCTGGCGGGCAACGGGCTCGCCGTCTGCATCGACAAGGCGAGCGGCTACAGCGATATTTTCAGCGACGATGAAATGGTTTTCTACGAGACGGAAGACGCGCTCTTCGCCCATCTCTCCCGCCTCAAGCGCGACGACGTCGCCCGCCGCCGCATCGCCGCCGCGGGCTGGAAAAAATACCATGAATTGTTCAACAGCACGATGATCGCGCAATACATGCTCGACGTCGTCCACGGCACCCACGACCCCGCCACCTATAGCTGGCCCACCATCGCCGGATAGCGGCGGAAAGGACGAAAAAATGAACGTCACAAAAAACGTGAAGGCATTCGCGCTGATTTTTCTTCTTGCCTCGGTTTTGGCCATGCCCGGGCGGGCGGGGGCCGCGAACGATCCGCTGTACACCACCGTCCACCAAAAAAACAAGATGTGCCGGGACATCTATTACCTGTTGCACGTGGGAACCAACCCCTCCCTTCTCAAAGACAACATCCGCAGAACGACGCCGGACAAGGAAATCTTCTCCCTGCCGCAAAACGGTTATCCGCGCGTCGCCCTGCTTTATCTCGGCCAGACGAATGAAGCCGGCGTCAAGTACAACCTGCCCACGCTCTACGAGGCGCTGGAGAAGGACCACCAGATTTTCGGCTATGATTATTTCGCCTCCAGCACCATGGCCGACCTCGACATGGACGGCAAGCCCGAGCCCGTCTATTTCATCGCCCGGCGCGGCTTCCCCGACTTCGGCAAGCTGTACATGGGGGAAAACGGTTCGCCGCTGGTCGAGGCGCTGGGCAAAATCCCCGCCGTCGGGCTGATGACCTACTACAACCGCATCTACGTCATCACCCGCCAGATGGGCATCATGGGCATCTACATGCTCTCCACCCACGGCACCGGCGGGCAGAACGTGGCGGAAGGGCAAGTGAAGACCGACCTGATGTGCTATTTCGCCTATACGCCTGTGTCCGGCATGCCGGATGAAGCGACGGGCATGGTCGCGAATCCGCCGGCACCGCCTCCGGTGCAATAGGCGTCCGGCGGTAAATCAAAGAAGGAAAAATCAGTTCGAGTTGCTGACGACGGCGATCGCGCCCGCCACGGCGCCCATGATGGCCAGCAGGCAAATCGTGTTGCGGTCGCCCGTGCAGAAGGAGCCCGGCTGGCCCGTGCCGCTGTTGGCGTTGTAGTAGTAATCGTTGCTCGAGCACGCGGAGAGCGAGAGCATGGAAACAATGGCGAGGGCGAGAGCGGTACGGCGCATTTTCAGATCTACCTTGTCTTTTGAATGTGGCGAGGCTTGAGCCCCAATACTTTCCGACAGGCCCGCGAAAATGTCAAATTCAAATGCCTTTTCCGCCCCTGCCCGCGCCACCGCAAAAAAATTGCGTGACAAGAATCGTCATCCATGTTGCAATAAGACTCTGGAAAAAGAGGACACCCATGTCTGAACACATGAAAAACATCGCATTTTATTGCATTCCCGGCACGGGCGCTTCCGTGACCTGGATGAAAGCGGTTGACCCGAACGGTCAAACCGCCGGCGGTCCTCTTTTTGTCGAATACGTCGCGCAAAAACCGGCGAACGACAATCCGGCAACCGCCAAGACAAGGCTGACGTCATAGAGTGACTTCTCTGCTGTCAGCCCCCGGAAAGGCTGACAGACACCTTGCGAAAACTCCCCCGATAACACCGGCACGGTCCTGATCCGCCTTTCTTCGTGAAACCGAAGAAACAGGAGCGCGTCATGCGTGCCGACCGAAACATAAGGCTGCTCGAAGCCCATGCCCTGTGCGTCAACATGTCGTTCGTCGTGGCCGTCATCATGCCCTATTACCGGGACGAGATGGGCCTGTCGTTCAGGGACTTCTTGCTGGGCGAGGCCGCCTTCGCGGCGACCGTCATCCTGCTCGACGTGCCGACGGGCCTGTTGTCGGACCTGTGGCAGCGCAAGCAGGTGCTGGCGCTCGGCACGTTGTTGGAGCTCGCGGGCTATGCCCTGCTGCTCGTCGCGCACGGGCTGGGCATGGCGATGCTGGCGCAATCGGTCATCGGGGTGGGCATCTGCCTGCTCAACGGCACGAACAGCGCCATCCTGTACGAAAGCCTCATGGCCGAAGGGCGCGAGGGCGAATACAGGAAGCGCGAGGGCCGCAGGGCCGGGCTGGGGCTTTACAGCGTGGCCTCGGCCAGCCTGATGAGCGGTTTGCTCTACCGGCTGCACCACGCCCTGCCCGTGGTCCTGACGCTGGCCGCGCTGGCGATCGGCATCATCGTCGCGGCGATGATGGACGAGCCGGAGCGCCACCGCAGGATGCCGGAAAAGCACCCGGTCGCGGACATCGTGGAGACGGCGCGCTATGCGCTGCGCCATCCGCAGGTCGGCATCATCATCGTCTTCGCGGCGGTCTTGTTCTGCTCGACGAAGATGATCATGTGGAGCCAGCAGCCCTACTACATGGCGCTGGGTCTGGACGAGCGGTGCTTCGGCCTGCTCATGGCGGTGGGCTTCGCGCTGGGCGGTTTTTCCAGCCACATGGCCCACCGGCTGGACGGCAAGGTCGGCAGCCTGCGCGCGCTGACCCTCGTCTGGCTGGCGGCGGTGGCGGCCTGCCTCGGGGCGGCGGCGCACCTCGGCTGGTCGGGCGTGGCCCTGCTGATGGTCGGCGGCACCTGCCTTTACGGCATGGCGGCGCCGCGGGTGAGCGAGGCGATCAACCGGCATGTGAGCTCGGCGCGTCGGGCGACGATCCTCTCGACGCAGAGCCTGCTGGTCTCGCTGATGTTCATCCCCGTGAGCTGGGCGATGGGCCGCGTCTCGGACAGCTACGGGATGCAGGCGGTGCTGGTCTTCCTCGCCCTCTGGCTGGGCGTGGCCGGCGTCTGCCTCGCGCTCTGGAGCCTCCGTCGCCGGCAAGTCGCAAGACGCGCCGCGGCCGCGAGCTGAATGGAACCAAAAGTTAGTCGTTAGCCCGATAGGACCGGCGGCCCTGAAGAAAGGCAGGGCCGCCGGTTCGCTTTTATCAGTATTTCACGCCGCAGCCGTAGGGACGGCTTTGCGTCACAGGCACGGGCTGGCCCTCGGCGATGGAGACGATGGCCTCCATCACGTAGTTCTCCGCCTTGTCGATGTCGGAAGGATCGGTGGAGGGAATGCTGTCGATGCCGCCCGCATAGGCCAGCTTGCCTTCGGGGTCGATGACGAACATATGCGGCGTGACCTTCGCGCCGTAAAGGTGGCCGATGGCCCCCGTCTTGTCGATGAGAATGCGCGTCTGCGCGGCGCGGTGCTCCTTCATCCACTTGTCTGCCTCGTCGCCCGACATATAGCCGGGATTGCCGACGGCGGAGGAATCGACGCTGAGCCAGATGGCGCCCGAGGCCGTCGCCATCTTCTGGAACTTCTGCATGTTGCCGCTGTCGTAGAATTTATGCACGAAAGGGCATTCGCTGCTGGTCCATTCCAGCACCACGGTCTTGCCCTTGTAGTCTGAAAGATGCACGGTCTGGCCGTGGCTGTCGGTCGCGGTGAAATCGGGCGCGGGCTGGCCGATGGCGACATCCGCCCGCGCGGGCGCGGCGCCCCAGAGCCACAGCGCCGCCGCAAGCGCCGCGAATACCGTTCGTGTCGTCGTCGTCGTTTTCGTCATGACAATAATCCTTCTTCCACAGGGGGTTCGGGACCGGCAACCAGCCGGTCGGTTCGGGTCAGGTAAAGATCGACGCAGTCGATGAAATCCAGTATCCGCCGCACTTTCCCCTTGAGCGCGAGCAGCCCCGCAGGGTCCGTCGCCGGAATAAAAATGTCGGGCGGCTCGAACAAATGGGTCATGCCGTCCAGCAAGACAAGCGCCTTGCCGCCGTAGTATGAAATCTGCGCGCTGTCGGCGTGGTAAACATCGACCAGCTTTTGCAGCCGCTCCATCATGACCGGGTCGAGCAGGTAGCGCGCCTCCACCTGGTCGGAGGTGAAGACGGTGTATTTCTTCTCGAACCGGGGATCGACGAACCCCGCCTTTTCCAGCCCCATCTTCCGCGCCTCGAACCATTCGGCGAGATGCGGGGAGTTCGGCAGCACGACCGTTGCGCCGGAAAACTTGTTCTCGGGCATGCAGACCAGCACGGCCAGTCCATAGAAAACCACCTTCTTTTCATCCCGCGTGTCGCCCGATTTCGCGTACTCGAGCGAGACTTCCGCGAAGCTGACGGAAGCGCCCCTGTAATGCCCCTCAAAATAATCTTTCGAGCGGCCGCTGGTATGCGGGGGCCAGATTTTCGAGGGCGTCAGTTCCTCGTCCGGGATCTGCCCGTCGGCCAGATAGCGCGACAGGCCCAGCGCCTCGGCGATGTCCGACAGAATCTCGTCCTTGTAGTTCCGGGCATATTCGTCCGCGGGGACTTTCGCCCAGAAATAAGCCGCCGGCCCCAGCGCCAGCGCGATCCATGCCCCGTAATGCGCGCTGCCGAAAAGCGCCTGCAAAAGCGCGAAAGCGGCGGACAGGCCAAAGACGATCCATGCGGCATTGCGCCGCCATATGTAGGCGTCGTAACCGAGCAGGCGGCGCTTTTCCATTTCGGCAAGTATCGGACGGATGCGCTCGACGAATTGCGCATCCGTCTCCTGCCTCAGCTCCGGCGGGGCCGCCGCGCCGTCATCCGCCATCCTGCGCATCTTGTCCTTGTCCTTCGCCTTGCCCCTCCGCCGCCGGGCCGGGACGGTCATCCCGCGACAGGAAATTGTCCACGCAATCGATGAGCTCCAGCGTGCGCTGCACCTCGTTCTTCAGCTCCATCAGCCCGTCGATGTCGGTCGAGGGGATGGAGATGTCGGGCGGCTCGAAAAGGTCGCGCTTGCAGGCCAGCAGCACCAGCACCTTGTGGTCGAAATACGACAGCCGCACGTCCGTCGCCTTGTAGATGACGGCGAGGTTCTGCACCTTCTCGATCATCATGGGGTCGAGCAGGTAGCGCGCCTCCACCTGGTCGGAGGTGAAGACGGTGTATTTCTTCTCGAACGCGGGATCGACGAGGTTCGCGCGCTTCAGCCCGATGCTCTTTTCCTCGAACCATTCGAACAGCTTCATGTGGTTGCGCAGCATGATGGTGGTGCCGTAGAACTTGTTCTTCGGCATATCGACCAGCAGGGCGAGGCCGGAAAAAACCGTCGTCTCGTGCCTGTCCTTGCCCGAACCGCTTTCCTGCTTCAGCCTGATCTGCGCGAAACGCACGGAGGCGCCCTTGTAAACGCCCTCGAAATAATCTTCCGAATGGTAGCGGTTGTGGGAAGGCACGATCTTGGAGGGTTCCATGTCCGCCTCCGGTATGAAACCGGCGACCCTGTAGCTCTGCAGCCCCAGCACGCGCGCGATGCGGGGCATGATCTCGTGCTTGTAAACCCTGACGTAGTCGCGCTTGGGCTGCGTGGCCCAGTAATAAAGCGCGCCCGCCAGCGCGAGGGTGATGCCGCCGTGGTGCTTGTCGCCGTGCGAAGTGATGCGATCGGTGAACAGCAGCACGTAGTCGATGAAGCCGGTGAAGGGCGCCAGAAGCGTAAAGGCGATGGAGCCGATCTTGCGCCGCCAGCAATAGACCCTGTACTTGTCCTCGCGCACAACCTCGATCTCGGCCAGCTTGGGCTTGACCCTTTGGGCGAATTCGGCGTCGGTTTCCTGCTTCAGCTCGACCGTGCCGTCCGGCGCGGGCGCGGCCTGCGGCACGGGCGGGGTCAGCGTGAATGGAAAGCCGCCGGCCGTCATCCCGCCCCGTAGCTTTGCACGAGGGAGCCCGCAATGAGGTACCAGCCATCGACCAGCACGAAGAAGATGATCTTGAACGGCAGGGAAATTGTTGTCGGCGGCAGCATCATCATCCCCATCGACATCAGCACCGAGGCCGTTACCATGTCGATGACGAGGAACGGCAGGAAGATGAGGAAGCCGATCTCGAAGGCGCGGCGCAGTTCGGAGATCATGAAGGACGGGATGACCACCTGCAGCGGCGTCGCCATGGGGTTTGCCAGCTTGCCCGTGCCGCTCAGCCGCACGAAGAGCTCGAGGTCTTTTTCGCGCGTGTGCTTGAGCATGAACTGCTTGAAGGGCTGCACCGCCTTGTCGAAGGCCTCCATCTCCGGCATCTCGTTGTTCATCAGCGGGCGGATGCCCTGGTCGTAGGAGGCCTGGAAGGTCGGCATCATGATGAAGAGCGTGAGGAACATGGCGAGGCTGATGAGCACCGTGTTGGGCGGCGTCGTCTGCGTGCCGATGGAGGTGCGCAGGAAGGAAAAGACCACGACGATGCGCGTGAAAGACGTCATCATCATCAGGATCGACGGCGCCAGCGACAAAACGGTCAGCAGCGCGACGAGCTGCACGATGCGCGAGGCGACAGAACCGCCGCCGTCCCCGCCGCCCGTATCGGGCCCGAGGTTGAGCGTCATGCTCTGCGCGAAGACCGCATGGGGCACGAACAAGATGCCCGCGGCCGCGGCGAAGCCCGCAAAGGCCAGCAAGAGGGTGAAAATCCTACGCCTGGACATGCTGCGTTTCCTTTTCTTTGTCTTTTTGCCCTTTATCTTTCTGTGCGGCGAGGTCGATGACCTCCCCCTCCGGCGGTGCGGCCATGCCCGCCTGCACCACGGTTTCGCCCTGCGGCCCCAGCACGATGAGGTGCTCCTTCTCGTCCAGCCGCACCAGCACGAGGCGGCGGCGGTGGTCCAGCGCGAGGAATTCGACGATCTTCATGCGGCGCTTGGCGCCCGGCATCATGTTCTGCCCCGCCACGCCCATCTTGCGCAGCGCCCAAGCCAGCAGGTACATCAGCGCGATGACGAAGGCGAAGGCGAAAAGCGTCTTGAGCAGCCAGGCGGTATCCATGGTCATTTCCCCGTCTCTCCTCCCGTGGCGTCTTCCTGCGCGCGGATGGCCTCGGCGAGGCTTTCAAGCCCGTCGATGAGGCGGCCCATCTGCGCCTCCATCGTCTCGGCCTCGCTTTTCGGCAGCGCGGCCACGGCGTTGCATATCTCAAGGACGCTGCCGTCCAGCCCCTGCAGCTCCATGATCTCCCCGCGCGTCACGCGCCGCTCGCAGTCCATGACGTAATCCGTCACCTGCTTCAGCCGTTCGGCCACGCTGGCAAGATCGCCCTTTTCGGCATCCGTTTCGTCACTCGTCATCAGTTTTCCTCTTCCGGCGGTGGCAGGGCGGGCGCGGCGGTGGCCTGCGGCCCCTCTTCTCTATTATTATAGGTATCCGCGCCCGATTGATAGATGCTGTTGGCCTTATAGACATAGGCCAGTATCTCGCCCACCGCGACCAGCGCCTCGGTCGGGATGTCGCTGTCGATGGTGATGGCGGCCAGTATCTCGGCGAGGTCGCGATCCTCGCGCACCTTCACCCCGTTCTCGAAGGCTATTTTCAGAATTTGCTCGGCGATCTTGCCGTGGCCGGCGGCGACGATCCTGGGGATGGCCGCATCGTCCACGCCGTATTTTTTCAGCGCGACGGCGGCAAGGCGTTTTTCCTCGGCCGAGCGTTTGGCCGTCTCTTCCGTCACGCCGCCGATTTCCTCGTCAAATGAACCGGGCATTTCCCGCCGTCCCCTTTTCCTTCGGCGCCCTGGCCGCGCCATCCTTCATCCTAGCAAAACTTCACGCTTTGTTAACGACAAGAATCTCTCAATAAAATCTGTAACTTGTGCTATATTGAGTCTGTCCTTCAGGCATCTGGCACAGACGTTGCATAATTACTCCGCAAGGGAGACCAACCTATGAGCACACAAGACCTGACATTGCTGAGCGCGCTGGCCACCAAGATGGGCTGGCTGGAAAACCGCCAGAAAGTGCTGGCGCAGAATATCGCCAATGCGAACACGCCCGGCTATCACCCCGAAGACCTCGCGCCACTGGATTTCAAGAACCTGCTGAAAAACTCCGCCAGCGCGGTTTCGATCGGCGGCATGAGCGGCGGCGCGGCCGGGGCCGGCCTGCAGATGGCCATGACCGACGAAGGTCAATCCGTTTCAGGCGGCGCCTCATCTTCCGGCGACAAGGCCATGGTAAAAAAGGAAAAAATGCCCTACGAGGTCAAGCCGGACGGCAACGCCGTCGATCTCGAGGAACAGCTGGTCAAGATGAACCAGAACTTCGCGGACCACAGTTTCATCACGAATTTGTACCAGAAAAACATCGACATGCTGAAAGAAGTTGTCAAATAAAACGAACTTGAAAAGGTGCGCAGACGCCCGATATCGATATAAGTCAGGGAGTTGAAAAATGGATCTCATTACGGCAATGGAGCAGGCCTCGCACGGCATGAAGGCGCAGGGCACCCGCATGCGCATCATTTCCGAGAACATGGCGAACGCCGAGACCACCGGCAAGACGCCGACCGACAATCCCTACCGCCGTCAGGTCGTCACCTTCAAGGACGAGGTGAACAGGGCCGACGGGGTGAAGGAAGTGCAGGTCGATAAGATCGTGAACGACCCCACCGACTTCACGCTGAAATACGAGCCGGGGCACCCCGCCGCGAACGCGGACGGTTATGTGAAGATGCCGAACGTCAACCCCCTGCTCGAAATGATGGACATGCGCGAGGCGCAACGCTCCTATGAAGCCAACCTCGGCGTCATTCAGGTTTCGCGCAGCATGCTGATGCGCACCATCGACCTGCTGCGCAGCAGCGGCTAGGAATAATTCAGGGAGAAAAAGGATATGTCTAACATAACCGATGCGACAAACGCCTATCTCAATACCGTCAAGCAGGCGCAGGGCGGCACGCAGGACGCGGGCAAATCCGGCGCACAGGCCGCGGCGGGCGGGCCTTCCTTCGGCGACATCCTGAAAACCTCCCTCGACAGCGCCATCGACGCGCAGCACAAAAGCGAGCAGACCTCCGCCGCCGCCGTGGTCGGCAAGGCCGACATGACCGACGTGCTGCAGGCCGTCAACAGCGCCGAAGTCGCCCTTAAGACAGTGCTTGCAGTGCGCGACAGAGTGGTGCAAGCTTATCAGGACATTATGCGCACATCCATCTGACGGCGCTTGGTTTTTTGCCTTTTCGGATGCGCGCTTCCCGTCCCCGGCCCTGCCGCGGGGCATGGCCATTAAGGGGAATTGCGGATGGACGAGGCACAAATCATCGACTGGGCGCGCGCGGCCATCATCCTCACCATCAAGATTTCCGCGCCGGTCATGATGGTCGGCCTCGTGGTCGGCGTCGCCGTCGCGCTGGTGCAGGCGCTGACCCAGATCCAGGAGATGACGCTGGTCTTCGTGCCCAAGATCATGGCGATTTTTCTGGCCATTTTCCTGCTGTTCCCGATGATGGCGCAGGCGCTCATCGTCTTCACCCAGCAGATCGCCGACCAGATCATCGGCATAAAATAGGCCGCATCGGAAGATAACCGGACGCAAACATGCACAACACGCTGCAAGACATCATCACCGGAGAGGTTTCGGCATTCCTGCTCATCTTCATGCGCTTCGGCGTGGCGCTGATGATCATGCCCGGCATCGGGGAGATGTTCGTCTCCCCCCAAATACGGCTCAACTTCGCCATCGCGCTCAGCTTCGTGCTCACCCCCTTCCTCGCCCACAGCCTGCCGCCCCTGCCGGGCGACGCGGTGCCGATGGTCGAGCTCTTGCTGTCCGAGGCCTTCATCGGCTTCTTCATCGGCACCGTCATGCGCATCCTCGTCTCCGCGCTGGATACGGCGGGGATGATCATCTCCATCCAGGCGGGCTATTCCAACGCGCAGGTCTTCAACCCCGTGACCTCCACGCAGGGCTCGCTCGTCGGCTCGCTCTATTCCACGCTGGGGGTGACGCTCTTGTTCGTGACCAACATGGACCATTACATGCTGGCCTCCGTCGTCGAGAGCTACAGGATATTCCCCTCCACGGGCAGCCTCATCGACGTGGAAAGCGCCTATCACGTCATCCTCAACGTCGTCAGCATCGCCTTCAAGACCGGCGTGCAGCTCGCCATGCCCTTCCTGCTGGTGGGGCTGCTGTTGCAGATCGCGCTGGGCGTGATGGGACGGCTGATGCCGCAGATCCAGATCTTCTTCCTCGCCATGCCGGTGCAGATCTTCATCAGCCTCGTCATCATGACGATGGTGATTTCCGCCGGCATGCTGTACTGGCTCGACAACTTCCAGAGCGTCCTTGCCGGCGCCTTCCTGCAATAGGGGGCGCGGATGGCGGATAACGAAGATTCAACGGACGACAGCCAGAAGACAGAGGAACCCACCGCGCGAAAGCTGGAAGAGGCGCGAAAACGCGGCCAGATCGTCTTCAGCCGGGAGGTGATGAACTGGGTCATGCTTTTCACCGGCACGGTCATCCTCGGCATGGCGGGGCCGTCGCTGATGGGCGACCTCACGGCCCTGCTGCGCAACATCCTGTCCACCGTGGCGCAATACCCGGCCGACCGCACCAGCATCGGCCATATCATGACCGCGCTCTTGCTGAAGGTCATGGGCATCCTCGCCTTCCCCTTCCTCGTGCTGATGGTCGTGCCCATCATCGTCGGCTTTTTGCAGACCGGCGGCGTCTTCACGACGGAGCCGATCAAGCCGGACCTCTCGAAGATATCGCTCATACAGGGCTTCACCCGGCTGTTCTCCCAGCGCTCGATCGTCGAGTTCGTGAAGGGCATCTTCAAGCTCGTCATCGTGTCCGCCGCGGGCTTCATGGTGCTGAAGCCCTATTTCGCCGGGGTCGAACATTTCGTCGGGCAGGACGTGCATGCCGCCATGTTCGACCTGCACGACCTTTTCGTGCGGATGATGACGGCCGCGCTGTCGGTGCTGTTCTTCATGGCGGTGGGCGACTACATCTTCCAGCGCCACGACTTCATGAAGAAGATGATGATGAGCAAGCAGGAGCTGAAAGAGGAATTCAAGCAGACCGAGGGGGACCCGCAGGTCAAGGGCCGGCTGCGCCAGCTGCGCGAGCAGCGCGCCCGCCAGCGCATGATGCAGGCCGTGCCGCTGGCCGACGTCGTCATCACCAACCCCACCCATTACGCCGTGGCGCTGAAGTACGACGGCAAGGAAATGCCCGCGCCGCAGATGGTGGCCAAGGGCGCCGACCTCGTCGCGCAGCGCATCCGCGAGCTGGCCGCGGAGAACGAGGTGCCGCTGGTGGAGAACGCGCCCCTCGCCCGCGCGCTTTACGATTCAATGGAAATAGAGCAGATGATACCGCAGGAACATTACAAGGCCGTGGCGGAGGTCATCTCCTACGTCTTCAGGCTGAAAGGAAAAACACCCTCATGACGCGATACGCAACCCGCGCCCGGCTTTTCGCGGCGGCCATCCTTGCGGCGCTGGCCCTCGCCGCCGCCCGCCCCGCCTGCGCGCAGCTTCTCAAGCAGCAAAAGCCCAAACCGACGCAGGCGCGCTACATCGCGATGCTCTACGACAAGCTCACCGCGCATATGCCGGACTTCGATGCCTGGGCGCGCGCCACGCCGGCGTACAAAAACGCGCCGCTGGTCAAGAAGGCGGAAGTCGAGACCGCGACCGGCAAAGACCTTCTGGAGACCTTCACCCTGATGACGGTTTCCGAGCCGATCGTCATGACCGCCGAGGCGCAGATCTCCGCCTACAGCACCATGGGCAACGGCTTTTTGATGCAGAACTTCAACGACATGAGCTTTTTCGATTATGAATACGACGGGGAGCGCTACGCCCTCGTCCCCAACGGCATCGTGGATTACCAGTGGCTGCACGACCTGCCTTCCGACAACGACAACATCATGCGGGAAACGAAGAACGGCTACCACGCCCAGATGGTCTTCACCCTGGTGCCGCTGCGCGCCGACCCGAAGCCGATGGAGATGGGCGGGGTGAAATACCACCTCATCCTGGCCGATATCTCGAAAATCGAGATGTGGTCGGCGGACGGCTCACGGGTCATCTGGGACAGCACCATGAACGACCCCACCAGCGTCAAAAGCCGCCTGATGAACATGTACAATCCCTGAATTCGGCCCGCCGGGCCCGAATTCCACCTGTTAAAACAGGGCGGTACGGGCTAGAATAGCTTCCATGGGGAAATTGCCCGCGAGGGGATTGACGTCGTGACCACGCCGACAGAACACAGCACGAACCTTTTCATCGAAAAACAGCCGGAAAACGAGAACCGGCTGGGCTCGAAGCGCAACATCAAGGCCGTCCTGCTCTTCCTGCTCAGCGCGGTTTACGGCTTCATGGCGCTGCTGGTGCTGTTCTTCCTCACCCACCACGCCATCGGCCCCTCGCTCGTCGTCATCTATTTCTACGGGTTGCTGGGCGGCGTGGGCGTCTTGCTCATCAACAAGAGCTACAACGCCGCCGACCGCAGCCGCAAGATATTGACCGAGGTGCTGGAAAAAAGCGCCGAGGCCCGCGCCATCACCGATGCCGAGGGCAAGACCATCTATACCAACACCCGCTTCGACAAGATGGTGGAGGGGATGGGCGAGCCCTCGCTGGCCGCCTTCACCCGCCTGTTCGAGGACGAGCGCCGCACCGAGCATGCGCTGGACGAGCTGCGCAACAAGGCCGCCCCCGCCGGCTCCGCCACGACCGAGATGCAGACGAAGCTGCGCGGCAAGCCCGCATGGCTGCAGGTGACCTGCCAGTTCATCCTCGGCTGGCCGGGGTACATCCACTGGCGGTTCGACGACATCACCCACCGCTACCAGATGGAAGCCGCCATCCGCGAGGAGCGCGAGAAGCTGCGCGACTTCACCGACAACGCGCCCGTCGGCTTCTTCACCGTCGATGCCGACGGCAAGTTCCAGTTCGCCAACGACACGCTGCTGCGGCTGCTGGGCGCGGATGCGAAGACGCTCATCGGCAAGACGCGGCTGCACGACTTCATGGTCAACCCGCCCGTCGATGCCAAGCCCTACGACTGCTTCGAGGGCGGCGGCTTCCACCAGCACGGCGAGCTTTTAATGAAGGGCGCGGGCGGGCGCATGTTCAAGGCCGCCATCACCCATTCCATCACGCAGGACGAGGAAGGCCGCATCATCTCGCGCTCCATCGTCTATGACCTGACGACCGAGCAGAAGATGCAGCAGGCCCTGCGCGAGTCCGAGGACCGCTTCGAGCGCCTGTTCGAGGAGGCGCCCGTGGGCATTTGCATGCTCACATCCCAAGGCACGGTCAGCGACGCGAACCAGACCCTTTCCGCCATGCTGCGCCTGCCGGTCGAGGCCATCAACGGCAAGCCGCTGTTCCACTTCGTGCACAAGGACGCGCAGCAAAGGGCGGAGGAATGGCTGCGCCATCTGTCCCGCGGCCAGCAGGCGGAAGCCTATATCGAGGTGCCGCTGAAAGGCTCGGTCGATATCATCGCGCAGATCTACGCGCGCAAGTTCCGCTCGGGCGACAACTTCGTCGTACACTTCATCGACCTGACCGAGCAGAAGAAGCTGGAAAAGCAGTTCACCCAGTCGCAGAAGATGCAGGCCGTGGGCCAGCTGGCGGGCGGCATCGCGCACGACTTCAACAACCTGCTGACCGCCATGATCGGCTTTTGCGACCTGCTTTTGCTGCGCCACAAGCCGGGCGACCCCTCCTTCGCCGACATTATGCAGATCAAGCAAAACGCCAACCGCGCCGCCAACCTCGTGCGCCAGCTTCTCGCCTTCTCGCGCCAGCAGACCTTGCAGCCGCGGGTGCTCGACCTCTCGGAAGTTCTCAGCGAATTGTCGCACCTGCTGCGCCGGCTCATCGGCGCGAATATCGAGCTCAACGTCTCGCATTCGTCGGACATCAGCCTCATCCGCGCCGATCAGGGGCAGATGGAGCAGGTGCTCATCAACCTCGCCGTCAACGCGCGCGACGCCATGCCGCAGGGCGGCAAGCTGATGATCCGCACCCACGGGCTCATCAACGGCGAGGGGCTGAAGCTTTCGGGCAGCGACGACGTGCTGCCGCCCGGCGAATGGTCGGTGCTGGAGGTGGAGGACACGGGCACGGGCATCGACCCCGAGATCATGGCCCGCATCTTCGAGCCCTTCTTCTCGACCAAGGAAGTGGGCGCGGGCACCGGGCTCGGCCTTGCGACCGTGCACGGCATCGTCCACCAGACGGGCGGGCATATCTCCGTCAACTCGGCCCTCGGCGAGGGCACGACCTTCACCATCTACCTGCCGCGCTATACCGAGAACGAGACGGAGCAAAAGCCCGCCGCCGAGCCGGAGAAACCCGTCACCAGCGACCTCACCGGCTCCGCGCGCATCCTGCTGGTGGAGGACGAGGACGCGGTGCGCACCTTCAGCGCGCGCGCCCTGTCCAACAAGGGCTACCAGGTGCTGGACGCGCCGGGCGGCGAAACCGCCCTGCAGCTGCTGGAAGAAAAGAAGATCGAGCCCGAGATCCTCATCACCGACGTGATGATGCCGGAAATGGACGGCACCACGCTGGCCAAGCAGGTGAAGGAAAAATACCCGGACATCAAGATCATCTTCATCTCCGGCTACGCCGAGGACCGCTTCAAGGAACACCTCGGCGCCGACGTCTATTTCCTGCCCAAACCCTTCACCCTGAAACAACTGGCGACGAAGGTGAAAGAGGTCATTGATAAGTGAGGGGGTTTCGGGCGACGGGGCCGCGCCTCAAGCCGCTTCGCGCGCGCGGCCACCCGGCTTGCGCCTGAACAGGCGGCTGCGTCTGTCGCCGCCCTTGTCGGCGGGCTGGGCGGCCAGTTTCGTTTTGCGCTCCATCTTTTCGCGGAATTCATCGCTGCCCAGCACCCAGTTGCCCTGAATGGCCACGCGGATGCGCTCCAGCTCCTCCGTGCCCGATACGCGGCCGAACAGGGCGCGATAGGCTTCCTGCCGCGCCTCCCACGTATCGCCCAGCGCCCGGTAGAGCGGATGCGGCGTGACGACCGCGCCCGCGTCCAGCACGCCGAGCGCGTTGGCGGCATGGCTCGACCATTTGTAATCTTCCGGCTTCTTGACCATGCGGGCGCGCACGGGGTTCATCTCGATATAGCGCATACAGGCCAGCAGATAATCCTCCGCCCCCACCAGCGAGACCTTGAAGCGGTCCTCCCACAGCGCGCCGCTGCGCCTTTCGCGCTTGTTGACGTGGCGCACGTAAAGCCGCCCGATCATCTGCATCATGGAGGACAGCCCCGTCTTCGTCTCCGGCGTCGCCAACAGGTGGATGTGGTTGGTCATCAGGCACCAGCCGTGCAGCGCGCAGCCGTAACGCTCCGCCGCGCCTTGCAGGCATTCGAGGTAATACGAATAGTCGTCCTCGCAGAAAAACACCGCCGCGCGGCTGTGCCCGCGCTGCACGATGTGGTGCGGCTGCTTCTCGACAATAAAACGCGGACGACGCGCCATATTAAAACCTCCTCAAGCTGAAACGCCGAAATAATATTTTTTCAACTTACTCCGACCCCATTGATTTCGTATAATGGCATGAATTTCAGCCCCGGCTTTTTGATATTCTTTTGTTACAGCATTAGAAATCTGTTCGCGATCAGCTACTGCGCACGTAAATGTAACAAAACTGCCAGTGAATTGTAGCGCCTTGGAAAGAGGCTCAAGAACAGGTGCAAGTGGGGGGGCCATAGCTATTGCAAGCTCGGTTAAACCACCCACAAAAACAGAGGCGTCCCCAAGCATTGTTAGCCCATCAACAAAGAGGTCCCCTTGGCTTTTGTTCATCTCATAGTCGTTAACCGTGGCAACAGCTTGGCTAACAAATCCTACACCTCCCGCTTCAATTGCAATAAGACTTCCTGCGACAGGAGACTTCGATGCGACCAGACCCGCAGAAGCCGTTGCAAGCTGTAAGGATGTATTAACATCCTTAATCGGCCCACCACTATCACCGCTCAATGTGTCAGTAGCCCCCGTCAGAAACTCAAAAACCGTTGCAAAAACGCTGTTCGTCATATCTTATTTTCCTATTGTGTTTTTACAGATAAGATAGCCCGTGTAGTAAAGAAAAAATAAAACGAAAAAGGCTCGCGTGCGATATCTGCGATCAAGCAGTTTCTTGTTAGGATAACTGAGAAAAAGCCACACAAGGGCAGGCAGGCAGAATAGCAAATCTATTATAAATAATATCATCATTATAGGCATAGGCTTACTATGGTCGGTCGGCCCCGGATGATAAAGTGTCCATATAGGTCCAACAATGAATGCAAAAAAAAGACAGCTAACCGCCAATACATCAATTGCGATCTTCAGCTTTCTGCTTTTCATCTTCTTTGGAAAATCTGTTCTAGCCATATATTTACTCAGTATTTAAAAGCGAGGAGTGCGAAAAGTATCGCAAGAAAAACAGGGATAGTTAGTAACAAGCCAAACAATATCCAGCTTTTCAGGTCTCTACCTTTGGGCCTTTCTGTCACAAAGATGCTATTCCTTCAGCTTCTGATTCAAATCCTTGAACTGGAACCAGTCGCTATCACCCTCTTTCCGCATTCTGGAGAAAGCGCATCTCACGTCGTAAATTTTGCCGTCCGGTAGCTCAAGGCAGCCCTGCCGCTTCAATCCGTGGACAACGATGGGAGTCTTTGATGGCAAGACCAGCGACATATCACCAAACTTTGGAACAGCGGGCCCCGGAACGTGCCCCTCCATCTCGCACACTTCTCTTTTGATGTCAGGCATGATGACATCAATGCATTCCCCGATCACGCCGTCATATGCCGTGGGATAGCGGCGAATATTGAACCTGAGACGGGGATTGTCTTCATTGCTGATGGCTTTTAAAGAACCGTTCAGCTCGTAATCTGGAATTTTGACGACAAATCTGGTGCTTTTGGGGTTGAAAATCTCGTATTGTGGATTGGTGCTGAAACCCTTTTCCCCTGGCTGGGTGAAATCCAGCTTGTCCAACTCGTCCAGACTGATGCGGTGTTCCCTGACAGCACTATCGAAAGACCCTTTCAACATTGCGAAGAATTCGAAGTCAAAATATTTAATCGCTCCCTCATACATGTCTTTCTGCGTCAACTTATGCGCAGGAAGCGGCTGTAGCTCCGATCTGGCACGCCAATGCAGAAACGCGGCGCTGGCAATCCCCACGCCGACGACAAAAGCGATCACCGTTAAAACCCGGTTGTTTTTTAATTTATCCACCATCTACCCCCCCTGATGAATCACTGGCCGCATCATCTCACCATCATTTCCGTTGACCGTCAAACGCTAAACACCCTTCGATTGCAAAAGCCTTCGTTTCTACACGCATATGCCAAATTCCTCATTTCCATACGCGATGTCATCCGCACTTATCTCTCATGAAAACTCCCGTCCCTGTAACGCAACAGCGGGTCGAGCAGGTAGTCGAGGATGCGTTGCTTGCCGGTTTTGATTTCGGCGGTGACGGTCATGCCGGGGGTGAGCGGGATGGTTTTGCCTTCCACATTCATGCTCGGTATGTCGAGGCTGATGCGCGCCTTGTACAGGCTGTCTTTCGCGGCGGGGGGCGTGGTGGTGGCCGCGCCGCCGGCGGTGTTGCCGCGCGCGGGCTGTTGCTGTTGCGGCGTGACGGCATCGCGGCTGATGTCCAGCACCGTGCCGTGGCGCAGCCCGTAGCGGGTGAAGGGGAAGGTTTCGAGTTTCAGTTCCGCCTTCTGGCCTTCATGCACGAAGCCGATGTCCTTGTTCTGGATCATGGCCTCGATCTCCAGCCGCGCATCCGCGGGGACGATGACCATGAGCTGCTGCGCGGGCGTCACCACCCCGCCGACGGTATGGATAGCGAGCTGCTGCACCGTGCCCTCCACCGGCGCGGTCAGCACGCGGTGCGCGGCGAGGTCACTGCGCCAGCTTCGGCGCCATGGTGGAAGGTTTCTTGAATCTTTTCTCGTAGGCATCGACGAGCTGGGCCCAGGTTGAATCGGGCTTGCGCAGCATCAGCTCGGTCTCGAAGGCCTTGCGGGCGGCGTCGTCCTGCACGATGATCTTGCCCTCCGCGCTTTCGGCGGCCAGAACGGGCGGCGCGTTGCCGCCGCGCCAATACAAGCTCACGTGGTCGGCGTTGGCGAAATGCACCGTGGCCATTTCGGGGAACATCCTGTTGCCCTTGTTCTTCGCGTCTTCCTCGGGCGTGAAGCGGCGTTCCTGCGCGAAGCGCTGCGCCACGCCGTCCAGCCGCACGCCCTCGCCCGCGTGGCAGATCATGACGTGGGTCTCATAGCCCGCCGCCTTGGCCGCGGAATATATCTTGGGCATCCCCGGGCTGGTGCCGGTGGTGCCGAAGACGATGTCGTGCCCGTCGGCGGAAAGCTTGTTGATGATGGTGTTCGCCATATAGACCGAGGCCCAGCGCCAGTAGGTATAGGCCATGGCCCGCGCCGCGTCGGAGCCGCCCATGCCGTTCACCATGTCGCGGTAGGGCTTGAAGCTTTTCAGCACCTCGTCCGGGTCCACATGCACCGCCTGCGAGAGCGGGCCGCCGTTTTCCTGCATCGCGCGCACCAGCACCGTCTTGCCCGCGCCGGGGCCGCCCGCCGTCATGTAGAATTTTTTCGGCTTGCCTTCCTCGCGCGGCTTGAGGTCCTTGGTCATCAGGCGATAGATTCGGTCGAGCTCCTGCGTGATGATCCAGCGGTCGCGCAGGGTGTATTGCACGGCCTGTTCCGTGCCGTCCGGCTCCGCGCCGTAGAGCCTTTTCATCTCCTTGTCGATCTCGATGGGCTTTTGCAGCTCGCCATCGACGATCTGCTGGTCCATGATATTGCTTGATAAATCGGTCATTGCGTCTCCCGCGCGGCGTGACGCCGACACAGGTCGGCACGCTTATGGTAACAAAATTTGGTTAACATTCTGGATATGTAAATGTTCTTTTTTTGTTCTTTTTTGTTCTTGTAAATCTGGAACAGAAGGCGTACATTTGGATTCGTAAGTTTCGATTGATCAACATTCGCAATTCATGAGACAAGAAAGGGGAAATCACATGTCATCCGTCACATCTCTTCGTCCACAGGGAAACGAAATGAACGCAGCAGATAAACAAAAGGCGCTCGACGCCGCTCTCGGCCAGATCGAGCGCGCGTTCGGCAAAGGTTCAATCATGAAGCTCGGCAGCGACAGCGCGCAGGAGGTGGAGGTCGTTTCCACCGGCTCGCTCGGGCTCGACATCGCTTTGGGCGTGGGTGGCCTCCCCCGTGGACGGATCATCGAAATTTACGGGCCGGAAAGCTCCGGCAAGACCACCCTCGCCCTCCAGGTCATCGCGCAGGCCCAGAAGACCGGCGGCCAATGCGCCATCATCGACGCGGAACACGCGCTCGACCCCTCCTATGCGGCCAAGCTGGGCTGCAACGTGGAAAGCCTGCTCATCTCCCAGCCCGACGCCGGCGAACAGGCGCTTGAAATCGCCGATACGCTGGTGCGCTCCGGCGCTCTCGACGTGCTGGTGGTGGACAGCGTGGCCGCCCTCGTGCCCCGCGCCGAGCTGGAAGGCGAAATGGGCGACAGCCACATGGGGCTTCAAGCCCGCCTGATGAGCCAGGCGCTGCGCAAGCTGACCTCCTCCATCTCCAAGTCGCGCACCATCGTCATCTTCATCAACCAGATCCGCATGAAGATCGGCGTCATGTTCGGCAGCCCCGAAACGACGACGGGCGGCAACGCGCTGAAGTTCTACGCCTCCGTGCGCCTCGACATCCGCCGCATCGGCTCGCTGAAGGACAAGGACGTCATCGTCGGCAACCAGACCAAGGTGAAAGTCGTCAAGAACAAGATGGCCCCACCCTTCCGCGTCGTCGAATTCGACATCATGTACGGCGAAGGCATTTCCAAGGAAGGCGAGATCCTCGACCTCGGCGTCAACGCCGGCGTGGTGGAAAAATCGGGCGCCTGGTTCTCCTGCGACGGCGAGCGCATCGGCCAGGGCCGTGAAAACGCCCGCCGCTACCTGAAGGACAACCCCGAAGTCGCCGCGAAGATCGAGAACAAGATCCGCGAAAGCGCCGGCATCGTGGCCAACGCCATGCTGGCCGGACCGGAAAACGACGACGG
>WGNE01000023.1 GCA_016124645.1 Alphaproteobacteria bacterium
CATTGTAAAGAAATTGATTTAACATATTGCAAAATATGATTAAAATTTTGCCTAAATTGTTGGTATTCCATTATTTTCTTAGTTATTTCAGTCCCCTAACTTTTATACTTTATGTAAAATATTAAATCCGTTCCGCGGTCCGGCGCAGGCCCGGTGCATACGAGAAGATGCGCAGAATCATGCCCCGCGCGGGACAGCGGGCTGGCCAATCGCCCCCGCTTGCCGCTAGAATGAACGGCAAGCCAAGCAGCCGGGGATTTTTGCCGCCATGACCACAAAGACCTTCATGAAAAAATCGCTTTCAGCCTGCCTCTGCGCCGGTTTTCTGGCCGCGCTGGCCCTGCCCCTTGCCGCCCGCGCGGCGGATGACGGCAGCGACCTGCCCCCCAGCCCCTTCAACCCCGGGCAATTTAAGGAACGCCGCCTTTCCCGCGAAATGGAAGAGCGGATGAAGGAAGACCAGAAACGGATTGCAAAAGACAGCGCGGCAATGGCGCAAAAACTGGCCGTGAAGCAAAAGGCCGCGGGCGAGCAAAGCGCGCAGATGATGGACAAGCTGCACGAACAGCAAAAAGAAGCCGGCCGTGAAAGCGCGGAAATGATGACGAAGCTGCAGGCCGACCAGAAACGGATTGCAAAAGACAGCGCCGAGATGGCGCAAAAGCTGGCCGTCGATCAGAAGGCCGCGGGCGAGGCCAGCGCGCAGCTGGCGGAAAAACTGGCCGTGGACCAGAAGCGCATCGCGAAAGAAAGCGCGGCGATGGCCGTGAAGCTGGCCGCCGAACAAAAAGTCGCGGCGAAGGAAAGCGCGGAACTGGCGGACAAGCTGGCCGTGGACCAAAGACGCATCGCGAAGGACAGCGCGGCAATGGCCGTGAAACTGGCCGCCGAACAGAAAGTCGCGGCGAAAGAAAGCGCGCAGCTGGCGGACAAGCTGGCCGTGGACCAGAAACGCATCGCGAAAGACAGCGCGGCGATGACCGTGAAACTGGCCGCTGAACAAAAGAATGAAGCCAAGGCAAGCGCGGAACTGGCCGCGAAGCTGGCCGTGGACCAAAAGCGGATTGCAAAGGACAGCGCCGAGATGGCCCTGAAACTCGCCGTGGAGCAGAAAGCCGCCGGAGAGGCGAGCGCGCAAATGGCGGACAAGCTGGCCGAAGACCAGAAAAGCGAGGCGAAGAAGAGCGCGGAGATGGCCAAGGAGCTGGAGAAAGACCAGCTGAAACAGCGCTACCTGCCGCTCAGCGCCTTCGGCATGACGGGCAACGAATAATTATTCTTTTTTCTTTGCATCTGAAAACGATTAGGGCGCGGGCTTGCGCGGCACCGGGTTGTCGCGGAAGGGCTTGAGCGCGGCGCGCACGTTCGCCATGCTTTCGCTGCCCACGGCGCAGATCGTATCCGCCCCGCCGTAATAGACGTACAGCCGCCCCTTGTCGATGAGCGCGCCGCAGGGGAAGACGACGTTGTTCACATCGCCCGTCACTTCGTAATCCGCCTCGGGCTTCAGGGAGGGCGCCTCGCTCTTCGCGAGGATTTTCGTCGGGTCGTTCTTGTCCAGCAGCATCAGGCTGATGGTCCATTTGAAATCGTCCGAGATGCTGGAATAGACCAGCAGCAAGCCGTCCTCCGTCTCGATCGGCGGCGCGCCGGGCTCGATGCCGTGGGCTTCATAGCCGTTGTCCTGCGGGCCGAGCAGCTGGTCCTTCTCGATGTCGCGCGTCGTCCAGAAATCCTTCCAGGCCTGCGCGTCCTCGATGTCGTCCGGCGCGGGAGAAAGCATGGTGCGTTCCTGATGCGCCTCGTCCTTCCACATGAAATAGTTCTTGCCCGCGCTTTCGAAAACGATGCCCGCTTTCGAGCGGCGGTCGGGGCCGATGACACCGTGCTTTTCAAACGTCTTGAAATCTTTCGTGCTGGCCATGGCGATGCGAATGCCGTCGTCCGCGTCCGGCTGGGCCAGCCCCTTGGCGAGGGAGGTATAGAAAATGTAATACTTGTCGCCAATTTTCGTGATGCGCGGGTCTTCCGCGCCGAACTGGTCGAAGGGCTGGTCGGGCTTGATCGCCGCCTCGTTGACGAGCCGGAATCCCTTCTCCGGGCTGTCCGATTCCCACAGGCTGAGGTGGGAGGTGTAATTGTCGTCGAACTGGTTGATGTCGCCGATCTTCTGGTAGCCCTTGGGCACCGAGCGCACCAGCATCACGAATTTGCCGCCCGCATCGCGCGCCGCGCCGGGGTTGAAGGTGGCGCCGAGGTTCCCCTCGGGCCGGATGACCACGCCGTGGCGTTTCATGGATGTGTTCTCTTTCTTCTGCATGTCCTACAGTATGACCGCCTGAACGCAATATGACAAGCAATCAGGCGGAAGATTTACGCTTAATACCCTTTTCTCCGTTAAAAACAAAGGATAATCTGGCTTGCATCCCCTTTCATTTTTTGCCCCGAAAGCCTCCGACATGCCCAAAACGCCCAGCCTTTTCATCGACGTCATCCGCGGCACGGCGATGGAGAGCAGCCACCTCATCCACGCCCTCATCATGGACGGGGACGGCAAGATCGTGACGCGCTACGGCAGCAGCACGCGGCTGACCTATCCGCGCTCCTCGCTCAAGCCCCTGCAGGCGCTGGCGATGGTGGAATGCGGCGCGGCGGAGGACGCGGGGCTGAGCAACGCCGAAATCGCCCTCGCCTGCGCCTCGCACAGCGGAGAGGAAAAACACACAAGCGCGGTCGCAAGCTGGCTCGCGCGTATCGGCTTCGACGAAGAAGCGCTGGAATGCGGCGCGCACCCGCCCTACGGCAAGCCCTGCGAGGAAGGCTCCGCGCTGCACAACAACTGCTCGGGCAAGCACGCGGGGATGCTGACGCTGGCGAAATTCCTGGAGGCGCCCGCGCGCGGCTATACCCTGCCGCAGCATCCGGTGCAGCAGAAAATCCTTTCCGCCATCGGCGACATGTGCGGCAAGACGCTCACTCCCGCCTGTTGCGGCATCGACGGCTGCTCCGCGCCCAACCCGGCCATGCCGCTGAAAAACCTCGCCGCCGGTTTCGCGCGTTTCATGCGGCCGGACAACCTCGGCATCATCCGCGGCACCGCCTGCCGCCATATTTTTCAGGCCATGATCGAGCACCCCGACCTCGTCGGCGGCACGGGGCGGATGGATACGGTGCTGATGACGGCGGCGCAAGGCAAGATCGCCAGCAAGGGCGGGGCCGAAGGCGTCTTCATCGCCCTCATCCCCGGCAAGGACCGCGTGATCGCCCTGAAGGCCGAAGACGGCGCCGCCCGCGCCAGCCACGCCGCGCTGCACGCCCTGCTGGAAAAACACAAGCTGGCCGACGACAAGACGCTCGCCGCCACCCGCCCCCTCGCCTTCCCCGCGCAAAAGAACTGGCGCGGGCTGGAGACGGGGCGGATTGAGGCGCGGTTTGCTTGAGAAAATGGCGTGCCCGGAGGGATTCGAACCCCCGACCTGATGCTTAGAAGGCACCTAATCTATTCAAGTACAACCTGAATAAAAAATTGAAATATAAAATTTTTCCAATAAAAACAGTTAATTGATATACATAATTAAAACTGCACTTCTCCAGTATATACAAAATTATTCTTTTTACGTTATATTAAGTTTGTAATCTGAACATGGGCTCATCCTATAAGTAGGATTGCACCGGGGGAGCGCAAGCTCCCCCTTATTATTTTAAAGCATCACGATGCCAAAGGGATTTTTGTTGCTAGCTCTAGTATTCAAGATTGGCTTTAGCACGTGAAAAAATCCATGACCTGTTTTCTTACGAACGTATGCATTTGGGTCAATATGTTGATAGAGCATGAAAGCGCATATATCAGCTGCCTGAACCGGCAAACTTTCTTTCGAGTTCCTCATATTGGGGTCTTCAATAATTGCACGTAAAGGAAGCTGCCTATATGCTGTCCCGCCCATATTAGGTATTGGATTGTAAACTGCCATCCGCCTAATAAGCTGGTTTAATTTTTTACCGCTAGTGTCATCGCAAAACACAATCCCCTGATCCTGTGAGTTAGCAGGGCCAGGAAAGTTTTTATAGTTTAATGTATTTTCAAACCTTTGAAAAAGTGCCCTCCAAGCATTTCCAAAAACATCATATCCAGCTGGCTTACCTTGCTTGCTGATAACTATATTTGTAATGGAAATATAATCGAGACCTGATAGACCACGGATATTATCTCGCAATATTTGCAATCTAATATTCTTTGGCAACGCTGTAGGATGTGAGCGTCTCAAGAATTCAGCGGCATGAATTTCCTCCCGCATTCCAATCCCATATTTTGACTTAAGATATTTTCTAATAGAAAGTAAATCGTTTACTAGATCTCTCCACTTTAACTCGTGCACAACAATGCCAGATAAAGCAAAATAGTTACTCGGCGAATTACTAAGACCTGTGTCCCCGCTTTCATCAACATACATCAGATACACTAGTATCTTCCTTTAAATTTAGAGGCCTCAAAAGACTGAGGTGTTTAGGGGTTGGCGTGCCCGGAGGGATTCGAACCCCCGACCTGATGCTTAGAAGGCACCTGCTCTATCCAGCTGAGCTACGGGCACATTTTGAAACTATATTTCAGGAAATTTATAGCCGATTTTATGGAGAAGCGCAATCCGGCAGGACCGTCCGGCAAGGAAATCCGCCGTGTTTCAGCCTTTTCTCGGGAGCCCCGCGCCGGATGAAACCGCCGCCTTGACGCCCGGGCCCGCGGGCGCGGTGGTCGGAAACATCTGCGTTTCCACGTTTTTCAGCGTTTCGGCGGAGGGCACCCATCCCAGCGATTTTCCGAGCTTGCCCTGAACCTTGCCGAGCGTCTGCGTATAGGACGCGTCCTGCGACGCGCCGTCGAGATAGCACTGGATGTCGCTGGTGTTGAAGCCGCTGGCCACGCCGTTGACGACGGCGTTCAGCGCGCCTGCGTTGTTGCGGTCGTATTTCAGTGTTTCAAGCTGCGGGTTGCGCCCGGAAAGCGCGGCGACGACCTCGTCCAGCCGCCCGGTGGCCTGCGCCTCGGAGATCATGCCCGTGCCTGCGGAAAGCCTCGTCAGCAGCGAATAGTTCTGCAGGTCCTTGGGCGTCAGTCCTTCGGGCAGGTTGTACTGGCCCGCGATGCCCTTCATGCCGGTCTGCTTTTCGAACTGGACGGCGGGCTGCCAGCAATCATCAAAAAGCTGCGCCTTGTTTTCGGCCAGATACTGCCCGCTGATGCGGCCGGAACCGCCCGAGCCCAGCCCGAGGGAATTCATGAACCGCGAGATGAGGTTCGGCTTCGGCGACTGCATGTAATCGGGCCGCCCGATGTTGTCGCGACATTCCTGAAGGCGGCCTTTGATTTCGCTTGCAAGCTCGTCCATGCAAAGGATTTCCCGTTACATTTTCCCAAGAAAAATATAACACGGCCTGTTTTAATGTTTCGTTAAGCATTGGCTGTGCGCGGAGGGGAAAGCGCGGCCTATTTTTCTTCCTCGTACGGGCGGTACTTGAAGTTGTCGAGGTAGCTGCGGGCGACGATCTTGCGCTTGTGCGGCTCGGTCACGGAGAAATCGAGGCCTTCCTGCTCGGCGAAGGCGATGGCGGCCTCCTTGCTGTCGAAGCGCATGCGGACCTGGTTGAGCGTGTCGCCGGAGGCGACCCAGCCCATCAGCGGTTCCGGGCGGCGGGCGGTTTCCAGCTCGTATTCCAGCAGCCAATGCTCGGTATTGGCCTGGCCGGACTGCATCGCGTTTTTCGCGGGTTTGAAAATTCTGGCTTTCATGACCGTCGGTATCCCCCGGGGTTTTCCGTTTATCGTTGTTTTTCAAGTGGTCGGAGTGGAGGGATTTGAACCCCCGACATCCTGTTCCCAAAACAGGCGCGCTACCGGACTGCGCTACACTCCGACTTGTTCGATTGTATATAAAGGCTTTGCCCTGAAAAAGCAATGAATTTTCATATACATAATGACTGGCGGCGGGGCGTCAAATCACTGGAAATACTTGTGTTCCACCGTATCGCCCGGCTTGATGCCCAGCGCCGCGGCGCGGCCGCCGTTGATTTCGATGACGGCGGTGACGGGCTTTTCCGACGATATCCCTGTCGTCGAAAGCGGCACGGCATTGGCGTGCAGGGTGACGATCTTGCCGTGCTTATCCACGAAAAGCATGTCGAGCGGCAGATAGGTGTTCTTCATCCAAAAACGCGTGACCTGCGGGTCCGTGCCCATCTCGAACAGCATCCCGTGGTCGGGGTCCATCTGCCTGCGGTACATCAGCCCGATTTCAAGGTCGATGGGCCGCTGCGCGACTTCGAGGTCGAAGGCATGGCTGTCGCCGTTTTTCATGTGGACGACGACTTTTTCGACCGGCAGCCCGCTGTCGTAATCGTCCTTCGGCGCAGCGCCGTACTGCGTGACGATCGCCCCGCCGACCATGGCCAGCAACACGAGGCAGACCGTGATGAAGATCCGCCACGGAAAGGGCTTGCCGGGGCTCGTCGTCGTTTCTTGTTCCGTCATCTCGCTCTCCATGCTTGCACCTTCACGAATATAGCGGCTGTCACGAGGCCTGCGCCAGCGGATTCGGATGGGTCTGCGCCAGCCGCCCGCCGGTGCGGAAAGGTTCCGCCTTCACGCAAAGCCCGGTCTTCGGGTCCACATCGACGATGACGCCGCACAAGGTCACCGGCCCCTGCGCGGGGCGCAGGCGCTCGCCCGGCACCTTGCGGGTAAAGCGGTTGACGGCGATGAAGGTATCCATGCCGATGACGCTGTCATAGCTGCCGCACATGCCGGCGTCGGTCTGGTAGCCCGTGCCCTTGGGCAATATCTGCACGTCCGCGGTCGGGATATGCGTATGCGTGCCGACGACGAAGCTGGCGCGCCCGTCGCAGAAATGGCCCATCGCCATCTTCTCGCTCGCGGCCTCGCCGTGGAAGTCGATGAAGGCCGCGTTCACGTCCTTGCCGAGGCGGTAGGAATTGAGCAGCCGGTCCACGGCGGCGAAGGGATCGTCGAGCGCGTCCATGTAAAGCCGCGCCATGGCGTTGGCGACCAGTATCTTCTCCCCGCGCGGCGTCTGGATGATGCAGGCGCCCTTGCCCGGCGTGCCCTCGGGGTAGTTCAGCGGGCGCAGCAGCTTCGGGTCCTTGTCGATGTAGGAGATGATCTCGCGCTGGTCCCAGACGTGGTTGCCGGTGGTCAGGCAGTCCACGCCCGCCTGGTAGAAGTCGTTGCAGATCTGCGAGGTGACGCCGAAACCATGCGCCGCGTTTTCCGCGTTGACGATGACGGCGTCGAGCGCGAGCGCCTTGCGGTAGTCCTTCATGTTGGCGATGATCATGTCGCGCGCGTCGCGGCCGACGACGTCGCCCAGAAAAAGTATTCTCATGCCCTGTTCTCCCGGCAGTTATAGACGGCCGTATCGGTCACGACCATGTCGAGCGGATGGTCGTGCGCATCGATGGGCACGTCTTCATAGCGCTGACTGTCGTAAGCCACGCCGACCGCGAAAAATTTCTTGACCTTGGTGAGCTCGGCGAAGCTGCGGTCGAACTGGCCGGAGCCGTAGCCCATGCGGTTGCCGCGCGCATCGAAGGCGACGAGCGGCACGATCATCAGGTCGGGCAGCAATATCTCCGAATTGTCCGGGTCCGCTTCCTCGATGCCGTAGATGTTCCGCTGCAGGGGCGCGTCGGGCCGCCATGTGCGGAAATCGAGCTGGGTGAGGTCTTTCCTGACATGCGGAATGACGCAGGTATATCCCTCGCCCTGCAAATGGGTCATCAGCGGGCGCACGTCGATCTCGGCGTTGAAGGGCATGTAGCCGGAAACCACCGCGCCCTTTTCCGGCAGCCGCACGTTTTTCAGGAAGTTTTCCGTCATCTGCGCCGAAGCCTGCGCGCGCTGCGCTTCGGAAAGCTGCAGGCGCTTTTCGTATGCGTCCTGCCGCAGCTGGTCCTTGCTCTGGTGTCCGGTCGCCCGCAAGCCTCGTCCTTTCGGCTGTGCCGTGAATAAAGTGGAAGGGCCGCGAGCGCCGTTGACGGGATTATCCGCTAGGCCCTGTTAAAACAGGTGGGCGCCGCATAACCGGACCAGGGTCCGGCCAGAGACAGCTCCCTAGCGATAGATATCGGCCTCAGGGACAGTGCTGTCTGACGCACGCCGCAGCGCCTTCCGGTAAACAATCTAGGGCCAAAGGGGTTAAAAGTCATGCCTTTTACGCATAACTGGAGCTTCCAGAAGCCCTTTAAACGGCTTTATATGCGCTTTTCAGGCCGCCTGAACGCGCTGGGAGATGCCCTCGACGCGCTTGGTCATCTGGTCCAGCAGGCGAATCAAGGCCTTTTCCTCCGCTTCGGAAAGCGCCGGCGGCGCTGCTTCGGCGGCCTGTTCCTTCTTCTGCGGGGCCGGCTGCTGGGCGGGCGCCGCGCCGCTGGCCAGCTCGCGCACGTCGAAAAGCTCGTCCGCCAGCACCAGCGAGGTCAGCACCATGAGGTGCGCGTCGTTGTAGGCGGCGCCGCTGCGCGCGATCTGCTGCAGGCGGTGGTCGATATAGGCGGCGAGATCCTGAATGCGCTCTTCCTGCCCCTGGTCGCAGCCGATTTCATAGATGCGGCCGTTGATGCTGATGTTGACTTCCGACATTTATTAATCCTCGCTGAGCAGGAGTTCGAGACGGTCGATGGTCTGGTCGAGCCGCGCGGCGATCTTGCGGTTGACCTCGCGCTCGTCGCGCGCGCTGAGGTCGAGCTGCGGTTCCACCTTTTGCTTCTTGGCTTGCTGCAGGCTCTTGTCCAATGCGGATTCAAGACGGCCGAGCGCCTTGTCCAGGTTTTCGAGCGCTGGTTTGAGAGCAGATTTCATAGCTATCCCTGACACTTCGATTGATGACGTCGATGATATATTTTGGTAATACATACAGCATAAATTTCCTCAGGGGAGCCGTCAATACAAGTAACTAAATAATTGAATCTTTTTGGCTAATCGCCGCCATTTTCCCGTATCCTGCCCATTGACCGTTTCTTAACGCTATGTAAATATAATGTCCATTATGAAGAAGCCGGACCCCGCACAGCTGCTCAAGGACGTCGAGGACATCGCGCGCGATGCCGGCGCCGAAATTCTCGTGCATTACCACGGCGATGCCAAGGTCTATATAAAGGAAGACAAGAGCCCGGTGACGGACGCGGACCAAGCGGCGGAAGACATCATCCTGCCGCGCCTCGCCGCGCTCACCCCCGGCATCCCCATCCTCTCGGAGGAAGCCGTGGCCAAGGGCGACAGGCCCGACGTGAGCGGCGGCACTTTCTGGACGGTCGATCCGCTGGACGGCACCAAGGAATTCATCAACAAGACAGGCGCCTTCGTCGTCGCCATCTCGCTCGTCATCGACAACAAGGTCGCGCTGGGCGTCATTTACCATCCGGCCTTCGACCTCATGTATTCGGGCGCCGGCCCCGGCACGGCGACCAAGACCGGGCCGGACGGCCTGCGCCTGCCCGTCGGCGGGGACGGCCCGCGCGCGGAGGAAAAAGACGGCATCCGCGTCGTCATCAACGAGAAAAGCGCGAACATGCCCCTCGTCAGGGGCTATCTTTCCAAAATTTTCGGCGATGCCGCGCGCATCGACGGCGCGCCCGGCATCCATCGCATCTGCCAGGTGGCGGACAACGACGCCGCCGCCATCATCTTCAACCCCGTCAACCGCAACGGCCGCAGCAAATGGTGGGACGTCGCTCCCGGCCATGCCATCGTCGAGGCGGCGGGCGGCAAGGTCGAGGACATGGAAGGCGCACCCGTTCGCTATGACGCGGATGATTTTCAGGTGCCGCCGATCATTTATCTCAGCCCGGCGCATGCGGCGCGCGGGGCGGGCAACAAGCCGGAAGCGGAAAAACGCCCGGACCGCCGCCCCTGACGCGAACCCGCGCGCGTAAAAGCAAGAAAGCCGGGTCTTGCAACCCGGCCTCTTGTTCAAACAGGCATCCCTGAAATTTTATCCTGAAGAATAAACCTTACAGCCCCGGCTGCTTCGGCCCCGCCTTTTTCGGCTTGAGCTTGAAGCGGTCCTTGACCTGCATCTGCAGCGTCGCCTGCTTGGCCGCGACTTCCACTTGCTGGAAATCGACCTGCGAGCGGTCGTTGATGCGGACATGGGTCCAGAGCGTTTTCATGTCGGCGACGCGACCGGCCCAGAGCTCGGGCTTGAACACCTGCGTGAGCTGGTTGCGCTCGGCCAGAATGTTCAGCATCGTGTTGCCGTGGCGGTCCTTGGACAGGAAGTCGTCGAGCGTGACGGCTTCGCCCGCGTTGCGGGAGATGTCCATGACCTTTTCGAAATGGCCGAACTTCACCGCGCTCATGAGGCAGGAGTTTTCCATCTCGCCGCTTTGATTGCGCAGGTCGGCGACGGTAAGTTTCTCGCCCGTCTCGTTCAGGCGCGCCTGCACCTCGGAGAAATTCTCCCAGAAGGCGCGCAGGCCCAGCGGCAGGACGGGTTTGCCCGCGTCGTTCTCGCCGACCGGCGAGACGAGGACGGACTTGTTCTCGAACTTGGCGAAATCGACCAGCTTGGCGTAGGTCTTGCTTTCGGCGTCCGCATAGGCGGCGTCGAATTCCTTGGCGGGGAAAGAGCTTTTCCAGCCGTCGCGGACATGCGACCAAAGCTCCAGCATTTCCGGCAGGCGATCGACCCATTCGTCGGACTTGAAGACCTTGTCCAGCGCCTTGCGCTCGGCGGCGCGGTTCAGCACGTTGGGCAGGTAGCCGAGCTGGCGGATGAAATCCGCGACCTCGAGCTGCTCGCCATGGGCTTTCAGGTCTTTCGAGATCTCGCCGTATTTGTCCCAGGCGTTCTGGTAGTAGAACACCGTGTCGCCCGAACTGTCGGGCAGCAGCAGGTAATCCTTGCGCAGGTAGTCGCCGGCGGCGGCGAGCTTGCGGGTCAGGTCTTCGTAGTTGCCGCGCTCGACGAAGGCGTTGCGCACGTCGCCCGCGTTCAACCCGGCGGCGGCCAGCTTGTCCTCGGGCATGTCGCGCCCCTCGGCGGCCAGCAGGTCGCGCTTGAGGTTGGGGTCGAGCAGACCGTCGTTGCGGAAGACGTCGCGGCGCGCGGGCACCGGCACGCGGAACCACAGGCGCTCCATCTCGTCGAAGCGGCCTTTCCAGACCGGCTCGCTGAACAGCTTGGCGAGACCGCCGTGCTGGCGCGCGCTGTCAAGCATGGTGCGGCCGTCGTCGCGGTCGGGCGGCGAGATCGAGCGGGTGAAATCGTCCATGCGGAAGCTGTCGCCGGCCTTGGCGATGATTTCCTGCACCTTGTCGAAGTTCTTCCAGAAGCCGGCGGTGTCGATGATCATCTTGCCCTGATCGTCAGGCGTGAAGAAATCTTCCTTGGTCAGCTTGTTCTTCTCGTCGGCCAGCGCATCCATCAGCGGGGCGAGATTGTCCCCGGAAAACGCGCGCTTGGCGTAGGCTTCCTTGTCAGGATGCTCGCAAAGCGCGGCGATGATGGCCTGTTTGATGTAACGTCCCCCGGTCATGCTTCGTTCACCTCTTTGAAAAGTGTTTTGGTAACCCCGTTCCTCTGGCAGATCTTCTCGATATCCTCGTCCGTCATCAGCGCGTCCACGGGAATGAACAGCACCTTGACGCCGGCGTCCTGCACGGCCGCCTCGAGCTCGAGCATCGTTTCGCACGTGCTCACGCCCTTGTCGCGGCGGATCATGTTGCTCTCCCAGCCCTGCGGAATGCTGAACAGGCGGCAGCCGTGGGGCAGAAACTTGCAGCCACCTTCTTGCATGGCTTTTTTCTGCGCCGCGACGGATGCGACTTCGTCCAGAAGATCCGTTGACATCACGTGTCTTTCAGGGCCGGGGTTGAGCATGACATTTTCCTATGGCTTACATGCCTGCCGATTTCTTGCGGATGACGTATTTCGGGAACATCATATCCACTTTCTTATCGACGAGCAGTTCGGCCAGCTGCGGGGCCTTGCCCTGCAGGTGTTCGACGTTGATGTTGTTGCGGTACTTGAACGCATCAACCAGCCGCGCGTTGATCGAGGGGGCCATGCCGCGCGTCAGTTCGGTCAGCGCAGCCTCCACCTTCGTCTCGGCGTTGGGATCGTTGCGGTCAACGTGCATGATGCCGGCTTCCTTGAAGGCGGACAGCAGCTTGGACGGCGCCTTTTCGCTGACGACCAGCGTCTTGTTGCGCGCCTCGTTGCGGACGATGTGGATCGAGACCGGGCGTTCGCCGTCGGCGTCCTTGTAGAGGACCTGAACGCTGGTGGTCGCGATTTTCTTGTCCGAACGGTTTTCCGCCACCAGCAGCGATTCATCGTAGCTGGGGATGGAACCGCCCGCGGAGGGAACGCCCGTGCCGTCGGGTGCGGCCGCCGTGTCGTTGGCGGGCTCCGAAGGCTCGATCAGGCGGATGTTCTGCTCCCAGACCGCGCTGAGGTTCTTCGCGCCGACGGTGGGCAGCGCCAGCGACGCGATGAAGTCGTCGTGGCCGACCAGGTCGTCGAGCGTGAAGTCGAGTTCGTCGAGGTTCTGCGCGGTATAGACCGCGATGTCCTTGATGACGGCCTCGACCAGCGGCTTGCCGTGGTAGATGCTTTCCGGGTCGCGGTTCGCGACGAAGATTTCGTTCTTCGGCGCCGTGTCCTTTTCCGCCACGTATTTCAGCGTGTCGTAGAAGGCCTTGGGCGTGATGATCTCTTCATCGGTCGCCTTGATCTCCGGGTTGACCTGACGCAGGTAGTCGCAGAAGACCTTGCGCGCCATGTTGGCCTGCTTGTGCAGGTCGCGGTCGTTGAAGGCGCTGATGTTCAGATCCTCTTCGACCGAGCGCTGGCGTGAGCGGGCGCCTTCCTGCAGGGTGATGTCGCGCAGGGCGAATTCCTGCATGGATTTCTGCAGCTTGCTGTACAGGTTGTGCTTGCCCACGGCGGCGGTCTTTTCATAGACCATTCGCTCCAGGAACTCGGTCAGGCGCGTGCCGAAGTTGAGCGACACGTTTTCCGGCACCGGCTCGCTGAGCTTGGGCATCTTGTCCCAGGCCTTGGTGTTGAAGGCGCGCGGGGCGTCTTCCTTCTGGATGCGCGGACGGATGGGAATCGCCTCTTCGAGGTGCTGCTTGATCTTGCGGAAGTCGATGCCTTCTTTCTTGGTGTATTCCTCGTCCACTTCCTCGATGAGGTCGGCGTTGCCGTTCGCGGTGATCTTGTCCGCGTCCGTCATTTCCGCCCAGCGGTCGTAGAAACGCGCCAGCTTCTCGGAGGAGTTCACGACGTTCTTCCAGTTCGACAGCAGGGTCTGCTGCAGCTCGGGAATCGGCGTGCCTTCCACTTCGGCCTTGGTCTCGCGCAGCCACATCAGCCAGTCGCCGAAAGCTTCGGGATCCTTGTCCGCCTGTTCGCGGAAGGCCGTGTAGAGCGTGGAAACCGGCAGGCCGGTCATCATCTGGCAGATACGGTGCTGCCAGTCGATGATATCGGGATCCGGCAGGGTCTGCGGGGAAAGACGGGAATAGACCGACTTGTTCAGCGAACGCGTGGTGATGCCGTCTTCGTTCTTGTTGCCGGTCAGGGTGATGAAGAAGCCGGCCTTCATGTCTTCGCGGCGGAAGGTGAATTCCGACGGGCCCGACGTGGCGTCCTTGTTCTTCAGCGGGTTTTCAACCGTGCATTCCTTCAGTTCGCCGATGAAGAACTGCCAGATGGTCTGCAGGTTGTCGTCCGTGCCCTCGCGGGATTTGTTGTACTCGTCCAGCACCAGCTCTTCGCCGGCCATGAATTTGCGGATCAGGGGGCCGTACTGGGAGTTCATGCCCAGCGCGTTGCCGCCCGCGTTGTCGAGGCCTTCGGTCTTGCTGATCTTCTTCAGCACTTCGAAGGATTTTTCGACTTCGTCGCCGCCGGCGGTTTTCAGCCAGTTCCAATCAACCGACTTGACGTGGCCGTCCTTGTCGAGCGAGACCGCTTCGGCGGGGAGCTGCTTGAGCAGGCCCATCGAAAGGGGTTCCAGCGTGCCCGCCTGCAGGCGCTTGTCGATGGATTTCGGCAGGGCGTCGCCCGAACCGAAGTCCAGCACCATTTCGAACAGCAGCTCGCGCATGTTCTTGCCGCCGCAGTCGAGAACCTCGATCGGGCGGTCGGTGCGCAGGCGGCCCTGCAGGGCGCCGAGGAAGGATTTACCGGCGCCGGGGTCGCCGATCATCATCTGCGTGCGGTTGGTCGATTCCGGCTTGCGGCGCTCCAGCCCGTCGAAGAACAGCGGCAGCATGGAGGGCACCGGCATGTCGCAGTACGACAGCGCGATGACTTCTTTATAGGGACGGTCGGAATAGACCTTCATGGGATAGGTGTCATCCGAAATAACCGAGAGAACCTGCTCCAGATCGGCGCGGCCGTTATGCTCGATGCGCTGCGTGCCCCACATCGGGAACGGGCGGTCGGAAGTCCCCAAGGGCTTTTCCAGCTTCTCCAGATCCTTCGCGGTCAGATCCTTGATTTTTTTATCGAGCAGGTGGACTTTATCTTTTTTCATGGCTTGCGATCCATTTTGTTGTGAGCTTTTTTCATGGCTCGGCGTTTCTGACTATTCGGAATGGCGACAAAACTGCCGGTCTTCCTGACCTTTTCGAGCAAGAGCCCGACAATCTCCATCGGCACCTTGTTGGGGTCGTTGCCGACGGCAACGCCAACGTCCTGGAACGGCTTGTGTCCCTTGATGCTTTTGGCCATTTGTTCCATGTTCGTCCCGGGCCGGCTGATGATGGCCGCGTCGAACGTGACCTTGTCGGAATAGGTGAACATGGTTTGAATCTTTTCCTTCGATTTCTCGACATCGAAGATGTCGCCGTCGGAAATGATCAGTACGTGAGTGAACCCGCTTAAGGTTCCGCTTTTGCCGCGCTGGTTGCCGATCGTCTCCGCGACCTTTTTAATGGCGGGGGCAAAATCCGTCCCGGAATTCAGGCCTTGGCGGGCCCGCTGCATCTGCTTGCCGATCTCGATGCGGTCGGCGCCGGGGTAAATGATGATCGGCGGGTTGTCGTCGCCCCACAGGCCGACATAGACGTTCATCTTCATGTCCTTGCCCGACGCGGCCTCGAACATGATGGCCGCGGCCTGCAGCGCCGAGTTCATCGGCACGCCGCTCATGGAGCCCGAGCCGTCGATCATGATGACGATGTCGATCTCGGTCGGCACCATCTTGACTTCGTCTTTCTGGAAGCGCTTGAGGTCGTTTTCCTCCACCTGTCCGGTGCGCTTCTTGATGATGAGGTTGCGGTGCGCCTCGGTGTTGAAACGGTCCTTGACCTCGCCGTTTTCCGGCAGGATGTCGAGCGAGGGGCCCATGGAGCGCTTGCGCTGCGTCTGGCGGTCCTGCACGCCCTTGAACAGCTTGCGCACGGCGTTGATCGGCCCGGCCAGCTCGGCGATGCGGCGGTTGTAATCCGTCCAGTCTTCCTTGGCGAGATCGCCCAGCGACTTGCCCTTGCCGTGGCCGGCCTGCTTGGAGGATTTGCCCTTTTGCGGCTTGCCTTTGCCGGGCTTGCCCTTGCCGTCCGCGTCCTGGCCCTCGCCATCCGCGTCCTGTCCTTCGCCGTCGGCGTCCTCGCCGTCGGCATCCTGGCCTTCCTGTTCTTTTTTCTGCAGCTCTTTTTCAAGCTCTTCGGCGGTCATGCCGTCGTCGCCGTCGGCATCATCGCCTTCGCCGTCCGCGTCCTGACCCTCGCCGTCGGCGTCCTGTCCTTCGCCATCCGCGTCGTTGCCCTGCCCGTCGCCGGGCTCGAGCTCGTCGGAGGGGACTTCGGTCGGGGTGTCGGGCGCGGGCATGTCGCCGGCGCCTTCGACGGGAACGGTGTCCTCGTCATCCGCGCCGAGCTGGCCTTCCTTGCCCTTGCCTTCGGCGTCCTGACCATCGGCATCCTCGCCGTCGGCGTCGTCGCCTTCGCCCTGATCGCCATCCTGCTCGTCGCCTTTTTCGCCCTTTTCGCCCTTTTCGCCTTTATCTTTCTTGTCGCCCTTTTTCGGCTTGCCTTTCTGGCCGTCCTGACCGTCGGCGTCGTCGCCGTCCGCGTCATCGTCGTCGAAATCCTGCTGCTCGCCCTGCGGCTTGTTGCGGTCTTTGTTTTTCTTCTTGTTCTTCTGGCCTTTCTGGGGCTTACCCTTGCCGGGCTTGCCGCCGCTCTGGCCGCTCTGGCCGTCCTGACCATCTTGCCCGTCCTGACCGTCCTGATCGCCATCCTGATCCTGACCGTCTTCGCCGTCCTGACCGTCCTGGCCGTCTTGCTGCTGCTGTTTTTCCTGTGCTTCCTTCAGCTGCTGATCGACCTGGTCGTTCGCCTGCTGGAGGATTTGCTGGATCAGCTCTTCGCCGTATTCGCGCCAGATCTGCTCGATGATGTCCTTTCGGTCCTTGTCGGCGCGCTCCACGCGGCTGGCGAGGTTCGCCCAGCCGAACAGGCGCTCGTGCTGCTTGGGCTGCAGGTTTTCAAGGCCCTTGGGCCCGCCGCACAGTTCGCGCAGGTGTTTGAAATCTTCGTGCTCGATGCCGTCCGCGTCGTCCTTCTGGTCGTCCGGGCGGCCCGCCAGCGTGTCGGTCTTGCGCACAAGGTTGGGATCGACGCCGACGTTGTTCCAGCCGGCGTCCGTGTCGTCGAACAGCTTGTTGTTCTGGAAGAAGCTGAGCTGGACGGCGTTGCACAGGTTCATGTAGCGCTTCAGCTCGTCCGAGGCGCCCTGCTGCGGCACGCGGGTCAGGCCCACGCCGCGGTGCGTGACCGCCGTGTTGTTGAGCGAGACGCCATAGTCCTGCAGAACCTGCTGGCCCATGTTGGCGACGAAGCGGTTGGTGACGTTTTCTTCCGCCGCGGCGAACATCATGTGGCGCAGCTGCCATTCGGCGCTGAGCATCCGCAGCTTTTTATATTCGTCGGGCTTGAGCTGGGGGCCCTTCTTCATCTGCGCGAGGCGCGACTTCTTCAGCAGCGGCTGCATTTCGCGGAAGACCTGCTGCATGCGCTTGGGGTAGCTGACCGAGAGCAGGGAGTGGCCGATCTCGCGATAGACGTCCGCGCGGGCGTGCTCGAAGCCCACGATCATGCTCTGCATCAGGTCGATGTTGATGAGGTTCTTCTGGCGGTTGAAGGTGAAGCCCGTGCCGGGGTCGCCCCAGCCGTACTTCGTGTCCTTGTCGCGCAGCGCTTCGCGCACGTGGTGCGCGTGGGACAGCAGCTCTTCGTAGGCCGTGCGCGTGCCGGCGATCTGGTTCCAAAGGCCGGTCTGCGTCAGCGGCGTTTCGGCCGGCAGCGGCTGGTCGCCCTGCGGCACGGCCCAGGTCGTTTTCTGCTCGGGGTTGAGCGTGAGGTACGCCAGCGCCGCGCCCCAGATGAGCTGGGTTTCCGGCGTGTCGAATTTCGGTTCCTGCGGCGCCTTGCCGGTCTGGACGGCTTCCAGCACGTTCAGCGTTTCGCTCTGGAATTCCGGCGTCGCGTTGCGGATGCCGACCATGAAGTTTTTCAAGTCTTCGAGCGTGAAAGGCTGCTGGTTGTCGGGGTCGGGGTTCTGCGCGGCGCGAAGTTTGCTGTTCAACACGAGACGGTGGCGCGTGAGGGGTTCGCGCAAGATGTTTTCGAATCTTCTCCGGTCTCTGTTGCTCATCGCGTTCTTAGCCTGATTTGTTTAAAAAACGATTAACACGCATTTTCGACCAAGTCGCACCCTTTGCCACTGTCGATGGCGATGGTTTTCAGCGAAAAATATCCGGGCGTTTTTGATCGAGTGGAAGCCTAGCATTTTTTGTAAAAGGGTCAAAGGTAAAAAATGGAATACAAGTTAAATCCGGCCCCGCTAATTCAACAGAAAATTTCAAGAGAGGGAAACGCGGCGCACATAAAGAACCGGAAAGCGTTTTTATGAAAATAAATTCGCGGCGAGAAAAATCGCGGAAACCATAACAATGAGCCACAGGTAGCTGACAAACACCAACATTGCGCCCCGCTGCAGGTCCGACGTGCCTGTCTGCGCGGAACTGCCCTCGGGCCCGATCCATTTATTTTCGATAACGTTATTGGTGCGGCGCAGTATCCGCCCGCCAAGGGTCACGCCGAGCGCGCCTGCCATGGCCGCGACGAGGCAGCCCTTGTTTTTCGGGGCGTAGAATCGCGCCTGATTCCACGCCGTGCGCCAGCCGCGCAGCGGATTCGCGCCGGGCACGACGATCGCCGCGAGCAGCATGAGAAGAACCGTCGCGCGCGCGGGAATGTAATTAAGGATGAGCTCGATCTTGCGGATCGCGCGGCCGAAGTGCAGGCGGTCGGGGTCCGCCGCGCCGAAAATCTCGTACATCGCCAGCACCGCGACGATGCGCGCCAGCCCCACCGGCTGCAGCACGGCGAAGAACATCACCGGCGCGACGCAGAAACGGTTCAGGCTGACCGCCGCGAATTCCAGCGCCTTGCGCACGAGCGTGAATTCATCCGCGTTCGAAAGGTCTTCTTCCGCGTAAGGCGCGAGGGCGAAGGCGGCGAGCTTCTTGTCCCCCTTCTCCAGCGCGCGCAGCACGACGCGCAGGGTTTTCAGGGGCGACATGACGGAAACGCAGACCGACAGCAGCGCCAGTTCCGCCAGCCAGCCGTAGCGTTGCTGCGCCAGCGTCGCGACGCCGAGCCCCGCAAGACTGGCCGCGACGCCCAGCAGCGCCGCGACGCCGAGGCCGCGCCACATCAGCTGCCGCCCGCTGCGCCCCGGGCGGTTCAGGCGTTTTTCGAGCGCGACGCCCGCCATCTCCATCAACGCCAGCAGCGGCGGGCGGTAGCCGCGCACATAGGGCGCGACGACGCCGACCAGCAGATGCGCCACGAAAAACAGCAAAAGCACGCCCAGGGGCTGCAGATGCGTGACGGCGGGGAGTTGAGAGGGCATGGCGCGGCTTTCGACTGTTTATTGAGTTTCCGTTTACCGGGTTTCCGTCACGTTACTCATGCAAGGAGCCTGCCACAAAAGCGGGCAGCGAAAAAGCCTCCGGTCGTTTAGGGCCGGAGGCTTTTCGGTTTTCGCCCTGCGGCGAAAGTTTATTCGCGCATATCACATTTGATTTGCGCATATCCCGCGCGCGTTATTCGCGCATATCCCTTTGCGTGCGCTCCTTGCGCTCGTGGCGTTCCTGCGCCTCGAGGCTGAGGGTCGCGATGGGGCGGGCTTCGAGGCGGGCGATGGAAATGGGCTCGCCCGTTTCCTCGCAATAACCGTAGGAGCCGTCGTCGATTTTTTCCAGCGCGGCGTTGATCTTGGAGATCAGCTTGCGCTCGCGGTCGCGGGTGCGCAGTTCCAGCGCGTGGTCCGTCTCGGCCGAGGCGCGGTCGGCGATGTCCGGCTTTTGCAGGTTGTCTTCCTGCATTTCCTTGATCGTCTCGTTCGATTCAGCCAGCAGCTCCGCACGCCAGCGCATCAGCTTCTGGCGGAAGTATTCCAGCATCACGGGGTTCATGAACTTTTCTTTTTCCGTCGGGCGGTAGTCCGGCGGCAAAATGGTCGAGGAAGTTTCTGGCAGGGAACTCATGTGGCTTACCTTAAAAATCTGTATTGGCTATCCGTCTATTATAGTGTCACGGCCCGGCCAAGACAATGCGTTAGAAACATATGCGCGGCGCGCAAATCCAAGCCCCGCCAACGCGCAGGGCGTCAATTGATTACAGAAAAAACGCGGGCATTTCCAGCAAAAACGCGCATTGATGCGGCGCAGCATAACGCAAAAACGCCGCGCCGACAGATTCTTGCGTCCAATATGGCAAAAGTTTCAGGTATTCGGAAACTGGGGTTCCCTCAGCCGTTCATGCCGAACTTGGCCAGCTCCACCTGCACGCGCAGGTCGATCTCGTCCAGCACGGCGGCCAGCTGCGGATCTTCCACCTTGTCGCGGTGCGCGCCCAGCATGTTCTTGAGGTGATGCAGCGCGTCCGGCGGCACCTCGCCCGTCAAAAGGCCCAGCCGCAACCGGTCGAGCTGGTCGAGCAGGTCAATGCCGCGCCGCTTGGCGCGTTTGGCGATTTCCTCGGAGGACGCCTCTTCCGCTTCCTGCAGGGAAAGCAGCGCGTCGATGCGGTTGATGGCGACGCCGCTCGCGGCCGGCTTGTTCTCCGCCGCGCCGCCGACCTCGATGAGGCCGCTGAAGGAGCCGTCGCCCGTCCCCTTGGCGCCGCCGCTTTTCGACGAGCCGGACGTGCCGGATGATTTTCTGGGTCCTTCGACTTTCATGGCTGAACGGTCGCGCCTTTATTACGTGAATGGATATTCTTCATTATAGCCGTTATGCGGCGCGAAAACCAATCGGCAATATTTGCCGCCACCCCCCGCGCGCGGGGTCGCGTCCGCCTGCCGCTTTCCGCAACATGGCGCATAATCGCCTGAAAAACAATTATATTCGGGCTTTTTTCATCTGGCACGGTTTTCGCTTCTTATCCTTGCGGAAAAATTGCGGCGTTCCCGCGGTCGGAAGAAACAAAGACGGGAGCGCGCGCCTTGAATACGGGATGGGATGCCATGAAAACATTTTTGAAAAAGACGGGATGCCTGCTGACGCCGCTGGCGCTGGCGCTGCTCATCTTCGCCGCGCCGCAAACGGCGCTGGGCGCGAAAAAGAAAGCCCCGCGCCACGTCAGCCTGCACGGGCCGGTCAGCCACGGCACCACGCGCATCAAGGACATCGTCGATATCGAGGGCGTGCGCGACAACATGCTCATCGGCTACGGCCTCGTGGTCGGGCTGAACGGCACGGGCG
>WGNE01000027.1 GCA_016124645.1 Alphaproteobacteria bacterium
CCTCCGAAGTGCGTTTTCCGAACGGGACGTTCCAGAACTTTCGGGTAATCGGCGTCGACGATACCAGCCTGCACGGCGCGCCGAAGCCGGTTGACGGAGGCATGCCCTCCGTCCTGCGCGCGCCGGATGCCGTCATCGTCGATCCGGGCGGCACGGAAGGAAAGCTGCAAACGCCCGTCAACATCAAGGACCAGTGGCCCTTCGACGGCCCCCATCTGCATGTGGCGACGCAGATACTTGAAAGAGGCGATGTCCTGCAGATCAACGATCACAGGGTCGTTGTCGCCGGACGGTCGCATACCTTTCCGCGCTGGCCGGCGACGCCGCTGATCTACGCGACGGCATCGAACGCGCGGCGGTTTCTTTTGCCCGAACGGCGTCAACTGACATTCATCATGGCGAGAGCGCAGCCGGGCGTTTCTCCCCTGCGGCTGGCCTTGGCCATAGAAGCGCGGACGGGACTGAAGGCCAGAACGAAGGCCGCGTTCAAAAAGGACACCGTGCTGTGGCTTTTCAGGAACTCCGAGGATGTCGGGGACATCGCCTCCATGATCTCGATTGCGATGCTGGTCGGTTTCGGCGTGACGGGGGTCATGCTCTACATGTTCACCACGGACAATTTGCGGCAATACGCCGTGCTGAAAGCCATGGGCGCGCCCACGCGGCTGTTATCCATGATGGTCCTTGTGCAGGCCGGATTGTGCGGCGTGCTGGGAACCGGGATGGGGCTGGGCCTTTGCAGCATTGCCGGGGAACTCGTCATCGCCGACGGCAGGCCGTTCCGCATGATATGGTTCACGCCGCTGATCGGCGGCCTTGCGGTCATTCTCGTCAGCCTGATCGCCGCGATGATCAGCGTGCGCCCTGTCTTCAAGCTTGAGCCCGGCATGGTTTTTTCGGGGAGGTAGGGATGATTTAGTATTTCAATTACCCGCAGGCAGACAGTCCATCGGGTGCATGAGCGCCAGCCGTTAATCAGGCAAGGAAGGTAATGGTATGAGGCGTTATATCTTTGGCGAATTTAATGTTTCTCTCTGATCCCCGCACGAAAAGCAGGCATTCTTTTGCGGCCAAATATTCCAGACAGAAGCTGTCACCAATAACACCGCAGCGATGTAAAACATCCACGGCCAACTGAAATAGAACTTTCCAAGCAATATCTGAATGGAGGCAATGAGAGCGAGGATAAAAGGACGATAACCCCGCCGCTGACGGGCTCTCCAGCCGATTGAAGCCAGGGCGCACAGAAGCAATATAGAGGTTATCGGCAGCAAGTAGCGTGTATAGTTCACGAAACTTATTCCCAAGGAGCTTAACAGCCCGGCATATAACGGCCAACAAAACGGGCATTTTAATATGGGCAAGGCCGCTGCGCCCGCAGCCAAAATAGAAGGAAATGTTTTAACGGGCTTTTTCATGTGCCCAGTGCCTTCCTGATCATGTCGACGGAAGGCACACCCCCCTCATAAAGGCGACAGGAATGCGCGGCGCAACAATCACTCGGCCCGCCCGCAATATCCTTTCCGTCTACCAAGATGGTCGGAGAGCCGTATTGCCGGACGTAATCCGGCGCGTTTTCATCGCTCTGCTCCCATTCTGTCCATTCGGCGCCGTCACCGGCATCCAGAGCTTTCCTGAGATTTTCCCTTGCGAAAGCGGCATTCGGGCAGCCTTCAAAATAAATCAACTCGGTTTTCATGATGTTTTTTCTTTTCTGTCGTGTATATTTTAAGCTTAAGGTCTGTAGAGGATACAGGGTCAAGAAAAAATGTCAGAGCAGGAATACACGCGGGGAAGGCTGGCCAAGGCCGCCGGATGCAATCTGGAGACCGTTCGCTATTACGAGAAAGAGGGCCTGCTTCAGAAACCCCGGCGTAGCCAAAAGGGCTACAGGCTCTACAATAACGTGGATGTCAGACGGCTAAAGTTCATCCGCCGCTGCCGCGAGCTGGGATTTTCCCTTGCTGAAATCCGTGAACTGCTGAGCCTCGTTGACAAGCATAACTACACCTGTGCCGATATCAGCGACATAACAAAAAAACATGCCGAGGAGGTTAAAAGTAAAATCTCCGACCTCAATAAAATTCTCAAAACCCTGCAGGAGATGGCCGGAAAATGCCGCGCCGGGAACAGTCCTGACTGTCCTATTCTGGAAGCACTTTTTGAATAGAATTTAATAAGTTTTGAGGCGAATCAGCCGACCCCGTCCTTCTTGCGGAATGAAATATCAGCGGACAGTGTGTTCAGCTCCGGTGTGTATAACCGCCTGTCTTCCCCCTCAAACGTCACTTGATGTGAGCGCCGGTCCGGGCCCATGTAGCCCTCGCAGTTCACGAAAGGGCGTGGATGTTCGACGATACGGGTGATTTTGTTTGCAAGTGTTTTTGCGGTAAACGGCTTGACCAGATAGTCGGATATGCCAGCATCCCGTGCGCGACGGACGCGGTTCTTATGGCCGGACCCTGCGGTCATCAGGATGGGGACGTAAGGGTTGGGGCTTTGCTTGTTTGTCCGGATTTCCTGCGTCAGGTGAATACCGCGGTCAGGCGTGTCCAGCCAGTCCACGATGACAAGATCGTAGTCACCCGTCCGAAAACGCTCCCAGCCTTCCTCCATGCTGAAGGCGCTGGATACGTTCTTGTCCCTTACAGTGAACATCTGTAAAACGCTTTTCAAAAGCGTAAATAGGGGCGCGGAGCTTTCCACGACCAATACCTTTACGTCTTTGAAATCATACGCCATTTCACACAATGCAATATTTATTAAGCGCAAAAGAAAGCGCGGCAGACATCGGTCTGGGTACATACTCCATCTTTACCTGATAACCTCAAAGGGCCATACAATCGTATGCTTATATGCTACATTATGATAACTGTAACACCCTTGACTAAAATCAATTTTCAAGAATTTTCCTATCCATCCGCATGAAAATTAGAGAACTTTTTTCTCGCGTGCGAGAAAGGTGGCGTTGGTTTCGGCGACAGCTTTTTCCAGCGCGGGCAAATGATCCTCCCTGAATTCTTCGATCGAGCAGGCCCGTATTTTGACTTTACTTCCAGCCCGAAACACATGGCGCCAGCACAGTCGGGAGGTGTTTCCGTCGAAAGCCCCGAGCCACTCCTCTGACGGTTCTCCGGACAATATGGCGACCGTGTCATAACCGTCCTGAACGACCTCGGCCAGTGCAATCTCCTGAGAATTCTTCACTTGAAACTCCTTATTCCTATATAGCGCATATCATCGTATGCACTTACGAATAATTTATAAAAAAAGTTCATGACATCAAAATGATGCCAGCATTAATTCTGATTGGGGCTGAGAGGCTATCCATCCGGATTTTTCCGGATGTCCACAATGACCAGCTCCACACCCGCTGCGCACATATCGGCCATAATTTGCACGGCCACACGCTCGATGGGACAGCGGGTGACGACCTGCATCACCTGCGCGGGCAGGTGATGACGCTGCGTGTTTTCGGTGTATTCAAGGAAACGCTTGTGGAACAGCCGGGCCAACCGCTCCACTTCCGCCGAAACCTCGTTCTCGGTATGCAGCGACTGCCAGATTTCAGATTCGGATAAAAAGACAAATTGCGGCTGCGCCGCCGTTAAATATACGTGTCCCACAACAGCCTCCCTGAATAGAAACGATCTCCAGAGACGGTTCTCTGGAGATCGGGCTGTTTCAACCGTCATGTAAACGGCGCAGCGTATTCCCACTTGCGCAGTATTTTATTCCGCCACCAGCCCGACCATAGGATCGAGAGGCAGCGTCATCGTTACGGCGTGACGCCAGTTCCGTACATGAGAGGTTGAAAGCCCCAAAACGGTCTTTTTTACCGTTTCAAGAACAAGGATACAGGATTGCGGGGCAAAGAAAAGACGTTTTGAAAGTCTTAATATAGAGGGCTTACATTTCCCGGTGGAGAGCGTCTCTCACATCCTCCTCGCTCCACAGCCGCCTTTCCGGCCCGCCTTTGAGCAATGTCTGGGCTTTCTTCTTGATAACCGTCCCGGGTTTGTGAGGCCGCAGCTTCGAGCCGATGGTGTTTTCGACGATCTCGGATTTCAGGACTTTCACTTCCAGATAATCGCCGTCGATGCTGATGATCTGTCCTGTCACAGCCTGCTTGCCCCAAGGGCGCGGCCTTTTCCGGCGGCGGCGCGCGCCGCTGCTAGGGGGCCAGATGGCTTCCGTCCATTTGACAACATCGGATTCAAGGAACTGGTCTTCGGATTGTTTCCATGCCATGCGGGCCTCCTTTAAATCTTCACATCGCTGAGCTTAATGACCGTACCGGACAATTCCGAGACGGGCTTTACCTGCGGCCTCCTGTCGCCATTGCCGCGCGGCAGGTCGCCAGCGCGGATGAGCATTTCCTTGACCACCAGTACGTTTTGCCTGTGTTCGACCACGGCCATCGGCGGGTCGAGCGGCGGGCGGTCTTTCGGGTCGCTGGCGTTTGACGGCGATTTCAGGACGATCTTTGCAAGCCCGCCCATGTTGTACTTACGCAACGATTTGACGATCGCGGGCTCGTCCGGCCATTTGCCCGGTGGCGGCGGCATGACCTTGATTGCATACAATGGTATGCCGTTGAGCGACGGCCCCATATTCCTGATAACCTTCGAGAAGGCATATTCCGCCTGATACCGCGCCTGCTGCTGCCGCTGGCGCTCCTGCAGCACGGCGTATTGGCGCACCATGACGGTATATTCCACCATGCGCCTGTCGAGTTCCTCGCGGCGCAGGGCGGACTTTTTCTGCTCTTGAACCTGCTCGCCCTGTATCTTCGCCTGTATCTTGGCCACGGCCCGCTCCAGCAACACGCGGATGCGGGCGCGGGCTTCCTCGGAGATCAGCTGGCTCTCAAGAGCGGACTGCAAAGAGGCGATATCCCCCGTCATGGCGCTGAGGCGGCTTTCCAGATCTTCGATCTTCTGCGTCAGGGCTTCCTGGCTGTCATCGGTTACGGGCTGTTTTGCCTGTTGGGGAGGACTGGTCTCCGCCGCGATATGGGCGGCGACGGATTTTTTGAGCTCGGTGAGTTCTTTGAGGTATTCGTCGTGATAGAAAGAAATGGTCTTTTGCAGCTCCCGCCGCTCGGCCAGATGCGCGCGGACGAGCGCCTGCATCTCTTCCCGGTCCCTTTTGAGGGAAGACAAGGTTTCTGCCTCGTTTTGTTCCTTGGTGATCTGGTATTTGCCGGTCATCTTGTCCCAGACGGCCCCGAGGCCGTGGGACAGGTTGCGCGCGCGCAGGAGGGTTTCCCGCTCCCAGCGGTCATGATGGAGTTTCACGAGCTGTTGTCGCTCGTCGCGCTGGTGGCGGACGAGGGATTTAAGCTCCCGCATGACCGGATCGCGCCGCTGCGCGGCCCGCAGCTTCGCCGCCGCCAAATGCCGGTGCAGGTCTTCGGTCATCCTTGCGCCAAGGTATTCCCGCGCCCGTTCTATGGCCGGCAGGTCTTCGGGCCTGCCCAGCCGGGCCTTGAGCGCGCGGGTGGAGACGTCCAGCCAGCGGCTTAAGGAATAGACATTGCCGAGGAAGTCCACCGCGACAAAGCCCCGCCGGCCGCCGCGCGCAAGGTAATAGCCGTGCTCCTGCAGGGCGCGGGCGAAGGTGGTTTTGCCGTCGGATTGCTCCCAGCACCGGGTAAAGAGGGCTTTGAGCGCCTTGGGGTCTTCTTTCAGGCGCTGCGCCTGTTGCCAGGCCTCGCGCGGCAGGGAGAATGACGGCTTTTCTTCGGGTTTGCCCTTTTGCCTGTCCTGCTGTTTCTTTGCAACGGCATGAAACCTCGACTTTGTCCGGTCTTTGGCTTTCCGAAAGCCCCTCGGCAGCGGCCAGCCGTGCTTGAGGAACAGCCCTCTGGCCACCTGCTGGAGCTTCAACTTGTAATGGGCCATGTTGAGGGCGACCATGCGCCTTGTGTCGATCCGCAGCCAGACGGCATGGCAATGCCGCCTGCCGCTCTTTTCATGAAAGACCACGATGCGCGGATGACCGATAAGGCCCAGCTTGGCCTCTATCTGGGCTATCGCGTCCTCGAAGTCATCTATCGAGACATCCGCCAGTTCCGGCGGGTTGAGGCTGAGGGAGAAGAGATATTGCCGGCATCTCGTGCCCTTGCTGACGGCATAGGCCTCTTCGAGGGCTTCTTCGAGGGTCTGGCCGATAAACCCCCTGATCTCATGCACCGTGACATGGTCGTTCATCTCCATGTTCATCAGGTGCCTGGCAAGCTCGCGTCCGCCCCCGCGCTGGCTTGCCTTGAGGATCATGGCTCAGCCCTCCTGACGGCGCAGGTAATGGACGATGGCGCGGCGCATCTTCTGAATACTCCGGCATGCATCCAGCAGCGCGGCCTCGACCTCCGGCGTCATGGGCAATCCGCCCGCATTGGCCTTTCTGGCGATCTGGTTGAGGTTGTTATAGGCCTGCGTGCGGCCCAGCTCGGTCAGCACCCGCAGCAGGGCCTTGTCGGCGGGGGTTGCCCGTCTGACATTGTGTTTTCTGCGATGGGGCCGCTCCAGCACCTTGGCGCGGATATAGGCTCCCATCGACATCCGCCCGGCCTCGGCCTCGATCTGCGCGCGTTCCTCAACCGTCAGCCGCAGGGAGAACGGCGGTGCGGCTACCGCCGGAATCTGCGTTTTACGGTCAATATCCTTCCCGTTCTTCAAGAGCCCCCTCCTTGAATACAGTTAACCAAGCGCTATCAATGGATTATCTTACAATTTTAACATAACAACTGAGACGTGTGCCATAAAAAAATCCCGCAGGGGCAGATATCGGGAATAAGCCGCGTTGGCATTCACCGCAAAGAAATATATGAAGACGTTGACGAAAACCCGGCCACGGGATAACGTCACGCATGAAAAAATGCAGCGCCGCGAAGTGCTGCATGAACGGGTTCCGGGCCTCACGGCCCGCGAACGACTCCAGAAAATCCACTAAAAAAGACAGGCCTCCGCCATGAAATCGGCGTTGAGCAAGCATCTGTGTCAAGTCAAGGTCTAATTTGAGGTGACGGACAATGCGGTTGCCAGCACCTGTCCTGAGCGATCAGGGTGTTTGCGAGGATGGCGAGCTTCCGTATCACGGCGGTGAGAGCGACTTTCGGGCTTTTGCCGCGCTTGATCAGCTGGCGGTAAAATCCGCCCATCTGGCTTGAGCGTCGAATACAGCACACGGCGCACATGTAAAGCGCATTGCGGGCCGTCTTGCGTCCGCCCCGTATCATGCGCTTGCCGTTTTTCGCGCCGCTGTCCCAGTTCATCGGCGCGACGCCCGTCAGGGCGGCGATCTGCCGTGCGTTGACCTGACCGAGTTCGGACAGGTCGGTAATGAGAATACCGGCCGTCGCTGCGCCAATCCCGGGTATGGAGGTCAGGATATCGAATTTACGCTTCATGGCGGCATCGGCTGCAATCAGCGCCCTGATCTCCTGATCGAGAGCCTCCTTGTGGCGTTCTGCCATTTTAAGTCTGGCGCGCATTTGCTTCGCCGCCAGGGCGTGGTCGGTCGCGTGAAGCTTGCGCTTCAGGTCGCCGATCTCGTCCAGAACCTGCCTGCGCGCCGCATGCAGCCCCTTTAAGGCCTTGGAAGGCGCTGTCGGCGGAGGCGTCGTCTCCGGCTTCATGCATGCGGCAAACCGGGCGATCACCTCTGCATCGATGGTATCCGTTTTTGCGAGCCGGCCCAGGCTGTCGGCGAATTGCCGCATCCGGAACGGGTTGACCACGGCGGCGGCGATACCGGCTTCGGAAAGAAGTTCATGCAGCAGGCAATGGTATTTGCCGGTCGCCTCCATGGCGACAAGCCTCACATCGTGGCGTTTGCACTGGCGGATGAGGGCTTTTATGCCGGTTTTATTGTTGTCCACCCGCAATCTCAGTGCGTGCGGACTGATAAAAACATCCAGTGCTTCCTTGCTGACATCCACCCCGGCATGGACGGCGGCGTTGTCATTGCGGGTGAGATCGTCTATCTTTTCTTGCGTTCGAGACATGGCGCGCATTCTCCTGCATCTGTTCAGATCAAAAGATCGTGCGTGACCCGATCAAGCTTGCTCCCGGCGCGCGACTGCTGACGCTGGCCGCCATAGATGTGTTCGATCCGGGCCACGCGCGGTGAGGATGGGGGTTAACCCCCATCCTCACCGCGGTTCAATTATTGCAAAGAACTGAACCTACTGGAAACGTACGCGCGGTACGCGCGGTACGCGCGCGAGATGTGGGTTGTACTACAGAATTAACCTCCCGTTAACTCTTTTGCCCAACCCCTATCTTGGCAAGGGAAGGAAATGCCACAGCGAAGCTGTCTGTTTTCCTTCCCGTTGCATCCCACCCTGATTGGTGTTCCCCAATCCTGACAGGAGGGGGGCAGAGCCGCCCTCCCGACGTCATGATGCAGCGCGCCCCATGAGGCGCATGACAACATGACGTCCCCTCCCCGCAGGCCGGCACGATGAAGAAGGCCGCCCCGGAAACAACCGAAACGGCGTCATCGTGCAAGGCCTGCCAAAGGGGTTCTGCCCGTCCCCTTCATGGGGTGCTTCCATGAGGGCGCATCCCATACCCAAGGGCGAACGTATCGCCGTTCGAGAACTCGCCGGGGAATACTGCGCTCTCCCCCGGCAGCCCCCATCGCTTCAGGGGCTCTCATGCAATGCTCATCCGCATTGCATCCCTGAAAACCCGACCAAGGAGCGTGCCGCCCCTCTGGAACCCCTGCGCCGCTTCTCACCGGGCGCACGGCAGAAACAAAGCTGTCCGCCACCCGCAACCGAGTCGCCGTCTTGCTGAAAAAAACAGGCTCCGCGCCCACAGGCCGGAGTATTATTTGAAAAATATTTCATCTGATGTGAACAGCCCGGTACAACCACAAGAAGTCCGGAAAATCCCCGTTTTCTTGGGATACGCCCCAACCGAAGGCATGCATATGTATGCGCCAACCCCTTGACACTAAAGCCAAGATACACCGGATTTTAACTTAATTGTCCCTAAAATGGAGGACGGCTTTTGCATTGCAACAAAAAATATTTGCAAAAATATTTTCTGAAAGTCACGGGGGGAGATCAGATGAAACAGGCAACTCGTTCATTGTCTCGGGCGCTCCATAAATTATTGCCTGCATGCTTCCTGTTCTTTTTGATGGCTGTTGCCATTCCCCACGCCCAAGCAGCAACAGACATACCCGACCCCCAGGTTAGCGTAACTTTTAATAACACGACGTTCGTTGGACAATTTGCCAATTCAGGAGTGAGCTGCCCGCCTGTAGATACCCCTCAAATCTACATTGAAGTTCCGCCAACATACGGCCCTATCAGCTTTTCTACAGTCTGCGAAAACGGCCAAACGGTAACCAAGGTCTATTACACATGGACTGACGCCAATACCATTCCCGGCGACTTGTATCCGCAGGACGGTTTTGTCATTGGCTGGTACTACCCCGGGGCTGGAACCGGAAGTGCTCTGCAGTGGGTGATCAACCTTCAAGGGGGGACCGGCGGCGGCGGCGACAATGGCGGCGGCGGCGATAACGGCGGCGGTGGTGACAATGGAGGCGGTGACACAGGCAATGATGTCAGCGCATCTCTGGGCGACCCCGGCAACTCCGCAGGAGGTTGCTCCACCGGAGACCCCTGCAGCCTCGGCAACGGCAATACTTTCGAGGCCGTGACGGATTACACGACCGCAGGCCGGAACAAGCTTTCTTTCACCCGCTACTACAACAGCCTTGCAAGCAGCAACAACAGCTATGCGACTGTTCTCGGATCGAACTGGAGCTCCACCTACGACCGCTATCTGGATATTTCCGACACATCGGTGGTGGCCGAGCGCGCGGACGGGCAGATTCTGCACTTTACCCAGACAAATGGCACATGGAGCACCAAGAGCGACACCGACCTCACCTTGACCGGCAGCGGAACAACATGGACGCTGACGGATCACAACGATACCGTCGAGACCTATGATGAGCTCAGCTCCGGCGAGGCGCTGTTGCAGAAGATCGTGGCACGCGACGGCTATACGCAGACGCTCGACTACGATTCCGGCATGCGGCTGGCGAGCGTGACGGATTCCTACGGTAGGAAACTGACTTTTACTTACGACGACAACGGCCACCTCATGAAAGTCGCGACGCCCGGCGCCCCGGTCCTGTCCTACGGCTACAATACGGACGGCATGCTTCTCTTTGTCTCGTATAATACCACGCCTGCGACATCACAGACCTACAGCTATGTCAACGTGACGGACCTTGCCTCGATCACCGATGAAAACGGCAACGTCTTCGCGAGCTGGACATATGACGACCAGCACCGCACTCTCACCAACCAGCATGCGAATGGCGCGGACCTGATCTCGATCTCCTATGACTCGGATACCTCGCGCACGGTAACGAATGCGCTGGGCCAGAAGACGACCTATGACTTCACGACATTGCAGAGCGTGCCGAAAATCGCCACGATCACCCGCACGGCCTCCGCCACCGTTCCCGCAGGCACAGAGAGCTTCACCTATGACGATAACGGCTATACGGCCAGCATGACCGACTGGAACGGGAACGTCACAAATTACATCAACGATGCCAATGGCAATCCGACAAGCATCACCGAAGCGGCGGGAACGCCGCAAGCGCGAACCACGACCATCAGCTACGCGGGCCTGCGCGGACGCCAGCCGGGCACGATCACCGCGCCGCGCCTGACGACGCAGTTCACTTATGATGCTTCCGGCAATGTACTGACCCGCACGCAAACCGACAATTCCGGCGGCAGCACCGACGGGCAGTCGCGGACATGGGCCTATACATATGACAGCACCGGCCACCTGCTGACCGCAACCAACCCCTTGGGCGCGGTGACCACCTATACCTATAACGGCGACAACGTCGCGACGGTGACGGACGCGCTGGGTCACATCTCGAAGGTGACGTCCTATAACGGCAGCGGCTTGCCCCTGTCGATGACGGATCCCAACGGCGTGGTGACGAATTTTACCTATGACGCCCGCAATCGGCTGCTCTCGCGTACGATCAACGACGCCTCCGGCCACCTGCCTGCCGAGGACGCGACTACCACATTTGCCTATGATGCGGCAAGCAACCTCACGGCCATCACCTTGCCGGATGGCGCGCAGCTCGCCTATACATATGATGAAGCCCATCGCGTTACCGCAGTGAAGAACAACGCGGGCGAGAGCATCGACTACACGCTCGACGCCCTCGGCGACATCACGCAGCAGCAGGTCAAGGGCACGGCCATCGCGAAGACGCAAAGCGCGGTCTTCGACAGCATCGGAAGGATGTTGAAGCAGATCGGCGCCTATAACGAAACCACCGCCTTCACCTATGACGCCAACGGCAACAACCTTGCCATCACCGACGCCCTGAACAATACGGCGACGCGCAGCTTCGATGCCCTCAACCGGTTGATCGGCTCGACCGACCCGCTGCATAACGCCAGCGCCTATGCCTATGATGTGCAGGATAATCTCGACAGCGTCACCGACCCGCGCGGGCTGGTCACAAATTATACATATGACGGCTTCGGCGACGTCATCGCGCAGAGCTCGCCCGACAGCGGCACGACCACCTATGTGCTGGACGTGGCGGGCAACCCCGTCAAGCAGACGGACGCGCGAGGCATCGTGACCAACCGCACCTTCGACAAGCTCAACCGCGTCCTGACGGAGACCTATCCCTCCGCAGCGCGCGACAACGTCGCCTATACCTATGACGAAGGCCATTTCGGCATAGGCCGTCTGAGCGGGTTCAGCGACCGGAGCGGCTCCACCGCCTTCGCCTACAACTGGCGGGGCGACATCGTGACCGATACGCGCAAAATCGGCCACCAGACCTATGTCACGTCCTACGCCTATGACCTTGCCGACCGCCTGACAGGCATCACCTATCCCGATGGCCGCGCCGTGCAATACACGCGCGACGCCGTGGGCCGCGTCACCGCCGTCACCCTGCAAGGCGGACGCAGCCGGGGCGACGACGGCTGGCGCAGGCAGTGCCGCGACCGCAGGCACCGCCCGTCCGGCAAGACGCTGGTCAGCGGCGTGACCTATGAGCCTTTCGGCCCCATCAGCGGCATGGTCTTCGGCAACGGCGTGGCCGCACGACTGACGCATGATCAGGACTACCGCCTGACGGGCATTTCAACACAGGGCGGCAAGCCCGTGCAAAGCCTGACGATGGTTTATGACGGCCTGAACGACGTCACCTCCATCACCGACTTCGCCGTCGCGAACGACAGCCACCACAACGACCATGGCCACGGCTGGGGCGATGACAGGGGCGGCCACCACGAACACGCAAGCCTCAGCCGCACCCAGAGCTTCACCTACGACGCCGACCGCCGCCTGCTGACGGCGACGGGAGCCTACGGTTCGCTGAGCTACGCCTATGACGCGGACGGCAACCGTACCGCGCTGTCCGACACCGACGGCAGCAGCGCCTACAGCTACGCGGCCAACTCCAACCGCCTCTCCACCGTCTCCGGCCCGGCCAACCGCGCCTATACCTACGACGCCGCCGGCAATACCTTGACGGAAACCGCGCCGCAAGCCAACAACTGGTACGCCCAGAACTTCGGCTACGACGCCCGCAACCGCAACACCGAGGTCGCGACCCGAGACGGCCGCCAGACCGGCAACGTCCACTACCTCTACAACGCCCTCGGCGAACGCGTAAGCAAGGAACGCACCGGCGCAGGCCACGACCACCGCGACAGCCACGGACACACGCGGTTCATCTACGACGAGCAGGGCCACCTCATCGTGGAGGCCTCCGACGGCCAGTCCACCAAGGATTACGTCTATATTGACGCACTGCCCGTGGCGGTCCTCGACGGCGGCAACACCTACTACATCCACACCGACCACCTTGGCACACCGCAAAAGATGACCAACGACCGCCAGCAAGTCGTCTGGAACCGACTGGCCAAGCCCTTTGGTAAAACTTATGCCCTTGAAGGCAACACCGCTTTCAATCTCCGCTTCCCCGGCCAGTACCACGACGCGGAAACAGGCCTCGACTACAACTACTTCCGTAGCTATGATTCTGCTTTGGGGAGGTATACGCAGCCTGACCCAATTGGGTTGCTCGGGGGAATTAATACTTTCGGCTATGTCATGCAAAACTCGCTGAACCGTATCGATACGCTTGGACTACAACAGTCCGTTCCTCCTGTAGAATCAGAGCCGTTGGCACCGCCGCCGCCGCCACCAGAGAAGATGATCCCCGGAACTAATATTCCCGATTACGGAATTCCTGAAGGGGGTTTTGATCCACGCAGTTACCAACAAGAACGCCAGAATGAAAAGGCCGCCACTCCCTTGCTTCCGTATCCTGTTCCTAATCCCTCAATAGACCCGCTGTTTGAGCTACCGCCGCCATCACTGCCTACACCAAATGTTTCTCAACCTCCTCTTAAAGTTCCTTGTAGTACTACAGGGACGCATAATAACGGCTCTTACGCGACACAAACACAGTAGGAAACAAAAAATGCACGCTTTAAAAAATCTCTGCGTTGCCTTCCTAGCCATATCTATCTTGTATTTGGTTCCTCTCCCATGCAGGGCTGAAACAATCACATCATATATAATCGTGGTTCGGCAAATTAACCCTGATGGTGAGCTAAACGCAATCGATTGTGCAGATGGTGAGAAGTCGTGCAGTTTAGAAATTAAGCTCTCGTCAGAGAGAGATGCACGCCTGAAAGTGGGTGTTCTCATTACTTCTGGAGAGGCATATTTTAAGTTTAAAAAAGGGAGAGAACCTCTGGAAGGTAATAACCTACGCTATTTTTATATACCTTTAGGAGGAGATCAACCAATACAAAAAAAAATAACTTTGTTCAGTGCTAGCCAAATAGATGATAAGACACGAGATACACTCCATCAGTCTCCAGTTTTAAAGTATTCTCACGATACGATCGCTGACATAGAAATCACGATAGTCCCAAGAAAAAACAGAGGTTGAGCTTAACTAAGCCCCATGTCCAGTAGACAATACCACAAAAATGGCTTCAGCTTGATTGAGCTTGCCATCGTAATGCTCATTACCGGCGTCCTGATGTCGGGTTTTTTGCAATTTTATACCGTCTCGCAACAGCAAAAGAGATACACAGTTACAAAACAGCGTCTCGTCGACATCCGTACCGCACTGACCAATTACGTGATAGAGCACGGCCACCTGCCGTGCCCCGCCGGCCCGACGGGTGACTATTCCGAAGACCAATGTGCCCACGGCAAAAACCCGATGCAGGGCGTCGAGAGCTTCGACGTAGATACGAAAGACATGGGCGGGAACGCACAGAACGAAGTTTGGATCGGCATCCTGCCCATGCGTGAGCTGCGTTTCGACAGAGAGCAAGTACAAGACGGCTGGGGCGATGACTTCACCTATGCCGTCAGCCGCCGCCTGACACTGCCGAACGGCATGATCGGAAACCCGCTGCCGTTTGGTGTCATATCCGTAGTGGATGAAAAGGGCGAGAGCGTCCTCGACAAGCCCCACACAAGCCGCTACGTCGTCGTCTCCCATGGCCCGACAGGCGCGGGGGCCTGGCTGCCGAGCGGAGGCCGCAAGCCCTGCAATACGGATACGCTGGACGGTAGAAACTGTATCGACAAAAACATCTTCGTTGTCGCACCGGTATCCACACAGAAGGGAAAACGCTTCTACGACGACATCGTCATTCACGACGACATCAACGCCGGCGGTCCTCTCGTGGACAAGCTAGCCGTGTGCAGCGCCAAGCAAGGCTTCTACGCCCCTTCAAACCGCTATGCCGACCGCGACGGCTGCATCCTGTCACGGTCGAGGTTGCATTAGCTCGAAATAAATATTGAGAGTAAAGCCGTGTTAGGTAGTGCTCTTCCGCTTACCGTCACTGTCCCTTCCGGCATGAATGCGTGGCTGCCATTGCGCGCCTCTCCCTTACATTTGTTTTTTGCGATCTCCCTTCTTTTTACCGAAGTCGCATAAAAGGTGGTTTTCACGAATAAGGGTGTTTAGCTTTGAAATCCCGCTGTCCATCAGGCTTTCATCCAGACCAAACAGGGGGTATTTCCACGCGACGACTTTCCACTCCCTGATCGTTTTGATTTGCTCTTGCAGCAGCGGCAGGACTTTCTTTCTGTCTTGCAAGGGAGGGCGTGAAAGCATATACGAATCTACGAGTTTCTCGACTTTTGACAGCTGTGTCTTGAAACTTTCCGCATTGCTGACGGACCCTAGCGCTTTGATCTGCTCTTCGCAAACCTGAAGCATTGTTTTCTTTACCTTCGCGCGCAGCTCTCTGTTTTGCGAAAATTTTATGACGTTTTGAAAGTAGGGGATGATCGCGTCTACCGGATCGCGTTGGTCACGGGCGCTGGGGGTAGCTGCCGCCAGGTCATTAAATTCTTTCAGAATACGCTTTGGTTCCATTGTGGATACTCCTTCAAAAATAGCTCTGTAGTCATTATGGCAATAATTAAATTTAATTCAAATAATTTTATTGTATATTAATTATTAATTTTTTTAATGTTATGATCTGTTCAAGGTAACGTATCTGCTTCTTTCACGACAAGGCTTCGCATGCGGCATCCCTTGGGCAATATAAGCATTACGATGCTCCGCGCATTTGAGGCTCTTTATCTGCATAAGAAGGCAACCATCGCGGCCGACAAACTCGGTCTTTCCCAGCCCAGCCTGTCCGTTTATCTCAAAAGCTTACGTGAACTCACCGGTGATCCGCTTTTTGTCAGGACGGCAAAAGGTATGGAGCCGACAGATTTTTGTCATGCATATTACCATGAAGTCAAAAGCGTGCTCGATTCACTGGAGCATCTCTTGTCGCATAAAAACATGAAGTTCGACCCTCGGGCGCAGGCTGTGACTTTCTCGACGGTCATTCCCATTGTTAAAAGCCGCATTCTTTTCCAAGGGCTTTGCCTGGACTTAAGGCAGGAATATCCATTGTTGAACACGGATATGCTTCATATGTCTCAGTCTGAGGCCTTTCATCACCTCGAAACAGGGCTTGTGGATGTATATCTGGGCATCATCAACGATCCGCTGGAGAAGCAATTTTCCACGATACGGGCGTTTGGGACAGACTTGATTGTCATGTGCTCGAACAAAAGCCGCTATTTTAAAAAAGGGCGCATAAGCAAAGCCGAATATTTGGGGACGCCGCACATCAAGTCGACGGAAAGTTTTGAACCTTCTGCCCTGGATGTCAATTTTAAGCGGCATGGCCTGTTGCAGAAAAAGATGATATCTGTGCCGGACATCTGGTCGGAAATGGAGCTCTTGCGCGAGAGTGATTTTTTACTTGTCATTGATAGAAGCGATGCCCAGTTCGTAAATGAGAAAAAACGGTTCAAAATCCTGAAAACGGATTTTTCCTTGCCGCAGTTTGATTTTCACATGGTCTGGCACAGTCGTAAAAACAGTGATGCGGCACATAAGTGGTATAGGGAATATATCATGAGGTTCTGCAAAACAAATATGGATGACAAGCCCGGAACATGAAACGTCATACAATAATATTGTATCGAATATGTTATTCGCGTTAGAGTCGTAGGGGCTATGAGATTATTCTTGGGGGAGAACTCAAAATTTCAGATGTTCTGACCGCGAAAGTCGCGAGTGTTTCCGAAGCTGAGGCCTTGCAGGTGGCCCAGGATGTTTTTGACGTTGCGGGAGAGATCACGCCGTTGACGAGCGAGCGGGACCAGAATTTCCGCATAACGTCCGCAGATGGCGCGGGCTACGTCCTGAAAATCACCAATCCCGCTGAAGACCGCTCCGTGACGAACATGCAGACGCAGGCATTGCTGCATATCGCTTCCGTCGATCCCGGCCTACCGGTGCCGAAAGTTTTCCCGTGCCGGGACGGAAAAAGCGAGCCTGTCGTCAAGCTGCCGGACGGCACGTCGCGCATTGTCCGGCTTCTGTCTTTCATGCCGGGAGAGATGCTGAACAGCGTCGCGCGCACGAAGGCGCAGCGCAACGACCTCGGCCAGACGCAGGCGCGGCTGGACCTTGCCCTGCGCGGGTTTTTCCACCCGGCGGCGGGGCATGAGCTGCTGTGGGATATCAAGCATTCCGGCAAACTGCGCCCGTTGCTGGAGCATATCAAGGACAAGGAGCGCAACGCGCTGGCCACGAAATTCCTCGACGGCTTCGAGCGCAACGCCCTGCCGGTCATGCCGAAGCTGCGCGGGCAGGTCATCCACAACGACTTCCAGCCGTGGAACGTGCTGGTCGATGCAGTGGATCATGACAAGGTGGCGGGCGTCATCGACTTCGGCGACCTTGTCTACGCGCCGATGATCGACGACCTTGCCGTCGCCTGCGCCTATCATTTGGGCGGCGCGCCGGAGCCGCTCGATTTCGTTGCGGAGATCGTCGCGGGGTACAACGCCGTGCTGCCGCTGGAGGACGCGGAAACCGACATCCTGTTCGACCTCATCGCCGCCCGGCTGGTCATGACGGTGGCGATTACGGGCTGGCGCGCGGCGCTGCACCCGGAAAACGCCACTTATATTCTGCGCAACAATCCCCTGTCATGGGAAGGGCTGGAACGTTTTGACAAGCTGGGCAGGCAGGAAGCGCAGGCGATCTTGCGCGACGCCTGCAGGGCAGGGTGACGTCATGTCCATGATCAATGCCTACAAGGCGGGCGGCCATGAGCTGAGCCCCGCCGAAGCCGAAATGATTGCGCGCCGCGAAAAGCTGCTGGGCCCCGCCTACCGGCTTTTTTACGAGCATCCCGTCCACTTCGTGCGCGGGGAGGGGGTCTGGCTCTACGATGCGCAGGGGCAGGCCTATCTCGACGCCTACAACAACGTGCCGAGCGTCGGGCACTGCCATCCCCGCGTGGTCGAGGCCATTGCAAAGCAGGCGGCGCAGCTCAATACGCATACCCGCTACCTTCACCGTAACATACTGGACTACGCCGAAAGGCTGCTCGCCACCATGCCGGCGGAGCTGGAACATGCCATGTTCACCTGCACGGGCAGCGAGGCGAACGACCTTGCCTACCGCATATCGCTCGCGCATACGGGCGGCACGGGCTTCATCGTCACGCAACTTGCTTATCACGGCTGTACGAAAGTCATTGCGGAGCTTTCCCCCTCCCTCGGAAATGCGGCAGGGCGCAGCCCGCATGTGCGCTATGTTCCCGCGCCGGACGCCTATCGCTCGTTCGGCGAGGATGTCGGCGAGGATGTCGGCGCGGCTTTCGCCCGGCATGTGGCGCAGGCGATCGAGGACATGCGTAAGAACGGCATCCGGCCCGCCGCGCTCATCGTGGACACGCTGTTCACGAGCGACGGCGTTTTTGCGGACCCGCCGGGTTTCCTTTCCCCCGCCGTGGAAACGATGCGCGCGGCGGGCGGGCTTTTCATCGCCGACGAGGTGCAGGCGGGCTTCGGACGCACGGGCACGCATATGTGGGGATTCCAGCGGCACGGCCTCGTGCCCGACATCGTCACCATGGGCAAGGCCATGGGCGCGGGGTACCCCATCGCGGGCCTTGCCGTGCAGCCGCATGTCATCGCTGAATTCGCCAAGACCCGGTATTTCAACACCTTCGGCGGCAACCCCGTTTCCTGCGCGGCGGGGCTGGCCGTGCTCGACGTGATCGAGGGCGAAGGCCTCATGGAGAACGCGCGTCAAACGGGCGCTTACCTCAAACAAGAGCTGGGGGCGCTGGCGAAGAAACATGAAGTCATCGGCGACATACGCGGCGCGGGCCTGTTTTTGGGCGTCGAGCTCGTGAAAGACCGCGCGACGAAAGCGCAGGCGACCGAGGCGACGGGCAGCGTTGTGAACGCCCTGCGCGAACGGCGGGTATTGCTCAGCGCATCGGGTCCTCATGCGAACATCCTGAAAATCAGGCCACCGCTGCCCTTTTCAAAAGAGAACGCCGACTTCCTCGTGCGGGAATTGGATGCTGCACTAGGCGGTTTATAAACAGTCTGAGTCAGGCCCCAGTCACCAGCTTTTCGTGTTTTTCAAAGCAGCCGGCGATGAACCTGAGAACGGTGCGTATCTTTTCGACGTCGCGCATATCGGGATGGGCGACGGCCCAGGCGTCCAGAGCGGGCAGCGGCGGGGCAGAGGTTTTGACCCGCGCGACTTTCGGGTCATTCTCACCGAGGTAACACGGCAATATGCCGACGCCGACGCCGTTGCATACGGCGGCCAGCTGGGCGCCCGTATCGTCTATGGCGCAGGTAACGGGCCAGTCCTCCATGCCAAAGTAGGCCGCCATTTTCCTGAAATTGATGCGCTTGTCCCACTTGATCAGGGTTTTTCCGGCATCGCCTTTACCCGCGTTTATCCGTGTGGCGATTGTCTTCTGTGCGTAGGGATGAACGTGTATGGAAGGCAGACGCAGCCCAAGGAGGTTGTCGGGCACCTTGTATTCATGATTGTCGGTAATCCTGACGGCGACGTCCGCTTCTCCCTTCAGGATATCCCGGAATTCGCGCGACGTGTCGAAATCGAGGAAGATGCCGGGATATTCTTGCTGAAAATCCGGCAGATGGGGAAGGACAAGGCCGCACAGGGCGGATTGCGTCAGCGTGACGCGGACCGTGCCTTCCATCTTCTTGTCGATGCCCTTCAGTTCGCGTTCAAGATGGGTAACGGTCGTCGCCATCTTTCCCGCACTGGACAGGACGGCATTCCCCTCGGTCGTCAGTTCCAGCGTGCCATGCTGGCGGATGAACAGGGTCGCGCCCAAGGACTTCTCGAGCTTGCCGATACGCCTTGAAAGCGTGGAATAGCTTACTTTCAGCGCGTTGGCGGCCTCGGCGATGGATTTTGTTTTCGCGACCGTGAGAAAAAGTTGAAGGTCTTCCCAGTTCATTCCCGCTCTCCGGGCCCTAAAGGGCCATATTTTTATCTACGCTTATTTTATCATGGATAAAAAGTATATTTTTAAAAATGAATATATTCTTCATAAGCTCCAGTGACGTAGTGGAAAATTAATACAACGAAAACAATAAATTAAGTTTATCATATGAAAAATGTTAAACATTTTGACCATGCGGTTCAGGTCTCTGTATATCAGTCGTCCTCGGTCTATATATTGCCATAATCAGAGAGAATCGATACTGTGTTTATAAGCAGTGCGCATTCTCTCTCAGGGCGTGTTTATGAGTTTCCTGTCCTGTCTGCTCCGCGAACCTGCAAAACAACCACTGACGAACTATTGGTTATGGTTGTTCAAATTGGAGAGAGAGATGAAGGAATTCCTGAAATACCTTAAAGCAGAGCTGATTTCAGACGGTAATTTCGCGCGGGTTGGATTGGGGATCGGTTGCTTTCTTCTCGGTGGCGCAGCGACGGCGCTTGGTCTCGGATTGTTCAGCGTTGCGATGGCAGGCACAGGCACCGCAGCGGCAGAAGCCCTGGTTTCAGGCTTGGCCTGTCTGGGCGTGGCATTTGGAAGCGGCGCCGTTGCAGCTCAATTAACGAAACGCCGCTGGTCCCCCACAGCACAGAAATCCGCTACGGAAGTTTCGTATCATCGCGTCGAAGCTTCCAGGCTGTCCCGCAAGCAACCCCTTGGGCCGAAATTCCATGCGGTTGCCTTAACTGCGGAAGAAGCAGCTCCATACACTATCCGAAAGGCAACTGTATTGTTGAATGCTACCAAGGTTAGCAAAAGCCAGTGTGAGGCAACGATTAAGCGTGGATTTGCCAGTTAAGCCAGTGCGGAAACACTCCGGTTTAAGTGGAGCGTACTAGACTGAAAATAGCCACAACCCATCTCAAGGATCACAACGATGTCTGCTTTTCTCGATTTGTTTAAGGACAGAAAACCATTGCGTCCAAACGTAATTCTTCTCCGGCAGCAATTTGCAAAAATTGCATCGATCGACGACGCCGGAGAACGATTGCTGGCGTATGCGGACTTCAAGATGTCTGCTCTCGGAAAGGTGAAAATGGCCGCCAATGATGAGTATGCCTTAGCGGGGTTATGCTTTATCGGGGCAGTCGCCGCTGTTTCAATTGCGGCTATCGCCATTTTTCCAGGGGCTCAAATGTTGCCGCTTCTGGGGACCTTGGCCGGTTTGGGGGGGCTGCGCGCTTGGTATGTGCAAGGTCGCGACCAGACTACCAGTGCAATAAAGGCCTTGGATAGGGAATCCTGTTCCAGTATTGCGAACCTGAAGAATGAGAACCCGCTTTCATTCTCTGCATCCCGCCGTTTCGATGAGGTGATGAAAAAGTTCCCTGACCTGAGGGCAAGATTTGTCTTCGCCGCGGCAAAAGATGCAGCGAATGTTCAGGCAGCGCGGATTTCCCCCAGGCCTGTAGCCAAAGGGCCTGCTGCGCTCAATCTTTAAAAACTGCGGAATTGGAGCATTACCATGCCAAACCTGGTGTTCAACTATAAAAAGAAAGTCGTCGATCCGTTTATCCGGCAAGCGTTCGCTGATTTCGACGCGGCGGTTCAGGAACGGGACGTTCCCGAAAGAGTGGAGAAACTTTTGGCCCTGCGCGAGAACGTGAAACGGAAAGCATCCGCTTTACGCGGAAAAGAGGCCTGGAAAGGAGCGGTGTGCGGCGCGCTTGCCGTTATCGGTTTCGGGCTCATCCTGGGCCCGACGATACTCGCGGACGGTGCCGTTGCCGCAGGCGGGATTGTTATGGGGGCGTCGTTTTTCGGAGGACTCGCATTGTTTGCCGCAGCTGCAGGCGGAGCGATGATGAACGGCATGGACAGGGATCAGGTTTCAAACGATGCGCGTGTCGTTGAAACGCTTGTGAATGCGCAGTTGATAAAGAACCTTCAGGAAGCACCCGGAGAGGTCGTGAAATCTCCGCGCTTTGTAAAAAGAATTGCCGAGGAATTCAATAAATCCGCCATGTCACCGATGATCGAAAACCTGCGCGTCGTCGCGCTGCGCGCACGCGTTGGCGCAGGTGATGCGCTGCCTTCAGTTAAAAAATAAGAATGAAGTCGCGACAATGAACAGGCGTCCTGAAAATAATGTATCCAGCCGTATAGAGGCTATAAGAGAACTGGCTTGTTCTCTTGGCAAAGATTTCGGACGTTTCCTGCCACCTGTATATCGCGAAGTGAAGAGGGGTTCACGGATCAAACCGCTGGGCCCGAAATTCCATGCGATCTCGCTGACGGAGACGGAAACGGCCCGGCTGAAACAGCGTCGTATCGAGCGGGCGACTATCTTGCAAAGAAATATCGCGGTCGGAAAACCGCTCAAACTGAAGACTGGAAAATAAGGAGGGAGTCCGGATGCAGAGCCCACGGTTAAGAAATTTGTTCGCGGCTGCAATGATGGCCTGTGTTTCCATTCCCGCTGTAGCGGCGCCATTCGCGGGCTTTACCGCAGAAGTCGCGCCGCCCGAGCATAGCAGGGCAGAGGAGCAGGCGACGCTGGCATTTCCGGCAGAAACGGCGATTTGTCCTGAAACTCTATAAACGGAAGAGATGAAAATGAAAAATAACGCCAAATTAAGGGGCGCCTTCAAGGCTGCGGCAGCGGATGTCAGGAAGAACCTTAAAGAGAAGGCTTTATCGGTGGCGGCGGCTACTTCGCTCAGTACCGGTATTGCGGCAATATTTGCCGGAGCGGCGATACTTCCGGCCATTGCTTTGCCTGTGGCTGTCGGGTCTGCATTGGGGGTTTTCGTACCGAGTGCGGTCAAGGCGGGATATCAGGCATACAAGCAATCTGTATAGTGAGTGATAAATAATAGGAGAAAAATACCAATGCAGCATTCTAGAAACGAGAAAGTAAACCCTTATCGCGTTCCCTCTCGATCGGCTTCATTACAATATGGCGATTTTGAAAAAAGCGCGTCACCGAAAGAGATCGTAGACGATATTCTCTTTTATCCGCTGGGTGAAGACGTGAACCTGATCTTCATGCGAAAGGTTAGGCCGCTTTCAATTGAGGACAAGCGCCGGATTGCAGATATGCTTGAGGCTAGATTTGTGTCAATGTTCGATCAATTTTCGAACACGGACAAGAATGAAGCGCTCGTTTCCCGGAGCGAGGACGCCGATAGAGAGATGCTTAACGATTTTCAAAAGTTATCAGCTATCATGCATATTATCGTGGAAATTAAAGGAGGGAGTGCCCACCCCTTCGTCAAACGATATATGGATGGGGTTTCTGTGATGTCAGATGAAAGGTTCAACTCATGCGCAGCACATGAAGAGCTTCTTAAAAGCATCATCGAGAAAAAGCAAGGGTTCTCGAAGAGGCCGCCGAACACGCCGCGTCCATAGCTTATGCCATTTCAGTCGCCTTCGGCAATATTTGCCGGAGCCGCTATACTTTCGGTTAGTGCAGTTGCCGTGAGCGAATTATTCTATCTTGCCTTACAGATTTCGGCGCGGTAGTCCACGGGCAGAGGATGCTGGAAAGAGGTTGCTTACATAGGGGAACTTCTTGATATGTTCAGATGTATCGTCGGTAATCAGTGCTTACGGCTTGGCCCTCATCTATGTATTTTAGGACTTCACCGACCTTGCGAGCGGCCCGGATCGGAATGGGAAGTCTCTGGTTCATCTGTGTTGAGTTCCAGTTGATCTTGGTTAGCGAGAGGACTTCTTCTGCAATCTGCGAAATCGTGCTGTCGCAGCTTTCATGGGGGCAAAGTAGCAAAGGCCGGGGATCGTATTGTCCTGGATACGTACCGTAATAAGGCATACTGCCATTTGTGTAGAGTAAGCCTTTCCCGGCAAGATTGACGAACGTGCCGCGAAGAACCGGGTAGTTACCGTCACGAAGTACTTTTACGGAATAGGATTCCTGAACCCAGACGAGATCGCGTAGTTCCGTTCCTGCCTCATCAATGGCCTTCAGAATGCCTTCTGCCTCATCATTTCTGAAGCGTGAGGTCTTCAGGATAATGACCCGGGCGGGGAAATGCTTGTGGTGCTTCTTGTAGGTTGAGAGGACCTGAGAAGCAAGATCGTATGCATCGTCAAAGGTCATGTAGGGATGCCGACCTCGGGTTTCGGTATGTGCGCGCTTACCTTTCAGGATGAAGCCGCGACCGCGTTCATCGAACATTTGAGCCGCGCTTGTGAAGAGCTGTTGTCCACCGGTTTCCCTGTAAAAGCTAATCCCGACATAGCAAGCCGCAAATTCATCCTCGCGTGGCATACGACGCCAAGGGATGCGGCCGCTGCCCTTATAATAAAGCGTCGTCACAAGGTTCCAGGTTCTGTCAGCCTGGTCCTGTATGTCACGGTTGCTGCTTTCCTTTATCTTGCGGGGGATGGATGCTTTTTCGTCAATGACATCTTCCCAGACGATTTGAACCGGGTAGCTTAGTCCCATGGCTCGGGCTTTGAGCATGCCGCGGAAATTTGGTGCATCGGAGCCGCTGCTGTCTTCTCGCTCGGTGGAGCTTCTAGAATCGACTTTTGCGTTCCAGACGCGTTCGATTAACTCGGTGGGAAGTGCGACGATTGCGACGTCGGGCCGATGACTGCTCTCGTCGAGTGTCTGTAATTCCACGACAATTTCTTCAACTGCCATCTCCACCGCTTTGCGATGGTCTGGTTCCTTCCTAATCTTTTCGATCTTGCTTTGGGGTAGCGCTGCGGTTGCGCCGTCCTGTATCTCAAACCGGCAACGGAAGGGGTTGAGATTGCCAAACCCTGGAAAATCCGGGTGCAAGTTCGGGTGCCTCTCGGTCTTTCCCTGAAAGCCAGTCGCGGCATCGGCTAGGAACTTCTTCGTATCCTCGACAGTCTTGGCGCTACCTACAACAGCAATCCGGATAACCTCTCCTAGGGGAGGTTGTAACGGTCCGGCTTCGACAAGACCTAGCCGCGGGTCAGGGTGGTGATGCTTGTCACCAAATTCCAGTTCCGGTTCTTCAAATATTTGGCTCTCGAAATCCATCACACCGCGAGCCTCTGCTGTTTGTCAGATTCTTCAGCTTTTTTCTTCGGTGATCCCCAAGCATCTTCGGGCACACGTGTTTCGAGGATTATCTGTGGAGGCTCGCCGAAACGCAGGTGCGGTTTGTTCTCGTCGCTCTGTCCGAAGAGATCATCCTCGGCGAGGTCTATCTGGGTGAGAAAGCGGTGCCACATGATTACCTGCCCCCGCAGGGATGCACTATTGTCCATCCGCTTTTTTCCAGACAGCAGAGCATGGGGATAGGAGTGTGGAGTAAAGCCGTTGGTGGTGAAAAAATAGGTGGGCGTTATTACCAGGAACCATTGATCGTTGAGAAGCTCGAAACGTGGAACGAAGGCGTGATGCCGCACAAAATCGACACGTCCTTCTTCCTTTTTGCTTGTGACGACGTTGACTACATCAGCGCTTGTCTTCTTCTTCGATGACTCGTAACGGTAAGTTCGAGACTGGTTAGGTTGAAGCGCCCTGAAATAGAACAGCTTGCTGTCCTTCTGCCATCCCAAGTCTTTCCAAACTTGGTGCTTGAGGGTATTTTTCAGCAAGAAGGAGAAGTTGTTTTGTTCGTCGAGGTCCTCGTGGAAAGCTAGATAATTGGTTTCAATGGCTTCGACTTGATCAATATCTACGATGTCGCGGCATACTGATGTTCTCGGGTCATGAAATGACCAAAACGAACCGCCGCGAATAACCCAGTCAAACCGTGCAGGTTGATCGCTATCGAGCAATATTGCGGCAGCCTTCTTGCTGGTATGGGGGGTTGAGGAAACGAAGATTTCTGGGGGCAGTTTGACGGGGAGAATATTGACCAGAGCCTCTTCGCTATCACCCAAGGGGGGGACATAGTATCCGAAGCCAGCCTTAGGGACGGTAAGGGCCGCAAGGCGGTCAACAGCGTTACGGTCAAGACCGTCCTGTTTACTAAACTGAAGCCGCCGCTCGCCCTCAGTGAAGCCGTTTGGCACTTCCTTCCAGTAATAAGATTCGTCGGACTTGCGATAAAGCACAATGATCACCGGAAGGTTTGAGCCACGCCAGTAGTCAAGGTCTTTGCTTCTCAGTAAATATGTGAAGCCTTGATCATCTTCTGATGTATAAGTCCCCGATTCTGTGGCCTTGACTTGGACAGCGATCATCCGTGCTAGTGGACGACCGTTGTCCATTACCTCGGCAATACCGTCAATCCCGGCCTCAAGGCGTGAGCGGCCGTCAAACTGGAAGCCAATGTTGAGAAATCGCAGGCGCGCAGCCGCCTCGCCAATTTCTCCGAGCATCTGGTTGGATGTAAGGGTCTTTGCCATTCCTGCACTATAGAACATTCAGGGAACATTCTCTATAAAATTATGCTTATACTGTCCCGTTTGGTGGCGGCTTATTGTGATGGTGGTGAGGTTTGTGTAAGACATAAACAAGCCGTTGCAATGCCTCTGTTTGGGGTGCTAAAGAGTACATAACAGTTAAATATGGGCTTTATATGTACACAGAGTGTACACAGAAAAATTTAAGCCTAAAAAACATAGGAATATCAGTCAGATGGCAAGCTACCAATACGTATATGTGATGAAAGACCTGTCCAAGACCTATTCGGGCGGGAAAAAGGTGCTGGAGGGGATTTACCTCAGCTTCCTGCCGGGCGCGAAGATCGGCGTGCTGGGCCCCAACGGGGCGGGTAAATCGACGCTGCTCAAGATCATGGCCGGCATGGAAAAAGCTTACCAGGGCGAGGCATGGTCGGCCGAGGGCGCGCGCGTGGGCTACCTGCCGCAGGAACCGCAGCTCGACCCCGACAAGACCGTGCTGGAAAACGTCATGGAGGCGATGAAGGAAACCAAGGCGGTGCTGGACCGCTACAACGAGATCAGCGAGAAATTCGCGACCGTCACCGACGACGACGAAATGGCCAAGATGATGGAAGAGCAGGGCGAGCTGCTGACCAAGATCGAGGCGGCCGACGGCTGGAACCTCGAGCGCACGCTCGAAATCGCGCTGGACGCGCTGCGCTGCCCGCCCGCGGACAGCCCCGTCACCAACCTGTCGGGCGGCGAAAAGCGCCGCGTCGCGCTGTGCAAGCTGCTGCTGGAAAAGCCGGACCTGCTGCTTCTCGACGAACCGACCAACCACCTTGACGCGGAATCGGTCGCTTGGTTGCAGCGCCACCTCGCCGACTACAAGGGCACCGTCGTCATGGTCACGCACGACCGCTACTTCCTCGACAACGTGACGGGCTGGATTCTGGAGCTCGACCGCGGGCGCGGCATCCCCTACGAGGGCAACTACACGGCATATCTGGAGAAAAAGGCCAAGCGCCTCGAGCAGGAAGGGCGCGAGCAGGAAGCCCGCCAGAAAACCCTCTCGCGCGAGCTGGAATGGGTGCGCCAGTCGCCCAAGGCGCGGCAGGCGAAATCCAAGGCGCGCATCACCGCCTACGACAACCTCGTCGCCGAGGCGGAGAAGTTCGAGAAAACCCGCACCGCGCAGATCATCATCCCCGTGCCCCCGCGCCTCGGCCAGAACGTTGTCGATTTCGAGGGCGTCTCGAAGGGCTACGGCGACCGGCTGCTGATCGAGAACCTCACGTTCAAGCTGCCGCCGGGCGGCATCGTCGGCGTCATCGGCCCCAACGGCGCGGGCAAGACCACGCTGTTTCGCATGATCACCGGCGAGGAAAAGCCAGACGAGGGCTCGGTCACCGTCAGCGACGCCGTGAAGATGGGCTACGTCAACCAGAGCCGCGACGCGCTGGACGCGAACCACACGGTCTGGGAGGAAATCTCCGACAAGAACGACGTCTTTTATCTGGGCAAGCGCGAGATGAACAGCCGCGCCTATTGCGGATCCTTCGGCTTTCGCGGCCCGGACCAGCAAAAGAAGGTCGGTGTGCTCTCGGGCGGGGAGCGCAACCGCGTGCATCTGGCCAAGATGCTCAAGGAACCCGCCAACCTGCTGCTGCTCGACGAGCCGACCAACGATCTGGACACCGAGACGCTGGGCGCGCTGGAAGACGCGCTGGAAAGCTACGCCGGCTGCGCCGTGGTCATTTCCCACGACCGCTGGTTCCTCGACCGCCTTGCCACCCATATCCTCGCCTTCGAGGGCAACAGCCAGGTCACCTTCTTCGAGGGCAACTACGAGGACTACGAGAAGGACTTCCACCGTCGTTTCGGCACCGACGCGGAACAGCCCCACCGCATCAAGTACAAGCCCCTGCGCCGCGCGTCGTAACCGCGTCCGCCGGGACGGAAAAAAGCCCGGCTGTCATGGCCGGGCTTTTTTGTTGTGGATGGATTGTCGTCAGCCGTGCTTGCTGTCGCCGCCCTTGGCGGCGTTGCCGGTGGAACTGCGCAGTTTTTTCAGCAGGGCATCGACGTTGCCGCCGCCGGCCTCGATGACCGAGCGGAAATCGTCGCGCTGGGTCACGCTCATGCTGATTTCCTCGACCACGACATCGACGACCTTCATGCCGCCGTTCTTCGCGCGTACGCGCCATGTGACGTGGACGGGCGGGCCGTCTTTTTGCAGGATCTCGCTCTTGACCAGCGTGTCGTTATGGCCGCCGGAAAAGGCGCCGCCCACCTTGAATTTCTGGCCGTCGTAATCGGCGAAGCGGCGCGAATAGGTCTGGACGATCATGTCCTCGAACAGTTTCAGGTACTGTTTTTGCTGGCTGTCGCTCGCCTGCCGCCAATAGGTGCCAAGGGCGAAGCGACCGATGGTGTAGATGTCGAAATTCTGGGTAAGCAGCTTGCGCACGCGGCGTTCGCGCTCGTCGGGGGCGAGGCTCTGGATGGTCAGGGAGGTCAGCGCCTTGTCGCCCAGATCCTGTATGAAGGACTTGGCGGCGGCGTCCTTGTCCTCGGCATGGGCCGTGCGGGCGGGCATCAGGGGCGCGGCGGCGATGACGATGGCTATCGCGCAGGCGGTCAGGATCTTAAAAAACCGGGAGCTCGGAAAAAGTCGGGAGGTCGTCATGGGGCAATCGTCTTCCTGTCGGTATGGCGGCGTTTTCTTACGGCAAAGGCCTACCTGTTTATAGCCTTAAACGGACCGAAAGGAAATAAGCTGTTTTCGCCCGTCGTCAAGCCCGCCCGGGTTTCGCCGGAACTTATTGCGCGTCGTAATCGGGAATATCGGCCATATCGGCGGCGCCGTTGCCCGCGCCCGTGCCGTCGCCCTCGATCATGGCGCGGCGTTTTTGCGAATAGGCGCTGCGCACCGCCGCGTAATAGTCGAGGCTGTTCTTGCGCAGGTCGTCCACGGCCTTGATCAGGCGCGAGCGCGTGTCGATCGCGCCGGCGACGGTGGTCGAATAATAGAACCAGTCGTTATCCGTGTTCCTGGAGATGATGCGCACCGGGCTGGCATAGGTATCCGCCGCAAGCCCCGCGCCGTCGCGCAGCGAGGAAGGCCCGATGACCGGCAGGACGAGGTAGCAGCCGTTGCCCACGCCCCATTTGCCCATGGTCTGGCCGAAATCCGCGTCGCGGTAGGTCAGCCCCTGCGCCGAGGCGACGTCCACCAGACCGCCGATGCCCGCCGTGGTGTTGATGACGAAGCGTGCCGTCGAAACGCCCGCGCCGCCGAAATTGCCCTGCAAAAGCTCGTTGGCGACGACGATGGGGCTGTCGAGGTTGCGCACGAAGTTGCGCACCCCGTCGCGCACGAAGCCGGGCAGCACGGCCTTATAGACCTTGGCCGCGGGCTCGATCAGCACGATGTCCAGCACGTCGTTGAACTTGAAGACGGCGCGGTTCACGGGCTCGATGGGGTCCTTGATCTCGGTGGAGGCCATCGCGGCCTGCGAATTGGCCGGACGGGTCGCGCAGGCGGAAAGGCTGGCGGCCAGAAAACCGCAAAGAACCAGCGCCATAAACCGCTGCGCCGTCAGCCGTCGTGCCATTTTGCCCACAAAATTCATCGCTCTCGTTCCATCCGGTCGCCGGGGACCGTTCCCATATACTTTAACCTTTTTACCTTACCGAAGTATTAACCATTATAATTCAAACGGTTATCCGTCTTCAAGGTGCAGCAGCGCCGTAACGCCCAAAAGCAATGCGACCGCCGCGGGCGTCCATGCAGCCAGATAAACCGGTATCTTTTGCGAGGCGCCGAAGGCGTGAAGCATTGATTCCATGAAGAATATAAAGAAACCGACCCCCACGCCAAGGGTAATCATGATGCCGGTACCCCCGAATCTTGGCGGGCGTAGCGAAAATGTCGCAGCCAGCAGCACCATGGCCACAAGCAGGAAGGGTTCGGCCAGCAAGGCCTGAAAATGGATATGCAGCGCGGTGGCGGGGAATCCGGTCTCTTCCATCACGGTTATGTATTCCGAGATGTTCCAGAAGGAGATGGTTTCGGGGTCGGCGAAGGATTCGACGATTTTCCGGGCCGTCAGCTCGGTCGGCAGGTCCACGACGGCCGAGCGGCTCGCCCCCTTGCGGTCGTTGATGAGCGGCTGGCGGATTTCCCAGTGACCGGGCTTCAGGTAGGCGACCGGGCTGTCGATGCGGCGCAGGAAGTCGTTATGCGCGTCGAAAAAGATGACGATGACTTTTGAAAGCCGCCATTCCTTCTGGTCGAAGCTGTCGGAATGCAGCAGGGCGTAGCCCCCGTCCTGCGTCGGCTGGCGCAGCCAGATGCCGGTTTCCGAGACCGTGACGAGGTCATTGTTGTCGCCGAGGTAGATGCTCGCCAGCCGGTCGTAGCGGCTCAGCAGCAGGGCGGAAAGCGGGTTGACCACCGTGGTGGTGACCGCGCCGGTCAGAAGGGCGCAGAACATCATGGGGGTCAGGAACTGCCATGCGGAAATCCCCGCCGCGCGGATGACGATGAGCTCGTTCGTCTTGTTCAGCCGCCAGCAGGTGTAGATGGCGGCGAAAAGAATGCCGAAGGGCATCATGATCTGGGCGAAATAGGGGATCTTGAGCGCGGAGAGCCGGGCGACGAGGTGGAAGGACAGGTTGTTGTGCTGCGCCGCGCGCCGGATCATCTCGACGTTGTCGAAGATGAACATGATGCCCAGCAAGATTGCCAGCAGCACCGCGAGGTTGAACAGGAAGTTGCGGCTGATGTAGCGGAACAGGGTTGTGGAACTGGCGATCACGTGGTTTTCGCCTCCCACCGCCTGTTGCGCAGGGCGTTCCAGCGGCGCAGCAGCGCCATGATCTTCTGCTCGCCCTTCAAATGCAGCGCATAGGCGCCGAAGGCGATGGGCAGCAGCGTGGTCAGGTAGAGGAAGACCGCCATGCCGGGGTGCTTCTTCGTGGCGTTGAGCAGGGCGAGGTCGAGAGCCTGCAGCATGACGATGGCGATGGCGCCGGTCAGCACCTTGCGCGTCTGTCCGCGCCGGTTGAAAGGGCCCAGCAGGATCGCGCTCAAGGCCACCAGCGAAAAGCCGATGGCGTTTAGGGGGGAAAGCACGCGGTTGCTGGCCTCTGCGAGGAAGACGCCGCGGTTCTGCACGTCCGCCGGGTCTTTCATGTTGGGGTGGAGCAATTCCATCAGCGTGCGTTCCTCCGGCTTGCGCCAGCGGGTGGGGGAATCGTTCTCGAAGCCTTTGATCTCGACCGTGTAGCGTTCGAAGTAGAGCTTGGTGATGACGTTGCTTGCGGGGTCCATCTGCTGGCGCAGCCCGTCATAGACGATGATGTTAGGCATGCCGTCCTGCATCACGATTTGCCCGCGCTTGGCGGTGATGGTGACGGGGGGGTTGGTCTTGTCGCGCGTGTCGTGGATCATCAGCCCGGTCAGGTCGCCGTTGGGTGCGCGCGCCTGCAGATAGACGGTCAGTTCTTTGCCGAAGGTGTTGAACACGCCCGCGCGCAGCAGGAAGGAGGAATATTTTGCCTTCACCTCCTGTCGCATCTCCAGCATGTCGGTATAGCTGGCGGGGGAGATATAGGTGGTCATGGCCATCAACAGCACCGCCATCAGCCCGGCCAGCAGCAGGGCGGGGCGGGCCAGCGCGTATTGGTCGAAGCCGCAGGAGCGCAGGACGATGAGTTCGTTATCCATAATCAGCCTGTTGTAAGCGAAGAGGATCGCGGTGACGAGTGAGAGCGGCAGGATGATTTCCAGAAACTTCGGCAGAGTCAGCACGACCATCTTCAGGAACAACAGCGGCGGCGCGTCCGAGCTCGCGACCAGCTCCAGCAGCTTCAGCGACTGCGTCAGCCAGACCACCATCGTCAGCGTCAGGGCGATGAACACCGTGGCGGCGAGAAGATTCTTCATAAGATAGCGGGTCATTAGCATGGGGGCGGTCCGGGCCGTCTTTTAAGGCCGTTTTCTGGTTTTAATGGCGGTCGCCGCATTCTAGGGGGTAGCGAAAGCCCCTGTACACTTATATATTGTACGCCTATGGCATTTTTTACCGTTTTCGGCCCGAAAAAGAAAGAGAAATAGGCAATCATGAAAATCACCTTCGACACCAAATCCGCCAAATCCGACGCGCTGGTCCTTTTCGTCACCGATGGCGGCGGGTTGCTGGAAACCGGCAAGAAGACCGACAAGAAGACCAAGAGCGCCCTGAAGCGCGCGATCAAGGCGGAGAAATTCCAGGGCAAGAAGGCGCAGTCGCTGGTCGTCTCCGGCCCCGCCGGCACCTCGCATGACGTCATCGTGCTGATGGGCGTGGGCAAGCAGCGCGAGCTGACGCTGAAATGCTTCGAGAAAATCGGCAGCGCGCTGTGCGGCGTGCTGAACGCGCACAAGGCTGCGACGGCGGAAGTGATCTTCGAAACCGGTTCCACCTTCAAGGATTTTTCCGAGGCCGAAGCCGCCAGCCGCATGGCCACGGGGCTGGTGCTCAACAGCTACCGTTTCGACAAGTACCTGACCCGGCAGGCGAAGGACAAGAAGCCCACCCTGCGCGCCGCCGCTTTCAAGGTGGCCGAGCCCGCGCCCGCGCGCAAGATTTTCGCCGATGAACAGAAAGTCGCGGGCGGCGTGTTCCTGACGCGCGACCTCGTCTCCGAGCCGCCCAACGTTTTGTACCCCGAAAGCTTCGCCGACATCATCCGCAAGGAGCTGACCCCGCTCGGCATCGAGGTGAAGGTGCTGCACGCCAAGGACATCCAGAAGATGGGCATGGGCGCGCTGATGGCCGTGGGGCAGGGCAGCGCGCGCGAGCCGAAGCTGGTCTCCATGGAATACAAGGGCGGCGATAAAAAACAAAAGCCCGTCGCCTTCGTCGGCAAGGGCGTGACCTTCGATACCGGCGGCATTTCCCTGAAGCCGGGCCCCGGCATGGAGGAAATGAAATGGGACATGGGCGGCGCGGGCGTCGTGACCGGGCTGATGAAGGCATTGGCCGCGCGCCAGGCGAGGGTCAACGCGGTCGGCGTCGTCGCGCTGGCGGAAAACATGCCCTCGGGCACCGCCTGCCGTCCCGGCGACATCGTGACCTCGCTCTCCGGCCAGACGGTGGAGATCCTCAACACCGACGCGGAAGGCCGCCTCATCCTTTGCGATGCGCTGTGGTACACGCAGGAAAAATTCCATCCCACGCATATCGTCGATCTCGCGACGCTGACGGGGGCCGTCATCATCGCCCTCGGCCATGAATACGCGGGGCTGTTCTCCAACGACGACGATTTTGCGGATACGCTCATCAAGTCGAGCCGCAATATCGGCGAGGAGCTCTGGCACATGCCGCTCAACGATGCGTGGGACAAGGCGCTGGACAGCCCGGCCGCGGATGTGAAAAACATCGCCGGCAGCCGCGAGGCGGGCAGCGCCACGGCCGCGCATTTCCTGAAACGCTTCATCAAGTCGGGCGTGAAATGGGCGCATCTCGACATCGCGGGCGTGGCCTGGACGAACAAGGACCGCACCAGCGCGCCCAAGGGCGCGACCGGCTTCGGCGTGCGCCTGCTCGACGACTACGTGCGCGGCATCGAAACCGAATAATCCTGCCCGCAGGGCGGGTCATGAACGAGGGGGCGTGAATGACGGAGATGGACAACGAACAGCGGCGCGGCACGGAAAACATGCTGCGTCCGCTCATCGCCGTCGGGGTTTTGCTGATCGCCGCGGCGACCATTCTGTTGCTCTATATCGCGCAGACGGTCTATCAGGTCATCAACCACCCCGTCGATGTGCCTTTTATCGCCTTCATCATGGACAATCTCAAAATGACCGACCGGGCCGTTTTCGGCAACGCCAACGGCCAGAGCTTCGACATTCATCTTTCCGACCCCGTGCGCACGGGCTACTTCCTGTTCATCGGGGTCATCTCGATCGGCGTCGTCACGCAGGTCTGCGTCGCGCTCGTCAACGCGGGCACGACGCTGGTCAAGCTGGGCGGCGGGCTCTGGGCGGCAACGGGGGCCGAGCGGCGGAAAAACACCACGGGGGAATAAAGACATGTCCATGATGACGTCGCGGCGGTTCCTGCCGCTTTTCGTGACCCAGTTTCTGGGCGCGCTGAACGACAATCTTTTCAAGAACGCGCTGGTCATGCTGGTCACCTTCAGGCTGGCGGCGCAATCGGCCGTTTCGCCGGAACTTCTCGTTCCGCTGGCGGGGGGCGTGTTCATTTTGCCTTTCTTCCTGTTTTCCGCCACGGCGGGGCAATTGTCGGACAAGATGGACCGCGCGCGCATGGCGCAATGGGTCAAGCTCGCCGAAATCGCCTTCATGGCCGTCGCCGCGCTGGGTTTCATGATCCCCAGCATCGGCCTTTTGCTGCTGGTGCTGTTCTGCATGGGGCTGCATTCCACCTTCTTCGGGCCGGTGAAATACGCGATTTTGCCCCAGCATCTTGAAAAAGACGAACTGCTGCAGGGCAACGCCTATGTCGAGGCGGGCACCAATGTCGCCATCCTGCTCGGTACCATTCTGGGCGGGCAGCTCGTGGTTCTCAAGGGCGGAGAGGGGATCGTTTCCGTTCTTGTTCTCGCCGTCGCCGTCGCAGGGTATTTTTTCAGTCGCGGCATCCCCGAGGCGCCCGGCCCCGCGCCGGATATCGAGATCAACAAAAATTTCTGGGCCGAAACGCTGGATATCCTCGCCCATGCGCGCCAGAACCTCGGCGTCTATCGCGCCATGCTGGCGATCTCGTGGTTCTGGCTGGTGGGGGCGACCTATCTTACGCAGTTTCCTGTTTTCGCCAAGGACTACCTCGGCGGCGACGCCAGCGTCGTCACCATGCTCATCACCCTGTTTTCAATCGGTATCGCCGCGGGCTCGGTCTATTGCGGCAAATTGCTGAAAGGTCAGGTGCAGGCGACCTATGTGCCCATCGCCGCCATCGGCATGGCGATCTTCGGCATCGATCTTTACTTCGCGACCCGCCATGGCGTGGAGGCGCCGGGCGCGCTGCAGACCGCATGGCAGTTCCTCGCCCATGCCGGCAACTGGCGCATCGTCATCGACATGTTCATGATCGCGGTCAGCGGCGGGCTTTTCGTGGTGCCGCTCTACGCCCTCGTGCAGAAGAACACCGAGCCCGAGCATCTCGCCCGCACCATCGCGGGGCTGAACGTGCTGAACGCCTTGTTCATGGTCATTTCCGCGCTGATGAGCGTGATGCTGCTGGGCATGGGGTTCACCATCCCGCAGATCTTCCTCGTCATGGCGCTGCTCGACATTCTCGTCGCCGTCTATATCGTGCAGTTGCTGCCGGATGCGCTCATCCGCTCCGTCGCGCGCGCGATTCTGGGGCGGCTCTACCGCGTGGAGCTGAAGGGGGCGGAGAATTTCGAGAAGGCGGGCGAGCGCATATTGATCGTCGCCAACCATACCTCCTTCCTCGACGCCGCGCTCATCGCCGCCTATATGCCGGTCAAGATTACCTTCGCCATCAATACCTATATCGCCAAGGCGTGGTGGATGAAGCCGTTCCTGAAGATCGTCGATGCCTTTCCCGTCGATCCCACGAACCCGATGGCGCTGAAATCCCTCGTCGATATCGTGAAAAGCGGGCGCATCGGCATGATCTTCCCGGAAGGACGCATCACCGTCACCGGCTCGCTCATGAAGGTCTATGAAGGCCCGGGGCTCATCGCCGACAAGGCGGGGGCGAAGATCCTGCCCGTGCGCATCGACGGCGCGCAGTTCACGCGCTTCTCGCGCCTGCAGGGCAAGGTGCGCATCCAGGCCTTCCCAAAAATCACCCTGACCGTGCTGCCCCCGCGCGAATTCCAGCTGCCCGAGGGCGTGATGGGCCGCAAGCGACGCCAGCTCGCCGCCGCGCAATTATACGACCTGATGTCGCAGATGATGTTCGACGCCAGCGACATCGACGCGCCGCTGCTGAACGGGCTGATGCAGGCCGCAAGGCTGCACGGGCCGAACCATGTCATCGCCGAGGACCCGCAACGCCAGCCCGTCAGCTACCGCACACTCGTCAGCCGCGCCATGGCGCTGGGCCGCGTGCTGGACCGCCATGTGAAGGTGGCTGAAGAACCCGCCATTCCCGCCGTCGGCATCATGCTGCCCAACATGGTGGCGACGGTGCTGGCCTTCTTCGGGCTGCACAGCATCCGCAAGGTGCCGGCCATGCTCAATTTCTCCGCCGGGCCGGCGCAGACCTTAAGCGCCTGCAAGACGGCGGTCATCAAATCCGTCGTCACCTCCCGCCGCTTCGTCGAGATGGCCAAGCTGCAGGCGACCGTCGAGACGCTGACGGGCGAGGGCGTTGAAATGCTCTACCTCGAAGACCTCAAGGAAGACGTCGGCGTCGCGGACAAGCTTTGCGGGCTCGCCGCGCGCTATGCGCCGGGCATCATCGACGCGCTGAAGGAAAAGGCGGAGGCGGCCGCGCCTGCCGTCATCCTCTTCACCTCGGGCTCCGAAGGCACGCCCAAGGGCGTGGTGCTCAGCCACCGCAATATACAGGCCAACCGCCACCAGATTGCGAGCCGGGTCGATTTCGGGCCCAGCGACATCGTCTTCAACTGCCTGCCGATGTTCCATTCCTTCGGCCTCACGGGCGGCACGCTGCTGCCGATCCTGTCCGGCATCAGGGCTTTTTATTATCCCTCCCCGCTGCATTACCGCATCGTGCCGGAGCTCATCTACGACACCAACGCCACGATCTTGTTCGGCACGGATACCTTCCTCTCGGGCTATGCGCGTTTCGCGCATCCCTACGACTTCCACGCCATCCGCTACGTCTTCGCGGGCGCGGAGAAGCTGAAGGAGGACACCCGCCGCACCTATGCCGAAAAATACGGCGTGCGGATTTTCGAGGGCTATGGCGCGACGGAAACCGCGCCCGTCATCAGCATCAACACGCCCATGCACAACCGCCCCGGCTCCGTCGGGCGGTTGATGCCGGGCATGGAGCACAGGCTGGAGCCGGTCGAGGGCATCGACGGTCCGTCCGAAACCGGGGAGACGGGCAAGCTCGTCATCACCGGCCCCAACATCATGCTGGGGTACTTAAAATCCGACGCGCCGGGGGTTTTGCAACCGCCGGAAGACGGCTGGTACGACACCGGCGACATCGTGCAGCGCGACGAGGAAGGCTATATCACCATTCAGGGCCGCATGAAGCGCTTCGCCAAGATCGCGGGGGAGATGGTCTCGCTCACCGCCGTCGAGACCGTGGTGCAAAAGCTTTATCCTGACGCGCATAACGCCGTCATCAGCGTGAAGGACGACAAGAAAGGCGAGAAGCTGATACTTTATACAACGCAGCAGGACGCGAAACAGGAAGACGTCGGCGCGCGTTTCCGCCAGCTGGGCCTGAGCGAGCTTTCGGTGCCAAGGCAAATCGTCATCCTGGCCGAGATCCCCGTGCTGGGCACCGGCAAGACGGATTACATGGGCTTGAAGAAACTGGCGGAAGGTTAAAGGTCGAAGCTTTGCGGCAGCGGCTTGCCGGCGGGCGCGGTCTGTTCTTTTTTCAGTTCTTCCACTTCCCCGCGGGCGGAAATGTCATAGACGGCCTCGTACTCCCCCGCGCGCTCGGTCACGCGGGCGGCGGCGCGAAAGCCTTCCTCGCGCGTTTCGACGAGCGCGCTTTCCAGCCAAAGGTTATCCGCGAAATAGAGCCGGAATTTCAAGTAGGCTGCAACCGTTTGCGCCGTCAGGTCCAGCGGGGCGTTGGCATTGACGTAATGAATATTGGCGACGCTGCCGTCCAGCGGCACGATCTCGCCCTGCAGTTTCATGTACCATAACGGGCCGCCGCGCGGCTGGCCCTTGTCGAAGCGCAGCAGGGCGGCCTTCGGGTAAAAAGGCAGGGAAAGGCTTTCCACCAGCGTCTGGTCCGGGTTGAAGCGCATCGCGGGCTCGACCTTGTTGATGTCGCGCACGAGGGCGAGCTTTTCATCGGCGGCGGCGGTTTTCCAGCTCATGATGCGTTTCCGTTTTCCGTCTTGCGCTTGGCGGGGGTTTTCACCAATAATAGGTCATTATTCAAGGTGATGACAAGATATGACGGATATCCGCTTCTACCACATGCAGCAAAAGCGACTGGAGCAGGCCCTGCCCGAGATTCTCGGCAAGGCGCTGGAGCGCGGGATGCGCATCGTGGTCAAGGCGGGCAGCCGCGAGCGCGTCGAGGCGCTCGATGCCGTTCTCTGGACTCAGGACGCCGCGAGCTTCCTGCCCCACGGCTACCTGCGCGACGGTTTCGAGGCGGAGCAGCCCGTCTGGCTGACGACCGAAGAGGAAAACCCCAACGGGGCGACCGTCCTCATCCTCGCCGACGGCGCGACCTCGGGCGCGGTTGCGGATTACGCGCTGTGCTGCGAATTGTTCGACGGCAACGACGACGAAGCCGTGCAGGCCGCCCGCGCGCGCTGGAAGGATTACAAGGAGCAGGGGCACGAGATCAGCTACTTCCAGCAGGACGACGCCGGCAGGTGGCAGCAAAAGCAATAGGTTCTTCTAAAAGTTTTTTGGCAACAACGGGCCCGCAGGCGGGCGCATATTCGAAGAAAAGGAAAACATCATGAACAAGTGGATGAGAGGCGTAGTGCATTTCGCCGTTATCGGGGGCATGGCTTTCGCGGGCGGTTTCGCCGCGCAGGCGCTGTTGCATCCCACCACCGTCCAGGCGCAGCTGGTGCCCGAGGACGTCTATAAGGACAGCGGCAACAGCAGCTCGCCCCAGATCATCAACCAGGGGCCGACCAACCTTGCGCAGAACGTGCTGACGCTTTCCGACCTGAAGAACCGCAAGGGCATTTCCGCCTTCGTCAACGACGGCCAGCCCGGCCAGATCTTCTACGGCGACAACGGCAACATCCGCATCCAGCTCGGCACCTATACCGGCGCGGGCGAGCGCGGGCTGCCCCTTATCGCCCTGTCGGACAGCGGCGGCAACGTGCGCCTGCTCTTCCGCCTCGCGGGGGATAACCAGTCGCCGGTGATGATCATGAAGGACAACAGCGGCAAGGACCGCATGGTCATGGGCCTCGGCATCGGCTCGGGCACCAACCAGGAGCCCTTCCTCGCCGTCACCGACAAGGACGGCAAGCGCAAGATGATCTTCGGCGAATACAAGTAACGCCGCGCAGACCTGAAAAAAGGGCGCGCCCGCAAGGGCCGCCCTTTTTCGTCGCCGTCTGAAAGCCTATTCGCCCGAAAGCCCCTCGGGGTTGCAAGGGAAGGCGCGGGCGAAGGCGGCGGCGGCGGTTTGCCCCGCGTCCTTGCCCGCCGTCGCGGGAAAGCGCGCGGCGTAGTCCTTGAAGATATCGACGTATTGCTGGCTGCGGATATGCGCGTGGTGACAGGCGCGGAAACCGCCGATCGCGCTTTTCAACATCCGGTCCGCGATCGCGTTCACATAGCCCGCGCAATAGCCGTAGTCGAGGTCGTCATGGCTGTTGCACTGCTGCATGAGCGCGGCGGTGGTCAGGCGCGGCGCGGCCTGCGCGGAGCTGGACGGAACGGCGGCGCAGAAAAGAAGCAAGGCGGTCGTCAGGGCGGCGAAACGCATGTCTGTTGTCCCCTCAAAAAACGCGAAAAGAATACAAGCCAGAATAAAAGACGGCCCCCCGCAAGGCAAGGGGCCGTCTTTTGAACGTTGCGTTGCGCGCGCTTAGCGGGCGGGCGCGTGTTCGGGCGTCGGCAGGCCGGCGGCCGAGGCGACGGCGGGGGCCGAAGCGGGCTGTTCCAGCTTGTCGAACTCGCCCTTCACGCGGGCGACGATCGCCTTGAACTTGTGCAGGTCCTTGCCGTGCAGCGCGCGGCCGCCCGCGACCTTGACCGTGGCGGGGTTGACCTGACGGCCGTTGATGAGGATTTCGTAGTGCAGGTGCGGGCCGGTGGAGCGGCCGGTGGTGCCGACATAGCCGATGACCTGCCCTTGCTTCACGTGGCTGCCGCGGCGCAGCCCCGCGCGAAAGCCCTTCATATGGGCATAGGCGGTTTCCAGCCCGCGGCGGTGGCGGATGCGCACGTAGTTGCCGTAGGTGCTCCAGGGGCCGATGCGCTCGATGACGCCGTCGCCCGCGGCATAGATCGGCGTGCCGCGCGGCACGGCGAAGTCGATGCCCTTGTGCATCTTGCTGTAGCCCAGAATGGGGTGGTAGCGCATGCCGAACCTGGAACTGATGCGGATATGGGTGCTGTTGACCGGCGTCCTCATCAGCGGCTTCTTGACCGACTGGCCGGCGGGGTCGAAATATTCGACGTTGCCCTGCGCGTCCTCATAGCGGTAGAGCGGCATGGCGCGGTCGTTCAGGCCGAGGTTGGCGTAGAGGATCTTGCCGCGGCCGGGGGCGGATTGCCCGTCGTCGGTCACGTAGTCTTCATAGAGGACGTCGAAGGTGTTGCCGCCCTGTATCTCGCGCTGGAAGTCAACGCCCCAGGAATACATCTTGATCATCTCGAGAATCACGGCGTCGGGCACGCCCTGCGCCTTGGCGGAGACGTAGAGCGAGTTGTCGATCTTGCCGCTGAAGGCGCGCAGCTCGCGGTGGACGGGTTTTTCGGCCTCTTTCGCCGTGAAGGCGCCGTCGTCGCCGCGGCGGACCGTGACGGAGCTGACGAGGTCTTTCTGGATGCGCAGGCCGTTGAATTCGGGATCGTCCGCGGTCGGGTCGTTGTGGAAGAAGACCGTGATCTTGTGGCCGATGTTCAAATCGCGCGGGTCATAGACCTTGCGCAGCGCCTCGATGGCGTTGAAGGCGTCGTCGCGCGGCACGTCGTTCTTGACGAGCAGGTCGATGAGCGTATCGCCCTTGCCCACCATGACGTGGCGCTGGGACATGAAGGCGCCGCTGGCCTGCAGGATCTTGTGGATGCCGTTCTGGATGACGGCCAGCTGGCGGCTGATGGCCGGAACGGCGGGGCGCGCGGGCGCGGCGCTGCCCGCGGCGGGCTCGACGGCGGCCGCTTGCTGCGCGTCGGTTTCATCCGCGGAGGAAAGCGCGTCGTCGCCCGCGATCAGCGCGATGCGGCGCGATGGGTGAACGGCTTGCGGCGCGGGCGCGTCCGGCGTGCCGTACTGGTAGCTCGGCGCGACGGGCGTGGCCGCGAAGGCGGCCTTCATGTTGCTGACGGGCGCGCTTTTGGCGGAAACGGCCACAGGCGCGTCCTGCGGTCCCGGGGAAGTGCTGAAGGGCGTGGCGGTCTGCGCGGCGGCGGTGTGCACGGCGGGCGCGGCGGCGGCAGGCGCGTCCTTTTTCATGAACGACCAGATGCCGAGAGAAACGACGGCGACGGCGAGAAGGGAGAGGACCGCATGACGAAGGCCCGGTGCGGAACGGCGGTGCGGGCGGCTTGTGCTGAAAATTCTTGTCCTTGGCGTGGTGAACTGTAACAAGGTTTCGCTCTTTTTGTTGTTGCTGTTGGGGGTCAGGTCGGGAGTGAACACGAGAACAGGCGTGAAAGCAAGGCTGTAAAATGACCGTTCAATTATCCTTCCCATCCATAATAGGATGAAAAGCCGTGGGTTACCAAAGACAAATCTCTTTTACATGACATAACGCGCCAAGAAAATTTTTCCTGAATCTATTTTCATATTGCAGATATTTCTGTCACATTTTGTGAGCCAAACAGGACCGAAACGGGCGACTCTGGGCTGGACTGGACAATATAAATGTGTAGGATTGCGCGAAGTATTCTCAATTACAGGGTGATTCAGGCATTATGAGCACCACTTCGCAACCGGACCCGCAACCGGGCCCCGACAAAGAAACAGCGACCAAGGAAACAGGGACGATGACGAACGCAAGCACGCTCATGAAGGGCAAACGCGGTCTGGTGATGGGCGTGGCGAACGACCGCTCGATCGCCTGGGGCATCGCCGAGATGGCGCACCGCCACGGCGCGGACCTCGCCTTCACCTTTCAGGGCGACGCGCTGGAAAAACGCGTGCGCCCGCTGGCCGATTCAGTCGAATCCAAGATCGTCCTGCCCTGCGACGTGACCGACCCCAAAAGCATCGATGCGACCTTCACCGCGATCGAGAAGGAATGGGGCGAGCTGGACTTCGTCGTCCACGCCATCGCTTATTCCGACAAGAACGAGCTGGACGGGCTCTACCTCGACACCACGCGCGAGAACTTCCTGAAAACGATGGATATTTCCGTCTATTCGCTCACCGCGGTCGCCCAGCGCGCCGTGCCGCTGATGAAAAAGGGCGGCAGCATCATCACCATGACCTATTACGGCGCGGAACGCGTGATGCCGCATTACAACGTGATGGGCGTGGCGAAAGCGGCGCTGGAAGCTTCCGTGCGCTATCTCGCCAACGACGTCGGCCCGCAGGGCATCCGCGTCAACGCCATCAGCGCGGGGCCGATCAAGACGCTGGCCGCCAGCGGCATCGGCGATTTCCGCTACATCCTGAAATGGAACGAGCTCAACTCCCCCCTGCGCCGCAACGTGACGACGCAGGAAGTGGGCGGCGCCGGGCTGTTCCTGCTCAGCGACCTCGGCACCGGCGTGACGGGCGAGGTTCTCTACGTCGATAGCGGCTATCACACCGTCGGCATGGTCTCGGTCGATAGCGCGAAGCAGACGGCCGAGCTGCTGCAGGGCATTTCCGGCTGATGTCGGCCAATACCCTCGGAACGCTTTTCAGGTACACCACATGGGGCGAAAGCCACGGCCCCGCCATCGGCGCCGTCGTCGATGGCGTGCCGCCGGGCATCGAATTGTCCGAATCCGACATCCAGCCCTTCCTCGACCGGCGCAGGCCGGGGCAGAACCGCTTCGCCACCCAGCGCAGCGAGGCGGACGCGGTGGAAATCCTTTCCGGCGTCTTCGAGGGGCGCACGACCGGCACGCCCGTCAGCCTCATCATCCGCAATACCGACGCGCGCTCCAAGGATTACAGCGACATAAAAGACAAATTCCGCCCCGGCCATGCGGATTTCACCTATGACGCCAAATACGGTTTCCGCGATTATCGCGGCGGCGGGCGCTCTTCCGCGCGCGAAACGGCCAGCCGCGTGGCGGCGGGGGCGGTGGCGCGCAAGGTGCTGGCGGCGCAGCTTGGGCAAGACGTTATCATACGCGCCGGCGTGGTGCAGATGGGCCCGCACAAGATAAACCGCACCAACTGGGACTGGAACGCGGTGCGGGAAAACCCGTTTTTCACGCCCGACGCTTCCGTCGTATCCGCATGGGAGAAATTCCTCGACGATACGCGCAAGAACGGCAGCAGCACGGGCGCGGTGGTCGAGGTCGTGGCCTCCGGCATTCCCGCCGGGCTCGGCGCGCCGGTGGCGGACAAGCTGGACGCGGAGCTCGCCAAGGCGATGATGGGCATCAACGCCGTCAAGGGCGTCGAGATCGGCGCGGGTTTTGCCTGCGTGGAGATGGGCGGGGAAGAAAACGCCGACCAGATAAGAATGAAGGACGGCCAGCCGCATTTCCTTTCCAATAACGCGGGCGGCATCCTCGGCGGCATTTCGACCGGGCAGGATATCGTCGTGCGGATCGCCTTCAAGCCGACGAGCTCGATCCTCACGCCGATGAAAACCATCGACATCCATGGCGCGGAGACGGAAATCGTGACCAAGGGCCGCCACGACCCCTGCGTGGGCTTGCGCGGCGCGCCGGTGGCGGAAGCGATGATGGCGCTGGTGCTCTGCGATCACTGGCTGCGGCACAAAGCGCAGTGTCTTTAAACGTCTTCTTTTAAAAACAGAGTCAAATCAGATTCTTGCGGCGCTTGTTTGAAGTGAATGCGAATCGCTTTGCGCGAAATTCCGCGTTTTTGAATGCCTGTGTACATAAAAATGAAAAAAGCTGTAAAAACAACGCCGCGCGGTACACGCCAAGGTCTTGTAATCCAATAATATTTAATGATTTCAGTACAGGGCCGAAAAAGGACTCGACTCTTATCCACAGAAAATAGAGACTCGGACTCAAGGAAAAGCACCGCCCCGGTTTTCCGTGGCAGTGCCTCCCTTAATACTTCGCTTCGATGATATTGCCCCATGTGTTTCCGCGCATGGGGCTTTTTTTTTGCCGCCGAATTATCCTCAAAATATATCCGCAAATTATTTGTCGTTCAATGGCGAATGTTGGGATACTCTCTATAAAATTTCTCGAACGGATTCCAAAAAGGTATTGACATGCCGGACACATTGAAACGCCGCAAGGACGACAAATTCATCTACCGCTTCTTCGGTTTCTTCTACCGCATGTTCTTCATGCTCGGCGTCGCGGCGACGATCAGCGTCGTCGTCGTCGTCTCCACGCTGTTGCAGGCGGCGGATTTCGTGCCGCCCGCGCTGCCGAAAAGCATCGTGCTGACCTACACCCTGAAGTCCGGCCTGCACGAGACGCAGGGCAAGCCCTCGCTCTCCAACCCGTTGCTGCGCCCCGCCGTCACGCTGCACGAGGTCATCGACGCGCTGACGCAGGCGAAGGACGACGCGCGCGTGAAGGGCCTCATCGTCAAGCTGCGCGACAGCGACCTTAGCGTCGCGCAGATACAGGAGCTGCGCGCGGCGGTGCACGCTTTCCGCAAGGCGGGCAAGTTCGCCTATATCTATTCCGACAGCTACGGCGGGCTCGCGCCGGGCATGGGCGATTACTATCTCGCTTCCGCCTTCGACAAGATCTGGGTGCAACCGGTCGGCGTCGTCGCCATCACCGGGGTTTCGACGGAAACGCCCTTCGTGCGCGGGCTTCTGGACAAGGTCGGGGTCGAGGCGCAGTTCAGCCACAAGGGGATTTACAAATCCGCCCCCGAAAGCCTGACCGCGACCGACATGAGTGCCCCCAACCGCATGGCGATGACGGAAATGGTGAACGACCTTTCCCGCCAGATGCAGGCCGACATCGCGAAAGACCGGGGGCTGACGGCGGAGGAGATGCAAAAGCTCGTCGATGACGCGCCCTATAACGACGACGAGGCGAAAAAGCTGAAGCTCGTCGATAACATCGGCTATTACGACGAGATGTACGACGCCGCGCTGAAAGAGGGCGGCGACCTCGGCGACAAGAGCGCGGTCAAGCTGCTGGGCTATTCCTTCACCAACGACACGGTGGACCTGAAGCTGGGGATGCGCGGTTTCATCTCCCGCTACATTCACAAGGCCGACCCCGACGTCGCGCTGGAGAACAAGAAGAAGATCGCGCTCATCGTGGGCGAGGGCAACATCGTGTCCTTCGGCGGCAGCCCCAGCCTCGAGGGCACGGGCGGGATGCAGGCCGACAAGCTGGTGGACGCCTTCGACGCCGCGCGCACGGACAAGGACGTGGCGGCGGTCGTCTTCCGCATCGACAGTCCCGGCGGCTCGCCCGAGGCGGCGGAAACCATCCGCCGCGCGGTCATCCGCGTGCAAAAGGCGGGCAAGCCCGTCATCGTCTCCATGAGCGGCTATGCCGCTTCCGGCGGCTACTGGGTGGCGACGCCCGCGGACAAGATCGTGGCCGACCCCGGCACCATCACCGGCTCCATCGGCGTTTTCGGCGGCAAATTCGTCATGCAGGGGCTCTGGGACAAGCTGGCCGTCAACTGGGTCAGCATCGGCGCGGGCAAGAATTCGGACATGTGGTCCGCCAATACGCCCTTCACGCCCGAGCAGTACAAGAAGTTCGACGATACCTTAAATGTCATCTACGAAGGCTTCCTGCAACGCGTGATGGCGGGCCGGCACCTGACGCACGATCAGGCCGAGGCCGTAGCCGAGGGTCGCGTCTGGACCGGCAGCCAGGCGAAGGAAAAAGGCCTCGTCGATGAGCTGGGCGGGCTGAACGACGCCGTGCGCCTCGCGAAGGAAGCGGCGAAGATCGATGCGAAGAAAGACGTGCCCGTCGTCCTCTTCCCGCCGCCGAAATCGACGCTGGAACAGTTCCTCTCGCTCGCCAGCGAAGGCGCGTTTGCGAGGCCCGACATCAAGATCAGCGCCGCCGCCCTGCTGCAAAGCCTGAAAAACGACGCGCAGACATGGGCCGACCGCAACGCCCTGCGCGCGCCGGTGTCGGATATCCGGTAGATATTCCCCTTCTCCCTCTGGGAGAAGGCAGGGATGAGGGTACTTTGCAGGCAGCGAAAACGCGGCTTGCTTGAATGAAGTACCCTCACCCCATCCCTCTCCCAGAGGGAGAGGGGGCGCTTGCGGTCTTCAAATCAGGAGTTATACCCGTAACTGTCGTAATGATGGTTGTGCGGGAACAGCGCGTGCGAGGCATCCGCCATGGCCGAGAGGGCGAGGATGCTGCCGGGCGAGAGGTTTTGCATGCCCGTGCCGTTCTGCCGGAACAGGCTGCCCGCGTGCTGGAAGCGCGGGTCGTCGCTCCAGATGATGTCGTCCGTCTGGTTGCGGTCGTCGAAAACGGGAAGCGCCCGGGCCGCATGTGTGGCATGGGTTCCGTGGTGGAGGGCGGCACGGCCGGCTCCGGGCGCTGTGACGGATCCGGCATCGGCGAGGGTTGTCGTCTGTGTGGGTGAGGGTGTGGCGCCGGTTTCGGAATCGTCGGTGAACTTGTTGTCGAAGAAATCGTAAATCTGCTGCAGCGTGCGCGGCTTGCCGCCGTGGGTGTAGAACACGTGGCGGTTCGCGCGGGCCTCATGCGGAAAAATTTCCGCGCCCACGGCCTGCGGGTCCACCGCGCGGCTGTTGAGGAACTTGGTCGCCCCGCCCGCGCCCATGAAATGCGCGAGGTAAAGCTCGGTCGAGCCTATTTCGCCGCGCACATGGCTTTTCAGGTACTGGCGGTTCTGCGCCGAATATTCGCCCGCCATCAGGGCGGAGATCGCGGGGTCCTTGCGCAGGGCCAATATCTTGTCGCGCGCCTCGCAGTCTTCCACGCAGGCCTTGCCGTTCTTGATGGTGATCTGGTCGGCGTATTGGCCGAGGCCGTATTTCTGGCCGTATTTCTTGATCATCCCCAGCCAGGTGGTGGAAATGAACTGGTAAAGCCCGGTGGCGGAGGAGGTGGAGGAGGTCGCCTTGGGGTTGAAGCCGCTTTCGGTGGAGGCTTTTTCCATCAGGAAGGAAAAATCTACCCCCGTCTTCTTGCTGGCCGTGGCGACCGCTTGAATGACGTTGTTTGAAGCAACGCCTTGATATTTATGAACAATATCCGCGCTTGCCGCTGTTGCCGAAAATCCCATAACCCAAATCCCTGTTATTTTTGCATTCCGCGGGCCTTTTGGCCTCGTTTATATGGGTATCGTTGCAAGCACCGTGCCAGACGCGGTGAAAATCATAATATGAAAATGTTTGTCGTGTCCTAAAACCTGTGGTATTTTCCCGTCAGGTTTTCATAAGGTGTAACAAATGGAAGGTATCCAAAATGGCGGAATTCGACAGGGAAGCATTGGCGGACAAGCTCGTTTCCTCTCTTAAATCGGCTCAAAGTCCCGCTGCGGTGGATGCGTTGTTTGCGCAGCTTCGGCCGCTGCCGGAGAAAGATTTTGCATTCGTGCTGGATGCGGTCGAGAAAAAGGTCGTGGACAGCCTGCTTGCCGACTTCAATGACAGCGACATGAACGAGATCAAAGCCGTCGTCTCCCTTATCGAGAGCGCGCAAGGCAGCCTTCAGGGGCAGTTTCTTCGGGCGCAGTTCGAAGCTGAGGTCAGCGACGGCGCGGCCGATCTGGCCATTTCCCAGGTTTTCCTCAGGCTCAGCGAGCTGAAGGGCGAGGCAGCAAGCCCCTTCGTCAAGACCTATGTCGCCGAAGCCGCAAAACTCTCGGACAAAGAATACAACTCGGCTTTCGGCCAGTTCAGCCTTATGCTGCGGGTCGCCGAGCGGGCGGGCGTGGGCGGCATCGTTCCGCAGCGCAGCAATCCTTTCCGTAAGGGCGGGAACGCGCCTTAACGCTTTCTCTTGCCATTCAAAATCGCTAAAATCCCGGCAGTCGCAACACTGCCGGGATTTTTTTATCCGAGGAGCCTTATTAATGTACACCGCCCCCTTGAAAGACATGCGCTTTGTCCTGAACGAGATCGCCGGCATGGACGAGCTCGCGGCATTGCCGGGCTACGATCACGCCACGCCCGACCTTGTCGATGCCGTGCTGCATGAAGCCGCGCGCCTCGCGGGGGAAGTCTGGGCGCCGACCAACCGGCCGGGCGACACGCAGATGTCGAAGATCGTGGACGGGGAGATGAAGATCCCCGACGGCTTCAAGGACGTTTATCGCCAGTTCGCCGAGGGCGGCTGGATGGGCGTCTCCTGCGACCCCGCATTCGGCGGGCAGGGGCTGCCCTGGACCATCAACATGGCGGTGGGCGAGATGTGGCAGTCCGCCAACCTCGCGCTCAGCCTTTGCCCGCTGCTCTCGCAGGCGGCGATCGAGGCCATCGTGCGCCACGGCACGGACGAACAGAAAAAGAAGTTCCTGCCCAATATGGTTTCCGGCGCATGGACCGGCACCATGCACCTGACCGAGCCGCAGGCGGGCACGGACCTCGCCGCCATCCGCACCACGGCCAAGCAGAACGGCGACCATTACCTGATGAAGGGCCAGAAAATCTTCATCACATGGGCGGAGCATGACTTCACGCCCAACATCATCCACCTCGTCCTCGCGCGCATCGACGGACTGCCGGAAGGCAACGACGGGCTGGGGCTTTTCATCGTGCCCAAGTTCCTCGTCAACGAAGACGGCAGCCTCGGCAAGCGCAACGACGTGCGCGCGGTCTCGGTCGAGCACAAGCTGGGCATTCACGGCTCGCCCACCTGCGTCATGGTCTATGGCGAACAAGAGGGGGGCGAGGAAGAGGGCGCGGTCGCCTACCTGCTGGGCGAGGCGGGCAAGGGTCTTCGCAACATGTTCACCATGATGAACAACGCGCGCATCGGCGTCGGGCAGCAGGGCGTGGCCTTGGCCGAAGCCGCCTACCAGCACGCGCTGGCCTATGCCAAGGAACGCCAGCAGGGCACCAAGCTGGGCGACAAGTCCAACACCCGCGTCGCCATCATCGAACACCCGGACGTGCGCCGTATGCTGCTGACCATGAAGGCGAATACCGAAGCCTCGCGCGCGCTCACCTATTACGCGGGCGGCATGGTCGATCGCATGCACCACGGCGCGGACGAGGCGCAGCGCGCCAGCGCGGAAAAGCGCGCGGACCTCTTGACCCCGCTGGTCAAGGCATGGGCGACCGACCTTGCGGTCGAAACCGCTTCCACCGGGCTGCAGATCCACGGCGGGATGGGCTTCATCGAGGAAACCGGCGCGGCGCAATTTTACCGCGACTCGCGCATCCTGCCGATTTACGAGGGCACCAACGGCATTCAGGCCAACGACCTCGTCTTCCGCAAGGTGCTGCGCGACGGCGGCGCGGAAGCGAACAAGTTCATGGGCGAGATGAAGGCCTATCTTGAAAACTTCAGGCAAAAGCCGAGCGACGACCTCGACGTCATCGCGGGCGCGCTCGAAAAAGCCATCGGCGCGCTGGAGGAAACCACGGCGTGGATGATCGCGAACGCGAAATCCAACACCGAAACCATGGCGGCCAGCGCCGTACCCTACCTGCGCCAGTTCTCTTTGGTCGCGGGCGGCTACATGATGGCGCGCATGGCCTATGCCGCGCATCTGGCCCTGCACGAGGGGCAGGACGCGCCCTTCCTCAACACCAAGCTGATCACGGCGCGCTTCTTCGCCGAGGCGCTGCTGCCCGCGGTCCACGGCCTGTCCGCCCCCGTCATGGGCGGACACAAGACCGCCTGTCAGATCGCGAACGACCAGTTCTAGGAACGAAAAAAACGTCTCTTCCCGCGTCATGCCCGCGAAAGCGGGCATCCATAACGGTTGGGATCGCGCGGTGAGGCGCATGGATCCCCGCTTTCGCGGGGATGACGGTGAGGGCTTATGAAGAAATCACCACTTGCTCACGTCCCACGGATCGACCTTGGGCGGGTAGATGGCGCCGCGCACGTGCTGCGCGGGCGGATCGACTTTCAGGATGTCGGTGCCGAACTGCCGCTCGATGAGGGCGATCGCGCGCTCGGTGCATTGGATGCTCACGCGGGCGTTGCCTTCGTTGGAGACGGCGGCGGCTTCAGGCGCCTTGGCCTCGCCCTTGAAACCCTCGCCCTGTTTCGTCAGCCAGAGCGAGAGGCGCTCGCAGAAATCCTCCGCCTGCGCGGCAAGGTCGGGCGCGGGACGGGTCAGGGTGATGGTGTAGCTTTCGTGCTGTTTGCCGCGGTCGTTGAATTCGTCGCGCAGGATTGTCGTCCAGATGCCCATGTTTTTTTGCCTCCTGAAAGATAAATCGGGTTGGCGGCGATGCTTGAAACTGGCCAAACCATAAAGATTCTTGCAGATTATGTCAAGACGGCCTGTTTCAGGCGATAATTCACTGTTTACAGGGAGTTATCCGTATCTTAACTTTATCCGGTCCTTGGCGGGATGGAGGGGGTCAACCTTTGACGGAGACGGACCCCTTAGATGAAGCATGAAGACGGTTTTCACTTTCTCGAATACCCCTGCAAATCCGGCAAGCCGGAAACGCTGATCGTGCTGTTGCACGGCTACGGCAACCACCCCGAGATGTTCAAGGAACTGCCCGAAGGCTTCCAGAAGGAATTCCCGAACGCCGATGTGCTCATCGTGCGCGGGCCCGAGCCGGTCGGCGCGTCCGCGGAGCACAAGAAAGATCTGGGCGTGCCCGGCGTCGATGACCTCTATTCGTGGTACAAGGTGCAGAACGACGCGGGCAAGAACCTCGAGCTCGCGCTCAGCCACCTGTTCAACCGCGTGCCGGTCGTCGATCAACTTAACAAATTCGCCGACGCGCAGCTGAAGAAGCGCGGGCTGAAGGACGAGAACCTCGTGCTCTACGGATTTTCGCTGGGCGGCGGCATCGTGGTGCAGATGGGCACGCGCCGCAAGGAAAAATGCGCGGCCGTCATCTGCCATTCCGGCCCGGTCTTCCCCATCATCAAGCCGAAATCGAAACCCGACACGATGATCCTGATGGGCGACCAGGACTATTTCTTCTACACCCGCACCGCGCAGATCAAGAACCCGCAGGGCAAATGCCCGCTGAAAGCCCCCAAGCGCAAGTTGCGCAACGCTTTCGACAAGGCAATCGGCGAGATCGGCGTGCATTACGACGATTCAAAGCGCCGGCTGGAGCGCGCGGGCATCGAGGCGACGGGCGAGCTCGTGAAGGGCATGGGCCATACGATCAACGAGGAATCCTTCAACAAGACGGTGAAGTACCTCGCCAAAAAACTGAAAAAGTGATCCTGATAAAATCGCGCCCGGAAAAATCATGCATGAAAAAATCCCCCGGCTCTCGCGCGGGGGATTTTTTTCAAGTCCGGCAGCCCTTAGGGCTTGCAGCCGCAGCCGCCGCCGCAACCGCCCTGTTTCGGGGCTTTGGGCGCGGGATCGTTCGCGGGTTTTTTGTGGCCGTGACCGTGGCCATGCCCGTGACCATGGCCGTGGCCATGACCTTTTTGCGCGGGGCATTTTTTCGCGCTGTCGCAGAAATCGGACTTGCAGCTGCCTTTGCAGCACTTTTTGCTCGGTTTGCTCATGTTAAACTCCATCGTGTAAGTGTTGGAAGTATTGAACGATTCATTCGTTGTGAAAGCATCATAGGGCTTCAATCTCCCCTGCACCAGATAACATCTTGTTTGGCGCGATATATGCAGGATAATTACAAAATTACGAAAACATTATATTCGCGCTCCCGGCAGGCGGCCCGAAGAAGGCGGCGGGCTTGTTTTATGGCGGCGCGGGAGACAAATTGGTGATAATAAAAGAATAATGATGACGACGCTTCTGGACACATATAACGAAAAGCTGGCGAATGCTGCGCTGCAACCGGATGAGGACCAGCGCCGTGCGCTTTGCGCGCTGGACGGTTTTTGCGGCAGCCTCGCCGCGCGGCCCGCGCCGGAAAAAAGAAAATTCCGCCTCTTCGGCGGCAAGCGCGCGGCGGCGTCTTCGCCCGGCGGGTTCTATTTTCACGGCGGGGTCGGGCGCGGCAAATCCATGGTGATGGATATGTTCTTCGCCGCCGCGCCGGTCGAGGAAAAACGCCGCGTGCATTTCCACGCCTTCATGCTGGAGGTGCACGACGCGCTGCACGTCCTGCGCAGCGTGCGGGCCAAGGGGGCGCAAGGCCGCATCGACGGCGACCTCATCACCGTGGCCGAGGACATCGCCGCGCGCACGCGCCTGTTGTGCTTCGACGAGTTCCAGGTCAAGGACGTGGCGGACGCGATGATACTGGGCCGGCTGTTCACCGCGCTTTTCGACCGGGGCGTCGCGGTCGTCATGACCTCCAACATCGCGCCGGACGATCTTTACGCCGACGGGCTGCAGCGCGACCGCTTCCTGCCCTTCATCGCGCTGCTGAAAGAACGTCTGACGGTCTTTGCCTTCTCGGGGGAGACGGATTACCGGTTGCGCCGGTTGAGCGGCGACCTGAAGGTCTATTTCTGGCCGCATGACGCGGATGCGCATGAATCGCTCGACCGCATCTTCCGCACCGTGGCGGACGAGGAGGCGGGCGCGCCGCGCGACATCACCGTCAAGGGCCGCAGGCTGCACGTGCCCCGCGCCGCGAACGAGGTCGCGGCCTTCAGCTTCGGCGAATTGTGCGAGCAGCCGAAAAGCGCGCTGGACTATCTCGAACTCACGAAAAGGTTCCGCGTCTTCATCGTCGAGAACGTGCCGCGGCTGGACGACCGCCGCTCGGACGCGCTTTTGCGTTTCGTCACCTTCGTCGATACGCTCTACGACAGCCGCGCGCGGCTCGCCGTTTCCGCCGCCGCGCCGCCGGACCAGCTTTACGAGGGGCAGGAAAACAGGCTGGTCTTCGAGCGCACGGTCAGCCGGCTGATGGAAATGCAGTCGCGCGAATACCGCGAAGCGTAACGGGCAAAGAGGAAGGCGGCGACAGGGGCAGGATGATCGGCTTTATCAAGAAACTTTTCGGCGGGGATGCGCAGTCGCGGCTTCAGAAGCAGAAAAAGCTTCTGGCGACGAACGACCCCAAGACCCTGCTGGCCCTCGCGCGCGACCGCAAGACCCATACGGAGGTTCTCTATTTCCTCGCCCGCAGCGAAGACCCCGTCATCCGCCGCGCGGTCGCCAACAACCCGGCCATGCCCGCGCAGGCCTCCGCCCTGCTGGCGCTGGATACGGATACGGACGTGCGCATGACGCTGGCGGCAAGGCTGGTCGAGCTTCTGCCCGCGCTGCCCGCCGACCGCCAAAGCCAGATCTACGCCTATGCCGTGCAGGCGCTGGGCATGCTGGCGCAGGACGAGGTGTTCAAGATACGCAAGGCGCTCTCCACCGCGCTGCGCGACTACGCCAAGGCGCCGCCGCCCGTGGTGGCGCGCCTCGCCCGCGACGTGGAACGGGAGATCGCGGAGCCGATATTGCGCTTCTGCGTCGCGCTGGAGGATGAGGAGATGCTCGACATCCTCTCCGGCCACCCGGAGCCCTGGGTCATCTCCGCCATCGCCGCGCGGCCGGAGGTGAGCGAGGCCGTGTCCGAAGCCGTGGTGGAAACGCAGGACGCGCCCGGCACCGCCGTGCTCATCGGCAACAGCGGCGCGCATCTTTCTGTCGAGACGCTGGGGCGCATCGTCGCGCAGGCGCAGCAATACCCTGAATGGCACAAGCCCATCGCCATGCGCAAGGAGCTTTCCGTCGATCTCGCGCGGCAGCTGGCGGGCTTCGTCAACGCGACGATCCTGCAGGTGCTGGAAAAGCGCAGCGACTTCGACGCCGCGACGCGGCAGGGCGTGCTCGACATGGTGGGGCGGCGCATCGAATACCTGCATTCGAGCGCTTCGGGCGAAAAGCCGGAGGAAAAGGTGCTGCGGCTCGTCAAGGCGGGCAAGCTCACGCCTGAGGTGATACAGGACGCGCTTTCCTGGCAGGAGCGGGATTTCTTCATCCTCGCCATCGCCTACCAGTCGGGCATCCGGCCGGAAATCGTGCGCAAGATGCTCTCCCTCAACAACGCCAAGCCCATCATCGCCCTGTGCTGGCGGGCGAAGCTGCCGGTGCGCATGTGCCTTGACGTGCAGCGCTTCGCCGGGCGGCTCTCGCCCAGGGATTTGCTCTACCCCAAGGGCGGCACGGAATACCCCCTGAGCCTGGACGAGATGAAATGGCAGCTTGAGTTTTTCGGCATCAAGTCATAAAATTATTTAAATCAATGGATTATTTATAAAAATCATTCTTGATAAGGACATCATGCAGGCAGACGCAACCCGGGCAGAACTGGAGCAGAAGGCGAAAGCCGGCGACATGCCGTCCCTGCTGGAACTCGCGCGCCGCCACGTCAACGGCTACGACGCGCCGGACAACCCCGAAGAGAACATCCCCCGCGACCCCGAAAAGGCCGTCCCCCTGCTGGTGCAGGCGGCGGACAAGGGCAGCTCCGAAGCGCAATGCGCGCTGGGCACGCTGCATGAATACGGCTGGGGGGTGGAGCGCGACATGCAAAAGGCGCTCGATTTCTACAAAAAGGCCTTCGACAACGGCGACGCCAACGCCTGCTACCGCCTCGGCAGGCTGTTCGACCTCGGCACCGCGGTCGAGTACAACGCAGAGCACGCCGCCAGCTTCTATGAGGAAGGCGCGAAACGCGGCAACGGGGATTGCCAGTATTACCTCGCCCTGCGCTCGCTCGAGGGGCGCGGCATCCCGCGCGATTCCATCCGGGGCGTGGACCTGCTGGAGCAGGCGGGGCACAACGGCGTGCCCGCCGCGCTGGAGGTGCTGGGCACCATCTACCTTGAAGGCATCACCGTGCCGCGCGACGAGGACATGGCCTTCGACTGCTTTTCGCGCGCGCTTTTGTATTTCGATTCAGACCCCTTCATCGCGGCGGGCGACTGCGTGGTCTATTTCGCGCTCTGCCTCTTGCAGGGCGTCGGTTGCAAGAAAGACCCGGAAACCGCCGTCCGCGCGCTGGAAACCGCGGCGGAGGAAGGCAACCTCATCGCGCGCCAGATTCTCGACGAGAAGGTCATCAAGAACCCGCTGATGCCGATTTACTTCGGCCGTTATTCCGAGGAGGATTTCGCCAAGGCCGACCCGCGCGGCTGGGATATTTCCGCTTTGCTGGCGGGCGAGGACGCCGGGGTTTAAAGCGCGATCGCCTGCCACAGCGCGTTGCTGTTTTGCGCGACGGGGGTGAAGTTGACGGACCAGCGCGTCAGGTGGCCGCTTTCGGATATCCAGTTCAGCGACGACAGCGCCTTGGTGAAAATCTTGTGGTCGTAGGGGTCGTAATAGACGATCTCGTCCCCTTCGAGATTGAGGAAGACGACGTAATGCCCCTCGTCCTCCATGATGTTGGCGACGCCGACGCCGCCCGCGTAGCTGTCTTCCCCCGCGCTCTTGAAGGGCAGGTATTTTTCGCTCACCTCCGCCATTTGAAAATTGCAGGAGCCGACGGCGGGGTCGGGCTTGAGCAGCCCGCGGAAAAACGCGTAGTCCACGTCATCCACGCCGTAAAGCTTCGCCACCGTCGCAAGGCAGGCGGGGCCGCAGGAGATTTCGTCCTGCTGGCGGATGAAGAAGCTGGCGTCGAAACGGTTCATGTCTGTCAGTCCCTGTTTCTGGAAGGGCGGAAGGCGCCTTTCGCGTGTTTTTTACCCGGCGTCTTCGCGGGCGCGGTTTTCGCCAGCCACTTGTCGAAACCGTTGTCCTCGAGCGGCGCGAAGTTGATCGACCAGCGCAGGCGGTCCTCGGTGAGCGAGGCCCAGTCCACATTCTCCATCTTATCAATGACCAGCTCGTGGAAAAAGGGGTCGTAATACATCAGCTTGTCGTCCTCGCGGCAGAGGAAGACGACGTAATGGTCTTCATCCATCACGATGTTGGCGATGGCGACGCCGCCCTCGTAAGTGTCGCGGCCCTCGCTCACGCAGGGCAGGAATTTTTTGCTCAGCGCGTGCATGTGCTCGCAGGGGGTGCCGGTCTCGGGATCGGGCTTCGCCGCCGCGCGGCAGAAATCATAGCTCGCGCTTTTCACGCCGAAGATTTTCGCGACCGTCGCAAGGCTGGCGGGTCCGCAGGAATAATCGTCGCGCTGGCGGGCGAAGAACGAGTCGCCGACGGTTCCCTCCAGCGGGATGTATTTTGGAAATTCTTCCATCATAAGTCGATATTATCATAAGGGCGAAAAACCGGAATAATCTATTTCATATATTACGGCAAATGAAGGCGTTAGGGGCTTGATTTGTGCGTTGCAAGAACATAATATCCGCGCCCGCGCACCCCCGGGGCGCCGCACCGGGGGAGACGCGTTTGCTGTCTGATATTCGTGGCGTTTTCTGCGCTTTCCCCTTCCAAGAGCGGGGATATGTGCTAGTTTATCGTCAGTACAAAACGAGTCCCCAATTTTAAGGAAAAGAAACCATGTCTCGCAAAAAAATCGCCCTCGTCGGCGCAGGTCAAATCGGTGGAACGCTGGCGCTGCTGGCGGGCTTGAAGCAGCTGGGCGACATCGTCCTCGTCGATATCGCGGAAGGCGTGCCGCAGGGCAAGGCGCTTGACCTCGCGGAAGCTTCCCCGGTCGAGGGTTTCGACGCCGCCTATACCGGCAGCAACGATTACGCCGCCATCGACGGCGCGGACGTCGTCATCGTCACCGCCGGCATCCCGCGCAAGCCGGGCATGAGCCGCGACGACCTCATCGGCATCAACACCGGCGTCATCAAGAGCGTGGGCGAGAACATCAAGAAGCACGCGCCGAACGCCTTCGTCATCGTCATCACCAACCCGCTGGACGTGATGGTCGGCATCATGCAGGAAGTCACGGGCTTCGCGCCTAACAAGGTCGTCGGCATGGCGGGCGTGCTGGACAGCGCGCGTTTCCGCTACTTCCTCGCCGATGAATTCAAGGTTTCGGTCGAGGACGTCACCGCCTTCGTCCTCGGCGGCCACGGCGACAGCATGGTGCCCCTCGTGCGCTATTCCACCGTCGCCGGCATTCCGCTGCCCGATCTGGTCAAGATGGGTTGGACCACGCAGGAGAAGCTGGACGCCATCGTCGAGCGCACCCGCAAGGGCGGCGGCGAGATCGTCGCGCTTTTGAAAACCGGCTCGGCCTTCTACGCGCCCGCGGCCTCCGCGATTTCCATGGCGGAAAGCTACCTGCTGGACAAGAAGCGCGTGCTGCCCTGCGCCGCGCATCTTGACGGCCAGTACGGCGTGAAGGGCCTTTACGTCGTCGTGCCCGCTGTCATCGGCGCGGGCGGCGTGGAGCGCGTCATCGAGGTGCAGTTCACGGACGAGGAAAAGGCCATGTTCGACAAGTCGGTCGAAGCGGTCAAGGACCTCTGCGAAGTGGCCAGGAACCTGAAAACCGAGGCGGCCTGAACGCCGGCGCAATAAAGGGAAAGTGTGAAGAATGAACATCCATGAGTATCAGGCCAAGGAGCTTTTGAAGGCGCGCGGCGTGCCGGTGCTGAACGGCGGCGTCGCCTATACGGCGGAAGAGGCGGCCGAGGTGGCGAAAAAACTGCCCGGCCCCGTCTATGTCGTGAAGGCGCAGATTCACGCGGGCGGCCGCGGCAAGGGCGGCGGCGTGAAGGTCGTCAAATCCGTGGACGAGGTGAAGGACACCGCGCAGAACATGCTCGGCATGCAGCTCGTCACCCACCAGACCGGCCCGCAGGGGCAGGAGGTGCGCCGCGTCTATATCGAGGAAGGCTGCGACATCGCGCGCGAGCTTTACCTCGGCCTGCTCATCGACCGCGCCACCTCGCGCGTGACCGTCATGGCCTCGACCGAAGGCGGCGTCGAGATCGAGGAAGTCGCGGCCAAGACGCCGGAGAAAATCCTGAAAGTCGTGGTGGACCCCGCCGTCGGGCTGCAGGCCTTCCAGGGCCGCCAGATCGCCTTCGGCCTCGGCCTTGAAGGCAAGCAGGTCGGCAAATGCGTGGCGCTGCTCTCCAAGATGTACGACGCCTTCATCGGCCTCGACGCCTCGATCGTCGAGATCAACCCGCTGGTCGTGACCGGCGCCGGCGACGTCATTCCGCTGGATGCGAAAATGAACTTCGACGACAACGCCCTGTTCCGCCACAAGAACGTGGAAGAGCTGCGCGACGTTTCCGAGGAAGACCCCGCCGAGCAGCGCGCGAAGGACCATGAGCTCAACTACGTCAAGCTGACCGGCAACATCGGCTGCATGGTCAACGGCGCGGGGCTCGCCATGGCGACGATGGACATCATCAAGCTTTACGGCGGCGACCCCGCCAACTTCCTCGACGTCGGCGGTGGCGCGACCAAGGAGCGGGTGGCGGAAGCCTTCCGCATCATCCTGTCCGACCCGAACGTCGAGGGCATCCTCGTCAACATCTTCGGCGGCATCATGCGCTGCGACGTCATCGCCGAGGGCGTGATCACCGCCGCGCGAGAGCTGGGCATGACCATGCCCCTCGTCGTCAGGCTGGAGGGCACCAACGTCGATAAGGGCAAGAAGCTCTTGAAGGAATCCGGTTTGAACATCATCGCGGCCGACAACCTCGCCGACGCCGCGCAAAAAGTCGTCAGCACCGTCAAAGCGGAGGCCGCGTAACGTGAAGAAACTGCTTGTTCTGGCCATTGCGAGCTTGATCGTGACGGCGCAGCCTGCAAAGGCCGCGGAGGATACGGGGCAAGCCCCGGCCGTGCAAACGGCGCAGCGGGATGCGGATTACGATGCGCGCATTGAGGCGGCAAAAAGCTATTTGCGCGTCAATTCAGTGCGCAATATGCTCGACCTCATGCTTGAGAATATAAGAAAAAATCCGCAGATGAATCTGTCGCCGGCATTTTGGGATGGCGTCAAAGACTCCATAGACTATGACGCTTTGGACGATATTGCGGCAAAGGCGCTTGCCAAGACTTTCACGCTTGATGAAATCAACGCGATGGTGGTTTTTTATGGTTCTCCCGCCGGCCAGTCGATCATGAAAAAAATGCCTGCATATATGGCCGAGGTAACGCCTGCCGTACAAGAACAGATGATGAAGAGCGTGGCAAAGCAGATTCAAAAAATGCAAGCGAAAGCGGGCAAGGAATCTGCTCCGGCACGGCAACCTGCGTCGCATCAGGAAGGAAAATAGACAATGTCCGTACTCGTCAATAAAAACACCAAGGTCATCTGCCAGGGCTTCACCGGCGCGCAGGGCACCTTCCACTCCGAGCAGGCCATCGCTTATGGCACGAAAATGGTCGGTGGCGTGACCCCCGGCAAGGGCGGCGCCAAGCACCTCGACCTGCCGGTCTTCAACACGGTGAAGGAAGCCGTGAACGACACGGGCGCGAACGCCTCCGTCATCTACGTGCCGCCGCCCTTCGCGGCGGACGCGATACTGGAGGCGATCGACGCGGAGCTGGACCTCGTCATCTGCATCACCGAGGGCATTCCGGTGCTCGACATGGTGAAGGTGAAACGCAAGCTGGAAGACAGCAAGACGCGGCTCATCGGCCCCAACTGCCCCGGCGTCATCACGCCCGACGAATGCAAGATCGGCATCATGCCCGGCCATATCCACAAGCGCGGCAAGGTCGGCATCGTTTCGCGCTCCGGCACGCTCACCTATGAAGCGGTCGCGCAGACGACGGCCAACGGCCTCGGCCAGACCACCTGCATCGGCATCGGCGGCGACCCCGTCAACGGCACCAACTTCATCGACGCCATCGACATGTTCCTGAAAGACGACGAAACCGAAGCCATCCTGATGATCGGCGAGATCGGCGGCGCGGCGGAGGAAGACGCGGCGGAATTCGTCAAGGCGTCCAAGGTCAAGAAACCCATGGCGGCCTTCATCGCGGGCGTCACCGCGCCCCCCGGCCGCCGCATGGGTCACGCCGGCGCGATCATCGCGGGCGGCAAGGGCGGCGCGAAGGACAAGATCGCCGCGCTGAAAGCCGCGGGCATGGTCGTGGCGGACAGCCCGGCGGGCCTTGGCGAAGCGATCGAAAAGGCCATCAAGGCGGCGTAAGAACGATACCGGCGGGGCGGAAACCCCGCGCCGCCGGATGCTGGACACACGGTCACAAAAAAAGGCATGGAATAAAATGTCATCCTCGCAAGCCCTCAGCTTCCTTTCCGCGGCGGACCCCGATTACATCGCCGAGCTTTACACGAAATACGTCGCCAACCCCGCCAGCGTCGATGAAAGCTGGGCCGAGCTCTTCGGCGAGCTGGGCGAGGACGCGAAGCTGCTGGCGCAGGAGCTGAAGGGCGCGAGCTGGACCCCCGCGCCGGAAAAGCTTTCCGCCGTTCTTTCCACCCCCGCCAACGCCGACGGCGCGGCGCCCGCAAAAAAGGACGCGAAGAAAGCCGCCCCCGCCGCGGCGGACGCGCGTCAGGCGATTTCGGACGCGGTCCATGCGCTCATGCTCATCCGCGCCTACCGCAACCGCGGGCACCTGCTCGCGCATCTCGACCCGCTGGGCCTGTCGGAAAAGACCTATCACCCCGACCTCGACCCCAAGACCTACGGCTTCAATGATGCCGACATGGACCGCGAGATTTACATGGACGGCGCCTTCGGCTTCGAGCAGACGACGCTGCGCGAGATCGTGCAAGTCATGCGCGACACCTATTGCGGCTCCATCGGCGTCGAATACATGCACATTCAGGATCCCGCGCAGCGCGAATGGCTGCAGGACCGTTTCGAGACCTCGCTCAACGTCACCGAGTTTTCGGGCGACGAGAAAAAGCACATCCTCGAGCGCCTGACGGCTTCCGAAGGATTCGAGAAATTCCTCGACGTGAAATACACCGGCACCAAGCGCTTCGGGCTGGAGGGCGGCGAGGCCGCCATCCCCGCGATCGAGGAAATCATCGCCCGCGGGGCGGAGCTCGGCATCCGCGAGGTCGTGCTGGGCATGGCCCACCGGGGCCGGTTGAACGTGCTGACCAACGTGATGAACAAGTCCTTCACCGCCATGTTCTCCGAGTTTCAGGGCACGCCGGCCAAGCCGGACCAGGTGCAGGGCTCGGGCGACGTGAAATACCACCTCGGCACCTCCAGCGACCGCGATTTTAGGGGGCATACCGTCCACCTCTCGCTCACCGCCAACCCCTCGCACCTCGAATTCGTGGATCCCGTCGTGGTCGGCAAGACGCGGGCCAAGCAGTCGATCCGAAAGGACGAGGACCGCACCGAGGTCATGGCCATCCTGCTGCACGGCGACGCCGCGCTGGCGGGGCAGGGCATCGTGCCCGAAACGCTGATGATGTCCGACCTCGGCGGCTACCGCGTCGGCGGCACCATGCACGTGGTCATCAACAACCAGATCGGCTTCACCACCGCGCCGCACTTCTCGCGCTCCGGCCCTTATTGCACGGACGTCGCGAAAATGTCGCAATCGCCCATCTTCCACGTCAACGGCGACGACGTGGAGGCCGTGCTGCACGTCGCGCGCATGGCGATCGAATTTCGCCAGACCTTCCACAAGGACGTCTTCGTCGATGTCATCTGCTACCGCCGCCACGGCCACAACGAGGGCGACGAACCCGCCTTCACCCAGCCGGAGATGTACAAGGTCATCCGCGGAAAGAAATCCACCCGCACCCTCTACGCCGAAAAGCTGGTGGGCGAGGGCGCGCTGACGCAGGAAACCGCCGACAAGATCTACGAGGACTGGAACGCCTACCTCGAAAAGGAATTTCAGGCAGCGACCAGCTACAAGCCCAACCGCGCCGACATGCTGGAAGGCACGTGGAGCGGGCTGAAGGTCGCCTATGGCGAAGAACGCAGCGGCGAGACCGCCATCACCGACCCGCTGGCCAAGAAAATCGGCAAGGCGCTGACGACCGTGCCCGAGGATTTCGACCTCAACGGCAAGATCGCCCGCCAGCTGGAGGCGAAAAAGGAAATGTTCAAGTCCGGCGAGGGTTTCGACTGGGCGACGGCGGAGGCGCTGGCCTTCGGCTCGCTCGTCGCGGAAGGCCAGCCGGTGCGCCTCTCCGGGCAGGACTGCGGGCGCGGCACCTTTTCCCAGCGTCACGCGGTGCTGGTGGACCAGACCAACGAGGACCGCTACATCCCCCTCAACAACATCGACGCCAAGCAGGCGAAGTTCGGCGTGCATGACAGCCCGCTGTCCGAAGCCGCCGTGCTGGGCTTCGAATACGGCTATTCCATGGCCGCGCCGCGCTCGCTCGTGCTCTGGGAAGGCCAGTTCGGCGATTTCGTCAACGGTGCGCAGGTCATCATCGACCAGTTCATCGCCTCCGCCGAGACCAAGTGGCTGCGCATGTCGGGCCTCGTCATGCTGCTGCCCCACGGTTTTGAGGGGCAGGGACCGGAGCACTCCTCCGGCCGTCTGGAGCGTTTCCTGCAGCTTTCCGCGGAAGACAACTGGCAGGTGCTCAACTGCACCACGCCCGCCAACTACTTCCACGCGCTGCGCCGCCAGATGCACCGCGACTTCCGCAAGCCGCTCATCGTCATGACGCCCAAGTCGCTGCTGCGCCACAAGCGCTGCGTTTCCTCTCTCTCCGACTTCATCGGCAAGACGCGCTTTTCCCGCGTCATCGGCGAGACGGAGAAAATCGCGACCGGCAAGGACGTCAAGCGCGTGGTCATCTGCAGCGGCAAGGTCGATTACGACCTGCTCGACGCCCGCGAAAAACACGGGCTGAAGAACGTCGCCGTCGTGCGGCTGGAGCAGCTCTATCCCTTCCCGGAAAAGCCGCTGGCGGATGAATTGAAGAAATACCCGAACGCCGAGATCATCTGGTGCCAGGAAGAGCCGCAGAACCAGGGCGGCTGGACCTTCGTCGATCGCCGCATCGAAAGCGTGCTGACCGGCATCAAGCACAAGGCGGGCCGCCCGGTTTACGTCGGCAGGGCCGAGGCCGCCGCGCCCGCCACCGGCTCGCACAAGGACCATGTGAAGGAACAGGAAAACATCGTCACGCTGGCGTTGGGCCTCTGACGTTACGTACAAGAGTTTTGAAAAGACCAGAAGAAGGTAAAAGCAATGGCAACAGAAATCGTGGTACCGGCACTGGGCGAATCCGTCACCGAGGCGACGGTCGCAAAATGGCTGAAAAACGTAGGCGACGCCGTGGCGGTGGATGACGCGCTGGTCGAGCTCGAGACCGACAAGGTCACGCTCGAGGTCAACGCCAAATCCGCCGGCGTGCTGAAAGAGATCAAGGTCGAAACCGGCGCCAACGTCGAGGTCGGCGCGGTGCTGGGCACCATCGGCGAGGGCGCGGGCAAACCCGCCGCGAAAGCCCCGGCCGCGAAACCGGACGCGCCGAAAGCCGCGCCCAAGGCCGCGCAGGTCGCCTCGAAACCCGCCAGCAACGACAGCTCGAGCGCGGCG
>WGNE01000059.1 GCA_016124645.1 Alphaproteobacteria bacterium
CGAAGAAGGTCGACGGCGGCTACGTGCTGAACGGCGCGAAGATGTGGATTACCAATTCGCCGATCGCCGACGTGGCGGTGGTGTGGGCCAAGCTCGAGGAAGGCGGCAAGGACGTCATCCGCGGCTTCGTTTTGGAAAAGGGCATGAAACGGCTTTCGGCCCCCAAGATCGAGGGCAAGTTCTCCCTGCGCGCCTCCATCACCGGGGAGATCGTGATGGACGACGTTTTCGTGCCGGAGGAAAACAGGTTCCCCGAAGTCAAGGGACTGACCGGCCCCTTCTCCTGCCTGAACAGCGCGCGCTACGGCATCGCCTGGGGCTCGCTCGGGGCGGCGGAATTCTGCTGGCATCAGGCGCGGCAATACACGCTCGACCGCATCGTTTTCGGAAAACCGCTGGCGGCCAACCAGCTGGTGCAGAAAAAGCTGGCCGACATGCAGACCGAGATCACGCTGGGGCTGCAAGGCGCCCTGCGCCTCGGCCGGCTGAAGGACGAGCACCGCGCCGCGCCCGAGGCCATCTCGCTCATGAAGCGCAACAACTGCGGCAAGGCGCTGGACATCGCAAGGACCGCGCGCGACATGCTGGGCGGCAACGGCATCTCCGACGAGTACCACGTCATCCGCCACGCGATGAACCTGGAGGCCGTGAACACCTATGAAGGCACGCACGACATCCACGCGCTCATTCTCGGTCGCGCGATCACGGGAATTCAGTCGTTTAGCTGATTATCTTCAAGGCAAAAATTACTTTTGCGGGCCCGGCTTCAGCGGGCTGCGGTAGAGCGGCTTTTGTTGAAGCGATGCCTCAGAACTTTCATTCGCCACGTTGAAGGCTTTGCAGAAATCGGTCTTGGCTTTTACCGCGAGCATCATCTTCGCGGCCTTGTCCACGGCGGCGGACACAAAGACTTCCTCGGCCGGTCCGCTTTCCACGATATGCCCGCCCGAGACTTCAAGATCCATGACCTTTAAAGATATGCTGTAAAAATAATCGACGCCCGCCGCCTTGGCGCCTTGCCGACCGCGGGTGCTGTAATCCCGCGCGACTTCCAGCAAGAATTTCAGGCCGTCCAGCCGGACGGCGCCGGCCAAAGCAAAGCTGTAGCGGCCTGCCGGGATGAAGACGGCGGTCACGTCGAAACCTTCCGCGCGCATCCGGTTGAAGGCGGCGTTCAGCTTTTCCGCATAGAGTCGCACGACGGGCACCCCTTCCGTTTCTTGCACGGCGGCGCATTCTTTTTCAAAAACGTCGCGAAAGGATTCTTCCTGCATTCAAGCCTCCTCCGGCGCGGGAACAGTTAAAACTGGATGCAGGATATCCTGAATTACGTAAATTCGCAACGAAAACCGGATAAAATCGCATATCCCTTTTATAACAAAAGGAAAACCATAAGCCGCGTATCGGGACTTTGACGCGTTCTTGTATATTATGTATAATATAGTTAATTTTGAATACCAAGTTTTATACCGAGGGGATGACATGGCAAAAGAACCCAAACCCGGCGAACCCGGCGGCACCAGATGGAATTACGACGGATGGGAAGCCGCCTATGACGGCGAGAAATACGTCGATGTCACCGCGCTCGCGAAGCAACGCGCGAAAACGCACCCCCTGCCCCCGAAGAACACGCTGAAGACCCAGTTCGGCCGGAAAGGCCTGAAGACGGACACACCCCGGAACGCCATGGGCAAGCCGGAGAAAAGCGCCAGCGAGATCGTCCGGCAGGTTCGGCAAGAGCTGAAAGACCGGCAAAAACCCGGCGGCTTTTTCAAGCGATAGGCCGACTTACAAAAAAACGTTTAATAATAAAATATTACGTAGCTGTGCTAAAGCAGAAGCTAAGAAGTCACGCGGTTTTTCCGCCCGGCTTTCGCGGGCTCGGGAAGACGGGCTTTGCTTCAAAAAGAGGTTGAGCTTTGTCATCCGACACATTGAGTTTTCCAAGAAAATCCACTTCGGCCTTCGTGCCCATCAGCCTCTCCGCCACCTTCTCCACCACTTCGGCGAGCTGCGCCTCCTCCGGCTTTCCCTGCGCGTAAACGAGGCCGCTCCCGTCGAACCTCATGCTGAAAAGATAGGTGCCCGAGGCCTTATAGTTGCGCTTGAGCAGGAAAGGGAATTTCAGGTCATCCAGCATGATCTCGCCGTTCATGACGGCCCCGTAACCATCCGACCATTCCGAACGGTAGCCGTCCGGCCGGAAACCGACGCGCGCATGGAAGCCTTCGTCCTGCATCCGCACGACAAGACCGCGCAACGCCTCGGCGTACCTGCGCGCGGCGACGGCATCCTCGTCCGCGGCGATCTCGGTCGTTCTTTTCTCGAATATGTCGCGCAGGGACCTGTCCTGCATGGCGGGCTCCTTTTAAGAAATATGGCAAATATTAATCCCCGGCGCGAACATATTCAATGGAAAACGGAAAAAATCGTGCAACGGACTGTTTTTCATGACTGTTTTTCACGCACAAAAAAACCGCCCGCAAAAGCGGACGGCTTTTTTTGAAAGCGCCGGGCGTATCAGCTGCCGGGCGGCTTGGGTTGTTGCTGTACCACCTGCGGCACCAGCGGGGAGACCTTGTTGATGGTGATCTTGCCCGCGGCTTCGACGGGAACCGTCATCTGCACGCGCTCGCCGTCGGCGACGACTTCATAGGTGATCATGCTGCCGCTGAGAACCGGCTGCTGCTGCACCACCACGGGGGCGGTCGCGTTCGCCTGCGGCGTGACGACGGCGCCCTGCTGCTGGACGCCCTGCGCCTGCGCTTCTTTTTGCTGCGCTTTCGCGGCGGCTTCGGCGCGGGCCTTTTGCTCGGCCGGTGTCACTTCATGCGCGGAAAGCACGTTCGGGTAGAAGTCATGCATGCCGAAGGGCAGGTTGAACCGCTCGCCATAGGTCTTGACGCGGTAGATCTTGCCTTCCTTGAACTGGTCCTGCAGCTCCTTGGAATCGAACTTCACGTGCATGTAGGTGTCCTTGTTTTCAAGGACGCCGTGGTCGGTCGTGATCTTGTAGTCATAGACGGGTTCCTGCTTGTCGCTGTCCCAGCGCACCCAGTTGTTATCGACCGAAATGACCTTCACTTCCTGCTCATGCGTCGTGCCGTAATAGTAGTAACCGGGGCCGCCCACCAGCGCCGTGCCCGCGACCGCCAGAAGGAAGGCTTTTTTCGCGGTGCCTTTCAACGAGGTCATGCGCTGGCCGAAGGTTTTCTTCTTCTTGTTGGAACCATAGGTGCTATAGGTCGGGGCGGACGTCGATTTCTTCTTTTTTCCAAAGTTCCATGCCATATGACTTCTCCGTCACTTCAATAAAATTTCTTGGTGTGTGTGCGTGGCGAGAAAGTAGCACCTGATTCTCTATATGTCCATGCCTGGAAATAAGAAAAATGCGTCAGGAGACATAATCCGGCAACAAAATTACATAACGAGACGCGCGGCGTTTTACGCGGCGCGCGCCCGGAAATAAAAATGAAAAAGAGAGTCGTCAGCCGCTGATGGCGAGGTTGAGGCCTCCCGCGCCCATCTGGTCGCTCCAGAAGGTTTCAAGGTCGCGCAGCACCTGGTTCATCTCCGCGATGCGCGCGTCGGTCAGCCCGGCGGCGACGAGTTTTTCCTCGTGCTTCTTGTAAAGCTGGGTCAGCCCGTCGTTGAGCTTGCGCCCCTTGTCGGAGAGCTTCACGCGCACCGAGCGCTTGTCGTGGATCGAGCGTTCCTGCACGAGGTAGCCGTTCTCCACCATTTTCTTGACGTTGTAGGAAACGTTGGAACCAAGGTAATAACCGCGCACGGTCAGCTCACCCACCGTCAGCTCGTCCGTGCCGACGTTGTGCAGGATCATGCTCTGGACGTTGTTGATGTCCAGTATGTTCGCGCGCTCCAGCTCGACCTTCAAAACGTCGAGGAACTGGCGGTGCAGCCGTTCGATAAGGTTGATTGAATCGTAGTAAGGCGATGTCACCTTGATATCTCCCCCTGTCAGAAATGCCGGGCAGATGGTCGCCCGCGCACTGGCGTACAAAACGTACATCTCGTATTCTAAGATATCCCAAGGCCTTGTGCAAACACAGAAAATTTCCGTCCCCGGCCTAAAAGGCCAGATCGTTCTCTCCCAGCGGCTTGAAATAGCCCTCGATCAGGGCGTCGTCCACGTCCGCCACGCGTGCGGGATCCCACTTGGGCTGGCGGTCCTTGTCGATGAGCGCGGCACGGATGCCTTCGTAAAAGTCGTGGCTGCGCGCGCAGGCCTGGCTCAGGCGATATTCCATAGTCATGACAGATTCAAAAGACAGCGACGCGCCCTGCCGTATCTGGCGCAGGGCGACTTTCAGGCTGGTGGGCGACATGCCGTAGATCGCGGTCAACGTCTCGTTGGCGAAATCGCCGCCGTCCGCCTGCAAGTCGGCGATGATCTGCTCGACCGCGTCATGGCCGAAGTAGCGGTCGATGAGCGCGCGGTTGGGCGCGATCTCGGACTCGCAGGGCGGCTCGGCGCTGAAGCTTTCAATCACCTGCGTGACCTGATCGACGGGTTTTTCGCGCGCGTCCCATTCGACGGCCTGCAGCGCGGCCAGCAACGCGCCCAGCTTTTCGGACGGCACGAACTGCGTGCCGAAGCCGATGTAGATGGTGTCCGTCGCCTTGATGCGCTTGCTGGTCAGGGCGAGATAGACGCCCGTCTGCCCCGGGCAGCGCGGCAGGAAATAGCCGCCGCCGACGTCGGGGAAAAAGCCGATGTTCGTTTCCGGCATTGCGAAAAGCGTGTTTTCCGTCACCACGCGGTGCGAGCCATGGGCCGAAACGCCCTTGCCCCCGCCCATCACGATGCCATCGACGAGCGAGATATAGGGTTTCTTGAAAGCGTGGATGCGCTGGTTGAGCGTGTATTCCTCGCGGAAGAAGTCGCGCACCAGCGCGCCGTCGCTTTTGCCCTCGGCCTGCGCCTTCGCGTCCAGCGCGACGGTCTTCACGTCCCCGCCCGCGCAGAAAGCCCGGTCGCCCGCGCCGGCGATGACCACGGCCTTGACCGCGTCGTCCGCCGCCCATTGGGCGAGCTTTTCGTTCATCAGGCGGATCATGTTGAGGTTGAGCGCGTTGAGCGCCTTCGGGCGGTTCATCCGCATCAGGCCGATGCCGCCGGTGACGTCAAAGAGTACCTCCTCCGTCGCGCCTTGGGCGTCAAAAGGGGTGTCGGAATGCGCATCGGCGGCGGATGCGGGCGCGTTGGCGGCTTCGGAAACTTGCGTCATTTGTCAAAAAACTGCTGCATTTTTGTTAAGGGAGTATTAGATATATGCCAGACAACGGCAAAAGCCAAATACTTGATGGCCGCACCGCCCCGCGGCCCCGCCACAACAGGATTGAATTTATGAAAAACACCGTCCGCGCCCTCGTCACCGAACCTGAAACCCGCAGCGCCGCCAAGACCCGCCCCGGCTTTCCCCGCACGCGCATGCGCCGCAACCGGCTGAACGACTGGACGCGCCGCATGGTCGCGGAAAACGCGGTCAGCGCCGGCGACCTCGTCTGGCCCGTCTTCGTCACCGAAGGCGAAGGCCTGCAGGACGCCATCGGCTCCATGCCGGGCGTGTTCCGCTGGTCGCTCGACCTGCTGGTGAAGGAAGTCGAAAAGGCGGCGGGCCTCGGCATTCCCGCCATCGCGCTGTTCCCCGTCGTCGATGGCGCGAAGAAAACCGCCGACGGGCGCGAGGCATGGGAGGAAAACAACCTCGTCTGCCGCACCGCCCGCGCGCTGAAAGACGCGGTGCCGGAGATCGGCGTCATTTGCGACGTCGCGCTCGACCCCTATACCAGCCACGGCCACGACGGGCTGCTGGACGAGGACGGCTACGTGCTCAACGACGACACCGTGCAGGTGCTGACCCGTCAGGCGCTGGTGCAGGCGGCAGCGGGCGTGGACATCGTCGCGCCTTCGGACATGATGGACGGGCGCATCGGCGCCATCCGCGACGCGCTGGACAAGAACGGCTTCATCAACACCGGCATCATGTCCTACGCCGCGAAATACGCCTCGGCCTTCTACGGCCCGTTCCGCGACGCGGTGCAGACCGGCGGCTTGCTGAAGGGCGACAAGAAGACCTACCAGATGGACCCCGCCAATTCCGACGAGGCGCTGCGCGAAGTCGCGCTCGACATCGCCGAGGGCGCGGACATGGTGATGGTTAAGCCCGGCCTGCCCTATCTCGACGTCATCCGCCGCGTGAAGGACGAATTCTCCATGCCGACCTTCGCCTATCACGTCAGCGGCGAATACGCGATGCTGCAGGCCGCGGCGAAGAACGGCTGGCTCGACTACGACAAGACGATCATGGAAACCATGACCGCCTTCAAGCGCGCGGGCTGCGACGGCATCCTGACCTACGCCGCCTACCAGATCGCCGAAAAGCTGAAGAAGTAACGACCGGTTTTTACGGCGTCCCTGAGACCTGCGTCACCCTGAACTTTCCGGCATAACCGAAAGTCTTGCCGAACAACGGGTGGAGCGCGTGCGTCCACATGCTGAACGCATCTTCGGAGAGCGGCGCCTCTTCCGCGTGGCCCTTGCCGATGACCAGAGACATCGGCAGCGGCATCATCACGCCCAGAATGCGCCAGACATAGCCCCTGTGGCGGAGAATGATTTTTTCGCCGTCCCATTCATACGCCAGCTTCCAACCGATGCCGAAGCGCATGAACTCGACCAGCACGTTGCCTTCTATCCATTCCATGCGCGAGCGGAAGGCGACATCCCCTTTCTCGGGGAAGTGAAAGGTCCGGTCGAATTGAAACGCGCCCGATTGATCGCTCCTGAAAACCACGGTGACGGGCACGTTCTTGCCCGAGTACGCGAGCAACATGCCGGTGAGCCGCGCCATCACGCTGACCATGGGCGATATGCGCACGTCGAGGTGCCCTTCGACCGTCACGACATCGTCGCTGAAAGGCCGGACGGCGTAATGCTTTTTCATGACGGGCGGCAGCGCGTCCCATTGCGCGCCGAACACGGTCTTGAACAGCGGCTCTTGCGGGTCGATCTCCAGATTGCGGATTTTCCGCACGCCCTTGAAACGCAAAAGCGCATTGCGCGTCGCGCGCATGGCCGGGTAGCACAGGCGCGCCAGCTTTTTGGAGCGGAACAAAAGCGCGTTCATCTTGTTGAACCACCCATGGCCGCTGCCCAAAAGCGCCATCATGTGCAGCGCGTCCTCGCCGTGGTAATAGCCGTCCCGGTATTTCAGCACCATGCCCTCGTCGAGGTCGAGCCGGCGGTCGTTGATTTCTTGCAGCAGCGGGTGGTCCTTGTCCTGCCTTGCGTTCACGAGATGCAGCGCGCCGACGGCCTTCCTGATCTGCAGCGCGTGGGCGGCCGTCTTGCAGATCGGGCAATCGCCGTCATAGACGAACCAGACGCCTTCTTTCGCTTTTTCTGTCGAAGCCTCGGTCATAACGGTATTCGTCGCATCTGCGGAAGATTATCTCGTCAGCCCGTCGCCTTCCTGCTGCAGGTCCTTGGGCGGCACGGTTTTGGGCAGCATGTCCTCGAACTCGTCGATCGACACGCCGTGGCTGCGCTGCTGCTGGGGGTCCTTGGGCGTCAGCGTGTCTTCGGAGACGTAGGACATGCCCATCGTCAGCAGGAAGAGGAAGACCGTCATCCACAAGGTGTCCTTCGGCGTCCATGTCCGCGTCGTGTTCGCGTTGCGGCGGTCCTTTTTCTCCGCCACCTTGTATTCCCACACGCAGCCTTCCAGCTTCCAGAAGCCCCAGAGCAAGAGCGCGGCGTTGGCCATCGAGAGCTGCTGCCAGGTTATCACCTCGAAGATATGCGCGACCCTGCCGATGGTCAAAAAGCCGACCCAGGGCGCGAGCGACCAGCAGGCCATCAGGATGACCCCGGCGAGGCTGAGGTTCACCCAGAAGCGCAGGTTCACGTCCTCGGGCTTGACGTCCTTCACCTTCCTGTCCGGCACGCAGACGCGGTAGAGCTGGAAGAAGACGATGCTGAGAACCGCGAACAGCACGAGGAAACCAAACTTCAGCATCTTGAAGCCGTGAACCGAACACCACGGATGCGCCGGCGGCGCGTCGCTGGCGATGCCGCAAATGAGGTCATGCGCCATGTCGAGATGGATGTCGAAGACCAGCGGCTTGAGCGCGCCCGCGAACATCAGCGCGATCGCCGTCTTGCGCAGCCCCATGCGGCGGTTGCGGATGCCGCGCTTGAGCGCGAACATGCCGATCAGCACCAGCAGCGGGCCGGACGCGAAATAGACCAGCTTCAAAAGCGGGATGCAGTAGAGAACGCAGAGCATGATCATGGTTGAAATCGTCCTTTCATCGGGGCGATGGGGGCATTATGCCATGAATATCCTGTGTTTTTCCATGGTTATAGCGGAAGGCGGCGCGCGCCCTTTACTTTTCGCCCGCATCCGGCCATCCTGTGGGTCATTTCCGTCAACAACGACATATATCTTTATGCAAAATAAAAACCTGCAGCTAGACCTCTTTGGCTATGACAGCGGCTGGGGATGCCGCAACTACAAATGCGAGGACGGGCCAAGCGCCGTTGCGGCCGACGCCATCCTCCACGCCCTGCGCCGGGAGGATATCGAGGCGCGCTGGCACGGCCCGCTGGGGCTGAAGTTCCTGGGCGACCACGAAGAGCTCACCACCAAGGAAGACACGCTGCCGCAGGTGCTGGAAGGATTGCGCCGGCTGGAGCAGCGCGTGCGCGACGCCGTGCGGCAGGGGCATGTGCCCGTCGTCATCGGCGGCGACCACGCCTCGGCCATCGGCACATGGGCGGGCGCGGTCGCGGGCAGCGGCAGTTTCGAGAAGTTCGGCCTCATCTGGCTCGACGCGCATCTGGACGCGCATACCTATGAAACATCGCATCAGGGAAAATGGGGCGGCTGGTGGCACGGCCAGCCCGTCACGGCCCTGACCGGAAACGGCTTGCCCGAATTCACCGCGCTGGGCGGCGCGCGGCAAAAAATATCGCCGCGGCACATCAGCATCATCGGCCCGCACAGCTTCGAGCCGGCGGAGGCGGAATATGTCGAAAAACAAGGCATCCGCGTCTATTTCCTCGATGAAGTCCAAAAACGCGGCTTCAAGGCCGTTTTCGAGGAAGCCATGGCCCGCGCGACCGACGGAACCGAGGGTTTCGGCCTTACCGTGGACCTCGACGCCTTCCGCCCCGAAGACGCCCCCGGCGTCGGCACGGCCGAGGATAAAGGCCTTGTCGCGGCCGAAGTCCTGCCTATTATTAAAAATACAGGGCGGAATCCCCTGTTCCGCGCGCTGGAAATTGCTGAATTTAACCCGCATAATGATATCGGCGGCAAAACACGCGACCTTGTCAGCCGGCTTGTGGAAAGCATATTTGCGCATTCAGTTATATAAATTGAATGTTAACGATAACAGGGGCATACTGTAGGTACTGCCGGACAAGAAATGTCCGGGGGGCTTAGGGGTCTTACAAGGAATGTTCAAATTTCTAGGTCATATTGGCGTCATCGGCTGCACATTGGGCGGCTATGTCCTCAATAACGGTCACATGGCTGTTCTCTGGCAGCCGTTCGAATTCGTGATTATTTTCGGGTCCGCCTGCATGGCTTTCCTGATCGCGAACTCGCCGCACGCCGTCAAGCAGACGCTGGCCGACATCAAGAGCATCTACAAAAAAGACAAATACGCGAAGCCGGAATATCTCGAGCTGCTCAGCATGCTCTACCTCGTCTTCAAGACCGCGCGCGCAAAGGGATGGCTGGCGCTGGAACAGCACATCGAGAACCCGCACGAAAGCGAGATCTTCAAGAAATTCCCGGTCTTCTACAGCGACCACCACGCCATCACCTTCTTCTGCGACTACATGCGCCTGATCTCTCTGGGCGCGGAAAAGCCGCACGAGATCGAGGCGCTGATGGACGAGGAGATCGAGACGCAGCGCGAAGGGCGCAACCATACCTCCCACGCCGTGCAGACCATGGCGGACGGCATGCCCGCGCTGGGCATCGTGGCCGCGGTTCTGGGCGTCATCCACACCATGGGCTCGATCACCGAGCCGCCCGAAGTGCTGGGCCACCTCATCGGCGGCGCGCTCGTCGGGACCTTCCTCGGCGTGTGGCTGTCCTACGGCTTCATCGCCCCCATCGCCAGCGCGATCAAGGAACGCAACGACACGGAACTAAAATACTACCTGTGCATGAAGACCTCGGTCCTGGCCTTCCTGCAAGGCGCGGCCCCGCAGGTCGCGATCGAATTCGGGCGCAAGATCCTGATGCACGACACCCAGCCGACCTTCCTCGAAGTGGAAGAGGCGACGCAGAACGTGACGGCATAAGGCGCGCGCCCTTGCCCCTTAGGTAAGGAAAGCCAGTGGCGAAGCAGAACGACGAAAAGCAGCCGATCATCATCATCAAGAAGGTGAAAAAGGTTTCCGGCGGGCACCACGGGGGCGCGTGGAAGGTCGCCTATGCCGACTTCGTCACCGCCATGATGGCCTTCTTCCTCTTGCTCTGGCTGCTCAACGTCACGACCGACGAGCAAAAAGAGCTCATCTCCTCCTACTTCGCGCCGGCGGACCCGCGCATCTCGCAATCGACCAGCGGCTCGGGCGGGGTCATGGGCGGCACTTCGATGTCGCCGAAGGGCGCGATGACCAGCGACACCCAGCCCATCGTCACCGCCGAAAACCCGCCCGCCGAAGGCGTGGGGCAGGAACAGGGGCAGGATTCCGATCAGGACCAGGCCAGCCAGACCGGCGAGGACCAGGTCGCCAAGGAAATGGACAAGAGCGACGACAAGGCCTTCGACAAGGTGCAGACGCAGATCAAGCAGGCCATCCAGCAAGACCCTGACCTCAAGGCGCTCTCGCAGAACCTCGTGATGGACATGACGCCCGAGGGGCTGCGCATCCAGATCGTGGACCAGCAGGGCAAGCCGATGTTCGCGCTGGGCAGCGCGACCCCCCTGCCCGAGGCGCTGAAACTTTTCGCCGTCGTGACCAAGGTCATCACCGGCCTGCCGAACAAGATATCCATCCGCGGCCATACGGACAGCATCCCCTACGGCAAGGACGCCGCCTATACCAACTGGGAGCTTTCCTCCGACCGCGCCAACGCCAGCCGCCGCGCCATGCTGGACGACGGGCTGAAGATCACGCGGGTCAATAACGTGCAGGGCATCGCCGACCGCGAGCCGCTGGTGAAGGACGACCCGAAATCCGCGCGCAACCGCCGCATCAGCATCATCCTGCTCAAGCAATCCGTGACCCGCAAGAAGGAAGCGGAAGAAAGCGGCGTGAAGCCGGAGCAAAACGCCGGAACGCAACCGAAAAAAATGCCGCAGGGCCACGCCAAGCCCGCCCGCCCCGAGCCGCGCAAGCGCGAGCCGGGCGTCATCTACTTCCCGTGACGAAGCGCGGAGACGACATGCCCCGGCCGCCGCGCGGGTATCTCAACCTTTATCAAACGCATGAAGCGCCCTGCCCCTACCTGCCGGGCAGACGGGAAAAGAAGATCTTCACCATGCTGGAGCGCGAAACGGCGGGGCCGCTGGCCACGCTGCTGACCGCCAGCGGCTTTCGCCGCAACCAGGGCATGTTCTACCGCCAGAACTGCGCGGATTGCGCGGCCTGCCTTGCCGTGCGCCTGAAGGTGCCGGACTTTACGCCCGACCGTCAGATGCGACGCGCCCTGAAGCGCAACGAAGACCTTGTCTTCGAAATCATCCCCGCGAAGGCGAGCCAATCACTCTATGCCGTGTTCCGCGACTATCTTGCCGCGCGCCACAGCGATGGCGGCATGGCCGAAATGTTCTACGGCGAATTCACGCAGATGGTGGAGGATTACCCCGACGACACGCGCCTGCTGGTCTGCCGCGCCGGCGAAGAGGTGATGGGCGCGATGCTCTTCGACGACCTCGCCGACGGCGCCTCCGCCGTTTACAGCTTTTTCAGGCCGGAGGAGGACAAGCGCAGCCTCGGCACATGGATGATATTGAAGCTGATCGAATACACCGCCGCCACGAAGCGCCCGCACCTCTACCTCGGCTTCTGGATACGCCAGTCGCGCAAGATGGCCTACAAGGCGAAGTTCCAGCCGCTGCAGGTGCTGGTGGACAGGCAATGGGTGGATTTCGAAAAGGCGCAGGACGCGGAACGCGAGATACTGGCCGCCCGCGCGGCGGAGGACAGCGCGGAGAAGGAAGCTTGACGGAAAAAGGCGCGCATCCCCTGCTCTTCGCCCTTGCCGTCGCCCTCATCGCGGGCGCGGCGGCGATGCATGACGGAAAGGCGAAAAAATCCGCGATGTCGAATTACACCATCGTCACCGAGACCGTGACCGGGCACATCGACAGCAAGCCGATGATACTGGACGCGCCCACGCGCACCATCGCCGATTTCGTCAAGGACTACGTGAACGTGCCCGAGGGCGGCACCGACTGGCGCGTCTTCGCGAAGACGAAGGAGATAGAGGTCAGCAAAAAGATGCCGGGCGGCTACGACTATGTGTACTATAAGCCCGGCTTCGCGCCCGCCGTCGAAAAGCTGGATGGCAAAGAGGTGACGGTCAAGGGCTTCATGTTCCCCCTGGGCGCGGCGGAGAAGCAAAAAATATTCCTGTTCGGGCCCTTCCCCGTCAGCTGCCCTTTTCATTACCACGTCAGCCCCGCGCTGGTCGTCGAGGTCCATGCGGACAAGGCACCGGTGGCTTTCTCCTACGACGCGATCACCCTGCGCGGCAAGCTGCGGCTGGTGAAGTCGGACCCGGAAAACAGCACCTTCTACCGGCTGCTGGACGCGCGGCAGGTGAAAACGAAAAAATAAGCGGGAAAATCAGAAAACGCGGATATGCGCCTTGATGTCGCGGGCGCGGGCCCAGATGTGCGGCTGCGCTTCCATGACGGTGGTCGCCTTCATGGCAGCGATTTCGAAACGGGTGTCGAGCTTGAAGGTATCGCGGGTGCCGCGCGCGCAGGAATAAAGCTCCAGCGCCTGCGTGTAGGTCTTGCTGCAATCCTCGCCGCTGGTTTTCGCTTCCGCCGTCAGCCCCGTCACGTGCTCCAGCAGCATGATGGCGCTGGCCTGCAGCAGCAGGCGGGCGTCGCCGGACAGCCCGGGAATAATCCCGTAGAGGTCTCCGGCGGGCGTCGTCCCGACACCGCGGAGCTCACGGGAAAATTCCACGAGCTTCTTGTTCAGCCATTCAGCAGGGTGCTCGGAGAAGATGGCAGGACCAGCAAGGCAGGCCGCCGCTGCGATCTGCCGGCATTCGCCGCCGTGCTCGTATATCAGCCGGGCCATTGCGACTGGCCCGCGCAGATAACGCGCGGCGGCGACATCCGCCTCGATGCCGGACTGGTCGCGATATTTCGCCCAGCCTGCGTCGAACGCGTCGCGGAAGATCTGCTTGTCGGGCAGACTTGTCTGCTGAAAATCCATACACACACCCTGTAAATACCGCTCCTGGAATCGAAATGTTACGGAGATGATTTCAGGAACGGACACTGTGATAGAACACCCATGCGGGGCTGTCCAGTTTTTTCGGGCAACATGCTGATTTAAATAGAGTATTTCTTTTTCATGGCCGCAAAATTCTGAAAAATCAAAATGCCGAAATGAGGAGATTCCGGCGCAAAAAAAGAATCACCCGGCCGCGAAAAACGTCAGATGCCGCCGAATTTCTTGGATTTGGGGAAGCCGTTGGGCGGCAGGCATCCGGCCTGCGCGCGCTCGCCGCGCCATGCCTTCAGGTTGGTCTCCGTGCGCTCGCGCCCCGCGCTGTAGAAGCTGAGGCCGGATTTGAGGCGGAAGGTCTTCGCGTCCGACAGCCCGCCGTCCTTGTAGCGCTGCAGGATGACGCCGACGCCGCGGTTCATCTCGGGCACCTGCTCCAGCGGGAAGACCAGCAGCTTGCGGTTCTCGCCGATGGCGGCAACGCTGTCGTCCTCGGGCGCGACGGGGTAGCAGACCCGCGCCTCCGCCCCCTTCTTGACCAGCAGGCATTGCTTGCCGTTCTTGGTCTGGGAGAGGATTTCCTTTTCCGGCACGACGAAGCCGCGCCCGTCGTCGGAAACGACGAGCAATTTGCGGTCGGGATCGTGCTTCATGATGGTGACGATGTCGGATTCATTCTGCAGGTCGATCATCAGCCGCACCGGCTCGCCGTAGCCTCGGCCGGAGGGTAGCTTGTCCGCGCCCAGCGTATAGAACTTGCCGTTGGTGCCGAAGACGATGAGCTTGTCCGTCGTCTCGCAATGCAGGGCGAATTTATGGCCGTCGCCTTCCTTGTAGCTGATGCCTTCGATCTTGTCTTTTTCGAGGTGGCCCTTCATGGTGCGGATCCAGCCCTTGTCCGAGCAGAGCACGGTGATGGGCTCCTTCTCGATCAGCGCCTCAACCGGCACCTCGAGGTCGTCCGGCGCCTTGCCGATGTTGGTGCGGCGCTTGCCCAGTTCCGTCTTGGGCGAGAACATCTCGTGAATTTCGCGGATCTGCTTGCGGATGGCGGTCATCTGGCGCGCGTTGCTGCCGATGAGCTTTTCCAGCGCGTCCTTTTCCGCCTTCAGTTCCTTTTCCTCGCGCTTGATCTCGATTTCCTCGAGCTTGCGCAGGGAGCGCAGGCGCATGTTCAGGATCGCCTCGGCCTGCACCTCGGTGATCTTGAATTTCTTGATCATCACCGCCTTGGGCTCGTCCTCGTTGCGGATGATGCGAATGACCTCGTCGATGTTGAGATAGGCGACGAGCAGCCCGCCCAGCACTTCCAGCCGGTGCTCGATATGCGCGAGGCGGTGCTTCGAGCGGCGCACCAGAACGTCCTGCCGGTGGTCGATGAAGGCCTGCAGAACCTCTTTCAGGTTCATCACGCGCGGGGTCAGCCCGCCGTCCAGCACGTTCATGTTGAGCGAGAAGCGGCTTTCAAGGTCGGAGTTCTTGTAAAGCTGCGCCATCAGCAATTCGGGGTCGATGCCCTTGTTCTTGGGCGTCAGCACCACGCGCACGTCCTCCGCCGACTCGTCCGTGACGTCGTCGAGGAAGGGAAGCTTTTTCGAGGTGATGAGGTCCGCGATCTTCTCGATGAGGCGCGATTTCTGAACCTGATAGGGAATTTCGGTGACGACGATCTGCCAGGCGTCGCCCTTCAAGTCTTCCTTGTGCCAGACCGCGCGCATGCGGAAGGAGCCGCGCCCCGTCTCATAGGCGTTGCGGATGCTGGCCTTGTCTTCGGCGAGGATGCCGCCCGTCGGGAAGTCCGGCCCCTTGACGAATTTCAGCAGGTCCTTGACCTCGCAGTTCTTGTTCTCGATGAGGTGGTCGAGCGCGTCGCAAAGCTCCGCCACGTTGTGCGGCGGGATGTTCGTCGCCATGCCGACAGCGATGCCGGACGAGCCGTTGGCCAAGAGGTTCGGAAAGTTGGCGGGCATGACGATCGGCTCCTTGCCGTCGCCGTCGTAGGTCTCGCGGAAATCGACCGCGTCCTCGTCGATGCCTTCCAAAAGCAATTGCGCCACCGCCGTCAGGCGCGCCTCCGTATAACGCATGGCGGCGGCGTTGTCGCCGTCGATGTTGCCGAAATTGCCCTGCCCGTCCACCAGCGGGTAGCGCACCGCGAAATCCTGCGCAAGGCGCACCAGCGCGTCATAGACCGACTGGTCGCCGTGGGGGTGGAATTTACCGATGACGTCGCCCACCACGCGCGCCGATTTCTTGGGGGAGAGTTCCGGCTTCAAATTCAGCTGCGACATCGCGTAAAGCAGGCGGCGGTGCACGGGCTTCAGTCCGTCGCGCACATCGGGCAGCGAGCGGGACATGATGGTGGAGAGCGCGTAGGAAAGGTATTTCTCGCTCAGGATATCGCCGAGCTGCCGGTTCTGGATCTCGACCGCGACGACGTCCTTGCCGCCCTTGGTCTTGCTTTTGCTTTTTGTCGGTTTCTTTGCCATAGCGGGATTTTTAGCGCATTTTCGCGATGGAAACTAGGCTTTTTGACGTTTTACGTATTTCTCTTCCAGCCTGAGGCGCGGCTCGGGCAAATTGCTGTTGGCCAGCGAAAACACGCGGTTGAGCAGGAAGTGGCCGGTCAGCTTCAGCCCGTTCAATATATCCTCTTCCTCGAAACGCGCCTCGCCGCGCAAAAAGGGCGGCAGGGCCAGCAGCCTTTCCTTGTAGATCTCTCCCGCCGGGGCGGAAACGGCGCAGCCGGATTTGGGGCTGACGTAGATGAGGTCTTCCACCGCCCCCGTCGCCACGCAGCGCGTCAGATCAAGACCGAAGCCGAGCTCCTTCAAAAGCCCGATCTCCCAGAAGATATAGCTGGCGTCCCACAATTCGCCCTGAAAGGATTCCATGAGCGCCAGCGTGCCGTTGAAGATGGCGGGATGCGCCTCGTGCTCGGGCAGGGTCTTGTCGGCCAGCGCGCAGGCGGATTGCAGGGCTGTCAGCCGCACGGCGTCGGAAATCACGTCGGCGGCATAGCTTTTTTCCAGCTCCAGCGCATAGCTGCCCAGCTGGTCATGCGCCCGCGCCTGCCAAGTGGCGGAAACGAGGTTGCCGATCTCCAGCACCCCGCGCGTCTTGGTCGAGGTCGCGCCATAAACATAGCCCGCCGCCCGGCCGTGCGACGCCGTGAGCAGGGAGACGATGCCCCCGTTCTCGCCATGCGGGCGGACGGAAAGGACGATGCCGCTGTCTTGCCATTGGATCATGCCTGCAAGGATAGCACAGGAAATGGGCAATTTCCTGAATGTCTTTTTAAAAACAATAGATTATTAATTTACATAAAATAATGGATTGACGAATCATGGGGCTCGTGTATTGTATTATGACAATATAAAATCCGGGTCACAATTTCTGTTTCGAGAAGGTGCAAAAATGGAAAAGAACACGAAAAACGACTACACAGGCGTTCGGTATCTGGTCGGTACATATGACTCGCGCGAATTCGCCGTCACGTTCGACAAGGGCTTGCCCGTCGATATCAAGGTCTTCAACGGCACGCTGAAACCGAACGAAAGCATTCTCGCCTATGACGACGACGCCCGCTTCACGCTGGATACGAAAAGACAGGAAGGCCTGCTGGATGTCGTCGGCTTCGAAATCAAGACCGGCGATACCGCAAAACCCAAAAAGCTCAAAATGCGCGGCTATGAATATGATGCGAAACCGGCCTTCGCCGCCAACGGGCAATTATCGACGGTCTTCAGCAAGAGAGCCTCCATCAACGATCCGTTTGCGCTGAGCCGCGCTCCTCAGGAGTTCCGGGTGCCGGCAACCGGGGGCAAAATCGAAAACCCCTGCAAAAAAGCCAGCATCGCGCGCGCAAGCATGGGCTGACCCGGCCCAAAAAACTTGGCCAAATGACAGGAACTAGGCGGCCTTCTTCTCGCCCGCCGTGCCGAGCGCGCGGTCGATGACGCCGCCGATGTTCTTCGTGTAATTGGCGTAGTCGCAAATCTTTTGCAACTGTCCCTCTTTCAGGGTTTTCTTCACGGTTTCATCCGCGCCCAAAAGCTCGATGAAGCTGCCCTCTCCCGCCCAGACGCGCATGGCCTGCGCTTGCACCACGCGGTAGGCGTCCTCGCGGCTCAAGCCCGCTTCGGCCAGCGCCAGCAAAACGGCCTGCGAGAAAACCAGCCCCTTCAGGCTGTCGAGGTTCGCGCGCATGCGGTCGGGATAGACCAGCAGGTTCTCGATGACGCCCGACAACCGCGCGAGGGCGAAATCCGTCAGCATCGTGGTGTCGGGCGCGCTCACCCGCTCGACCGAGGAATGGGAAATGTCGCGCTCGTGCCAGAGCGTCACGTTCTCCATCGCCGGCACCACGGCGGCGCGGATGAGGCGCGCAAGGCCGGTCAGGTTTTCCGTCAGCACCGGGTTGCGCTTGTGCGGCATGGCGGACGAGCCTTTTTGCCCCGGCGAGAAAAACTCCTCCGCCTCGCGCACTTCGGAGCGCTGCAGATGGCGGATTTCGACCGAAAGGTTCTCGATGGAAGACGCGATAAGCCCCAGCGCCGCGAAAAACGCCGCGTGGCGGTCGCGCGGAATGACCTGCGTGGAAACCGTTTCCGGCACGAGCTTCAATTTCTTCGCGACATAGGCTTCCACCCGCGGGTCGATGGTGGCATAGGTGCCGACCGCGCCCGAGATGGCGCAGACGGAGATTTCCTTGCGCGCCGCTTCCATGCGCTCCTTCGCGCGGGCGAAGGCGGCGTAATGCCCGGCCAGCTTCAGCCCGAAGGTGGTGGGCTCGGCGTGAATGCCGTGGCTGCGGCCGATGCACAGGGTGCCCCGGTGTTCCTCCGCACGTTTTTTCAGCGCGGCGAGCAGCCGGTCGAGGTCGGTCAGGATGATGTCAGCCGCCTGCTGCAGCTGCACGGCGAAGCTGGTGTCCAATACGTCCGAGGAGGTCATGCCGACGTGGATGAAGCGCGCTTCCTCCCCCACGTGCTCGGCGACTGAGGTCAGGAAGGCGATGACGTCGTGTTTCACCTCGCGCTCGATCTCGTCGATGCGCGCGACGTCGAAACCCGCTTTCTCGCGGATTTTCGCGGGGGCGTCCTTGGGGATGACGCCCAGCTCGGCCTGCGCCTCGCAGGCGGCGATTTCGACTTCCAGCCAGATGTTGAAGCGGTTTTCCGGCTCCCAGATATCTGCCATTTCCTTGCGGGTGTAACGGGGTATCATCTTTTCATCGCTCCTTGATCTCTCCCAGCGCCAGTTGCTTGAGGCTGTAACGCCCCAGTTCTTTATGCAGCGCGGCGTCGGACATTTGCAAGACCGTTTTCACCGCCTTGCCGGGTTTCACGCGCTCCATGCGCAAAACCCCGGTTTCATCGGCCGCGCGCAATATGTCCATCATCTGCGCCACCGTGGTTTCGTCGAAGGGACGGCCGGGGATATAGGCGGGTACGCCCTCGCAGGTCACCGCCAGCACGCCGAGGCGCGAGAGATCGTCCACCACGTCCTCCACCGCCAGCGCGGGCACGCCGGTCTTCACCGACAATTGCCCCAGCGTCAGACCGCCGCCACCCTTGTAGAAGGCCTCGCCGATATCCGCGCAGATCTGCAGCCCCAGCATTTCCTTGAAGCGCAGGCTGAGGTTCTTCACGCCGCGCGACATCGGCTGGTTCGACGGGTTTTGCAGGTAATAGGAAACCGCCGCGCCCACCAGAACCGTGAGCCAGCCCGCATAGACCCAGAGCACGAAAAGCACCAGCGCGGCGAAGGCGGAATAGATGGCGGCGTAGCTGGCCGAGCCCGCGACGAAAAGCCCGAACAGCTTGCCCAGCAGCTTCCAGACCGCGCCGGTGACGACGCCCGCAACGAGCGCCGGGCCCGGCCGCACGCGCGTGTTGGGCATGAACATGTAAAGCGCGGCGAAGGCGAGGGCGAAAAGAAAATAGGGAACGACGGAGAAAATCCCCTCATAGGCGCTGTCGGCGATGTCGATGTGCAGGTAGGTCTGAAACAGCCGCGCGTGGCGCAGCGATGCCGTCATCATCATCGAGAGGAAGATCGACAGCGGCCCCACCAGCAGCACGCCGGTGTAGTCGCGCGCACGCTGCAACAACCCGCGCCCGTCATGCACGCGCCAGATGTCGTTGAAGGCGCGCTCCACCTTGCGCAAAAGGCCGACGACGCCGTAGAACAGCACCGCCACCCCCGCCACGCCCAGCACGCCGACGTTGATGTGCGAGACGAAACCCATGACGCGCCCGGAAATATCCGCCGCCTGCTCCGCCCCCAGCGGGGAGAGGAAGGTATTGAGCGCGGGTTCCAGCACGTTATGCGCGCCGAAGCCCTTCAGCACGGCGAAGGCGATGGCCAGCAGGGGCGCGAAAGACAACAGCGTGGTATAGGCAAGGCTGGCCGCACGCAGGTCGAACTGTCCCTCCCGCATGTCGCGCAGCACGGCGAGCACGAGGCGCAAAAAGCCCAGCGGCCAGCGGATGCGCCACGGGCGGCCTTCCGTCACGAAGCCCCAGACCTTGTCGCCCAGCGTCTCGCGCGTGGCGGAGATCTTGCCGGCAAGCTTTCTTTTTTTCTTCAAGCGCGTCCTCCCGCCATGCCGTCATCCCCCGTCGTCAGGGCGCCGAGGGCGCGGGCTTGCGGCCGAAAAGCCCGCCGTTGCCCAGCAGGTTCTGCAGCGCCTTGCCGGGGTCTTTTTTGATGTCCTTGAATATCTCCTTGCCCTGCTTGCCGATGGTCTTGGCCGTCGCCCGTATCTCGTCCGGGTTGTCCAGCGCGTGCTTGATGACCGCGCCGTAATCGGGCTTGATCTTGATGTGGCTGAAGGGCCCGTGGATATCGACCGGAACCTCCAGCCCCGAAACGGTGGCGGCGCCCGTCGTGCTGTCCGTCGTGGTCGAGGTGATGAGCAGCGGCGTCACCCGGTACTGCAGGTATTTTTTCGGCAGATCGACCGTGCCCGCGCCGCTCGCCTGCACCAGCGGGCCGCGCATGCGGAAATCGTTGTTGGCGGCCACGCCGTGCGACATCACGAAGGTGCCGCCCATATCGACGAATTCGGTCTTGCCCTCGCCCGCCCCGGTCTCGCCGACATGGCTTTGGATAAGCCTTGCGATATTGGCAAGGTCGATGCCTTCCAGCACGCCGTTCTTGAAATCGACGTCGCCGTTGCCCGCAAGGTTCCCGATGATTTCCTTCTGGCTGACCCCGGAGGAGGTCACGCTGACGTTCGCGTCCGTCGTGCCGCTCAGCTTCTTGAAGTGCGCGAAGGTGGTCAGCACCGGCTTGGCCTGCACGCCCGCCATGCGGAAGACGAAGGCCATGGAGGGCGCCGCCCCCGCGCGCTGCGCATCCACGGTCAGGTCGGAGGTGAAATTGCCGCCGAAGAACGTCGCCTGCGAGGATTTGAACGAAAGCAGCCCGTTTTTCAGCAGGACCGTCAAGGTGCAGGGGCCGACGTCCGCGCCCTTGAGCGAGAAGCCCTGCGTGTTCAGCACGAGGTCCGCGTCCAGCGCTTTCAGCCCGCTGAAGTTGATCGGCGTCGCATCCCATTCCTGCGAGGACGGCGCGTCGCCGCCGGGCTGGGCCGTGCCGGTATCATCCGCCGGCTTGACCGCGCCGCCGGTGAAACGGTCGAGGTCCAGCTTGTTGACCGAGAGCCGCGCGACGACATCGGGCCGCGCGCCCGCGATATTGACGCCGAGCTTGCCCTGCGCCTCGATCTCGTCCAGCACCAGCTTGGCGTCGTCCAGCTTCATCAGGGTCTTCGTCACCTGCGCCTTGCTGTTGAAGGAAACCTTGGAGAAAGGCAGCTTGCCTTTCTGCGGCGCGCCGACCCATTTCAGGAAATCACCGGTCGATTCAATGCCCGCGTCGATCTTGCCGTCCAGCAGGGTGCCGGACGTCGCGAGCTTGCCGGTGATGTCCGCCGTGACCTGATCCGTGTTCACGCGGATTTCGCCGTCCGAAGTCTTGCCGTTCACGAGCTCCATGGGCGCATCGAGGCTGACGAAAAGATTGAGCCGCTTGTTGGCGTAGTCCAGCGCGCCGTCCATCTGGAAGGCGCTTTGCAGGTCCGGCCACGTGACGGCGAGGGAGAAGTTCTTCGCGCTGTAATGCGCGTTCTTCTGCGCGTCGTCATAGGTCAGCTGACCGCCCTGAATGAGGAACTTGCCGAGCGTCATGGAAACGCCGGGCGGCAACCCGTTCTCGCCCTTCGCCGCGCCTTCTTTTTCGCCGTCAGCCGCGCCGCCCGAAGGCTTTTGCGCGACTTTTTCGGGCGTGAATTCCCAGCTCTTCTGCCCCTTCGCCGAAACTTCCATGTGGACGATGGGGTTTTTCAAGGTGAAGTTGCGCACCTCGATGCGCTTGTCGAGCAGCGGGCGCGCCGCAAGGTTGATTTCCAGCTTGCCGAGGCTGACGAGGTTCTTTTCCTTCGCCCACGCGGGGTTGCTGAGCGTGACGTCCGTCAGCCGCACGCCGATGGAAGGCCAGAAAAACACATGCGCGCCGCCGATGCCGAGATCGCGCCCCGTCTTTTGCTTCACCGCTGTCTTCGCGTAGTTTTCAATCCTCTCGACCGAGATCATGCGCGACAGGGCGAAGCCCGCCCCCGCGACGATGATCGCCAGCACTGCCAGAAAAATGAAAAACTTTTTCATGTCCCTTATTCCTTCCGTTCAGATCGTTTCTTCTGCCTGCCCGCGAATGGCTTCCCTCTTCAGTCTTGCAATCACTCCGCCGGGCGCGATTTCTCGCCGATGCTCGTCTGGTCGTGGGCGAAGGCCTCGGGCGAGACCGCCATCAGCGAGCCGCTGCCCTTCCTGACCAGCCGCGCATAGGTGCGCGCGCGGGGCATGAGGTGGTCGAAATAGAATTTCGCCACGTCGATCTTGGTCTGGTAGAAGCTTTTGCCCTCCGGGTTTTCGGCCAGCCGCTCGTTGGCGACGGTCGCCATCTTCACCCACATGTGGCCCATCACGACGTAGCTCATGAAGTTGAGGTAGTCGGTGGCGATGCCGCCGACGTCGCGCATGGCCTTGTCCGCCGTCTTGCCGCCCAGCATCCGCGCGATGCCGACGCGGGCGCGCAGGTACATCGTGCGCGCCTCCAGCCGCGTGCCGTAGCAGGCGAGCGAGGCCAGCGGGTAGAGCGGCACTTTTTGCCTGAACGCCGCCTTCAGGTCCGCGCGCAGCTGGCGGCCGTAGGCGGGCATGAGGTTTTCCTTCAAGACCTTGCGCCCGATGAGATCGAGCGCCTGAATGCCGTTGGTGCCCTCGTAAAGCCTTGTGATGCGCGCGTCGCGGTTGAACTGCTCCATCCCGTGTTCCTTGATGTAGCCGTGGCCGCCGAAGACCTGCATGGCGGAATTGGTGTTGTCCACCGCGTTGTCGGTCATATGCGCCTTGACGATGGGGGTCAGCAGATCCACGCATTTCTTGGCCGCCTTGCGCTTTTTCTCGTCCGGGTCCTTCAAGGAGATATCGAGCTGCATGGCGACCCAATAGGCGAGCATCCGCGCGCCCTCGGCCTGTGCCTTCACGGTCAGCAGCTCGCGCCGCACGTCCGGGTGCTGCAAAATGGAGACGGCGGGCTTGTCCAGCTTGGCGTCCGCCGCCTTCTGGTCGATGGGCTGGCCCTGCTTGCGGTCCAGCGCATAGGCCAGCGCGTTCTGGTAGGCGACCTCGCTGAGCGCGAGGCCCTGCAGGCCGACGCCGAGCCGCGCCTCGTTCATCATCACGAACATGGCCTTCATGCCCTTGTGCGGCTCGCCCACCAGCCAGCCGGTCGCCCCGTCGAAGTTCATCTCGCAGGTGCTGTTGCCGTGGATGCCCATCTTCTCCTCGATGCGGCCGCAGAAAACGGGGTTGCGTTCCCCGGGGTTGCCCGAGGCGTCGGGGAGGAACTTGGGCACGAGAAAAAGGCTGATGCCCTTGATGCCGGGCGGCGTCGAGGGATCGTCGATTTTCGCCAGCACGAGGTGCAGGATGTTCTCCGTCAGGTCGTGCTCACCCGATGAAATGAAAATCTTGGTGCCGGTGATCTTGAAGGAACCGTCGCCCTGCTTTTCCGCCTTGGTCTTCACGAGGCCGAGGTCCGTGCCGCATTGCGGCTCCGTCAGGCACATGGTGCCCGACCATTCGCCGGAAACCAGCTTGGGCAGGTAGAAGTTCTTCTGCTCGTCCGTGCCATAGACGTGCAGCGCGTGATAGGCGCCGTGCGAAAGGCCGGGATACATCGCGAAGGACATATTGGCCGAGCAGCACATTTCCGAGAGCGCGGTATTGAGCACCTGCGGCATGCCGAGCCCGCCGTATTCGGGATCACAGGCGAAACCGGTCAGCCCCGCGGCGCAGAACTGGTCGTAGGCGTCCTTGAAGCCTTCGGGCGTGGTGACCGTCTTGGCGTTGTGGTCGTGCTTGCAGCCCTGCTGGTCGCCCTTGATGTTGAGCGGCGCCAGCACGTTTTCCGCCAGCTTGGCCGTTTCGGCGAGGAACTGGTTGATCGTGTCGTCGTCCAGCATCTCGAAATCCTTGATCGCGCGCAGGTTGGCAACGCCGAGCACCTCGTTGAGCACGAAACGCATGTCATCAAGGGGGGCTTTGTAGCTGGGCATGGAAACATTCCTTGGAAATCAGTCGTTGAAACAGGCCGGAACCGTGACGGCCCCGATATTAACACATTGATTAATCAATGCTTATTATTCTTGATAATGTAAGCTCCTTTTCCCCGATTGCCAAATACTCCGCGCAAATTCGGGGGTGGAGGGGCGTGGGAGTGGCGGAGATTTTATATAATCACAGAAACCCGTTCAAAGCTGGACATAATATTTACCAGACAATCCGCCCCAGCAATGACTTCAGCTTCTCCCCCCGCGCGGGGTTGAGCCATGCGAAATGCGCGACGCGGCCCTCGAGGTGGGATTTGAAGGCGGGGTGGTTGCCCCGGTTCTGGCCTTCGGGGCCGTGCTTGGCGCAGTTATGAAGCGTCGCTTTCAGCCTGTCCCATTCCGCCCTGCCGCAGTTGGCCTTTTCATTGACGACGACCCCGGCCAGACGCTGGCGCTGCGAGGACAGGCGTAGCCGCGTTTTGCGATAGTTGAGGCAAAATCCCTCCTCGGTCGCGATGGCGCCGACCAGCGCCTCGATGAATTCAGCGCGTCGGGCCAGACTGGATGGGCCGGAAAGCGCAAGGTCGTCAGCGTATCTGGTGTAGCGGTAGCCGTACCGAATGGCCAGACCTTCCAGCCTGCAATCCAGCCGCCAAGCGCAAAGATTCGCCAACGGCGCTGAACTCGGCGCGCCCTGTGGCAGATGCTTGTCCTGCAATGCTTTCCGCTCATGCCACGGCAGCTTTTCGAAAGGCTTGCCCGCCAAGGGGGGCGAGATGGCGTTGGTGCAAAGCCCCTGCAGAACACGCGCGATCTTCGGCGGGTATCCGAGGCTGCGAAACAATGCCGCAATGCGCGCGATCGGCACCGAATGGAAGAAATCCTTGAGGTCGAGACGCAAGACCGCATATTGGCCCGTGTGCGGTTCCGCGAAAGTCCTGATCGACCGCCCGCGGGTGAAACCGTGCGCGCAATCGTGCGGCGGTATGCGGCCCAGAATCTCCCGCACAATCCTCCGCTGAATTTCCTTCAGGCGGAACTTCGGCATCTCTATCAGGCGCAAACCGCCAGAGCGTTTGGGTATCCATGAATAATGATAATGATGCAGCTTCGGCTCGGTGAGCTTGTCCTGCCGGAACCTGACGTCCGCAAACCACGAGACTTCCTCGTCCGACAGGCCGAGCCACCTGCCGACATCGCGCAGAGTCGGCAAGTCGGGCAACGGAACGGCGGCGAGAAGGTCAGGCCTGCGGCCCATGGCGTAAGGCTCAAGCGAAGGCCCCCGAATGCCCTTGCCTTCAAATAACGGTTCAAGCAGCTTTTCCTCGCGCATGAAAGCGGCAAGCGCCGTTACAGACGGCGGCGGGCCTTCACCGAAGCGGCGGTAAATGCGCGCCGCCAGCCGTGCGGGATCCGGCGCGCCCGCGGGCAGAACCTTGGCAAGGCGCTCGGCAAGGGCCGCGCGGTCCCATGCGCCCGCGTGCACTGAAAACGCCAGCCACCTTGCTTGTGTGAATTTACCGGGCAAGTTGCAACCGACCTCCGACGCTTCTCGTGTTTCCGGTGCCGCGCTGCGCGTAAAGGCGCAGGGACGCACCGGACATGATATGTCCAGGCAAAAACCATTCCCCGGGGTAACCCCGGAGAGTTCCTTCGTTCAACAAAAGTCAAAATCAGGAACGTCTCGGAGGCCGGCTGCCGTGAATATCTTGACGGCTTGGCGATGGAAGGTCAAGCTGATGCACGACGTATGGCTTTCCCTCGCCGCTCCCCATCACGAAGGCAGGACATGACACAGGAAATAAAACGGACCGAAGACGGATTCACCTACATGGAAGACCTCGCCGTCGGGCAGAAGATTTCCTCCGGGCCGCTGACGGTGACGGCGGAGGAGATCATCGCCTTCGGCCGCCGCTACGACCCGCAGGATTTCCACATCGACGCCGAGGCCGCGAAGCACACCGTCTTCGGCGAGCTGATCGCCAGCGGCTGGCAGACGGCGGCGCTGACCATGCGCATGATCTTCGACGCCGCACCAAGGATGAAGGGCGGCATCATCGGCCGCGGCATCGAGAAGCTGGAATGGCCGCGCGCGGTGAAGCCCGGCGACACGCTGAGCTACGAAGGCGAGATCACGGCCCTTCGCCCCTCCGCCAGCAAACCGCAGACCGGCGTCATGCGCCTGCGCAACACCACCCGCAACCAGCATGGCGAGGTCGTGCTGGAAATGGAGACCGTCATCTTCGTGCCGCGGCGCGGTGAAAAATAAAATCATTTTATTTCAAATAGATAGGAATATCCTTAGTCCAATTTTAAGGCTCCGCGCGCTATAATATGCGGAAAAGCGCAACAAACGGGCAGGCTATGGCGCAAGGCGAAACACAGGACGGCACCGCGAAAAAAGGCTTCGACTTCGAAGCCGCCGTCGCCGACGCGCGCCGCGATTACCCCAAGCAGACGGAGAAGATCACCTTCATCGACACCTCCTCCCCGGACGCGGACGAAAAGCTGCTGGCATGGGCCAATATGGCGGGCAAGAACCAGCGGCAGTTCGACGCGATGATGCAGCACAAGGAAAGCAACAGCGCCTTCGCGGGCGAGGGCAACGGCCACAAGCTCATCGCCCTGCCCACCAGGCGCGGGCCGGACGAAGGCGCCTTTCCGGGCGACGAGGCGAAAAGCGCCTATTTCTCCTTCCAGCATGAGCTGGGGCACTTCGTGGTGCCCAACGCCCATGCGACGGATTCCGACGCCTCGACCGAGCACCGCGAGCACGCGGCCGACACCTTCGCCGTGCTGCGCGGGCTGAAGCAGGGCGTGTTCAGCAAGGCGGACGTCGTCACCCTCGGGGACGGGCGCTGCATCGCCATGCTGCTCACGCAGGACATCACCCACCTGACCACCATGTCGCTGGACGCCGTCGCCATCAACCCCAAGAACATCGACTTCATCTCCCTCTCGGAAAAGGACGTGCTGAAAATCGCGCAGAAGCACGCGGACGCCTTCGAGATGAGCTATCAGGCCGAAAGCCGCTTCGCCTCCATCCAGGGCATCGACCGGCGCGGCCGCGCGCAGGGCCGCCCGCTGGACGAGATCGTGGAAGAGAAGATGATGAAGCTGCAGGAAACCGCCATGTCCTCCCCCGCGCATTCGCAGAAGTTCTACCTTGCCGCGCGCGTGTTGAACACCGCGCTCGAAACCGGGCATTTCAAATACGCGGGGCAGGAAGTGAAGGTGGACGTAACGACCGACTACTGGAAATCCGTCAAGGAAGCCCTGCACACGAAAGCGGGCGACCGCGACATCGGCGCGCGCAAGGCGCTGCAAACCGAAGAGCTGACGCGCGAAGGCGACAAGCCCTCGAACTTCCTGCAACGCGTGAAGCAATCCGTCACCCCGCTGAAAATCTGATTTTCAAAAAACCTATTGTTTATAAACAATGCGTTATGGCGCAAAATTTGACATATCGCGCTTATCGCGTTACCCTCCCCGGATGACAAAAGCATTCAACACATCAGCGGCGCCGGATCCGCTCGAAAACCTGTTGCACCAGCTTGGCTGCGAATACGAGCGGCGCGACGACGGCACCTATTATGTGCCGGGCGGCATCGACCTCACCAACCGCAACTTAACGGAGCTGCCCGACCTCTCGCGCGTGCATGTCGGCGGATACTTCGCCTGCTACGGCAACAAGCTGACCTCGCTGAAAGGCGCGCCCGCCTCGGTCGGCGGTTCTTTCAGCTGCCACGGCAACCGGCTGACGACGCTGGCAGGCGCGCCCGAAACCGTAGGCGGCGGATTTTTCTGCGAGGACAACCAGCTGCAAACGCTGGCAGGCGGCCCGAAAAACGTCGGCGAGGATTTTTGCTGCAGCAACAACCTGCTGACGACGCTGAAGGGCGGCCCCGAAAGCGTGGGGCGCGATTATTCCTGCGCGGACAATCTGCTGGAAACACTGGAAGGCATGGTCGGCGACGTCGGCGGCAATTTCACCTGCGCCGGCAACAAGCTCGAAACCCTGCGCCACGCGCCGAAAAGCGTGGGCGGGAATTGCAACTGCAGCCGCAACTCCCTCACTTCCCTAGAGTTTGCGCCCCGAAGCTTCACGCAGATCGAAAGCGACTTCGGCATTTTCAAGGCATGGGGCGAAGTGCCGGTGGAAATCCGCATGCCCGAAGAAAAGCGCGAACGCATCGCGCGCAAGAAGCTGGCGCACAAGGTCGAAAAAGCGGTCGTGCTGCAATCGCCCATCACCGTCAGCATGAAAATCACGATTAAAAAATGACGGCCCTGCCTATCCCAGCCAGTCGATGGGGATGTGGTAGATCCTGAACATCAGCATTTCGATGATCTGTTCGCAGAACATCATGAAACTGGCAAGGAAGACGCTGAGCTCCCAGTTGATGCGCAAGGCGCGGTAGGCGACGCAGGAGCCCGCCATGGCGAAATAGACGGCGACGACCGTCAGCATCCGGTTCATGTGCATGTCGTCCAGCGAGTGCATGAGCGCGAGGCCGAGAAAGGGCAGCGAGATGACGGTGGCGGGAATGGCCGTCCAGTTGCTCGCCTGAAAGAACAGCCAGAACCTGTCATGCACCTTCAGCGCCCAGGCGAAAAGCCAGCAGGCGGCGTTGCTGAGAAAGAAACCCAGCACGTATTCCGAGGTGGTGATGATGGAAAGATCCGCCCGGCCGAGGTGCTCCATGCCGTGCGGCGGGTGCAGCCAGCAGGCGACGATGGCGACCGGATAGAGCGCGGCGGTGATCCAGAGCGAGCGCATGGCCGCCTTGAAATCGCCCTCCCCCTTCGCCTCGAAGGGCTTGATGCCCTTGCCGAAGAAGAAGCTGAGGTTAAAGGCGCCGACGACCTTTTCCCTGAAGCTGCTCATCCCTTCTCCCCCTTGAAAAGACGCGGGGCCGGATGCTTGACGCGCCCGGCCCCGCCGTTTGGTATCGCCTTACTTTTGTATCATGGGAACCGGCCCGGGCTCAACCGGCTCATCGCCGTCCCCGCCGCCTTCCGCCGGCCCGGTCGTCGCCCCCGCCTCGGATTTCGCGAGCTTGACGAGGTTGACGAATTCGGCGCGGTAGCCGTCCTCGTCCGCCCCCTTGGCGTGGCTGGCCATCTCGATGATCTGGTCATAGCTTAAGTTGCCGATGTAGTTGCTGCCGCGCAGCAGCTGGCCGAAGCCCGCGACCGCCGTGGCGAAGCGCACGTCGTCGCTCGTCTCGGCGAAGGGCCGTTCGTCCGAAGGCGTGATCGGGCGGGTCATCAGCGTGCTGGTGTCCGCGTCGGGCTTCTTGTAGCGGATTTTCAGGAAGGCGTATTCGCCGGAGACATTCCCCGCCTTCTCGTCGTCCGCGTCCGCTTCGGGGCGCTGCTTTTGGGCCGCCTCGCCGCCGTAGCGCAGCTTATCGACCAGCGGCTGCGCGCCGACGGGGGTGATCTCGTAGATCGCCGTCACCGCATGGCCCGCGCCGACCTCGCCCGCGTCGATTTTGTCGTTGTTGAAGTCCTCGCGGTTCAGGTGGCGGGTTTCATAGCCCAGCAGGCGGTATTCCTGCACGGTCTTCGGGTTGAACTCGACCTGTATCTTCACGTCCTTGGCGATGGTGAAGAGCGTGGAGGAGGCTTCATCGACCAGCACCTTGCGCGCCTCGGACAGGTTGTCGATATAGGAGGCGTTGCCGTTGCCGTTCTGCGCCAGCGTCTGCATCGTCGTGTCCTGATAGTTGCCGGTGCCGAAACCGAGGACGGAGAGATAGATGCCCTTGTCGCGCTCGCGCGTGATGAGGTCCTTCAGCCCCGACTGGCTGGAAACGCCGACGTTGAAGTCGCCGTCCGTCGCCAGCAGGATGCGGTTGTTGCCGCCCTTGATGAAAGCCTGCTCCGCCAGCTGGTAGGCCGACTGGATGCCCTGCGCCCCCGCGGTGGAGCCGCTGGCGTAGAGGTTGTCGAGCACGGAGAGTATCTTCACCTTGTCGCTGGCCGGGGTCGGCTCCAGCGCGACGCCCGCATGACCCGCATAGGTCACGATGCCCACGGTGTCGTCTGGCTTTAAGCTGTCAAGCATCAGCTTGAACGAGCTGACCAGCAGCGGCAATTTGTCCGGGCTGTTCATGGAGCCGGAGGTGTCGATGAGGAAGACGATGTTCGACTTCGGCCGCTCGGCGGGCTCATAGCCCTTGATGCCGATATCGACGATCTTGTCGCCCTTGCGCCACGGGCAGTCGAAGACCGCGACGTTGGGCAGGAAGGGATCCGCCCCTTCTTCCGGCACTTTGTAGTTATAGTGGAAGTAGTTGATCATCTCTTCCAGACGCACCGCGCCGCGCGGCGGCAGATGGCCTTCGTTGATCGAGCGGCGCAGGAAGCTGTAGGACGAGGTATCCACGTCGATGGAGAAAGTCGAGACGGGATCGCTCGCAACTTCCATCACGCCGTTGTCTTTATAATCGGGGAAGGCGTCGCGCCCGGCCTGCTGGTAATAGGGCTGGCGGTAACGCTCCACCACCACGGGCGGGGAGACCGGCATGGCCACGCCCGGCGCGGGCATGACCTGCATCGGCGCCGGCGCACCGCCTGCAAGCGAGGGTTCCTTCGCGGGGGCGGGCATGGAGGCCGAGGGCATCGCCTTCATCATGACGGATTCGGATTTTTTCGCCTCGACCGCGTTTTGCGCGACGGCCTTGTCCCGCTTGCGGGCGAAACCCTTGTCTTTCTCGCCCCGTTCTTTTTCAGCGGGGGCGGCAGCAAGGCTGTCGTCCATCCGCAGCGTCGCGCCCTGTTGCTGCGGCTTGCCCGCCATCCCTTCGTTGCTCAAGGCGGGCGCGCGTTGCATTTCAGCTTGCGCGCGCATGGGTTCGTTCGCGGCGACGGGCGGCGGCGGCAAGGCCACCGCGTCGGACGTCGCAACGCCCAGCGGCGTCCCGATGGAGGAACCGCCATGCTTCGCCGCTTCTTCGGCGCGTTTTTTGTTGGCGACCTCGAGCTGCTTTTTATAGATCGGATCGTTGCTCGTCTTGCCGACGACGGTTTTCTGCCGGGGCTCCGGCGCGCTGAAACCGGAGGTCGAGCTCAACGCCAATTGCGAAGCATCAAGAGCCGTTTTTTCCGTCCCGATAATGCTGTGCATCTCGTGAATGATGAAAGGCGAGCCGAGAACGGCGACCAGGGCGCAGAGCGCGACCGCGCCCGTCATGCCCGAAAATGAACGTGTCTTTTGCATGAAAAATCTCCTGCCGTTGTTGTTGGAGCCTTTTTTCGGCTCCATGGCAGTAAGACTGTCGTCCGCCCCGTATCCTTGGGGGTTTTTGGAAATATTTTCGTCGAAAGCCGCCATGGCCGCGCCCAGCGCCTGCTTCCTGCGGGTTTCGTCCGGCGCCGGCGCCTTGATGGCATCCAGCTTTTTGGCCAGTTGCTTTTCATCCATGACGGATCACCTTTTTTTCCTGCGCCATCGTTTCGGCGATTTTCTTGCGCGCCTCGTGCACGCGCCATGAAACGGTTCCTTCCGAGCAGTCGAGGATTTCCGAGGCCTCGCGGTGGCTCAGTCCCTGCCAGCACACCAGCACCACGGTTTCGCGCAGCGTGTCCGGCAGGTCGGCGACGGCCTTCAGCGCGTCCTTCTGCTCCATCTGCTGCTCGGGCGTCATTTCCTCGGATATGTGCACGGCGCCGTCGTACAAGGGCAGCTCGCGCGCGTTGCGGCGGTTTTTCGCCTTGTAGTAATCCTTCGCGGCGTTGACG
>WGNE01000010.1 GCA_016124645.1 Alphaproteobacteria bacterium
AATGTTTTTTTGATCAAGCGCGCAATGGTATATAACCACCTGTAAAGAAAGGACTTTATTGATGACCGTTCATCTCGTCAAACTCTCGGTGGGGCCGGAGAATCTGGCGGAGCTTGCCGCGTGGCAAAAGCACCGGCTGAAAGAGCTCAAGGCGAAGGGGCGCAAGCCCGAACTTATCCACGTCACGCGCCAGACGCCCAAAAGGGCGGAGGAGCTGCTGGACGGCGGCTCCATCTACTGGGTCATCAAGGGATGGATCGTCGCGCGGCAAAAGCTGGTGGAACTGCGCGCGATGAAGGTGAAGGGCGTGCCGCATTGCGGCCTCGTCCTCGGCAGGAAGCTGGTGACGGTGCAGCCGCGCCAGCGGCGGCCGTTTCAGGGCTGGCGCTATCTCGACGCGAAAGACGCGCCGCCCGACAGCGCCGGCCCCGCGGATGGCGACGACCTGCCCCCCGAATTGCGGCAGGAACTGGCGATGCTGGGGCTGGTGTAGGGGTTATTTTTTCTTCTTCTTTTCATCATCCGCCGTGAATGCCGCAAGGCAATTCTCCAGCTTGTCCGCATGGGCGATGCAGGATGATTTTTCGTTCCAGGCGAAGGGCTTTTCCGTTACCGGGTCGGTCAGCTCCTTGCCTTGCTGCGCGATGAAATCCGCCATTTTCGCGGCGGGAATATCCTGCGCGCGCGCTTTCACCAGCAGCGCGTCGGCCCTTGCCATGGCGCGCAGGGCGTATTGTCCGGTGAAAACGTCGAGGTTCTGCGCGAGGGTAAAGACGTAGCCGCGCCCCGTCGGGTTATAGATGCATTTGCCGAGCAGCGGTTCCAGCGGCAGCCCCGCCAGCTTGCAGTCGTATTTCTTTTGCAGCGCGGACAAGCCCTGCACCATGCCCCTGTCGCTTTTTCCGTCAAGCTTTTCCGCGTCGCGGGAGAGGGCGAGCATTTGGCTATAGGTGTCATTCTCGTTGAACAGCGCGTTGCGGGAAAGGAAATTCAGCGCGGGTTTGGCCGTTACGAGTTCGGCCGTCATGCAATCCTTGATGTTCGAAAGGCCGCTTTCGCCGGTCTGCAAGGCGGCCAGCAGCGCATCGCGGTTTTTCGCGGCCAGCGCGGGGTTCGCTTGCAGAATGGCGGGCAGGGCGGAAAGGTTGACGCGGTAGAGCCGCTGCCAGAGATCCTGCTCCGCCAGCGTATGCAGGCCGTGCGAAAGAAAGCCGCGGGTGAAAGCGCCGTTGGCGATCCAGTCCTGCAGGGCCGCGTCGCCGTCGCCTTTTTCCGCCATCTTCGGCCAGTATTGCGCCATGAAGTCTTGCAGGACGGGAAGGTCGCCGTAGCTTTCGGTTTCCGCCGGGTTGAAAGTACGGGTGTAATTGTCGAACGACTGGTGGTAGAGCGCCTGAAAGCGGGTGATGAGCTGGGCGTTGTCGTCATAAGTCTGTTGCAGGCTTCGCGCGGGCGGGCCCGGCTGCCAGTGAACCTCCGACTGTTCCTCCGGCGCCTGAACGCGCGGGTCGATGCCCATGCCCTGCAGGGCGCGCAGGCCATAGCCGTATCTGTCCATGCTGACGGCGGGGGCGTGGATGCTGCGCAGTGCGGCATAGAAGTTGTCGTCGGCGTTGAAGTCCTTGATTGTCATGCGCGCCGCCAGCATCGGGTCCGGCGCGCGCGGGCGCGTGTTGAAGAAATACAGCAGCCCCAGCCATGCCTGCGCCGCGATGAACAGCACGGCAAGAACGGAAAGCGCGGCCTTGCCCGCGCAAGCGGCCCCCGCCGTCGCGCCCTGCGGCGGCGGCTGCGGCCCGTCGTCGGGATAAACGACGGCGGTGGAGGTGATGTATTCGGGCAGCGACTTGCGCTGCGGGGAAAGCAGGGCCGGCAGGGCGAACCAGAATGCCCAGAAGATGCCGCAAAGCAGGGTGGGCTCGAGATAGGCCGAGACGGAGGCGGTCATCGCGCCCGCGACCGAAAAATCCGTCACGCCCATGCGTCCGGCCTGTATCGCGGTCGCGGCGGCGTAGATGACGGGCGCCGCGAAGACGGCCAGCGGGGCGGCCAGCAGGATGAAGCGCAAAAGGCGGATGCGCTGCGGCGGCTTGCCGCCCGTTTTCGCATCGACGGTTTTCATGTGCGGGTATTTGCGCCGCATGCGCAGGTAGAACAGGCAGAGCGCGACGATGCCGCCGCTGACCGCCACGTTCATGCCCGGCCGCGCATCGTTCGCGACGCTGGCGTAAAGCGCGGCGCAAAAAAACACAAGACTGCCGAGGAAAATAAAGATCAGGACGCCGCCGGTCATGCGCGCCCAGAAAGGGGCGTAGGTCAGGCTGTCTTTTTCGGTCATCTTGCATCCCCCGGGGCATAGCAGCCCCTTGATATTCCGGCTGTTTTCAATCAAACACCCTATTGCGGGGCAAGTCAAGAATAGGGGGTTTCGGGCTCCGGCGGCAACGCGGGCGGCTCATCGGCGGGCGTGGGCTGTTCGGGTTCTCCGCCGCCCTCTTCAGGGAAGGCGGGCACGGGGCGTTCGCCCTCCAGCGCCGCGGGGGCTTCCTCTCCGCTTCGGGTTTCTTCTTCGTCTTCATCAGGCTTCTGGCCGTCCCCCTTGCGCAGCAGGATGCCGGGCAAGGCCGCGCTGACGAGGACGACGAGAAGCAGGACGCTGTAGAATTCCTCGGAGATGATGCCGGTTTCCAGTCCCACGTTGGCGGTGATGATGCCGAAGCTGAGGCGGTAGTTGAACAGGATGCCGATGTAGCGGTGGCGGGTCATCTTCATCATTTTGGCGGGCAGGGCGCTGCCCGCGAATTTCAGCATCGTCGCCAGCACGAAAAGCGCCCCCGCCACGACGAGCGAGGTGAAGTTCAGCGCGTGAAGGCTGATGCGCGTGCCCGCGCTCAAAAAGAACAGCGGCGCGAAAAAGCTGAAGACGAGGCCCATCAGCTTGTCCTTCACGCCCTCGTTCTTCTCCAGCACCGAGGTCATGATCATCCCCAGCGTGAAGGCGACGAGCGCGGGGTGGATGCTGCCCACCGATTCAGCCATGAAGCCCATGCCGACGAGGATGACCATGAGGAACCGCAGCTCCGGCTCCGCCATCGAGTTCGGATAGCGGCGGAAGATCCAGTCGCCGAAATGCGGCAGGCCGAAGACCGAGATGAGCAGGAAGGCGGCGAAAAACGCCGTGCCCCATCCCGCGCTGCCCAGCAAAAGCGCGAGGGCGACCATGCTGAGCACATCGACGACGGAAGCGGCGGCGAAGATGACCTGCCCCTCGTCGGTGTCGAGTATCTGTTGTTCCTTCAGCACGTGATAGACGAGCGCGAGGGAGGTGGTGGACAGGCCGATGCTGACCAGCGCCGCCGGCATCGGGTCGAAGTGCAGCCCGAAGCGGGTGTAGAGATAGACGCCGACCATCGGCACGCAGAGGGACGAGACGCCGATCGCGCTGCTGGGCCGCCACATGCGCTTGAACTTGTCGGCCTGCAGCTCGAAGCCCGCCACGAACATCAGCGCCAGCATCCCGATATGCGCCATGTAGCGCAGCCAGTTCGCGCCCACGATGTCCGGCACCGCGGCGGCGAGGACGACGCCCGCCAGGATCTCCAGCACCGCGCTCGAGATATTGAACTCCCCGGAGATGATCGCCGCCATGATGAGGCAGAGGGAAACGGTCAGGTAGATTTCCATTGATAAGGGAGCCTTTTCTTCTATCTGTACGTTTGCAGATGCTGCTGCGTGTGCGCCGGAATGGTTGAAGGGATAAAACAAGGGGCGGGGGAAGCCGGGGGTGGCTCCGGTGATGTTCTCATGGCCGTGGTTTTGTGGCCGTTGTCTTGTATGCCGCCGTTACTGTTGATACGTCATTTCATCACGGATATACGTAACACAAAAAGCCTTGAAAAAGCAACATGAAGTTTGTTTGACAGCGGGGCACTAACTCACTAGTATTAAAGGATAAACGGGGAATTTACAGTGCGCTTTCAAACTTTATCCATCATCCTGGTCGCCGCTTTTCTCGGTCTGGCGACTGCCGCCCATGCTGCGACGCGGGATTTCCAGACATGGCTGAGGGCCGTCAAGTCCGAGGCGCGCACGCAGGGCATCTCGCAGGATGTGCTCGACAGCGCGCTGCCGGACAATATGGAACCCATCGCGCGCGTGCTGGAGCTGGACAGGAAACAGCCGGAGAATACAAAGCATTTGAGCGATTACCTCAAGGGGATCATGAGCACGGAACGCGTCGAGCGCGGCCGCACACGCATCCTGAACTACCGCACGCTGCTGGGCCGCGTGCAGAAAGATTACGGCGTGGACAAGCAGGTCATCGTCGCGCTTTGGGGCATCGAGACGAATTACGGCGTGAACAGCGGCAAATACGACGTGCCGCAGGCGCTGGCGACGCTGGCCTACGACGGGCGGCGCGGTGATTATTTCCGCGGCGAACTTTTCAAGGCTCTCAGGATCTTGCAGGAAGGTCATATCAAGCCGGATAAAATGAAGGGCTCATGGGCGGGCGCGATGGGGCAGAGCCAGTTCATGCCCTCCAGCTTCCTGAAATTCGCGCAGGATTTCGACCGCGACGGACGCCGCGACATCTGGACTTCCGAGCCGGACGTTTTCGCCTCGGCCGCCTATTACCTCGCGGAAAGCGGCTGGAAGCAGGGCAACCCGTGGGGCCACAAGATTCGCCTGCCGAAAAACATCGACCGCAAGCTGCTGGGGCTGGACCGGAAATACTCGCTGGATTTCTGGCGCAAGCAAGGCGTGCGGCTGCTGAACGGTAAGATCATACCGCAGGAAGGCGAGTATCAGGCCTCGGTCATCCAGCCCGACGGGCCGGGAACGCCGTCCTTTATCGTATATGACAACTACAGGGTCATCCTGCGGTGGAACCGCTCGAACTATTTCGCCACCGCCGTCTGCATGCTGTCCGACCGGCTGAAGGGCTGAGCCGGGCAGGGGAAGAAAACCGGCGCGAAAAACATTCAAAACGGCCTTGATTTGACGGGCGTAAAACTGGATTTTGCCAAGAGACTCCGCTATTCTGCGGGTGTTCAACATTTCTGACCGGAAGGCTGCGCCGCATGACCGCAAAAAAAAGTTTCCTCAACCTCGCCATCGCGCTGGTCGGCGTTATCGCGCTTTCGGCCTGTTCGGAAACCCAGCTCGTCTCCCACTGGATGAAGAAAGTCACATGGCCCGGCCAGCAGGAAAGCGCCGGCAGCTACAAGGTCGGCAGCCCCTATCGCGTGGGCGGCACGTGGTATCGGCCGGAAGAGGACTTCAATTACGTCGAGACCGGCATCGCCTCGTGGTACGGGCCTGACTTCGACGGCCACCGCACCGCCAATGGCGAGATTTACGATCAGGACGAGCTGACCGCCGCGCACCGCACCTTGCAGATGCCCTGCCTCGTGCGCGTCACCAACCTTGAAAACGGCCGTTCCGTCGTCGTGCGCATCAACGACCGCGGACCCTATGCGCGCGGCCGCATCATCGACGTTTCCAAGCGCGCGGCGCAGCTGCTGGGCTTCATCGGACAGGGCACGGCCCGCGTGCGCGTCGCCGTCCTGCCCAAGGAAAGCCGCGAAATCGCCGCCGCCGCCAAGCGCGGTGAGGACACCTCGCGCCTGACCATGGCGGATCTCGAACGCTATGACACCGGCAGCCCCGTGGCCGCCGCCGTTCCCGCGCCGGCCCCCGTCCGCATGGCGGCGACCCCCGCGCGTTTCGTGCGCGGCGCGACGCTGGCCGCCAACAACAAGGACGTGGCCCTGCCGGAAAGCCTGCAGACGCCGTCCATCACCGTGGAAGAGCTTTCCCAGCCCGCACCGCCCGCGCGGTCATGGCAGTCCGCGCCGCCCAGAACGGCGACCACGCCAAGCTATGCGCCGCCCGGCCGTCAGCCGGCGCCGCAGGAAGACACGCGCACCGCCCGCAAGAATTTCGTCAAGAGCCTCGATCTTGACGACAGCGGCGCGTCGGGCGGGGGCATGGCGCCCGGCCACATGGAAAACGGCCACTTCATGCCCGATCCCGTCGTGACGCAGGAACCCGTCATCCCCACCGGCATTTACGTGCAGGCGGGGGCCTTCGGCGTGTATAACAACGCACAGCGACTGAAGGCGAAGCTGAGCCCGATCGCGCCCGTGGTCATCGAGCCGATGACGACGTCGCAGGGCAAAACGCTCTACCGCGTCAAGCTCGGCCCGCTCGCGAGCGTCCAGCAGGCCGACAGCGTGCTCGACCGCGTCCTCGCCGCGGGCGGCGACGGCGCGCGCGTGGTGCACAAGCGCTAAGGCGCCTGCACCGGAACTCAACCGCAAGACATGAAAGATATGAAGAGGTACTATGAATAAACTTATGCTGTCCATCGCCGCACTGCTTGTCCTGCTCACGACGGGCGCGCCCGCCTACGCGCAGATGTCAACGACGGCCAAGCAGGCCATCGTCGTCGATACCGGCACGGGCACGGTGCTGTTCGAGAAGAACGCGAACGAACACATGCCGACCTCGTCCATGAGCAAGGTCATGACGGCCTATATGGTCTTCGAGGCGCTCAAGAACGGCTCGCTGCACCTGAAGGATAAATTCACCGTCAGCAAGAAGGCGTGGCAGACGGGCGGGTCCAAGATGTTCATCAAGGTCGGCGACCGCGTGTCGGTCGAGGACCTCATCCGCGGGCTGCTCATCGATTCCGGCAACGACGCCGCCGTCTGTCTTTCCGAAGGGCTGGGCGGCAGCGAGGAGGCCTTCGTCAAGGCCATGAACCTCCGCGCCAAGGAAATCGGCCTGACCAACAGCCATTTCGTGACCGCCAGCGGCCTGCCGGACCCCGACCATTATTCCACCGCGCGCGACCTTGCCGTGCTGGCCTACCGCATCATGACGGACTTCCCCGAGTATTATCACTATTTCTCGGAAAAGGATTTCACTTACAACAAGATCCACCAGCCCAACCGCGACCTGCTGCTGGGCAACGTTTCCGGCGTCGATGGCCTGAAGACCGGCCATACCGAGGTCGGCGGCTACGGGCTGATGAGCTCCGCCCAGCGCGACGGGCGCCGCGTCATCATCGTGCTGAACGGCATGGGCAGCATTCAGGAGCGCAAGGACGAAGGCATGCGCCTGATGGAATGGGCCTTCCGCAGCTTCGAGAGCAAGAAACTGCTGACCGAGGGCGAAACCGTGGACACGGCGAAAGTCTGGCTGGGCAAGAAGGAGGAGCTTCCGCTTGTCGCCGCCAAGGATTTGACCGTGGTGCTGCCCAAGGCGCAGCGCGACGACATGAAGCTGACCGTGAAATACGACTCGCCGCTGAAGGCGCCCGTGAAAAAGGGCGACAAGGTGGGCGAGCTCGACATCGCCATTCCCAACCAGGCGCCGCTGAAGATGGATTTGCTGGCCGGCATCGACGATCCGCGTCAGGGCATTTTCGGCCGCGTCAAAAGCCGGCTGGGCTACCTGATCACGAAAGATTTCTGACCATGACGCAAAAGGGGCGCTTCATCACGCTGGAGGGCGGCGAGGGCACGGGCAAAAGCACGCAGCTCAAGCTTCTGCAGCGCGCCCTGTCCTCGGCGGGCGTCGAGGTGACGACCACGCGCGAGCCGGGCGGCACCCCGCAGGCCGAGCGCATCCGCAACCTGCTTTTGCAGCGCGACAGCGGCAAGTTCGACCCGCTGACCGAGGTGCTGATGATGTTCGCCGCAAGGCGCGAGCATCTGGTGGACAAGATCTGGCCCGACATGGCGCGGGGCAAATGGGTCATCTCCGACCGTTTCGCGGATTCCACCCGCGCCTTTCAGGGCTACGGCATGGATATTCCGCAGGAGACCATCGAAAAGGTCTATGCGCTGGTGGCGGGCGATTTTCAGCCCGACCTGACCTTCATTTTCGACATCGACCCCGAGGCGGGGCTGCAGCGCTCGCTCAAGCAATTGCAGGTCACGCAGGACGCCACTGAATCGACCGAGGACCGCTACGAACGCATGGGCATCGCCTTCCACACCCGGTTGCGCGAAGGCTTCCTCGAGATCGCGAAAAAGTTTCCCGACCGCTGCGTCGTCATCGACGCCGCACAGGACATCGACACGGTGCACCGCGCCATGCTGGACGCCATCACGGAACGCTTCGGCGTGACCCCGGTGGCGGAGGAGGCGCGCCATGGCTAGCCTTTTCGCCGAGGAAGACGACGGACTTCCCGAAGATATCGACGATATCGACGGCGCGGTGGACGAAGCCGTCGGCGACGGCGAGGAAGAAGAGCTTACCCCGCGCAACAACCCCGACCTGCTGGGGCACGAGGAGGTGGAAGCCGCGCTGCTGCGTGACTTCAACGCGGGCCGGTTGCCGCACGCCATCGTGCTTTTCGGGCCGGAAGGCATCGGCAAGGCGACGCTGGCCTATCGCCTCGCGCGGTTCCTTTTCACGCAGGGCGCGCAAGGCGCGGGGCTGTTCGGAGAGGACATGCAGCCCGAAAGCCTTTACGTCGCGCCGGAAAACCCGGTGTTCCGCCGCGTGGCTTCCGGCGGCCATGCCGACATGGAGGTGGTGGAGCGCGAGTTCGACGAGAAAAAAGGCAGGCTGAAGAACGATATTTCCATCGGCGCGGTGCGCCGCATCCAGCCCCTGCTGCGCAAGACGGCGGCGGAGGGCGGCTGGCGCGTCGTCATCGTCGATAGCGCGGAGCACCTCAACCACAGCAGCCAGAACGGGCTGCTCAAGATACTGGAAGAGCCGCCGAAACAATCGGTGCTGATATTGACGACCTCGCAGCCCGGCGCCTTTTTGCCGACCATCCGCTCGCGCTGCCGCATGATCCAGATGGAGCCGCTGTCGGACCGGAACGTCGCGACGCTGCTCGACAAAATGGCGCCCGGCCTGCCCGCGGCCGAAAAATCCGCCATCTGCCATTTCGCGGAAGGCAGCATCGGCAAGGCTTTGCAGTTCCATGCCAACGGCGGCGTGCAGCTCTACCGCGAGCTGCTGTCGCTGGTGACGGATTTGCCGGAAATGAACATCGCGGCCGTGCACGACGTGACGGACAAGATCACCCGCGGCGCGAAGTCCGACAGCGGCTATGAAACCGCGCGGGAAATCCTTTCCGGCTGGTGCCAGCGCGTGGCGCGGCAACAGGCGCGGGGGGAGGCGGTGACGGACGTGCTGCCCGGCGACGCCGATATTTTCTCCCGCATCGCGGGCGATTATCCGCCGCATCATTTCCTCGAGACGTGGGAGAAGATGTCGCAATTGTTCCACCAGACGGACCAGTACAATCTCGACAAGCGGCAGGCGCTCATCGGCGCGCTGCTGATGCTTCAAAAACCGGGCCATGCCGGGCTCAGCGTGTAAACGGCGCGAAGAAGAACAGAGGGTAACATGACCAAACCGCATTTCTACATCACCACGGCGATTTCCTACGTCAACGGCCCGCCGCACATCGGCCATGCCTATGAAGCCATCGGCGCGGACGTCATGGCGCGCTTCAAGCGGCTGGACGGCTTCGACGTCTATTTCCTGACCGGCACGGACGAGCACGGGCAGAAGGTGCAGAAAACCGCCATCGCCAAGGGCAAGCAGCCGCAGGAATTCTGCGACGAGATCGCCGCGCTCTTCATCAACATGTGCGAGAGCATGAACGTGAAGTTCGACCAGTTCATCCGCACCACGCAGGACAGCCACAAGGCGAGCTGTCAGGCCATCTGGGGCAAGATGCAGGAAGCGGGGGACATCTACCTCAACAAATACGCCGGCTGGTATTCCGAACGCGACGAGGCCTTTTACGGCGAGGACGAGCTGGAAGAGCGCGACGGCAAGAAATACACCACCACCAATACCGAGGTCCACTGGATGGAGGAGGAAAGCTATTTCTTCAAGCTGTCCGCCTATACCGACAAGCTGCTGGCCTATTACGAGGAACACCCGGACTTCATCCAGCCCGCCTTCCGCAAGAACGAGGTCGTCAGCTTCGTCAAGCAGGGGCTGAAGGATCTCTCCATCTCCCGCACCAGTTTCGACTGGGGGGTGAAGGTGCCCAACAGCAAGGACCACATCATGTACGTCTGGGTCGATGCGCTGACCAACTACATCAGCGCGCTGGGCTACCCCGAGGACAAGGGCGGGAACTTCAGGAAATACTGGCCGGCCGACGTGCACCTCATCGGCAAGGACATCATGCGCTTTCACGCCATCTACTGGCCCGCGTTCCTGATGTCCGCGGGGCTGGAGCTGCCCAAGCGGGTCTTCGGCCACGGCTTCCTGCTGACCAAGGGCGAGAAAATGTCCAAGTCCCTCGGCAACGTCATTTCGCCGCAGGACCTCATCGACCGTTTCGGCGTGGACCAGACGCGCTACGGGCTGATGCGCGAGGCGACCTTCGGGCAGGACGGCGACATTTCCTACGAGCTGCTGGGCAACCGCATCAACGCGGAGCTGGCCAACAACCTCGGCAACCTCGCCCAGCGCACGCTCTCGCAGATCGCCAAGAACTGCGACGGCAAGGTGCCGAACCCCGGCATTCTCGAGGACGCCGACCACCATCTGCTCGACAAGGCGGGACAGGCGATGCTGATCGCCGTGCGCGGCGAGTTCGAGAGGCTGCAGTTCAGCAAGGCGATCGAGGAAATCGTGCAGGTCGCCAACGCCGCCAACCTCTATATCGACGAAATGGCGCCATGGACGCTGAAAAAAACCGACACCGAACGCATGGCCACCGTGCTTTACGTGCTGGCGGAGGTCATCCGCAACCTCGGCCTCATCATGCAGCCCTTCACCCCGGTCGCGGCGAACAAGATCCTCGATCAGGTCGCCGTCTCGCCGGATGCGCGCGATTTCAGCTTCATCGGCGCCGCCCACGCGCTCGAAGCCGGCACGCCGCTGCCCAAGCCCGAAGGCGTCTTTCCGCGCTACGTGCATGAGGAAGCCGAGCAAGCGCAGGAGAAAACAGCCTGATGCTCGTCGATAGCCATTGCCATCTCGACTACCCCGATTTCGAGGAAGAGGGGGTCGCGGAAATCGTCACCCGCGCGCAATCGGCGGGGGTGGGGCATTTTCTGACCATCTGCACGGAAATCTCGAAGTTTCCGCAGGTGCTGAAAATCGCGGAAAGCTCGCCGCTCATCCACTGCACCGTCGGCACCCATCCGCACCACGCGGCGGACGCGGGGGAGGTGAATGTGACGAAGGAAGAGCTTATCGCCTTCACGCAGCACCCCAAAGTCGTCGGCATCGGCGAGACGGGGCTGGATTACTATTACGACCATTCCCCGCGCGAGGAACAGCAGCGCATTTTCTCGACCCATATCGAGGCCGCCTGCGAAACCGCGCTGCCGCTGGTCATCCATACCCGCGATGCGGACGACGACACGCTGCGGCTGATGCGCGACGCCGGGCAGGGCAAGGCCGCGGGCGTCATGCACTGCTTCAGCGGCGGGCCGCGGCTGGCGGAGGAATCGCTGGCGCTGGGTTTTTACATTTCTTTCTCCGGCATCCTGACCTTCAAGAAGGCGGAGGAACTGCGCGAGGTCGCGAAAATGGTGCCGATGGACAAGGTGCTGGTCGAAACCGACAGCCCCTATCTGGCCCCCGTGCCCAACCGCGGCAAGCGCAACGAGCCGTCCTATGTCGTGCATACGGCAAGGGTGCTGGCGGAGCTGAAGGGCGTATCGCCCGAGGCGCTGGCGGAACAAACCACGGAAAACTTCTTCAGACTGTTCAACAAGGCAAAAGAATAATGAAAATAACGGTATTAGGGTGTGGCGGGTCTTTGGGAACGCCCGCGCCGGGCGGCTTCTGGGGGAAATGCGACCCGGCCGAGCCGCGCAACCATCGCACGCGGGCCTCGCTGCTGGTGCAGTCGGGGGAGTCGAGCGTCATCGTCGATGCGACCTACGACCTGCGTATCCACCTCAACCGTCTCGGCCTGCAACAGCTGGACGGGGTGCTGCTCAGCCACCACCACAACGACCACGTGAACGCCATCGACGATTTGCGCGTCATCGCCTATCACGCCAACAAGCTGATGGACATCTACGGCAATCAGGAGACGATGGACGAGGTGCACCGCCGCTGGCCCTATCTTTTCGAGCCGAAGTTCGAGGGGATCTACGTGCCCTTCCTGCAAAAGCATGTCATCGGCAATTACGACAAGTTCAGGATCGGCGACATCGACATCGAAAGCTATGAGCAGGACCACACCACCTGCACCTCGCTCGGCTACCGCTTCGGCGATTTCGCCTATAGCGTGGATGTCGCGAACCTGAATGAAAAATCGCTGCAGGCGCTCGAGGGCATCGAGACATGGGTGGTCGATGGCGGCGCCTACCAGCGCGAAAGCATCTCGACCCACGCCAACCTCAAGCGCGTGATGGAATGGACGGAGCGGCTGAAGCCCAAGATGACCTATATCACCGTCATGACGACGCATATGGACTACAAGACGCTCTGCGACGAGCTGCCGCCCCACATCCGCCCCGCCTATGACGGGCTGGAGATCGAAATGGGCGGGAATATGCGCTAAAAAAAGCGGCGGCGCCTTATAAGGGCGCCGCCGCTTTCCTGTATCAGGTTTTTTGTCAGCCGTGCTTCTTCGGCTTCGACGCGGCGCTGAATTTCTTCGCGTTGTCGTTGGAGGGCTCGGGCTCTTTCTCGACCGTGTCGAGCGCCTTGCCGATGATTTCCTTGATGCCGACGTCGAGCTGGGGCGTCTGCATGATGCGCTTCATCTCCTTGACCATCAGCGCCTGGCGTTCCTCGTCGTAACGCTTGAACTGGGTGAAGCGCTTGGCGAGGTTGGTCGCGGTCTTGGCGTTCACCTCATTCATGTGGATGACGGTGTCGGCCAGGAACTTGTAGCCCGAGCCGTCGGTGTTGTGGAACAGCGTCGGGTTGCCGCCGATGAAGCCGCCGATGAGGGCATAGACCTTGTTGGGGTTTGTCTCGTCATAGCTTTCGTGCTTCATCAGGTCTTTCACGCGCTGCAGCGGGTTGCCGTCGGGGATGGAGGCGTTGAGCGACAGCCATTTGCCCACGACGTTGTTGTTGTCCTTGAACTTTTCGTAGAAGGCGTCGAGGGCCGTCTGGCGCGTGTCGGCCGCGCCCGAGGGCGGGATGCGCGAGAGGGTGGAGAGCGCGGAAAGGCGCTCGGTCATGTTGGTGGCCTCGCTGAACTGCTTGTAGGCCTTGGCCGCCATTTCCGGCGATTCCAGCTTGCCGAGGTAGGAAAGGCTGAGGTTGTGCAGGTCGCGGCGGCCGACCTGTTCGGGCACCACGTCGTATTTCTCGCCCGCGGGGGCCTTGGTCTCGTCGTAGATGCGGCGGAACTCGTCCTCGAAGGTCTCGGCCAGCGTCTTGCGCATGAAGCTCATCGCGTCGTTGACGTCCTCGGGGTCGAGGGTTTTGAGGTCCTGCGTCACGAGGTTGTAGGCAGGCATGGACAGCAGCATGGCATGGAAAGCCGCGTCGCCATCCGTCGCATTGGCGAGGTTGACGGCATAGGCGTCGAGGAAGTCCTGCGGCAGGGAGAGCGGCAGCTCGTCGCGCACGTCCTTGATCAGATTTTGCAGGGTCTTGATCATCAGGCGCTCGGTCGCCTCGTATTTGTTGTAGCCGTCGCTGTCATGCGCCATGCGGAAGATGAGCTCGCCGTCCGTCGGCTGGGTGGTGATTTTGACCGGCGCGGAGAAGTTGCGCAGGATGGAAGGAACGACCGGCCCGTCCACGTTCTCGAAGACGAAGGTCTGGCTGCTTTCGGTCAGGTCCAGCACGCGGGTGGTCTCGGCCGCGCCGGGGGCTTCGCCTTTCAGCGTCAGCGGCACGTCCTTGCCGCTCTGGCCGATGAGGCCGACGGCGACGGGAATGTGCAGCGCTTCCTTGGTTTTCTGGTCCGCGGTGGGCGGGGTGTTCTGGCTGAGGGTCAGGGTATAGGTCTTGCTGGCGGCGTCATAGTTGCCGGTATAGCTGATCTCCGGCGTGCCGGACTGGCTGTACCATTTGCGGAACTGGGTGAGGTCCTTGCCGGAGACTTCCTGCATCACATCGACGAAATCGTCGCAGGTCACGGCTTGCCCGTCGAAGCGGTCGAAATACTCGTCCATCGCCGCGCGCCACGTTTTCTCGCCCAGCATGGTTTTCAGCATCCCCAGCACGTGGGAGCCTTTTTCGTAGATGGTGCCGGTGTAGATGTTGTCGAATTCCTCGACCTTGTCGGGACGGATGGGGTGGGAAAGGGGGCTCGCGTCCTCCATGAACTGGCCCGCGCGCAGGGTGATCGCGTCGTCGATGCGCTTGATGGCCTGCGAGTGCATGTCCTCGGTGAAGGTGCGGTCGCGCAGCACGGTCAGGCCTTCCTTCAAGGTCAGCTCGAACCAGTCGCGCACGGTCACGCGGTCGCCGGAATAGTTGTGGAAGTATTCATGGCCGATGACGCCCTCGATGCGCATGAGCTCGTCGTCGGTCGAGGTTTCGGGCGTGCCGATGAGGTAGGAGACGTTGAAAACGTTCAGCCCCTTGTTCTCCATCGCGCCCGCGTTGAACTTATCGACCGCGGCGATGTGGAAGACGTCGAGGTCGTATTCGCGGCCGTAGGTGTCCTCGTCCCATTTCATCGCGCGCTTGATGGATTCCATCGCCCAGGCGATCTTGTCCTCGTAGCCCGGCTGCACCACGATGCGCAGGTCCACTTCCTTGCCGCTCATGGTCACGAATTTGTCGCTCATCACGTGCATGTCGCCCGCGACGACGGCGAAGAGGTAGCTCGGCTTCGGCCAGGGGTCGTCCCAGGTGATGCTGTGGCGACCGTTGCCGATATCCTTGGTCTGGCTGTAGTCGCCGTTGCCGTTGGACAGCAGCACGGGAAATTTTTCCTTGTCCGCGTCCAGCGTCACGCTGAAGGTGGCAAGGTTGTCCGGGCGGTCGAGGTAATAGGTGATGCGGCGAAAGCCCTGCGCCTCGCACTGGGAGCATAGGATGTCGCCCGCCATGTAAAGCCCGCTGAGCGAGGTGTTCTCGGCGGGGTTGACTTCGGTGGTGATGTCGAGGGAGAAGGGGCCGGCCGGCGGGTTCTTGATGATGAGGTTCTTGTCGGTGACGAAATATTCGCTGCGGTCCATCGGGCGGGTGACGCCGTTTTCGGTGATTTCGAGGGAGGTCAGCTTCAGGTCTTCGCCGTCCAGAATGAGCGCGCCGCCCGCGTCCTTGACGTCGGGGTTGCGGGTGACGTCGATGCGGCTTTTGACGACGGTCTTTTCCTCGTCAAGGCTGATGCCCAGTTTGACCTTCGGTATCTTGTAGTCCGAGGGGCGGTAGTCGTCGCGGAAAAGGGGGTTGCGTTTGGGGTCAAAAAGGGCGTCTCTCTTCGCGGACATGCTGTGCGGCTCCCGTTGGTTTTGTATAAGAAATGGAATGTTGGGCAAGCCTAGGCGACAGGATATTATATGTCAAGCCGGATTCGGATAACTATAATACATAACTATTTTCATCTTATATTGAGAATCTACTTTTATTATCTTCCTTAACATGCTGAATTAAATTTTCTTTTTCGTCATAAATCAAATGCGCCAGCGTTTCGCCGAGGGCGAAGAAAATATCGCTCGGCCGGTCGATCATCCGGTGGGAGAAAAGCCCGCGCATGGCCTCGAAGGGCGTCAGCGGTTTTCCGGCATCGGCCAGCACGGCGCGCAGCTTTTCAAGGCGGCGGTCATGATGTTCGCGCAGCTCCTTGATGCGCTGGTGCAGCCCCGTGAAGGGCACGCCGTGGGAGGGCAGCACGACGACTTCGTCCGGTACCGTTTTCTCGATCCGGTCGAGGGAGTCGAGATAGACGCCCAGCGGGTTGTCCGACAGGTATTCATCTGGAAAATAGCTGATGTTGGGGCTGATGTCCGGCAGCACGATGTCGCCGGCGATGAAGCCCTTGTCCTGCGCGTTGTAACGGCATGCGTGCTCGGGGCTGTGGCCGTAACCCGCGATGACCTGCCAGTCGCGCCCTCCCAGCCGCACCATCTCGCCCGGCGCCGTGCGGGCATAGTCGGCGGGCGGGGGGTAGATGATGCTTTTGAAGGTGAAACGCCGCTGCAAAAGGTTTTCCGCCACGTCTTCCGGCACGCCTGCTTCGCGGTAGTAAGGGCGGTAGATATCGACCAGCGCGTCGGCCAGCGGCTGCTCCGTCAGGGTGCGGGCCATGTCGTATTCTTTTTCCGTCATGCGGAGGGTCACGCCCGTGCGCTCCGCCAGCCAGCCCGCAAGCCCGTAATGGTCGGGGTGGAAATGGGTGACGAAGATGTCCTCCACCGGCTTTCCGGCAAAGGTTTCCGCGAAGACCTTGTCCCAGCGGTCGCGGGTTTCGGCGGCGTTATAGCCGGTATCGACGATGCTCCAGCCGTTTTCGCTTTCCAGCAGCCAGATGTTGATGTGATCGAGGTCGAAGGGCAGGTCGGCCCTGAACCACTGCAGCCACGGGCGCAGGGGCGCGGGCGTCGCGTCTTTCGGGATGTAGTCCAGTACCGGCTTGTAGGTCTTGGCGCGGCGGTGGGCGGGGTCTTTTTTCAATAAGAAATCCTGAAAGCGTAAGTGACGGGATATTTTAACTCTTTTTTTGCTTTTTTGTCGCCATATTCATCAGATATGCTCTTGAGGGATTGTTTCAAGCATGTGGCGCGAAAGGACGTGTGACCGTGGCATTCGAGATGGACGAAAGACTGGCCGGGAGCTCGCATTTCATCGAGGACTGGGGCTTGTGCCGCGTCTCGCTGAAAAACGACAAGAACTGGCCGTGGCTCTATCTTGTGCCGATGCGCGACGGTGTTTCGGAAATACACGAACTCTCGCCGGAGGATTGCGCGCTGCTGGCCGATGAAATCGCCTTCGCGGGCGCGGCGATCAAAAAGCTGTATAACGCCGATAAAATCAACACCGCCGCCTTCGGCAACATGGTGCCGCAGCTGCATATCCACGTCTTCGGCCGCTACAAGACGGACGCGGCGTGGCCGGGCGCCGTATGGTCTGTACAGACGGCGGAAATTCCCTATACTGTTGATGAGAAGAATACGGAGATTCAAAAGCTTAAGAACTGTTTCGCTGAGATGAGAGGGGATAAAACCGCATGTCAACAATGACGCTTTGCAGCGGCCTTTACGAGCTGATGGACAGCTATGACGGTTTCATCATGGACCAGTGGGGGGTGCTCCACAACGGCCTGCAGGCCTATGACGGCGTGATGGAAACGCTCAACCACCTCAAGCAGCGCAAGAAGCAGGTGGTCATTCTTTCCAACTCCGCCAAGCGGTCGGAAGACAACGTCGAACGCCTGAAAAAGCTCGGCATCAAGCCCGGTCTCTACAAGGCCGTGGTGACGGCGGGCGAGGTGACGTGGCAGGGGCTGAAACAGCAAAAAGACCCGCCCTTCAAGGACATCGGCAGCAAATGCTTCCTGATCTCCCGCCCCGACGACCGCGCCCTGCTGGCCGGGCTGGACGTGGAGGTGGTGGACGACGTGGAGCAGGCGGAATTCATCCTCATCACCGGTTTCGACTCCCCGAACAAAAAGCTGGAAGACCTCGACGCGGACTTCAAGAAAGCCGTGGTCAAGCGCCTGCCCGCATACTGCGCGAACCCTGACATGGTGACGGTCTATGGGCACGAGCGGGCCATCGGCCCTGGCGCGGTCGCCAAGCGCTACCATGAGCTGGGGGGCATGGCGCATCTCATCGGCAAGCCGCACAAGACGATTTTCCGCTACGCGCTGGGCCTGTTCGACGACATCATTCCCTCGCGCGTGCTGGTCATCGGCGACAGCCTGCAGCATGACATCGCGGGCGCCATCGGCGTCGATCTGGACAGCGCCTTCATCACCGCGGGCATTCACGCCAACGCTTTCAAGGGCGACATGTCGCCCGAGCAAAAGCGCAAGGTGATGGAGCATCTGGCGCAGAGCTACGGCGGCATCCGTCCCAACTGGGTGCTGGACAGCCTCATCTGGCAGACGGCCGAGGCCGCGCTGCGAGAGCGCGAACGCGCGCGGATGAAGGAATAGGCTGAATGCCGCCAAAGCCAAGGGCCGTCATTTTCGACTGGGACGACACGCTGGTCGATACGTGGCAGGTCATCCGCAACGCCCTCAACGTCACCCTGAAAGCGATGGGCCGTGAGCCCTGGACGGAGGAAGAGGCGCGCAACCGCATCGGCCCGCCGGCGAAAGTGCTGTTTTCCGGCCTGTTCGGCGAAGACCGGTGGCAGGAAGCGGACGCCATCTACATCAAGGCCTATGTCGATGGCATCACGGACCATCTGGCGACGCATCCCCATGTGACGGAAATCCTCGACCTGCTCCACGGCAACGGGGTGCAGCTCTTCGTCGTCAGTTCCAAGCGCGGCCCGATACTGCGGCGGGAAATGGCGCATCTTTCTTTCGACCGATATTTCGAAAGCGTCGTGGGCGCGGGCGATGCGCCCGCGGACAAGCCGCATGCCGAGGCCGTGATGTTCGCCCTTGACGGAAGCGGCGTCGAACCCGGCCCGGACGTCTGGTTCATCGGCGACGGATTGACGGACATGAAAAGCGCCCACAATGCGGGCTGCCTGCCGATATTGGTCGAGACGAAATTGCCCGGCGAAGAAGGCCTCATGCAGGCGCCGCCCGCCTTTCGCCTGAAGACGCACGCGGATCTTCTGGCTTTCGTGAAGGAGCATATGAACGCCGGGCAGGGGCGCGCGCCGGAAGCGGACGCCGTAAAATCCGCATCGCCGAAAGCGCGCTAGTCTCATGTCACGCGCCAAAACGACCCCGCCGTATCCGGCCATCGACCCCGCCATTCTGGCCGAAACGCAAAGCCTCTATGCAGAGGCCGAGGCGCTGATGCGCAACGGGCAGTCGGAAAAGGCCTTGCCGCTTTATCAGGCGGTTTTGCTGCACAATCCCTTCAACGCCCCCGCATGGTCGAACATGGGGCTCATCCTGCGCGAGTCCAAAAAGCACGAGGCGGCGCTGATCTGCGCCTGCCGCGCGCTCGAGCTCGACCCTGAAAACCCCGTTTTGCTCTCCAACCACGCCGGCGCGCTGGTCTCGCTCGACCGCAACGAGGAAGCGCTGAAATCGAGCCGCGTCGCCGTGGAAAAGGCGCCCGACCATCCGCAAATCCGCATCCAGCACGCCATCGTGCTGCGCGAGACGGGACTGGCGGCGGAAGCGCAGGCGCATTTCGACATCGCGCTCGAGATGATGCCGGACGCGCCCAACCTGCGGTGGGAGCGCGCCATCAACCTTCTCATCCTCGGCCGTTTCGCGGAGGGCTGGCCCGCCTTCGAGGACCGCTGGAACATCGGCAAGATCACCCCGCACGTTTATGACGGCGTGCCGCGCTGGCGGGGCGAAGACGTTTCGGGCAAGACCGTCCTCGTCTATGAGGAGCAGGGCTATGGCGACACGATGCTTTGCGCGCGCTACCTGCCGCTGCTGAAAGAACGCGGGGCGCGGGTGATCTTCGAAGTGACGCCGCCGTTGCGCAGGCTGATGGAAGGTCTGCCCGGCATGGATCGCGTCATCGCGCGCGGCGCGCCCGCTGGCGAGACATGCGATTACAACGTGCCGGTCATGAGCCTGCCGGGGCTGTTCGGGACGGAGGCGTCCTCCATCCCGCCGCCGCTGGAAATCTTCACGCGGGCCTCCCCGCCGCCGGAAGCGGAACGGTTGCTGTCTTTGGGCGCCGGGCGGTTGAAGGTCGGCATCCTCTGGTCCGGCCGCGCGAATTTCGCGCAGAACCACAAGCGTTCCGTGGCCCTGAAGCGTTTCCTGCCGCTGGCGGAAATCCCGGGCGTGCAGCTCTACAGCCTGCAAAAAGGCCCGGGGGAAGAGCAGCTGGCGGGGCGGGGGCTGCGTGGCGTCATCCACGACCTCGGCGCGCAGGTCGGCGATTTCACGGATACGGCGACGATCGTGCGCGATCTCGACCTCATCGTCATGACGGACAGCGGCCTTGCGCATCTCGCGGGCTCGATGGGGCGGCCGGTCTGGAACCTTTTGTGCCATCGCCCTTACTGGCTCTACGGGTCGGGGGGGGAGGACTGCCCGTGGTATCCCTCCATGCGCCTGTTCCGCCAGCAGACCCCCGGCGACTGGGACGGCGTCTTCGCGCGCGTGGCGGCGGCGCTTTCTAGGCTGGCTTCTTCTTCCTGAACGGATACATCATCTGCGCCCAGAACCCCGGCGGGATTTCCTCCTTATACAGGCCGAATTTTTGCGGCAGTTTTCCTTTCGGCATGTAATAGGTGCCGAAGATACGGTCGATCCACGGGAAAAGCCCGGCGAAGTTCTTGTCCAGTCCTTCCTCCTGCGAGGTATGGTGCCAGCGGTGAAAGCGCGGGCTGGCGATGATATTGCCCAGCCAGCCGAATCCCCATGTCACGTTCGCGTGCAGCAACAGGCCGTAAAAGGAAAGAAAGGGGATATAGGCGACGATGTCCGGCGGGTTGAAGCCGACGCCGAGGAGAGCCACGGCCTCTATCCAGCGCGTCAGCCATGTATTGACGGGATGCACGCGCACGGAGGACAGCCAGTCCAGTTCCTCCGACCCGTGGTGCACGGCATGGAATTTCCACAGCTTGCGGCCGTGAAAGAAGCGGTGCATCCAGTACCCCATCATATCCGCGCAGACGAGCAAAAGGATGATTTGCACCGGCGTCGAAAAATGAGTGGTGATCCACGTTTCGCGCGTCGCGAAAAGCTGCTTGAGCATTCTCGGCTTCGTGTGGAAGGCGATGGATAAAACAATCACGGTGCCCGCGAATGTCGTCGATTTGACGACCAGCGGCGTGAAAAGCCAGTAGATGAGGTCGGTTTTGAAACCCTTGCGGATGCGCTTTTGCTTTTTGTCGGCGGCGAAAAACCGCTCCAGCACCGAAAAAACCAGCGAAAGCAGCAGGAAAGCGATGATCAGGCCGGCGAGTTTGCCCATGTCGGTCCCCCTTGAAACAATCCCGTATGTTTCTTCTACCGGCCTTGCGGACCGCGCCCTGCGCGGAAAGAAATATTATTTTCTCAAGGCACGTCAGCCCTGATAGGGCACGTCATCCTCGCTGTACTGGGTGCAAAGGATGGTATAGGCGGCCTTGATGTCGGGCATGGCGCGCTCGACGGCGGCTTCGCCTTCGGCGATGAGCTCTTCCGCGCGGTCGAATTCCATCAGCCCGATATGGCCGATGCGCGGCACGATGAGAACGTCCGGCGGGTCGCCCGCAAGGCGTGAGCGGGCGAGGCGGTCCTGCACGATGTTGAGCGCGGAAACCATGACGCCGAAGATGCTGGGCCCGCCCTGTTCGCGGCGGAAGACGCGCTGCATGAGGCCTTGCTTCTTCACGTCCTCGACCTGCTGCGGCGCCTCGAAGTTCAGAAGGTCGAAGCCCGCAACGGTCGGGATGGTTTCGCCCGGCCGCTTGACCTTGCCGATGATGTCGCCGCTGACGTTGACCGCGATGGTCATGCGCGCGCCGTTGGCGGTGCAGGCGGAAACCGGCACGGGGTTGACCAGCGCGCCGTCGATGAGCCAGCGGTTGTTCATATAGACCGGCGGAAAGATGCCGGGCAGGGAGAAGGAGGCGCGCATCACGTCCACCAGCGGGCCGCGGCGCAGCCAGACCTCGTGACCGGTCACGAGGTCGGCGGTGATGGCGATGAAGGGGCTGGGCAGGTCTTCGACCTTGACGTCGCCGAAGTTGTCGAGCATCAGCTTCACGAGACGCTCACCGCCGATAAGGCCGCTGCTCTTGACGCGAAAATCGAGATAGGAAAGCACCTTGAACTTGGTCAGGGAATAGGCCCATTCCTCCACCGCGTCCAGCCGGTTGGCCAGATAGGCGCCGCCGATGAGCGCGCCCATGGAAGAGCCCGCGATGACCGTCGGCTCGATGCCGTGACGTTTCAGGGCGCGCACGACGCCGAGGTGGGCGAAACCGCGGGCGAGGCCGCTGCCGAGCGCCAGCCCGATTTTGGGCGGGGTGGCCATTTGCATGTCAGAGCGATCCTGAGCGCGCAAGCCAAGGCTGGCTGGCGTGACCTCAGGTCCTTTTTTATCCTTGCCGAACATTGAACCCCATTGATTTTTAGTATTATGTTTATTATTTACACAGGGCGGATTAAAGACTAAACTCCATCCTCACTATAGTATAGCAGGAATTTCTAAAGTATTAACAAAATGATGCAAGGCCGCCTGTGACCAAAGCCGCAACCGCCGACAAGACCGCCCCGGAAATCTCTGCTTCGCTGCCGCTGATGCTGCGGATGTTCAAGACCTATGTCCGCCCGCGGCTGAAAACCATCGCTTTCGCCATGGTCCTGATGATGATTTCCGCCGCCATGACGGGCATCATGGCCAAGCTGATGGAACCGGTCATCGACAAGGTCTTTGCCGACAAGGACGCCGCCATGCTCTGGCCCGTGGCGCTGGGGGTTCTGGCGGTTTTCACTTTGCGCGGTGCAGCAAACTACGGCCAGAACGTGCTGATGAACATGCTGGGCCAGCGCATCGTCAGCGACATGCAGCAGGATCTTTTCGCGCATCTGGTCTATGCGGACCTCGCCTTTTTGCAAAAGGAATACAGCGGCCAGCTCATCTCGCGCTTTCTGTCGGACATCAACACCATCCGCATGGCGGCCGTGCAAAGCCTGACCGGCATCGGCAAGAACCTTTTCACCGTGGTCTTCCTCATCATCGTGATGTTCATGCAGGACTGGAAGCTGGCGGCGTCCTCGCTCTTCGTCTTTCCGGCGGCGGCGTGGTCGGTTTCGCTGCTCGGCAAGAAGCTGCGCAAGGTCTCGGCCAGCACGCAGGTCAGCATGGGCGATTTTTCGAGCGCGCTGGGGCAGGCCTTTCAGGGTGCGCGCCACATCAAGTCCTACGGCATGGAAGAGCATGAGAAGCTGCGCGTGTTCAGCTACATCAACCGCGTCTGCAAGCTCATGAACCGCTCCTACCGCTTTTCCGCCATCGCCACCCCGGTGGGAGAGGTCTTGAGCGGCGTCGCCATCGTCACCATCATCGTCTATGGCGGGCACGAGGTGATTACCGGCGGCAGCACGGCGGGCAAGCTGTTTTCCTTCATCACCGCTTTCCTGCTGGCCTTCGAGCCGATGAAGCGTCTCGCCCAGCTCAACAACTCGATGCAGATGGGGCTTGCGGGCATGGAGCGCCTGTTCTCCCTGCTCGACATGAAGCCCGAAATCACCGACAAGCCGGGCGCGAAAGACCTGGCGCTGAAGGATTCCACGGTCCGTTTCGACGACGTGGTCTTCGCCTACCCGGACGGCACGCTGGCCCTCAACGGTCTTTCGTTTACCGCGCCCACCGGCAAGACGGTGGCGCTGGTGGGCGAGAGCGGGGCGGGCAAATCGACCATCCTCAACCTCATCCCGCGCTTTTACGACGTCAGCGAGGGCGCGGTGCTGGTGGACGGGCAGGACGTGCGCGACGTGACCATGAGAAGCCTGCGCGCCAACATGGCGCTGGTCAGTCAGGAGGTCGCCATCTTCACCGATACGCTGCGCGAGAACATCGCCTACGGCAGGCCCGACGCGACGGAGGAGGAGATCATCGCCGCCGCCAAGCTGGCCGCCGCGCATGACTTCATCATGGAACAGCCGCAGGGCTACGACACCCGCGTTGGCGAGCAGGGAGTGAAGCTTTCGGGCGGGCAGCGCCAGCGCATCTCCATCGCGCGCGCCATGCTGCGCAACGCGCCCATCCTGCTGCTGGACGAGGCGACCTCCGCCCTCGACGCCAATTCCGAGCGGCTGGTGCAAAGCGCCATCGACCGGCTGCAAAAGGGCCGCACGACCATCGTCGTCGCTCACCGGCTTTCGACCATCATGGACGCGGACATCATCTACGTCATGTCGCAGGGCAGGGTCGTGGAAAGCGGATCGCACGACGCATTGCTGAAAAGCGGCGGCGCCTATGCGCGGCTCTACGGCACGTTGATGCGGGAAACGGCGTGACGTCATGATCATCGTATTTCGCGTGCTGGGCATCGCCGCCGCTTTTTATCTGGTCGTGCTGGCGCTGGTCTATATATTCCAGCGGCAAATGCTCTACTTCCCCGACAAGCGCGCGCTGCCCGCACTGGCGAAGGACAACGCGCTGGGCATGGAAACGGTCGAGACGAAGACCGCCGATGGGCTGAAGCTCAAGGCATGGTTCGCCCCGCCGCGCGACAAGGACGGCGAGATCATCGTCATGTACCACGGCAACGCGGGCAATGCGGCCGACCGTGCGGGCAAGGCGAAGGTCTTCATCGACCAAGGCTATGGCGTCTATCTTTGCGAATACCGCGGCTACGGCGGCAACCCCGGCAGCCCGACGGAGCGGGGGCTCTATGCGGACGGGCGCTCGGCCCTTGCGTGGCTGGAGGACCATGGCTACAGCCCCTCGCATTTCATCATCTACGGCGAAAGCCTCGGCACGGGCGTCGCGGTGCAGATGGCGCTTGAAATGCAGCCGAAGCTGCTGGTGCTGGAAGCGCCCTTCAGCAGCGCGGTCGAGGTGGGACAGGCGCATTACCCCTTCCTGCCCGTCGATACGCTGATGAAGGACCGCTATGACAGCATCGCCAAGATCGGCAAGGTCAAATCCTCGCTGCTCATCGTCCACGGGGACGAGGACGCGGTCATTCCCATCGCCCTGTCGCACCGCCTGTTCGAGGCCGCGAACCACACCAAGGAATTTTCCTCCGTGCATGAAGGCACCCATGTGGATCTTTACGAGCGCCATGCGGGCAATATCGTCCTCGACTGGCTGAAGGCGCAGTTGAAGCTTATGAAACCGAAAGACGATGAAGCGGCGCAAGCGCAGGGCAAAAAAGCCCGGACCGGGGGAGGCGCGAAATGACGCCGCCGAACACGCAGCCGCGCACCAAAAAGGCCATGCAGAACCTGCCGCAGCAGGCGCGTGAGGCCGCCGCATGGGTGGCGTCGCAGGCGGAGCATATCGCCATCCGTCACGACCGCATAGAGGATTATGCGGCAGACCTGCTTTCGCGCTATGACATCATCACCGCGCTCGACGCGGAAACGCATTTCATCTCCGAGGCCTCGCCCGCCGCGACCGCCGCCTTCGTCCTCGCGCTCGACAGCGTGAACTTCGGCTCGGGCTATTTCTATCTGGCGAAGCAGGAAGGGGTGGAACTGGAATATGAAACGGTGGCCGCCGGGCTGAAGACCGCTTTCCTCGTCGGGCGCATGAACACGCCGGAAAAATGGGGCCGGGCCACGGCGGAGGAATGCCACGATATTTTCGCCATCCCCGCCGGGCTCAACCCCGCGCTTGATCGGCTGATGGCGCTTTTCGCCGAACACCTGCAGGACAGCGGGCGCATGGTCGTTTCGCAATGCGGCGGTGACGTGCTGGAACTGCTGGCCGCGTCCAAGGGTTCCGCCGCGCGGCTGGCGGGCATCGTCGCCGGCTGGACGGGGTTCGAGGACAAGGCGGTCTATAAAGGTCGCGAAATTCCCTTTTACAAGCGCGCGCAGATACTGGCGGCGGATATGCATCTCGCTTTCCACGGCAAGCCGCCCGCGGCTTTTGCTGATTTAGACGCGCTTACCAACTTCCCCGACAACATGGTGCCGCATGTGCTGCGCTGCGACGGCATCCTCGAATACAGCCCCGCGCTGGCGGCGGCGATCGACGCGGGGCGGATGCTGGAAGCGGGCAGCGACGAAGAAACCGAGCTGCGCGCCCACGGCATTCACGCCGTCGAGCTTTTGAAGGAAGCGGCATTGCGGCAGGGGCGGGAGGTGACGTCCATGAACATCGACCACATCCTGTGGAACCGCGGTTACGAACCCGACATCTACGCAAGGCCCAGCCACCGCACGATGACGGACTGCTATTAAATTCTCTGAAGAATCTTCGTCATGCCCGTTTTGCGCGGGCATCCGGTTTGCGGCGCCAATAAAACCGGACCCCCGCGCAAGGCGGGGGTCGCGTTTGTATCAGGATGAATGACAGGCGAAAAGCGGCCTAGCGCTTGTCAACCGGCACGTAGTCGCGGGCGACGGGGCCGGTGTAGAGCTGGCGCGGGCGGCCGATTTTCTGGGTCGGCTCCTCGATCATCTCTTTCCACTGGGCGATCCAGCCGACGGTGCGCGCCACGGCGAAAAGCACCGTGAACATGGAGGTCGGGAAGCCCATGGCCTTCAGGATGATGCCGGAATAGAAATCCACGTTGGGGTAAAGCTTTTTCTCGATGAAGTAGGGGTCGCTGAGCGCGATTTTCTCCAGCTCCATCGCCACGTCCAGCAGCGGATCCTGGATGCCCAGCTCGCCCAGCACTTCGTAGCAGGTGTCGCGCATGATCTGCGCGCGCGGGTCGTAGTTTTTGTAGACGCGGTGGCCGAAGCCCATCAGGCGGAAGGGGTCGTTCTTGTCCTTCGCGCGGGCGACGAATTCGGGGATGCGGCTCTTGTCGCCGATCTCGCCCAGCATTTTCAGCACGGCCTCGTTCGCGCCGCCATGCGCCGGGCCCCAGAGCGAGGCGATGCCGGAAGCGATGCAGGCGAAGGGGTTCGCGCGCGAGGAACCCGCGAGGCGCACGGTGGAGGTGGAGGCATTCTGCTCGTGGTCCGCGTGCAGGATGAGGATGCGGTCCATCGCGCGGGCCATGACAGGGCTGATCTTGTAGGGCTCGCTCGGCACGGCGAAGGTCATGTAGAGGAAGTTCTCCGCATAGCCGAGGTCGTTGCGCGGATACATGAAGGGCTGGCCGATGGAGTATTTGTAAACCATGGCGGCGATGGTCGGCACTTTCGCGATGAGGCGGAAGGCCGCGATCTCGCGCTGCTTTTCATCGTCGATGTTCAGGGAGTCGTGGTAGAAGGCGGACAGCGCGCCGATGGTGCCGACCATGACGGCCATCGGGTGGCTGTCGCGGCGGAAACCGCGGAAGAAGAACTGCATCTGCTCATGCACCATCGTGTGGATGGTGATCATGTGGTGGAAGTCGTCGTATTCCTGTTTGTTCGGCAGCTCGCCGTTCAGCAGCAGGTAGCAGACTTCGAGGAAGCTGCTCTTCTCGGCCAGTTCCTTGATGGAATAGCCGCGGTGCAACAGCACGCCCTGATCGCCGTCGATGAAAGTCAGGCCGCTTTCGCAAGCGGCCGTCGAGGTGAAGCCGGGGTCGTAGGTGAACATGCCGGTTTCGCCGTAAAGCTTGCGGATGTCGATGACGCGCGGCCCGGTCGAACCGTCAAGCACCGGAAACTCGTATTGCTTTCCCGTGGCGTTGTCGGTGAGGGTGACGGTTTGCTGGGCGTTTTCTTGCGGTGCTGCGTTGCTCATTTGATGCCTCGGGATATAAAAATGTTCACAGTTCTTTTGACTGAGCCCATCATATGTGACGCGGTCAAAGATATCAATGACTTGATGGTGCGGCGCACCATTATATAAGTGTAAATAGGCGTAATATGTTTAAAAACAAGGAAAAACGCGAAGAAATCCCATAATGGGGCATATGTGCCGCCGCCGTTTTCGCGCGCCCGGAAAGTAAGAACGCCGCGGCTTTTTCAAACCGCGGCGCCCTGTCCTGGGTAATCAGGTTGGTTAAGCCGCTTTCGGCCCTTTGGGGGGCTTGGGCGGTGCGGCCGGCTCCGGCTTTTTCTCTGCGCCGGCGGGTTGCGCCTGCGGGAAGGAATCGACGGCGATGACTTCGCGGCGGATCGCGTCTGCTTTTTTCAGCGTGGCGAATTCCTCCTCGGTGATCACGCCGGCGTTCTTGGCGTTGTCCAGCACCTGGTTGCGGGTGTTGGCGCTTTCGAACTTGCCGTCGCGCTGGGCGCGGGAGAGTTTCTTCTCCAGCGGCTCGGTCGCGATGCTCTGGCGGAAGGCTTCCTCAAGCTTGGCCAGCGGGTCGTTCTGGTTGCCGGCGCCGGGCTTGTAGATGGCCTTGGTCAGGCGGTCGCGCAGCTCGCTCGGGTTGCGGACGATGTCCGCGACCTGACGGTCCAGCTTGTCGGAGGGCTTGGCGGTGTGCTTGCCCGTCGGGAAGACGATGGGACGCAGCATCATGCCGACCGATTTTTTCGGGTAGTTCTTCAGCGTGTCGTCCAGCGCGTTTTCCGCGTTGTTCAGGCAGCGCTGGCACGCCCAATGGACGAGCGGCAGGTCTTCCTTCGGACGGCCCTGCTTCTCGTAGTACCAAAGCACGGTGGAGGCGAGATACATGTTGCTGTACACGTCGCCCATGCGCGCGGAGGTGCGCTCCATCTTCTTCAGCCCGCCGCCGAGAACCGCGAGCGAGGTATCCGCGACGAGGTTGAAGGAGGCCGAGAGGCGGTTGATCTGACGGTAGTATTTCTTCGTCTCTTTATCGACGCCCTTCGGCACCTTGCTGAGACGGCCGCCGGAAATGCCATAGACGATGCTTTTCGCGAAGCTCTTCACGCCGTTGAAGACGTGCGCGGCCAGCGTGCCGGTCAGCTTGCGGAAGGATTTTTTCTCGTCCGGCTCTTCCGCCGCCGCCAGCTCTTTCAGCACATAGGGGTGCGCGCGAACGGCGCCCTGGCCGAAGATGATGAGGTTGCGGGTCATGATGTTCGCGCCCTCGACGGTGATGGCGACCGGAACGCCCTTGTAAAGGGTGGAGAACAGGTTGTTCGGGCCGTTGCTGATCGCCTTGCCGCCGTGGATGTCCATGGCGTCGTTGACGATCGTGCGCATGCCTTCCGTCAGGTGGTACTTCAGGATGGCGGAGGGGATGGCCGGGCGTTCTCCGTTATCGACCATCTGCAGCGTGGCTTCGCGCGCGGCGTTCATCATGTAGGTGAGGCCGCCCATGCGCGCCAGCGGTTCCTCGATGCCCTCGAAGTTGGAAATCGCGGTGCCGAACTGGCGGCGGGTGCGCGAATAGGCGCCCGAGGCATAGGTCGAGAGCTGCGCCGCCGCGGTGGAAAGCGCGGGCAGGGAAAGCGAGCGGCCGACGGCCAGGCTTTCCATCAGCATCCGCCAGCCCTGGCCGGCGCGCTCGGGCCCGCCGATGATGTTGTCGAGCGGGATGAAGACGTCATGGCCCTTGTTGGGGCCGTTGTGGAAGGGCAGGTCCATCGGCATGTGGCGCTCGCCGATTTCGACGCCGGGGGTTTCGCGCGGCACGAGGGCCACGGTGATGCCCATGTCCTTCTTGTCCTTGCCCAGCAGGTTGTCGGGGTCTTCCAGCTTGAACGCGAGGCCGATGAGCGTGGCGATGGGGCCGAGCGTGATGTAGCGCTTTTCCCAGTTCAGCTTGATGCCGAGCTCGCCTTTCTCGTTCTTGCAGACGACGCCCACGTCGGGCAGGCCGCCGGCGTCCGAACCCGCGTCGGGGCCGGTGAGGGCGAAGCAGGGAATTTCCTGGCCGTTGGCGAGGCGCGGCAGGTAATAGTCTTTCTGCTGCTGCGTGCCGTATTCATGAATCAGCTCGGCGGGGCCAAGCGAGTTGGGAACCATGACCGTGACCGCGGCGGTGATGCTGCGGCTGGCCAGCTTCATGACGACGGCGGAATGCGCCTTGGACGAAAAGCCCTTGCCGCCGTATTCCTTGGGGATCTCGAGGCCGAGGAAGCCTTCGTCCTTGATGATCTTCCACGCCGCTTCGGGCAGGTCGTTTTCTTTCTGGATTTCCCAGTTGTCGAGAATGGCGCAAAGCTTTTCGCAGGGGCCGTCGAGGAATGCCTGTTCTTCCGCGGAGAGTTCCGCCTTTTCGTATTTGAAAAGCTGGCTCCAGTCCGGGCGGCCGCTCATCAGCTCGGCGTCCCAGCCGACAGTGCCGGATTCAAGCGCCTCTTTTTCCGTATCGGAAAGTTTGGGCAGGGCTTTTTTGAAAGTATCGAGAAGTCTGGAACGGAGTGACATAGCTGTGGCCTTCCTCGTTTATAAAAAGACGTTGAGTCATGCACACCCGTTATTTTTTGAGCCTGATGACCCAGAGCCGTTTTTTTTGTTTTTTGATTTTGATGGTTGCTATAATTGATTTTTGAAAACGAAAAGTCAAAGCATAATAAATACCCATAACGTCTTGCGAGAATCCTGAAATTATTTTTCGAAAATCTGCTGCGATGCATCATGGCGTCACCTGTTTTTTCGCGCAACCGCGCGGAAAGAGCGGCAACAAAGAATGGAAACGCGCGCGCGTTTATGAAATATTATCCGCATCCAGAAAAATGCGGAGGCGGCGCTGCGCGAGACGATAGAATATTTACGGGAAAGAACCTGCGCGCTGCGCGACACGGTGCTCGACCAGCGCGAGCGGTGGATCTTGTGGATGCCCGTGCCCGTCGCCTTCGGCATCGCGGCCTATTTCGCGTTGCCGCTGGAGCCGCCGTTGATGACGGGCGTGATTTTGCTTTTCATGGCGGGGCTGATCTTCGCCGCCTTCCGCGCGAACCGGGTTTTCTATCATATATGGCTCGCGGTGTTCCTGTTCCTGCTCGGCTTTACGGCGGGGCAGTGGCGCACCTACCGCATCGAGGCGCCGATCTTGAAGCGCACGGGTTTCGGCGTCACCCTGCAGGGGCGGGTGGTGGACGCGGAGACGCTGCCGAAGGTATATCGCGTCACGCTGGATAACCTGAGCTTGCTGGACGGCGAGCTGGGACGCGGCGACGTGCTGCCCGCGCGGGTGCGTATCCGCCTGAAGCCCAACGACCCGTCGGAGCCGGTGGCGGGGGACGTCGTGAAGATCCGCGGCACGCTCTTGCCGCTTTCCCCGCCGGTGATGCCGGGGGCTTTCGATTTCCAGCGGCACGCGTTTTTCAAGCAGATGGGCGCGACCGGCTATGCGCTGGGCGATCTTTCCGTCGTGAAACCCCACGTCAGCGATTTCTTCTTCGAGAACATGCGCCGCTACATCCGCCGCCATATCGAGGCGGACGTGCAAAACAAGGAGAACGCCGCCGTCATCACCGCCTTCATGGTGGGGGACAGCGCGGGGATCTCGCAGAAGATATGGGACATTTGCCGTTTTTCCGGCATCGCGCATCTCATCGCCATTTCCGGCTCTCACTTCATGCTGATCGCGGGCTTCGCCTTTTTCATCACCCGCGCGCTGCTGGCGGCGGTGCCCTATATCGCGCTGCGCTGGCCGGTGAAGAAGATCGCGGCGGGGGCGGCGATGGCGGCGGCGATTTTCTACATGATGCTCATCGGCGCGCCCATACCGGCGCAGCGCGCGGTGCTGTCCGTCTGCGTCGTCATGGCGGCGGTGATGCTGGACCGCGACCCTTTCACCTTGCGGCTCGTCGCGCTCTCGGCGCTCGCGATTTTACTGGTGGAGCCGGAAAGCCTGATGGGGGCGAGCTTCCAGATGTCTTATGCCGCCGTGGTCGGGCTGGTGGCTTTTTATGAGTCAACGCGCGGCTGGTGGCACGCGCAGCTGCAGGGCAAGCCGCTGGTGGCGCGCTGGGGACTGTACCTGCTGGGCTGCTTCCTGACCACGGTGGTCGCGAGCCTTTCGACCGGGCCTTTCGCGCTGTACCATTTTTCGCGGATGCCGCTGCTGGCGGGGCTGGCGGCGAACATGGTCGCGGTGCCGCTGTCGTCTTTCCTGACTTTTCCGGTCGGGCTGTTCGCCTGCCTGCTCATGCCCCTCGGGCTCGACAAATGGCCGATGCGGCTGATGGAGCAGAGCGTGGACATCATCCTGCAGGTCGCGGGCTATGTCGCGAAATGGCCGCACGCCATGCAGCAGTCGGACGCATGGCCCGCCTGGATCCTCGTCGTCATGACGCTGGGCGGCATGTGGCTTTGCGTCTGGCGCGGGCGGATGCGCTATGCGGGCGTGCTGCCCATCGTGCTGGCCGCGCTGTTCATTCCGCACGCGCCGCGGCCCGACATTCTGGCGGTGGATACCGGCAAGCTTTTCGCCGTGCGCGACGATGCGGGCAAGCTGTGGTTTTCCAGCAAGCGGCGTGAAAAATTCGTGCGCAACGAATGGACGGATATGGCGGGCGGCAGCGGCACGGGCTTCTGGCCGACCGTGAAGAAAAAGGATGCGCAGAACGCGGATGACTTCGACGATTTCGCGACCGCGAGCTTTTCGCCGGAGCCGGACGACGCACCGTTTTTGCAATGCGACGCGCGGGGGGATTGCCTCTACCGCGAGAAGGGCGTGACCGTCGCCTTCCTGACCACGCGCGATGCGCCGCAGGCAAGGCTGAAACGCGCCTGCCGCGCGGCGGATATCGTCTTCACCGTCGATCCGGTCAAGAACAAGACGCTGTGCAAGGGCGGTCGGGACGGGCACGGCGGCATCCGCCATACGGTGCTGGTCGATAAATGGCATATGTACGATAACGGCGGCTATGCCGTTTACCTCAGGCCCGGCCAGCCGCCGGACATTCGCAGCGTGAAGGACGCGCGGGGCAAAAGGCCGTGGACGTCTTACCGCTGATTGCCCCGGCTGCAAGGGAGGCTGTGTGGCAATTTTAAATACCCGCCATGCCCGCCTTGGGCGGGCATCCGGCAAGCCGTCAAGTGACATGACGCGCCGACGCGCTTTCCAGACTCCCGCGCAAGGCGGGGGTGGCGGCTTGTTTATTAAATTTAGTAGGTGCGGAACAGGCTGCGCAGCTTGCCCTGAATCCGCACGCGGTTGGGCGGCAGGCGGATGGGTTCGTAGGCGTCGTTTTCCGGCATCAGCACGATGGAGCCGATTTCGCGGCGCAGTCGTTTCAGCGTGACTTCTTCCTCGTCCACCAGCGCGACGACGATTTCGCCGTCGTTGGCGCGGTCGCATTCTTCGATCACCACGATGTCGCCGTCCATGATGCCCGCCTTCATCATCGAGTCACCCTCGATGGTCAGGGCGTAGCAGGGCTGGGGGCCCAGCATGCTCATGGGCACGTCGATGGTGTCATGATCCTGCCGCAGCGCCTCGATGGGCGTGCCGGCCGCGATCTTGCCGTGCAGGGGCAGGGCGACGATTTCGGGCGCGGGGGCGCGGGAAGATGTCTTGAAATTGCTGACGGAAGGCTTGCGCGCGGCTTTGGGCGAAGGCTGTCCGCCGCCGCCGCCCATGGGCACCACGTTCTCGGGCAGTTTCTTGACTTCCAGCGCGCGGGCCTTGTTGGGCAGCCGTTCGAGGAAGCCGCGCTCCACCAGCGCGTTGATGAGCCGGTGAATTCCCGACTTCGACTTGAGGTCCAGCCCCTGCTTCATTTCCTCGAAAGAGGGCGAGAGGCCGGTCTTCTGCGTGTAATCATTGATGAAAATCAGCAGGTCGCGTTGTTTCTTGGTGAGCATCTGAAGTTCTCCCCTTCAAAAATATTCTTCTTTTGTTCTAGTTTAGTTCAGGTTGTGTGTCAACAGGTTTTTGTCATTCGGCTCTGGTCTTGGGGCGGCAAAATTGTCATGATGTGGCCTGTAAACGCCTCTCGAACCGGAATTTTTGCCGCCATGACCTTCAGGAAACTCTCCATCGCCCTTTGCTTCGTCATCGCCGTTACGGCCGCGGGCGGGGCGAAGGCCGCGAAATTCTTCTACCCGGACGAGACGGGCATCGCCTGGTTCTCCAGCCCCGAAAGCGCCGCCACGCCGCAGCCGCAACAGCAGGCCACCGCCGCGCCCGCGAAGGAGGGCGGGGGCATCGTGTCCGATTCAGGCAAGTACCAGTACGAGGAAACCCCCGAGGCCGAGGATTCCGAAAGCGCGGCCATCGCCGCCGCCAGTCCGCACGCCATCCCCGCCGACCATAAACCGATGATCGCCATCGTCATCGACGACATGGGCGTGGACCGCAAGCGCTCCGCCCGGGCGATGGACGATTTGCCCGCGGCGGTCACGTTCTCCTTCCTGCCCTACAGCACGGATATCGAGATTCAGGCGGAAAAATCCATCGCCAAGGGGCACGAGATCATCGTCCACATGCCCATGCAGCCCGAGCGCGCGACGGCGGACCCGGGGCCGAACTACCTCGGCGTCGATATGCCCGCATCCGAAATCCGCGCCCATGTGCTGAAGAACCTTTCGCTTTTCAAGGGCTATGACGGCGTGAACAACCACATGGGCAGCAAGTTCACCTGCGACCGCGCGGGGCTTGAAACCGTGATGAAGATTTTGCGCAAGCGCGACCTTTATTTCCTCGATTCAAAAACCATCGCCCAGAGCGTGGCGGAGGACGTGGCGCGGGAGAACGGCTTGCCGACCTCGCACCGCGACGTGTTCATCGACAACACGGAATCCGTCGCCGCCGTCGCGCAGTCCCTGCGGCGCATCGAATACGTGGCGAAACACGCGGGCACCGCCATCGCCATCGGCCACCCGAAGGACGTGACGCTGGACGGGCTTGAAAAATGGCTGCCGACGCTGAAAGACAAGGGCTTCGACCTCGTGCCGTTGCGCACCGTCATCTCCCTTCGCACCGCCCACCACCGCGCCGCGGCCGCCGCCGGGCATGTCGCCAAGGCCGACGTGAAGAAGGAGGATGCGGTGAAGTCGGCGCCCGTATCCGCCGCGCATTGAAGGAAAGGTTCATCACCATGAAAAAGACTGCCGTCATCATGCCTGTCATCGCCATCGCCCTGATGTGCCGGGCGGGGGCGGCGCTGGCGGCGGATAATCCGCCCATGCTGAAGAACGACCCGAAGCGGCCGGTGGCGGCCATCGCGCATGACCTCGGCGTCACGCCCGGGCAGTTCGTCGCCTGTTTCGACATGGTGAACCCCACGCCCGGCGGCAACCGCCCGGAATCCGAAACGCGGGTCAAAAGCAACAAGGCGGCCCTGCTGCCCTGCCTGCAAAAAGCCAACCCCGACATCACCAACGAAAAGCTCGACGAAGTCATGGACCGCTACCGCCCCGGCGGGCACGAGGCGCAGGTGCCAAGGCAGTGAAACGAGGCTTTCACTTTATTCTGAACCGATGGGTTCTGTTTTGTTTATATGCTTTGATGGTCCTATTGCCATCTTTAAGTCATGCAATGGTGCCGGGTGAGGTTAGTCGATCTGAAAGGGATTTCAAAACTATTGAGCGTGCCGCAGAAGACGGCAATATGGTCTGGCAAAGAACGCTCGGCTTTATATATGTCAGTGGTGCCAAGCTGACGAAGGCTGTCAAGTTCGTTCCCAGTAAAAACATTGGCCTCTCTCCAGTAACTAACGAGTTCGGAGAGATGTATCAGTGGTCTCGCAATATTGGCAAGAATCCGGCTTTGGCCGCTAAATGGCTGGGTGCTTCCGCTGCTCAAGGCGACGAGGCCTCTTTGATATATTTGGGCAAGATGTATCAGCAGGGTGAGGGCGTTCAAAAAGATACTACAAAGGCTGCAGGGTTATTCAAGACGGCGGCTACCCAAGGAGATCCGCTAGCAGCGCTTTTTCTGGCTAGGCTATATCGTGATGGAAAGGGAGTTAAACAGGATTGCAAACAAGCTTCCTTATGGTTTCGTCAGTCGGCACTGAGACTTGAAAATTACGGCTCTGTAGGCCTTTTCATGTTATATGCAGGAGGCTGTAAAGATTTTCCCGCCGACTATCGCAAGGCTTATTTCTGGTTTCGTCTTCTTCAGAGTCGATATTGGAAAAAAAGTGGCAGCGTTATGCAGAAGGCAGATGATCCTTTTATCGCGGGTAGATATTCGGACAAGGAAATTCACAAGGCGCAAAAGATAGTTGAAGAACACCTTGCCGTAACGCAAAGAAATCATATTGAGAGCGTTGCGAGTAGTATGAAGCCGATGCATTTGCAATATTCTCGGCATCGGCCCCTAGTGGCGTCTGCATACTATCGTGACGGATATTGCACGAAAGCGGGCTATGCTATCCCGGATACTGTACGGCTTGATAAAAATATTCGTAAGGCGCTTCCCTGCAGAGACATAAGAACCGAACCTGAGCCTAGTTATAATGAAGCCTTGGACGAAGTGCGTAAAGGCAATGTACAGGCGCAAGTTTTTCTCGGGTGGCTGTATTACTTGGGAAAGGGGTGCCATGAGGATAAAGAAAAGGCGTTTGCCCTCATCAAAAAAGCAGCCGAGGAAGGATCGCCAGAAGGTCAGCTTTCATTGAGCTTGTTCTATGGCGATGTAAAGAATCCCCATCATGATAATGTGCAAGCCTACTTTTGGCGCAAGCTTTCAGAAAAGGCGTATATAGGCGGAACGGCCGATGAAGATGCGGCAAAATTGAGCACAAAACAAAAAAGTGAAGTTGGCAAAGAATTGCGTGCATGGCAGCCGAAGATCGACTTGAAAAAGGCTGAAACGGGAAATCTGGAACTGCAGTACTGGGTGGGAATGCTTTTCAACAACGGTTGGGGATATGCGCAGGATAGCCTTACGGCTGCCAAGTGGTTCAAAAAATCCGCGCTGAAAGGCAATCCCTATGCGCAGTATATGCTGAGTGCTGCCTATTCCCGTGGAGATGGGATAGAGAAGAGTTTTCAAGACGCATTTTTTTGGGACATGGTTCGGTTAAAAGGTAACCGTGAAAAGGTTGTCGATATTGAAAATGAGTTGGAGGGCTCGAGATATTTGAATCACGTTGAAATCGTGAAGCTACGTCAAAAAGCATTTTCTTGGCGTCCCGAATGAAATTGTTATTCAGCTACACCCCAAAACAAAACGCCCCTCCAACCGGAAGGGCGTTTTGTTTTTTGCTTGGAAGCGGGGCCCGTCACTCGCCCGCGTCGTCGTTGTTTTTGTACATCGAAGCCAGCACTTCGGGGTAGGTTTCGACGTCGTATTTGTTCCACAGGTGGTGGCGGTATTCCATCAGCAGGTCGGACTGGATGGACTGGCCGAGCAGGGCGCGCAGCGCGTCCATGTCCTCGCGCTTGGTGTCCTTGGGCAGGTCGATCTTGCGGCCCGCGAGGCGCATGATGGTGACGCTGTCCGCGCCGTTGACGGTCGTGACCTCGCCCACCTTGTCGATGGAGAAGAGGGCGGGGACCATGCCGCGGTCGAGCTTGGGCGCCTTCTTGTCGGCGGGGTCTTCCCGTCGCTGGACGAAATCCGTCATCTGCGGCTTCTTGCCGAGGCTTTGCGCGACCTTGTCGAAAGAATCGCCGAGCTTGATGCGCTCCATCACCTTCGAGACTTTTTCGTCCAGCGCGGCGATGTCCTTTTCATGATGCCAGTCCTTCAGCACCTCGGCGCGCACCTTGTCGAAAGCGCGTTCCTGCGCGGGGGTGACGCCCGTCACCTCGACCAGCAGGAAGCCGCCGTTCGGCGTGTCGATGCGCTCGCTCGGGACGTTCTTTTGCCCGGTGAAGGCGGCGGCGAGAACCTTGTCGAAGACGGGCACGCCGTCGGTATCGGCCTTCTTGCCGTCCTCGGTCATGCCTTTTTCGTCGAGGCCGGCGAAGCTGTGCAGCTTCAGCCCGTAATGCTTGGCGATCTCGGCGAGGTTCTGCCCGCCGCCGACCATGTCATCGACGTCGTCCGCCAGCTTGTACATCGCCTCGCCGTCGTCGTGCTCGGATTCATAGGCTTTCGCGACGTCCTTCTTGACGCTGTCGAAAGGCTTGGGCGCGGCGGGGGTGATTTTTTCGATATCCAGCACGTGCCAGCCCAGCGGGCTTTTCACCGGCTCCAGCAGCCCGCCCGCGTCCTGCTTGAAGGCGCCGGACAGTTCCTGCGGCAGGTCGTTGGCGGTATAGGTGTTCTCGACGTAACTGGCCTTCTTGGGCTTGCCCTTGACGGCGTCCTTGTCCAGCGCGTCGGCCAGCTCTTTCAGGCTCTTGCCCGCCTTGGCGTCGGCGTAGATCTTTTTGGCCGTCGCCTCGTCGTCCACGACGACCTGCGCGATTTGGCGTTTTTCGGGCTCGGTGTAGCTGTCGGCATGGGCGTCGTAATAGGCCTTCAGGTCCGCGTCGTCCGGCTCCGCCTTGCCGCCGATGGCGGTGCGGTCGAGCATCAGCACGGAGAAGCTGCGGAATTCCGGCAGCATGAAGCGCGAGGAAATCGTCTTGTAATATTCCTTCAGCTTGTCGTCGGAAGGGTCGGGCGTCTTGGGCAGGTCGGCGGCGGTGATCTTGACATACTCGCCGCGCCGCCATTCATAGCGGTACTTCATCGCGTCGTCCAGCATCTGGCCCGGCGCTTTCGCGCCCTCGGTGATGATGCGGCCGAGGGTTTCGTTGGCGGTCTGGCGGCGGAGGAGCGCGACCAGTTCGTCTTCGTTCATGCCATAGCCGTACAGAAGCTGGCTCAGCGCCTTTTTCTCGTCCAGCCCCTGTCCCGTGAAGGGCTTGAGCAGTTCGAGGATTTTCTTGCGCACGATCTCGTCGTTGACGAGGATCCCCATATCGTTCGCCTTCAGCGAAAAGAGGCGGCGGGTGATTTCCTGGTCCAGCTCTTTCTGCGGCAAGCCGGAAAGGACGGCCTGCTGCGGGCTCATGCGCTGCATGCGCATGGTGGATTGCATCATGCGGTCGAATTCCCCGCGGGAAATCTTCTGCCCGCCCACGCGCGCCACGTTCAGGCCGCGGCTGCCGCCCATAAAGGTACCTTGGTTGACCAGCGCCAGCCCGCCCATCGCAAGGAAGATGATGGAAACGAGGATGTATTTGAGCTTCGACGACGAGCGCATGACGTTCAGCATGGGCGGTATTCTCCTGTATAAATGCCTTGATAATCCACAGCTTTTTATTCAAGATGTCAAGGCTTTAAAAACGGCAACTCTTGCAGGGAAGGAATGACGCCATGTCCGTCGCCAAGCTTATCGTGGGGAACTGGAAAATGAACGGGTTGCTGGATGACAGCCGCACCCGCGCGCAGGAACTGGCCGATGCCGCCAGAAACCATAAATCCGCGGATTTCGAGATGGTTCTCTGCCCGCCCGCGCCGCTCATCGCCATGGTCGGGGACATCGTGAAGGATACGGACATAAAATGGGGCGCGCAGGACTGCCACGAACAGGTCTCCGGCGCCCATACCGGCGATATATCGGCCCAGATGCTCAAAGACCTCGGCTGCAGCTACGTCATCCTCGGCCATTCCGAGCGTCGCCAGAACCACGGCGAAACCAGCGCGCAGGTCAACGCCAAGGCGCAGGCCGCGCAGGCCGCGGGGCTGATCGCCATCATCTGCATCGGCGAGACGGACGCGCAGCGCAGCGCGGGTAAGGCGGATGAAGTCGTGACGGAACAGCTGCGCGCCTCCGTCCCCGAGACGGCGACGCCGGAAAACACCGTCATCGCCTATGAGCCCATCTGGGCCATCGGCACGGGCAAGACCGCCTCGGCCGACGATATCCGTCACATGCACGCGCTCATCCGCGCCAAGGCCAGCGAAAAGGTCAAGAACGGTGCGTGGCTCAAGCTTTTGTACGGCGGCTCGGTCAAGCAGGGCAACGCGGGCGAGATTCTCCATATTGCCAACGTCGATGGCGTTCTGGTCGGCGGCGCGAGCCTGAAGTCCGGCGAATTCTGGGGCATCGCGCAGGCCAGCGCCGAAGGAAAGGCGTTAAGCGCCTGATACAAAAGCGTTTCCTTCCTTCAGCTGCGCTTCACTTGCGCGGGATAAACTTGCATTAACACAGTGAGGCCATATACTGTTTTCATCGGCGGCATGGTTTCATGGCTGTCAATATTACAAAAAAAGAATATCTTTTAAAAAATCGGCGGGCGAATATTTCAATTTTATAGACGGACGGGTGGGCGATATGCGTATGAGATGGATAGCGGCGGCTTTTGTTCTTTGCGGCCTTTTCCTGCTGCCTGCGGCCGGGCGCGCGGCGGATGACGCGCATATGTCGCCGCTCTATCAGTCGCTGAGCTTCAACGCGGCCAAGAAAGGCGTCGATGCCGCCGTTTCCCTGATCGACCGGACCATCAGCGACAGCAAGACGGATATCGCGACCCTCGGCGTCATGTCTTCATGGCTGATCGACAATACCTACGGGCAGGTGGACGACAGCAAGATCAACGCGGTCTATTTCCTGAAGCTCTACGACGTCGAATACGCCCGCGCGCAGATGGTCAAGCAGATGCGGGGCGGGGGAGGACAGGCCACGCAGTACCGGCAGGCCACGCTGGACGCGTTCAAGGCGTTGCTGACCTATGAGCTGATGGCCATGGCGGATGCAAGGCGCTGCAGCGACGATTCCGTCGTCGGCGTCGTCGCGCAGAACCTGCTGCCGCGCTACAAGGACATCGACTATGCCTATACCTACCTGAACAGGAACGAGGTCAAGCTGGCATGGTATTCGGCCATGCAGGTGGAGGCCCAGAAAAGCGACCGCCCGTTCAACCTGCAGCTTTGCCTGCAGGGGGAGAGGGCGCTGAGCGACCCGTCCCGATACAACCCGCGGGACGTCACCACCTCGCAATGGACGGATATCCGCAGCGAATTGCGCTCGAAATACACGGATTACTGGAAGGGGCGCTATGCCGAGGCTCTGCGCAACAAGCACAACCATCACTAATTCCGGCCCCCCGTTCCGGTCGAGCAGCGGCACGGGGCTTTATATAAAAACTTCTGGATTTTTCCCCCAAAGGGCACTAAACATTCAGCAGAATATATAACGCCGCAAGTTCACATAATAATATGGACGGGCCGCCGGAAGGCTGCCCGCGGGAATACGCCGAGGGAACCATGGAATCAGTACTGCTCGTCATTCACCTTATCGTCGCCGTTTCGATCATCGCGCTCGTGCTTGTGCAGCCGGCGGAAAGCGGCGGCTTCATGGGCAGCTCGGGTACGATGTCGAACCTGATGATGCCGCGCCGTTCCGGCGACGTGCTGACCCGCGCCACGACCCTGCTGGCGGCCGTCTTTTTCACGACCAGCATGTTCCTGGCCATCGCGGCCAGCCACCGTCCCGCGCAGAAAAGCATTCTGGACGGCGTGAACGACGGCGCCGCCAAGAAACCCGCGCTTGTCATCAAGACCGGCGAAGCCAAGCCGGACGACAAGAAGAAAGAAGTTTCCGTTCCCGCCGCGCCCGCAGACAAGGACGCAACGGCGGTAAAGAAACCCGCAGAGACGAAAACAGAGACCAAAGCGACCACGAAAACGGAGAAGACGCCCACGGCGCCCGTCGCGAAATAAGGACAGGATCAGTAAAAGGGGGAGTTGATCATGCCACGCTATATCTTCATCACGGGCGGGGTGGTGTCGTCCCTTGGCAAGGGGCTTGCCTCCGCCGCGCTGGGTTCCGTTTTACAGGCGCGCGGCTTCAAGGTCCGCCTGCGCAAGCTTGACCCCTATCTCAACGTCGATCCGGGCACCATGAGCCCCTACCAGCACGGCGAGGTCTATGTGACCGACGACGGCGCGGAGACCGACCTCGACCTCGGCCATTACGAGCGTTTCACCGGCGTCGCCGCGCGCAAGTCCGACAACATCACCACGGGCCGCGTTTACTGGAACGTGCTGCAAAAAGAGCGTCGCGGCGACTACCTTGGCGCGACCGTGCAGGTCATCCCGCATATCACCAACGAGATTAAGGACTTCATCGGCTCCGACAATAAGGATTCCGACGGGGGCGACGCGGATTTCGTGCTGTGCGAAGTCGGCGGCACGGTCGGCGACATCGAGAGCCTGCCGTTCCTTGAAGCCATCCGCCAGTTCGGCAACGAGGTGGGGCTGAAGAACGCGCTGTTCATCCACGTGACGCTGATGCCCTACATCAAGACCGCGGGCGAGCTGAAGACCAAGCCGACCCAGCACTCGGTGAAGGAGCTTTTGTCGGTCGGTATCCAGCCCTCCATTCTGCTGGTGCGCGCCGACCGCGAAATCCCCTCGGAAGAGCGCCGCAAGATCGCGCTGTTTTGCAACATTCCGGCGGAGCGCGTCATTCCCGCGCTCGACGTTTCCAGCATCTATCAGGTGCCGGTCAGCTATCACCGCGAGGGGCTGGACGAGCAGGTGCTGAAGTATTTCGAGCTGGACGCGCCCGCGCCCGACCTTTCCAAGTGGGACGACATCGTCAAGAAGGTGCAGCACCCGGAAGGGGAGGTCACGATCGGCGTCGTCGGCAAGTACACCTCGCTGCTCGACAGCTACAAGTCATTGTCCGAGGCGCTGACCCACGGCGGCTTCGCCAATAACGTCAAGGTCAACTTGTCCTGGCTGAACGCCGAAATCTTTGAAAAGGACGACAGCATCCACCTGCTGGAAAACGTCGATGGCATCCTGGTGCCCGGCGGCTTCGGGGAGCGGGGGACGGAAGGCAAGATCCGCGCCGTGCAGTTCGCGCGCGAGCGCAAGATACCCTATTTCGGCATCTGCCTCGGCATGCAGATGGCGGTCATCGAGGTCGCGCGCAACATGGCGGGGCTCAACGACGTCGGCTCATCCGAATTCGGCAAATACGGCAACCCCGTCGTGGGGCTGATGACCGAATGGGTGAAGGGCGACGAGCTCGAAAAACGCGCCGCGCAGGACGACCTCGGCGGCACCATGCGCCTTGGCGCCTATCCCGCGAAGCTGGTCGCCGGCACGAAAGTCTGGGAAGCCTACGGCCAGACGAACGAGATTTCCGAGCGTCACCGCCACCGCTACGAGGTCAACACGACTTACAAAAAGCAGCTGGAGGACGCGGGGCTGACCTTCAGCGGCATGTCGCCGGACGGCAAGCTGCCGGAGATCGTCGAGCTGAAGGACCACCCGTGGTTCGTCGGCGTGCAGTTCCACCCGGAGCTGAAGTCGAAACCCTTCCAGCCGCACCCGCTCTTCACCGCCTTCATCCGCGCGGCGGTCGATAAGTCCCGGCTGGTCTGAGGAACGATCCTTATTTTTTCCCGCCGCTCGTCGCGGCACTGCCCGACTGCCCGCTGAATCCGCCGGCGCCGGCCGCCTTGCGGTAGATTTTGTAGCGGTTCGGCCAGTCGGTCCTCAGGTAGTTGCGGATATCTTCCCGCCATGCAAGCCATTGGCCGTCCGGCACTGTTTTGGGCTGGAACTTGTAGCCTTCCGGCAGGGTCATGCGTACTTTCTTTCCGCCGGGGGCGGAAGGATCCTTGACGACTTCCTTCTTCATGTTTTTCTGGCTCATCATGTCGTTCATGGCATCCGCGCCCAGCATGCACAGGTCGATGTTGGGGGGGCGCTTACCGTGCTGTTCCTCTTCCTGCAGGGCGGCGCGGCTCATGTCTTCATAAGCTTTTTCCGGGATGAGCCCATAGGCGTCCTTCAGCGAGTCGAAACGCGGCGCCATCATGCGCCCGCGCAGTACGCTCATGACCGAGCGGTCTTCGCATCGCTTGGCGTCTGCCATCAGCACTGCCTCCGCCGACATGAGCGCCAGCAGGGAGTTTTTGAGCATGATGTCCGCGTTCTTCTTGTTGCCGGACTTCATCAGGCTGTCGCCGAGACTGTGCAGATAGTCTGAATACAGGATGAGGTAATTGCCGTCGTAATCCGCCCGGTCGGGCCAGTGCATCCCGCGCATTTCCAGCCAGTGCAGCGCGATGGAAAGGAGCTTTTCGTTTGCTTGCACGCGCTTGTTGATGTAGCCGGAAACCTCCGGCGCGTTGTGGTCTGCGGCCATCGTGTCCAGTTCTTTGAAGAAAGGGTCGTTTTCCATCTTTGCGACGCCGGCCCGGACCTGTGCGTCCAGATTTTTCTGCGCGCCCGCAGCGCTCGTTGCGGAAAAGGCGGGCGTGGCGGCCATGGAAAGCCCGATGCAGGCGCAGCAGGCCATCGCCAGCAGCGCGCGGGAGAAAACGGATGATGATGCCATGGAGAAAGCCCTTTCCTGAAAAATGCCTTGCGCCCACAAGCATAGAATAAATGCGCCGGGCTTGCGCGGGTTATTTTTCCGCATTTGCCGTAACGGTCAAGGCGCGGGGATTATTTTTGGCGCGCCGCGGCGGTTTCGCCGATGTCATCCTCGTCTTGCGCGCCCTGCGCTGCCTGCTGCTTTTCCGCCGCGTCTTTCAGCACCACGTAGCGGCGCAGCCAGTCGCTCTGCAGGAAGGCGTCCAGCTCGTCGCGCTTTTTGTTCCACGCCTTAACGGGAATGAGCCTGGAGTGATAGACATAGCCGGGCGGCGGCACCAGCCGGGCGCGCAAATGGCCGCTGGCGTAAGGATCGTCCACGAATTTCTTTTTCGTGCCGGGCTGTTTTGAAATATCGAGGATGCGCCCCGCGCCCATGCCGCAGATGTCGTGGTTGGGCGGTCTTGCGGCGAAGCGCTTTTCGAGCAGGACCGCGATCTTGCCCATGGCGGTGAATGTTTCCTCGGGGAACATCAGGTAGGCGGGCAGCACGCGGTCGAAGCGGTTCAGCAGCATGTTGTTGCGCACGGACTGCAGCGCGGTGGCGTCTTCGCAGCGCTGCGCGTCGGCGCTGGCCAGCGCTTCGAAGGCGTAGAGGCTTTGCAGCGATTCCTTCAGGAAGGCATGGTAGGAAACCTTGTCGCCCTTCGCCTTGAATTCATCCGCGCGCCAGAACAGCACGTCCGCATAGGCCATGAAGTAGAGGGAATTGACCTTGGCGGCGTCCTTTTCAAGGAAGGAATGGTCGCGCAGCCAATAGGCGATGACCTCCATCCGCTGGCTGTCCTGCTGTATCGCCATGTCGATGAAGTCCACCATATCCCGGCCCCGCAGCGTTTTCGCCGCCGCCATGATCTGGGAGTAGAAGGGGTTCGAGAAGATGCGCTTCCGGTAGGCCTGTTCTTCCGGCGAGATTTCGGGCGGCGCGTTATCCTGCGGCGCGGCGGCGGATTCCAGAGTGGATTTCGGGACGGTTTTGGGCGCGGCTTTCGTTTCCGTTTTCGTCTTTTCCTTCGCGGCGACGGCGGGCGCGGCAGCCAGCCCCGTGCCGGCCGCAATCAGCAGCGACAGCATCAGGGCGGGCAGCGGCATACCGCGTTTCATCGGCCGTGTTTCCGTTGTGGCGCGCGGCGCGATCAGGCGCGTTTCTTCTTGCCGTTCGCTTTCGAGCTCACCGCGCGCAGGGCGGGCTTTTTGGGCGCCGGGATCTTCAGCGCGTCGCGACCGGCGAAGCAGCCGGAGGGGCCGAGCTGTTCCTCGATGCGGATGAGCTGGTTGTATTTCGCGATGCGGTCGGAGCGGGAGAGGGAGCCGGTCTTGATCTGCCCCGCGTTGGTCGCGACGGCGAGGTCGGCGATGGTGGAATCCTCCGTCTCGCCCGAGCGGTGGGAGAAGACCACGCCGAAGCCCGCCTTCTGCGCGGTCTGCACCGCATTCAGCGTTTCGGTCAGGGTGCCGATCTGGTTGACTTTGACCAGAATGGCGTTGGCGGCTTTTTTCTCGATGCCTTCCTTCAGGCGGGCGGTGTTGGTGACGAACAGGTCGTCGCCGACCAGCTGGATCTTGTCGCCCAGCGCCTTGGTCAGGTTGACCCAGCCGCTCCAGTCGTCCTCGGCCATGCCGTCCTCGATGGAAACGATGGGGAATTTGGCGACCAGCTTCTCGTAGTATTTGACCATCTGGTCGGAAGACAGGGTTTTGCCTTCTCCTTCAAGGTGGTATTTACCTTTCTTGAAAAACTCCGTTGCCGCCACGTCAAGCGCAAGGACGACGTCACCGCCCGCTTTGTAGCCCGCGGCGGCGATAGCCTTCATAATGAACTCAAGGCCTTGCTCCGTGCTTTTAAAGTTGGGCGCGAAGCCGCCTTCATCGCCCACGGCGGTATTGAAACCTTTTTCCGAGAGAAGCTTTTTAAGCGCATGGAAAATCTCGGAACCCATGCGGACGCTGTCGGCGACGCTGGGCGCGGCGACGGGCATGATCATGAATTCCTGGAAGTCGATGGAGTTGTCGGCATGGGCGCCGCCGTTGATGATGTTCATCATCGGCGTCGGCAGCAGGTGGGAGAAGGTGCCGCCCACATAGCGGTACAGCGGCAGGTCCAGCTCGGCCGAGGCCGCGTGCGCCGTGGCGAGGCTGACGCCCAGAATGGCGTTCGCGCCGAGGCGGGCCTTGTTGGGGGTGCCATCGAGGTCGATCATCAGCTCGTCGATGAGGGTCTGCTCGGTGGCGTCGATGCCCGAGAGGGTTTCGAAGATCTCCGTATTGACGGCCTCGACCGCCTTCAGCACGCCCTTGCCGCCGAAGCGCTTTTTGTCGCCATCGCGCTTTTCCACCGCTTCATGCGCGCCGGTCGAGGCGCCCGAGGGCACCGCCGCGCGGCCGACCACGCCGCTTTCCAGTACGACATCGACTTCGACGGTGGGGTTGCCGCGGCTGTCCAGAATCTCGCGGGCGACGATATCAACAATGGCTGTCATGGGGTTCTTCCTTGCAAAAAAGGGTTAAAAAACTGCCCTGAGAATAGCCCTTGCGGGGGGCTGTTGCAAATCATTGTTCGCCGTCTTTCCCTGCTGCTGCATTTGCCGGATTTTCGTTTTTATGTTAAGATATTCAGGTGGATTAACTTCCTGTTAACCTTCCGAACGGCGGGTCTTTTCAATGTCGCAAAACGGGCAGAGCGCTGGCGCCGATACGGTGAACGTCGATGGCTATTACGTCATCCGCGGCTATACCGAGGGGCATGATTTCAGCTCCACGCTCGACCTGCCGAAAGAGGACGCCATCAAGGTCATGGAGGAAAGGCATCCTTTCCGCGGCAAGGGGCCGGCCGATGAAAACGGCAACCGCGACCAGCGCGTCTATTACGAAGACCGCAAGGCGACCGACGAGTGGCTGCGCGAGCAGGGCGGCATCAAGGGCGACCGCGAGAACCCGGTTTTCTTCACCCTGACGAAGGACCCCGAAAACCTGCTGAAGCTGATGGCGGGCCACGGCAGCTCCTATTCGCATTTCATGGTCGTGCCGGTCGCGAGTCTGGATGCGAATAAATGGACCTTCACCGTCGATGACAGCATGGGCAATTTCTTTTCCCGCCACGGCGACGACGTGAACGAGAATACCGCCAACTTCCTGCACGACAGCAACCCGGAACACGGCAAGGTGAAAAACCTCCGGCAGATCGTGGAGGCGATGGAGAAATACCCGAATACCCCGAACGGCATGCCGCGCGAGTTCGAGGCGCAGTTCTGGGGCCCGAAATTCGACGCCGAGGAACTGGGCGGCAAAATCGTCGAGACCCCGGCCATCCGCGCGCAGGTGCTGCGGGAGGAAAAAACCGCCGCGGCCGGCGGCAGCAAGTTCATGGGCACGAAACCCGCGGCGCTCGATGCCGGGCAGGCCAATCCCCCCGCCAAAGCCCCGCCTAAAAACGCCAGCCAGATCAAGCCGGGCGCGGGGTGAGATTTTCATTCATCGTGAATTTGAAGCCGCCGCTGCCCGCGCCGTTCAGGCCGTCAGCTCCAGCGCGGTTTCCCAAAGGCGTTCGGCGTTTTCCGGGTCGAGGGCGTAGGGGGCATAGCCGCCCGTGAAGTCGGTCGGTCGCTTCGCGACTTGCCGGGCCTCGTTGCAATCCTCGAAATACAATCCGCCGATGCCGTCGAGAAGCGGCGAGGCGGCGAGAAGGACCGACGTCGCCGCGCCCTGCGGCACGGTTTTGCGCAGGGGCGGCGGCGTTTTCAACCCGCCGGTGTATTTTTGCAGCCCCGTCGCAATGGCGCCGGGATGCAGCGCGTTCGCGCAAATGCCGTCGTCCGCCCACCGGCGCGTGACGGCGACGGCCAGCAATGCGCTGGCGGTCTTGGACTGCCCGTAGGCGCCGAAGGGCGTATAAGGAATGAAGTCGAAGTTCAGATCGTCGAAGATGACCGGCGAGAAAAGATGGCCGCTGGAACTGACGGAAACCACGCGCGCGCCCTGCGCGGCCGCCAGCGCCTTGTGCAGGCCGGCGGTCAGGGCGAAGTGCCCGAGGAAGTTGGTGCCGAACTGAAGCTCGAAGCCCTGTGGCGTTTTCTGCAGCTCGGGCACGGCCATGATTCCGGCGTTGTTGACGAGGATGTGCACGGGGCCGCTCCATTCCCCGGTGAAGGCCTTCACGGAATTCAGGTCCGCCAGATCGAGATGCCGAACGCTGACGGACGGATTTCCCGTCGCGCGGCTGATGTCGGCGGCGACAGGTTCCGACGCTTGCACGCGCCTGACGGCAAGTGTGACGGCCGCGCCTGCCGATGCAAGGGCGCGCGCGGTTTCCGTGCCGATTCCGCCGCCACCGCCGGTGACGATGGCAGTCTTTCCGCGCAGGTCGATCTTCTGGATGATTTCGTCCGCCGTCGTTTCAAATCCGAAGGGGGTCGTAAAGCGGGACATGTGGCGTCAAGCCTCCCTTTGTTTGGTCGCCCTCAAATAAATATTTGCGCAGCCGTGCGCGTCGGAGGCCGCGTCGTGGTGGTCGAGGGGGATGTCGAGGTGGCGGCAGACGGTGGAAAGCTTGTGGTTTTCAAGCCCCGGCCATGTCACGCGCGAAACATCGACGGTGCAGACCCAGTCGAAGCTGGGCAGGTTGATGCCGTAGTGGTCGGCGGTGGCGTATAAAACATTCCGGTCGAAGCGCGCGTTATGCGCGAGCAGGGTGCGGCTCTGTTCGAGGTAGGGCATGATCTCCGGCCAGACGCCGGAAAAATCGGGCTTGCCCTCGAGGTCTTCGGGGCGGATGCCGTGGATGGCGATGAAATCGGGCCGGATATAGGCGGGCCGGCCGCGCGAACCCGGCGGACGGAACAGCCACGACCGCGTCTCCGTCACCACGCCGCCGCGGATGACCGAAAGCCCGAGGGCGATGGCGCTGTGCGGCTGGTACCACGCGGTTTCGAAATCTATCGCGGTGATGACCTTGTCATCCAAGATGTCCGGCGCGGGCAGGCTCATGCCTTGTCAGGCCGCCTTGGTCTTGGCCGCCGCATAGGCCTGCGGCTTGATGAGGCGGTCGATGTCCAGAAGCTGCTCGAGGATAGCGGGCATGTCCTTCAGGTTGACCATGTTGGGGCCGTCCGAAGGCGCGCTGTCCGGGTTCTGGTGCGTTTCCATGAAGACGGCGGCGCAGCCGACGGCGATGGCCGCGCGGGCGAGGGGCGGCACCATCCGGCGGTCGCCGCTGGTGGCCGTGCCCGCGCCGCCCGGCTGCTGGACGGAGTGGGTGGCATCAAACACCACGGGGTGGCCCGTTTCCGCCATGATGGGCAGGGCGCGCATGTCGTTGACCAGCGTGTTGTAGCCGAAGGTTACGCCGCGCTCGCACAGCATCACGTTGGCGTTGCCGCTTTCGGTGACCTTGGCGGCGACGTTCTTCATGTCCCAGGGGGCGAGGAACTGGCCCTTCTTGACGTTGATGATCTTTTGGGTCTTCGCGGCCGCGACCAGCAGGTCCGTCTGGCGGCAGAGGAAGGCGGGGATCTGCAGCACGTCCACCGCTTCGGCCACTTCGGCGCATTGCTCGGGCGCGTGAACGTCGGTCACGACCGGCAGGCCCAGTTCCTTGCGGATGTCGGCGAAGATGGGCAGGCCTTTTTCGATGCCCATGCCGCGCCCGGCTTTGAGCGAGGTGCGGTTGGCTTTGTCAAACGAGGATTTGTAGATGAGCGGAATGCCCAGCTTTTGCGTCATCTCCTTCAGCGCGCCCGACATGTCGAAGGCGTGGTCGCGGCTTTCAAGGGCGCAGGGCCCCGCGATGAGGACGAAGGGCATGTCGTTGCCGATCTTGAAATCCTGCAGGGAAATGTGGTGCTGGGCGGGGTTGGCGGTCATGGCGCGCGTGTCCTTTAAAATTGCGGTTTTCGGCTGCCGCTATAATTAGCTTTCGCGGCGCGGGAGTCAACATTTTACCCATTTTCTGGAATATCGTCTTTTTGCGTGTATCTCATTGAATCAAAGCAATTTTTGTTGACGTTATGACTCATGTATGATTCGATAGGGTATGAGAGTTCCAGAGTCCCGCCGCAACGCCTCCATATCGCAATTCCTCGCAACCTTCATCAGTTTCGGGCTCTTCTTCTATTTCGCCTACCACCTCATGCACGGGGAGCGCGGCTATTTCGCCTACAAGGGGCTGGAGCGCAAGAAGGCGGCGAGCCAGAAGCTCTATGACGAAAAGCTGGCCGAGCGGCAGGCGCTTGAAAACCGCGTCAAGCTGCTGCGCCCCTCCAGCCTCGACCTCGACATGCTGGACGAGCGCGCGCGCATCGTGCTGGGCTACGTCCAGCCGGACGAAAAAGTCATCGTGACGGACAAGCAAGAACGATAATAAAAACGGGTTTCAGGGGTATGAAAAGTTTTCTTCCGCGCTTCTTGGTCATGGCGCTTTTCGCGCTGCTCGTTCCCCTTTCCGCCGCGCTGGCGCATGAGGGGGAGGGGCTGCCCGTCGGCGACGGCAAGGTCTCCACGTCACCGCGCGCGGGCTATATCTATTCCTGCCAGCAGCATTTCTTCGGCAACGGCGCGCGCCATTCGGGCGACTGGCTGGACGGCGATACATGGTATCCCGATGAAAAACCGCATGTGGGCGGCGCGCAGGAATGGCCGTCTTCGCAAGTCTCCGTCAGCGTGGAGGACGGCATGCGCGTCATCCGCGCCAACAACCTGCCCGAACATGCGACGGGAAATTTTCCCATCCGCCGGTCCGACCCGGCCTATCGCTATGACACCAACCCCAACGCCATTTCGGCGCAGAACATCCTGTTGAAACTGCCGTTGATGCCGCAAGAGGCCGCACAGCCTTCCTGCGTGCCGATGGGCATGATCGGCTTCACCCTCGACGGCGTGGCGCTGTTCAACGGGCTGGACGCCGCGGGCCGCGACGCCGCCGCGCACGAGGTGCAGGACAAATGCGACGGCCACCCCGAGCGCAGCGGGCAATATCATTACCACAGCAACAGCCCCTGCCTGCGCGACGACGACGGCGCGGCGGGCAGGCCCAGCGACCTTGTCGGCTATGCGCTCGACGGTTTCGGTATTTACGGCATGCACGGCGATGACGGAAAAATTTTGCACGACAAGGACCTCGACGCCTGCCACGGCCATGTCAGCAAGGTGATGTGGAACGGCAAGATGCAGGAGATTTACCACTACAACATCACGCCCGAATATCCCTATATCATCGGCTGCTTCAAGGGCACGCCGGTCTCGCGCGGGCAGCGGGGCGGCATGGGCCGGAACGACGACATGCGCGGTGGCGGCAATGGCGACCCGCACCGACAGATCATGGAAGAAGCCGCGCGCACGCTGGGCGTCGATTTCCACCGGTTGCAAAAAGCCGTCGGCCCGCCGCCGCCCGATTTCGGCCGCGCCGCGCGGGAACTGGGTATCTCCGAAGAGGACGTGCGCAACGCCTTCGAGAACGCCCGCCGCAACGCGGGCATGCGCTGATGCCGGGCGGGGAGGGGACGGAGAAATCTTCGCGCTGCCGCATGGGTTTCCTGCGCGAGGCCAAATGGCTGAACGCCCGCCGCGTGCGCGACTATCCGCGCATCTTCCTCGTTATTTACGCCATCGCCATCATCATTGTGCTGGCGGCCAGCCGCCACGGGATCGATCAGGGGCGCCGCCCGCTGGGTACGGATTTCATGGACGTCTGGGCGGCGGGAAGGCTTTCCCTGCGGGGCCATCCGGCGGATGCCTATGACTATAAAAAGCACTATGCCGTACAAAAAGCGGCGCTGCCCTACAAGCAAGACGTGAAGCCGCCGTTCTTCGGCTGGCATTACCCGCCCATCTTCCTGTTGCTGGCGACCGCGCTCGCCATGCTGCCTTACGTCTGGGCGCTTTTCGTCTGGATGGCGGCGACGCTGCCGATGTATCTGGCCGCCATCCGCGCCATCATCCCCGGGCGCGTCGCGATGACGGCGGCGCTGGCCTTTCCGGGCGCCTTCATGACGCTGGGCCACGGGCAGAACAGCTTTTTGACCACCGCGCTGCTGGGCGGCGGGCTGGTGCTGCTAAAGAAACGTCCGTGGATAGCGGGCGTTTTATTCGGGCTTTTGTGCTACAAGCCGCAGTTCGGGATGATATTGCCGCTGGCCTTGCTGGCGGGCGGGCACTGGCGGGCGATTTTCTCGGCGGGTTTCACCGTCGTCGCCGTCTGCGCCCTGTCATGGCTGGCCTTCGGCACGGAGACGTGGATCGCCTTTTTCCACAGCCTCGGCCTCACGCGCCATTACGTGCTGGAGCAGGGGCCGACCGGCTGGGAGAAGATCGAGAGCATATTCTCCGCCGTGCGGATGCTGGGCGGCGGCATCCAGCTCGCCTATGCCGCGCAGATGTTCGAAAGCGTCTTTTGCACCCTTTGCGTCATCGCCGTCTGGCGCAGCCCGGCGGTGGAAGACGGGCTGAAATACGCCATGCTGGTCACCGCGGCCATGATGTCCACGCCCTATATACTGGATTACGACCTGACCGCCATGGCCCTGCCGATGGCGTGGCTGGCGGTGACGGGGCTGCGCGACGGCTTCCTGCCGTGGGAGAAGATCACGCTGGTGGTGATGTTCGTCCTGCCCGTCATCGCGCGGCTGCTGGGCAAGCTGACGACCACGCCGGTCGGGCCGGTCATGATGATCTATTTCCTCGCCATGCTGCTGCACCGTATCGTGCACCAGATAAATGCGGGAAAAACCCAGCAGGAACAATCCACCAGCGGAAGTTTTTGATGTAGCGCGCCGACAGGCTGCCTTTGCTCCAAAGCTTTACGTAAATTATCTAATCAGCGTTATGTTTCCAGCCTTGCAAAAACCCCTTCATTTGCTTAATTAGGGGAGGTCAGTTTTATCGTTTTACCGTTATTTTACCGAGAAAAGAGGCTCCATTGGCATCATCAGGTTCATCGGGAAAGGCAAAGCTCCAGAGCGTGAAATCGCCTTCCAACATCGCGTCGCCGGAGCAGATGCTCCAGTACTATAAAGACATGCTCTTGATCCGCCGTTTCGAGGAGAAGGCGGGCCAGCTTTACGGCATGGGGCTCATCGGCGGTTTCTGCCACCTTTACATCGGTCAGGAAGCGGTCGTCGTGGGCGTGCAATCGACGCTGCAGGAAAAAGACACCGTCATCACCGCGTACCGCGACCACGGCCACATGCTGGCCTGCGGCATGGACGCCAAGGGCGTCATGGCCGAGCTGACCGGGAGCAAGGGCGGCTACTCCAAGGGCAAGGGCGGCTCCATGCACATGTTCAGCCGCGAAAAGGGCTTCTACGGCGGCCACGGCATCGTCGGCGTGACGGGCCCGCTGGGCGCGGGGCTCGCCTTCGCGCATAAATACCGCGGCGACGGCGGCATCAGCGTTGCCTATTACGGCGACGGCGCGGCCAACCAGGGCCAGATCTACGAGGCATACAACATCGCCGCCCTGTGGAAGCTTCCGGTGTTGTTCATCATCGAGAACAACAAATACGGCATGGGCACCAGCCAGAAACGCCACGCGGCGGGCGAGCTTTACAAGCGCGGCGAGGCCTACGGCATCCCCGGCGAGAAGGTCGATGGCATGAACGTGCTCTCCGTGCGCGAGGCCGCGCTGAAGGCGGAGGAATACATCCGCGGCGGCAACGGCCCGATGATTTTGGAATTTTCGACCTACCGCTACCGCGGCCACTCGATGTCCGACCCCGGCAAATACCGGAGCAAGGAAGAGGTCACGGAAATGCGCGAGCATCACGACCCCATCGACACCATCAAGAAAGTCATCCTCGAAGCCGGCAAGGTGAGCGAGGACGAGTTCAAGGCCATCGAAAAAGAAACCAAGGCCGTCGTCAACGAGGCCGCGGAATTCGCACAGCAGAGCCCGGAGCCGGACCCGTCCGAGCTTTGGACCGACGTATTGCTTTAAGGAGAGGGAACAGACATGTCCATTCAGATACTCATGCCCGCCCTTTCGCCCACGATGACAGAAGGCAAGCTTGCCAAGTGGGTCAAGAAGGAAGGCGACGAAATCAAGGCCGGCACCGTCATCGCCGAGATCGAGACCGACAAGGCGACGATGGAGGTCGAGGCCGTGGATGAAGGCATTCTCGGCAAGATCCTCGTGCCCGAGGGGACCGAGGGCGTCGCCGTCAACACGCCCATCGCCGTGCTGCTCGAAGACGGCGAAAGCGCCGCCGACGTGAAGTCCGAAGCTGCGGCACCCGCTGCCGCGCCCGCCGCCGCCGAAGCGCCCGTCGCAGAGCCGTCGTGCCATCCGCAATCGGCTCCGCCCGCCGCCGCGCCCGTGGCGCAGGAAAAGGACTGGACCGGCCCCACCGTCACACTGACCGTGCGCGAAGCTTTGCGCGACGCGATGGCGGAAGAAATGCGCAACGACCCTGACGTGTTTGTCATGGGCGAGGAAGTCGCGGAATACCAAGGCGCCTATAAAGTCACACAAGGGTTGCTGCAGGAATTCGGCGACAAGCGCGTCATCGACACGCCGATCACCGAATACGGTTTCGCCGGCATCGCCGTCGGGGCCGCCTTCTCGGGCCTCAAGCCCGTCACGGAATTCATGACGTGGAATTTCGCCATGCAGGCCATCGACCATATCATCAACTCCGCCGCCAAGACGCTTTACATGGCGGGCGGGCAGCTGGGCTGCCCCATCGTGTTCCGCGGCCCGAACGGGGCGGCGTCGCGCGTGGGCGCGCAGCACTCGCAGTGCTACGCCAGCTGGTACGCGCATGTGCCGGGGCTGAAGGTCATCGCGCCCTGGTCATCGGCGGATGCGAAGGGGCTTTTGAAAGCCGCCATCCGCGACCCCAACCCGGTCGTCTGCCTCGAGAACGAGATCATGTACGGCCAGTCCTTCGAGGTGCCGACGGACCCGGACTTCATCCTGCCCATCGGCCGCGCCAAGATCGAGCGGGCGGGGACGGACGTGACCATCACCGCTTTCTCGCGCATGGTCGGCGTCGCCCTTCAGGCGGCGGAGGAACTGGCCGCGCAGGGCATCAGCGCGGAGGTCATCAACCTTCGCACCCTGCGCCCGCTGGATACCGAAACCATCGTCGAGAGCGTGAAGAAGACCAACCGCCTCGTCTCCGTGGAGGAAGGCTGGCACGTCGCGGGCATCGGTTCGGAAATGGCCGCGATCATGATGGAACAGTGCTTCGATTACCTCGATGCGCCCGTCACCCGCGTCTATGGCGCGGACGTTCCCATGCCCTACGCCGCCAACCTCGAAAAACTGGCGCTGCCGCAGGTCGAACATATCGTCGATGCAGCGAAGAAGGTGTCCTATGCCGCATAATGTCCTCATGCCCGCCCTGTCGCCCACGATGACCGAGGGCAAGCTCGCCAAATGGCTGAAAAAGGAAGGCGACGAGATCAAGGCCGGCACCGTCATCGCCGAGATCGAGACCGACAAGGCGACGATGGAAGTCGAAGCCGTGGAGGAAGGCACGCTCGCCAAGATCCTCGTGCCCGCGGGCACGGAAGGCGTGGCCGTGAATACCCTCATCGCCGTGCTGCTGGAAGAGGGGGAGGACGCCTCCGCCCTGAAAAACATCGGTGCGGGCGGCGCGCCCAAGACGGTGACGCCCGCCAACCAGCCCTCGGCCGAGCCCTCGAAGCCCGCACCCAGCATGGCGGTGGCGCAAAAAGCCGCGCCCGCGCCGGTATCGGCCACGGGTGGACGCATCTTCGCGAGCCCGCTGGCCAAACGGATTGCAAAAGAGCGCGGCATCGACCTTTCGACCGTCAAGGGTTCCGGCCCGCACGGGCGCATCGTCGTGACGGATCTGGACAAGGCCAAAGCAGGGGCGGCTCCCGTCGCGGGCGCACCCGCAACGCGCGCACCTGTCGCGCCCTCCGGCCCCGGCGCGCAGGCGCTGGCGGATGCTTACGGCATTCCTTACAGCCTCGTGCCGAACTCCGGCGTGCGCAAGGTCATCGCCCGCCGCCTTGGCGAGGCGAAGCAGACCGTGCCGCATTTCTACTTAAGCGTGGACATCGACCTCGACGCGCTTTTGAAGCTGCGCAAGGAGCTGAACGATTCCGCCGAGGGGTTCAAGATATCGGTCAACGATTTCGTCATCAAGGCCACCGCCGTCGCGCTCGAGAAATACCCGGCCGCGAACGTTTCGTGGACGGATGAAAACATCGTGCAGTACGAGCGCGCGGATGTTTCCGTGGCGGTCGCGACCGAAAACGGGCTCATCACCCCCATCATCAAGGACGCGGCGAACAAGAGCCTGAAGGTCATCTCCAACGAGATGAAGGTTCTGGCCGCCAAGGCCCGCGACGGCAAGCTGAAGCCCGAGGAATTCCAGGGCGGGACGATTTCCGTCTCCAACCTCGGCATGTTCGGCATCCGCGAATTCGCCGCCATCGTCAACCCGCCGCAGGGGGCCATCCTTGCCGTCGGCGCGGGCGAGCAGCGCGCGGTGGTGAAGGACGGCCATCTCGCCGTCGCCACGCAGATGACCGTGACCATGTCCACCGACCACCGCTGCATCGACGGCGCGGTCGGCGCGGAATACCTGCAGGTCTTCAAGAAGCTGCTTGAAAGCCCGATGAGTTTGATCCTTTAAATCGCGCCATCCCCGCGAAGGCGGGGATCCGGCCCGATGATTAAAATAAAAAAGTCCAGACCCGCGCCTGCGCGGGGGTGGCGGAGGAGGGAAAATGTCCGAACAAACTTTTGACATCGTCGTCATCGGCGCCGGTCCCGGCGGGTACGTCGCTGCCATCCGCGCGGCGCAGCTGGGGATGAAGGTCGCCATCGTGGAGCGCGAGCATCTGGGCGGCATCTGCCTGAACTGGGGCTGCATCCCGACCAAGGCGCTGCTGCGCTGCTCGGAGATCAACCACCTTTTGCACAACCTCGACGCCTTCGGCTTCAAGGCTGAAAAAGTCAGCTTCGACTTCAAGAAAATCGTCGAGCGTTCGCGCAAGGTCGCGGCGCAGCTGTCGGGCGGCATCAAGCACCTGATGAAGAAGAACAAGGTCACCGTGTTCGACGGTTCCGGCAAGCTGCTGGGCAAGGGCAAAATCGCCGTCACGGACAAGGACGGCAAGCCGGTCGCGGACCTGAAATCGCCGCATATCATCATCGCCACCGGCGCGCGCGCCCGCGTCCTGCCGGGGCTGGAGCCGGACGGCAAGCTGGTCTGGACCTACAAGGAAGCGATGACGCCGGAGGCCATGCCGAAATCACTGCTGGTCGTCGGCTCCGGCGCCATCGGCATCGAGTTCGCCAGCTTCTACCGCAACATGGGCGCGGAGGTCACGGTCGTGGAGGTCATGGACCGCGTGCTGCCCGTGGAAGACGCGGATATTTCCGCCTTCGCGCGCAAGGCCTTCGAGAAGCAGGGCATGAAGATCATGACCTCCGCCAAGGTCGTCAAGCTGGACAAATCCGCAGACAGCGTGACCGCGCATGTCGAGGTGGGGGGCAAGACGGAGAAGATCACCGTCGATCGCGTCATCTCCGCCGTCGGCATCGCCGCCAATACCGAAAACCTCGGCCTTGAAAACACCAAGGTCAAGCTGGACCGCGGGCATATCGTGGTGAACCAGTGGCTGGAAACGGGCGAGCCCGGCGTCTATGCCATCGGCGACGTCGTCGCGGGCCCGTGGCTGGCGCACAAGGCGAGCCACGAGGGAGTCATCTGCGTCGAGAAGATCAAGGGCGTGAACGACGTCCACCCGATGAAGACCGAGAACATTCCCGGCTGCACCTATTGCATGCCGCAGGTCGCCTCCGTTGGCCTGACCGAAGCGAAGGCGAAGGAGAAGGGCTATCAGGTCAAGGTCGGCAAGTTCCCCTTCATCGGCAACGGCAAGGCCAGCGCGCTGGGCGAACCGGAAGGTTTGGTCAAGACCGTCTTCGACGCCAAGACCGGCGAATTGCTGGGCGCACATATGGTCGGCGCGGAAGTGACGGAAATGATTCAGGGCTACGGCATCGCCAAGACGCTGGAGACGACCGAGGTCGAGCTGATGCACGCCATCTTCCCGCACCCCACGCTCTCGGAAATGATGCATGAATCCGTGCTGGACGCCTACGGCAAGGTCATCCATATGTGATGACCCCCGTCATTCCGGCGAAAGCCGGAATCCAGAAGGCCTAACTGCATGGAAAAACAGTATTTTGTGTATATTCTGGCCAGCAAACGGAACGGTACCCTTTACGTGGGCGTGACGCGCGACCTTGTAAAAAGGGTCTATGAGCATAAAAATGGGCTGGTCGAAGGCTTCACAAAGAAATATGGTGTAAAGCAACTGGTGCATTATGAAACATTCGGAGAGGCCGCGAACGCCATTCACCGCGAAAATGCCTCAAGGAATGGAAGCGCCGCTGGAAAACGGATTTGATCGAAAAAGGGAAACCGGACTGGAAAGATTTGTACAGCGGCATAGCTATGTAACTGGATCCCGGCTTTCGCCGGGATGACGCTGAAAAGACTTTCCAGCGCAGAACCGGAAGACAGGACGAAATGGAAGACATCAAACAACAACCCGCCGAAAAGAAAAAATCCGAGCACCGCCACCCGGAAAAACGCAACCGGCCCGATACGCCGATTTTGCGCAAGCCGGAATGGATCCGCGTGAAGGCGCCGGTTTCGCCGGAGTACCATGAAACGACCAAGCTGATGCGTCAGCTCAACCTCGCCACCGTATGCGAGGAGGCGGCCTGCCCGAACATCGGCGAATGCTGGAAGCAGCAGCACGCGACCTTCATGATTCTGGGCGCGACCTGCACGCGCGCCTGCTCGTTCTGCAACGTGGCGACGGGCATCCCCGACAAGCTGGACCCCTTCGAGGCCGCGCGCGTCGCCATCGGCGTGCAGAAACTGGGCCTGAAGCACGTCGTCATCACCTCCGTCGATCGCGACGACCTCGACGACGGCGGGGCGCAGCAGTTCGTGAAGGTCATCAACGAAATCCGCCGCCTGTCGCCCGGCACGACCATCGAGATCCTGACGCCCGACTTCAAGGACAAGCAGGGCGCGATCGAGGCGATCGTGGAAGCGAAGCCCGACGTCTTCAACCACAACATGGAGACGATTCCGCGGCTCTATCCCACCATTCGCCCCGGCTCGCGCTATTTCACTTCGCTCGAGCTGCTGAGCCGCGTCAAGCGCCTCGACCCCACCATCTTCACCAAGTCGGGCCTGATGGTCGGCCTTGGCGAGAGCAAGACAGAGGTCATGCAGGTCATGGACGACTTGCGCGCCGCCGACGTCGATTTCCTGACCATGGGCCAGTACCTGCAGCCCACGACCAAGCACGCCGCGGTCGAGAAGTTCGTGACGCCGGAAGAATTCAAGACCTATGAAACCATCGCGCGCGGCAAGGGTTTCCTGATGGTCTCGGCCACGCCGCTGACCCGTTCCTCCTACCACGCCGACGCGGATTTCGAGAAGCTGCGCGCCGCGCGCGAAGCGAAACTGGCCGCCGCGCAATAACCAGAGGGGAAGGGCGGCGCGCCACATGCCCACGCATCAGGAAAAACGCATCGTCCCCTATTCGCCGGAACAGCTTTTCGGCCTCGTCATGGATATCGAGAAATACCCGGAATTCCTGCCGTGGTGCATCGGCGCGCGCGTGAACGAGCGCAAGGACAACAACGTCAGCGCCGAGGTCATCGTGGGCTACAAGGTGCTGCGGGAAAAATTCGTCTCCCGCGTGCATTTCGAGCCGAACAAGGAGATAGAGGTCGAATACCTGAAGGGACCCATGCGTCACCTGCACAACAAATGGGTCTTCCGCGCGCTGCGCGGCGGCCAGTGCGAGGTGGATTTCTACGTCGATTTTTCCCTGAACACGAAACTGCTGGAAAAGCTGGTCGATCAGTTCTTCCAGCGCGCGCTGGTCAAGATGATCAACGCCTTCGAGGCGCGCGCGCTCGCGCTTTACGGCGGCAACCGTCATTAAAGAAATCTAGAGCTTGAAGCCTTTATGGTCCGGCGTATCCGGTTTCCCTGGCGTTTTGCGCTCGGGCGGCGTGTGGCGGGGCTTGGGCGTGACGCCTTTTTGCCGCGCTTCCAGTTCTTCCGCCTCGCGCAGCAGTCTTGCGGCTTCCTCGCGCTTTTGCTTGGCGGCGGCGGCCAGTTCTTCTGCTTCCTTTGCGGCGCGGCGCGCCTGCAGGGGCTTCAGCCTGTCCTCGATCGCCTGCGCGACGTCTTCCATGCCTTTCTCGCGGGCGAGGGCCAGCGGCTTTTTGACGAGGGCGTAAAGGCCGTCTTCGGGCGGCAGGTTGCGCAGGCTGCCCGGCTGCAAAATCTCGCCCGGACGTTCGACGTCGATCAGCGCGTGCTTCGCCAGCAGGATTGCGATGGCGGGCTTATCCTCCTCGATCGCGGCATAAAGGTAGGAGGGCAGGAAATAGGCCTGCTTGCCGGGGTCGGCGGGGTTGTTCAGCCGGCGGAAGTCCGTGTGCCAGAAATGGGCGGTCATGCCGCCTTCCTCGGTATTCAGCAGGGCTTCGAAGATACGGGCGTCGCCCGCTTTCAGCGCCTGGCAGAGCGGCTTTTTCTTGTGACTGGAGCCGGGCATGTAGCCGGGGTCCGCGCCCGCATCCAGCGCCGCCTTGACGCCGCCGAGGTCGCGCGACTTGATGGCCCGCGCCAGCGCATTGTATTTTTTGCGGGCTTCTCGTTTTTGGGCGATCTTGTTGAATATCGACTTGATGTTCATGGGGCAGTTCTAGCATATTTATTAACCATAATCAAACAGCAAATAAATATTCTAAAACAGGTGGTTAGCCGCCTCGCGCTTCCTTCAGCAAGATGTCCAGCGCGGTTTCGACCGTCTCCAGCCGCACGGTGGAACGGTCGCCGCCGAAGATGTTTTTCAGCGCGTAGCTCTGCCCCGTCTTCGCGTTGGCGACGCCGAGATAGACGAGGCCGACCGGCTTGTTTTCCGTCGCGCCGCCCGGACCCGCGATGCCCGTGGCCGCCACGACGATATCCGCGCCCGAGGCTTTCAGCGCGCCCTGCGCCATTTGCAACGCGATCTCGCTGCTGACCGCGCCGGATTTTTCCAGCAGGTCGCGGTCCACGCCCAGCAGGGCGGTTTTGGAATCGTAGGAATAGGTGATGAAGCCGCGGTCCAGCACGTCGGAGGAACCGGGAATTTCCGTCAGGCAGCCCATGATGAGCCCGCCCGTGCAGGATTCCGCGGTGGCGATGCGCAGGTTGTTCTTGCGCGCGGCGTCAAGGACGGCGGTGGCGAGCTCGGTGAGCGCCGGCGGATAAAGAGACATCGGGATCATCCTTGCTGCTTGATCTTAGTTGAAATGCGCCAGCGCCATGGTCGCCACGCCGGGAAAAGCGTAGATGCCGGCGACGACGTCGTCCATCATCACGTCGAAGCCGCCGCGCGACTTCTTGTCGAAGTAGGAGGCGGGCCACGGCTTGTAAATGTCGAAGATGCGGAACAGGATGAAGGCCAGCAACCAGAGCTGCAGGTCCGTCCCCGCGGGAATGGCCGCGATCCAGACGCCGACCACCTCGTCCACGACGATGGACTGGTCGTCCTTCAGCCCCGAGTGCCTGCCGTAGTAGCTGGCCGCCACGGTGCCGATGAGCAGCATGACGACGGAGGCGATGAAGAGCCCCAGCGGGCCCGAAGCGGCGGCGATGGCGTAGCCGAAGGGCAGGGCGGCGATGGTGCCCATGGTGCCGGGCGCGGGCCGCAGCCGGCCGGAGCCGAACCATGTCGCGATGAGCGAGAGCGGGTGGGCGATTGTGGTGCCGTCCGGCAGGGGCTTGATGCCCGGCTTGCATTTATCCTTGAAGCTCATTTTTTCAAGTCCCCCATTTTCTGGTGTCGTCGTCCTCGGTCGCCGCAGCCATTTGAATAGCGGGCGTGAAGGGCAGGCGCACGGTGGCCACGGCCTGCGCCGCGATGCCCTCGCCCCTGCCGGTGAAGCCCAGCCCCTCGGTCGTCGTCGCTTTCAGGCTGATGCGGCTTTCGGGCAGGCAGAGGATTTCTGCCATGCGCGCGCGCATCTTGTCGCGATGCGGTCCGATCTTCGGCGCCTCGCAGATGAGCGTCAGGTCCACATGGGTGACGACGCCGCCCCGCGCGGCGATAAGGTCCGCCGCGTGGCGCAGGAAGGCGGCGCTGTCCGCGTTTTTCCAGCGCGCGTCCTTCGGGCTGAAGTGCATGCCGATGTCGCCGTCGCAAATCGTGCCCAGCAGCGCGTCGGTCACCGCGTGCAGCCCGACGTCCGCATCCGAATGGCCTTCCAGCACCTTGTCGTGCGGGATGGCGATGCCGCAGATCATCAGCCTGCGCAGGTCGTCCGGCGGCGGGATGAGACGGTGGACGTCATAGCCCGTGCCGGTGCGGATGTCGCCACAGCGGTTGGCCAGCGCCTGTTCCATGCGGGCAAGATCGTCCGCCTCGGTGATCTTGAAATTGTCCTTTTCGCCCGCCACCAGCGTGACGGCATGGCCGGCTAGCTCGCAGAGCGCGGCGTCGTCCGTCACCACGGTATCGGCATGGCTTTGGTGCAGGCCGTGGATAAGCTCGAAACGGAAGCCCTGCGGCGTTTGCACGCTGTAAAGCTTCTCGCGGCTTTCGGTCTGCGTCCTGCCGTCCGGCTGCAGGCGGCGCAGCGTATCGGCGACGGGCAGGGCGGGGATGGCGGCATCCGATTCCGCCAGCGCGTCGCAGATACGGCGGATAAGATCGACGCTCAGGCCCGGCCGGGCGGCGTCGTGGATGAGCACGTAATCGGGTTTTGCAGCGTCGCTGGCGGCAATCGCCTCCAGCCCGCGGCGCACGGTTTCCTGCCGCGTTGCGCCGCCGGTGACGGGCGGCGGCAAATCCATGCCTTGCGTCGCATGAATGAAAAGCAGTTCGTGAAGCGGATTTATAACGACATAAATATTATTTATATCAATAATTTGAGACAGTTTGTTAATGTTATACTTTAATACAGGAATCCCCAGCAAGGGCTGGTATTGCTTGGGCAGCGAAGCGCCAAAACGTTCTCCCGCACCGGCGGCGACGATCAAGGCTGCAATGACCGGCTTTTTGTTAGACATAATGCCCGTAACTGTCCTGATGGGTTGATGGGGCGGCGGCTTTCGCACTTTCCTGAAAAATACTTTAGGGCGCGGGTTTCACGCGGTCAACGCTTGTTATTTGCCTAAAAATGGGGCAGATATATGCCGTGCACAAAAAATAGGCGGTAACCTTGCGTGCACAAATAACAGGCAACAACAAGAAACCAAATCGTTCATGCGCCCTCTGAAACAAAACAGGCAAGCCGGTCCCTCCGGCGAAGTGCAGGATATGGCGCAGGATATGGCATCACCGGAAACGATGATGCCGGCCGTGCTGCACGCGCTGCCCGACGCCGTTTTCGTGACGGATGCGGCGGGGGCGGTTTTGTTCGCCAACCACAATGCGCAGGCCTTCGCGGGTCTGGGCGGCGCGCGGCTGATGGGGCGCGACATCCGCGCCGTGCTGGGTGTGGACAATGCGGCGACCAATACGCTGAAAACACCGCAGGACGGCAAAAGCGTCACCCTGCGCGACCTGACGCTGCAGGGCAGGGCGGTGGAAAGCCTTTGCGTGGTGCCGATGGAAGAACAGGGGCTGTTCCTCTGGTCGCTGCGCTGCGCGCCCGTGCCGGTCAAGAGCGCCTGGATGGCGAACGCAAGGCGCGCGCTGAAGCCCGCGCAGCACCTCGCGCGGATGCTGGCGCATGAAATCAAGAACCCCCTTTCGGGCATTCGCGGCGCGGCGCAGCTTTTGATGCGCGCGCCCTTGTCGGAGGACGACAAGGAGCTGGCCGCGCTCATCGACAGCGAGACGCAGCGCATCTTCCGCCTTATCGACAAGGTCAATATTTTCGACGACGCGCCGCAGGGCAGCTTCGCGCCCGTCAACCTGCATAGCGTGCTGGGGCATGTGATGCGGCTGGCGTCGTCCGGTTTCGCGGCGCATGCAAATATTTCCACGCAATACGACCCCTCGCTGCCCGACATCTGGGGGAACGAGGACCGGCTGGTGCAGGCGCTGCTCAACATGGTCAAGAACGCGGCGGAGGCCGTGGGTCCGGCAGGCGGCAAGATCACCCTGCGCAGCTATTACGACACGGCGCCGGGCTTCCACCCCGAAAGCCACGCGCGCCTGCCGATTTGCATCAACATCGAGGACAATGGCGCGGGTCTTTCGGCGGAGGCGCAACGGCATCTCTTCGACCCCTATTACACCACCAAGGCTGCGGGCGAGGGGCTGGGGCTTTCCATCGTCTCCAAGATCATCGACGACCACGGCGGGGCGATCGACGTTTCCAGCGTACCCGGCCGCACCGTTTTCAAGCTTTCATTTCCCATGCAAAAGGACATGCCGACATGACCGCGCAGAATGCCGAAAAGACCGTGCTCATCGCGGATGACGACGCTTCCATCCGCACCGTGCTTTCGCAGGCGCTGAAGCGCGCGGGCTATGCCGTGAACGCGACCGACAACGGCGCGACGCTTTTCCAGTGGGTCAGCGACGGGCAGGGTGACCTCGTCATCACCGACGTGATGATGCCGGGCGAGAACGGGCTCGACCTCATCCCGAAAATCCACCAGCGCCGCCCGGGCATGAAGGTCATCGTCATGAGCGCGCAAAACGCCCTGACCACCGCCATTTCGGCGGCGGAGAAGGGGGCGCTCGACTACCTGCCCAAGCCCTTCGACATCGACGCGCTGCTCGTCACCGTGCGCAACGCCTTCCGCCAGCCCACCGTGAAGCAAACGCCGGATCAGGACAACGCGCTGACGACGGCCGACGCGCTCGACAAATCCTTCGTCGTCGGCCAGTCCCGCGCGATGCGGGAGATTTACCGGACCATCGCCCGCCTGCGCACCTCGGACCTGACGGTGCTGATGACGGGCGAGTCGGGCACCGGCAAGGAAGTCATCGCCCGCGCGCTGCACCAGTTCAGCCGCTGGAAGGCGGGGCCCTTCGTCGCCATCAACATGGCGGCCATCCCGCGCGAGCTGATCGAAAGCGAGCTGTTCGGCCATGAAAAAGGCGCCTTCACCGGCGCGACGCAAAAGACGGTGGGCCGGTTCGAGCAGGCGCAGGGCGGCACCCTGTTCCTCGACGAAATCGGCGACATGCCCTTCGAGGCGCAGACCCGCCTGCTGCGCGTGCTGCAGGAAGGCGAATTCACCAGCGTGGGCGGACGCAAGCCGGTCAAGACGCGGCTGCGCATCATCGCCGCCACCAACAAGAATCTTTCGGCGCTGGTCAAGGCGGGCAAGTTCCGCGAAGACCTTTATTACCGCCTCAACGTCATTCCGCTGCACATCCCGCCGCTGCGCGAGCGGGCGGAGGACATTCCCGCGCTGGTCCAGCATTTCATCGCCCGTGACGCGTCGTCAGCCGGAGTTAATGGCGTATCGCCCAAGGTCTTCGAGCCCGGCGCGATGCAGAGAATCCGCCAGCACCCGTGGCCGGGCAATATCCGCGAGCTGGAGAACTTCACCCGCCGCCTCGCCGCGCTTTGCCCGCAGGACATCATCGACGCCGAAACCGTCGGGGAGGAACTGGCGCGGCTGGGAGCTTCGCAGCCGGAAACCGCGCTTCCCGGCGACCGCGCGGGGCTGATCCGCGCCGTGCTGGACGATTTCTTCTGCATCCGCCCGCCGGAGGGCGAGGTCCATGCAAGGCTCGTCGCCGAGCTGGAAAAGCCGCTGGTCGAGCGCGTGCTGCAGATGACCAACGGCAACCAGATCCGCGCCGCGGAAATACTGGGGCTCAACCGCAACACGCTGCGCAAGAAAATCCGCGAGCTCGACATCGAAATCAGGAGAAGCTGATGACGGCGCAATCCACCCTGACATCCGTGAAGAACATCGGCGAAGGCCGGCTGATGCGCCTGCTGCGCTTCATCGACGGGCTGACGCAGTCGCGGCGCATGATGGCGCTGCTGGCGGCGGTCACGCTGTTTTCCTGCGCGCTCACCTACGGCGTCATGGCGCACCGCACCGGCAACATCAATACCGCCTATTGGCTGCTCAACCTTGACCTCGTGCTGCTTCTGGGGCTGGGCACGCTGGTGGCGCGGCATATCGTGCGCATCTGGACGGAGCGCAAGCGCGGCATCGCGGGCTCGAGGCTGCACGTGCGGCTCGTCGCCGTCTTCAGCGTGCTGGCGACCGTTCCGGCGATCTTGATGGCGGTGTTTTCCTCCATCTTCCTCTATTTCGGCGTGCACGCGTGGTTCAACCACCACGTCAGCACGGCCATCCGCGAATCGCAGGCGGTGGCGCAGGCTTACCTGAAGGAGCACCAGCAGGTCATGCGCGCCGACGTGCTGGCCATGGCGAACGATTTGAACCGCGAGGCGATCGAGCTGATGCAGAACCCCCGGCTGTTCAGCCAGGTGGTGGATACGCAGTCGATGCTGCGCAACCTGTCCGAAGCCATCATCGTGCATTCGGACGGCAAGGTCGTCGCGCGCTCGCATCTTTCGTTCTCGCTCGAAATGGACACGATACCGGAAAAGCTGCTGCGCCAGGCCGACCAGGGCGACGTGGTGCTGCTGACGGACGAGGGCGACCGCATCCGCGCGCTCGTCAAGCTCGACCGCTTCTTTGACACATATCTTTACGTCGGCCGGCTGGTGGATGCCGCCGTGCTGCAGCACATGCGCACGACCCAGACGGCTGTGAGCGAGTACAATACGCTAGAACAGCGCCAGACGCAGATGCAGATTACGACGACGGCGATGTTCGTCGCGGTGGCGCTTTTGCTTTTGCTGGCGGCGGTCTGGTTCGGCCTCACGTTCTCCGAGCGGCTGGTCGCGCCCATCAGCGCGCTGATACTCGCGACCGAGAAAGTGCGCATGGGCGACATGGACGCAAGGGTGACGGATACGCAGTCCGACGATGAAATCGGCATGCTGGGCCGCGCCTTCAACCGCATGACGGACCAGATACAGTCGCAGCAGACCGCGCTCATCGCCGCCAACCGGATGCTGGACGAACGCCGCCGCTTCACCGAGGCGATTTTGTCCGGCGCGTCGTCGGGCGTCATCGGCCTCGACAACCACGGCAGGATCACGCTGGCCAACGCCATGGCGGAAGAGCTGTTGCAGGGCGTGGCGGCGAACGACGACGGGCTTTCCGGCCTTTCGCTCGGCGATTTCATTCCTGAATCGGAGGAGGTGCTGCAAAAGGCGCTGGCGCAGACGGACCGCGCATGGCCCCTGCAGCTCGAATACGCCGTGGGCAGCGGCCCGCGCAAGACGCTGTTGCTGCGCATCACGGCGGAGCAGGGGGGGCACGGGGCCGTGGCCACCATCGACGATATTTCCGCCCTCGTCTCCGCGCAGCGCAAGGCGGCATGGGCGGACGTCGCGCGGCGCATCGCGCATGAGATCAAGAACCCGCTGACCCCCATCCAGCTTTCGGCGGAAAGGCTGCGGCGCAAATACCTGCCGCAAATCCACGACGACCCCGAAACCTTCGAGAAATGCACGGAGACCATCATCCGGCAGGTGGGCGACATCGGCCATATGGTCAGCGAGTTTTCGGCATACGCGCGCATGCCCGTGCCGGTCAAGAACACCGAGAACATCGTGGCCATCTGTCAGGACGCGCTGGTGCTGCAAAGACAGGCCTACCCGGACATCGGTTTCGGCTTCATCTCGTCCGAGCCGCTCATCGAGGCGGTCGTGGACCGGCTGCAGCTCACGCAGGTCATGACCAACCTGTTGCAAAACGCGATCGATTCCATTCACGACCGCCAGCAGGTCTCTCCCGGCGACGGGCGGGTAAAGGTGGTGCTGGACGCAAAAGATGGTAATATCATTATCTCCGTCGAGGATAACGGCACCGGTTTACCAGAAAAAGTTCGCGACCAGATACTCGAGCCCTATGTGACAACGAAAAAGAAAGGCTCCGGCCTTGGCCTCGCCATCGTCAAAAAGATTATGGAAGACCATGACGGAAGTGTGATATTGGAAGATAACATTCCCGAAAACGCCAAATCCGGCGCAAAAGCTGTTATAGTATTTCCCAAGGACGCGTAGGTTACGGACATGAATATGAATTCAGACATACTTATCGTTGACGATCAGGACGACATTCGGATGCTGATCGAGGGCATTCTGGAGGACGAAGGCTTCGCCACGCGCTCGGCCAAGGATTCCCAGTCGGCCCTCAAGCTCATCGCGGAGAAGGAGCCGAACCTGCTGGTGCTCGACATCTGGCTGGAAAACAGCGAGATGGACGGGATGGAGCTTTTGAAGAAACTGGTCAAGAGCCACCCGTACCTGCCCGTCATCATGATCAGCGGCCACGGCAATATCGAGACCGCGGTCTCCGCCATCCAGCTCGGCGCCTATGACTTCATCGAAAAACCCTTCAAGGCCGACCGCCTGCTGGTGCTGGCGCAGCGCGCGCTCGAGGCCGCGCGGCTGAAGAAGGAAAACCAGGAACTGCGCCTGACGGCGCTCGGCAGCGTTTCCGAGCTGCACGGCAAGTCGCAGGCGATGCAGCAGATCCGCCAGTCGCTGGAGCGCGTCGCGCCGACCAACAGCCGCGTGCTCATCACCGGCCAGCCCGGCACGGGCAAGAGCGTGGCGGCCCGCATGATCCACACGCTGTCCAAGCGCGCGGACAAGAGCTATGTCGTGCTCAACTGCGCCATTCTGTCGCCCGACCGCATCGAGGCCGAGTTGTTCGGCGTGGAAGCCAACGGCACGGGGCCCAAGACCGGCGTTCTGGAACAGGCCGACGGCGGCACGCTGGTGCTGGACGAAGTGGCCGACATGCCGCTGGAAACGCAGGCGAAAATCGTCCGCGTGCTGCAGGAGCAGAATTTCACCCGCATCAAGGGCACCCGCCGCATCGACGTGGACGTGCGCGTCATCGCCTCCAGCAACCAGAACCTGCAGGAGCTGATGGACGCCGGCAAGTTCAGGCAAGACCTGTACTACCGCCTCAACGTCGTGCCCATCGAAATTCCCGCGCTGCAGGAACGGCTGGAGGATATTCCCGTGCTGGCCCAGTTCTTCATGGACCTTGCCGCCCGCGCCGCCAACGCGCAGCCGCGCACCTTCGCCGATGACGCGATGGCGCTGATGCAGTCCTATGAATGGCCGGGCAACGTGCGCCAGCTGCGCAACATCATCGAATGGCTGCTCATCATGGCCCCCGGCGCGACCGGCGCGACCATCACGGCCGATATGCTGCCGCCCGACCTGAAGCAGCAGGCGGTGGACATGATCCGCGGGCGCGAGGGCGTGGAGCTGATGTCCAAGCCGCTGCGCGAGGCGCGCGAGATCTTCGAACGCGAATACCTGCTCTCGCAGGTCAACCGCTTCGGCGGCAATATCTCCAAGACCGCGGGGTTCATCGGCATGGAACGCTCGGCCCTGCACCGCAAGCTGAAATCTCTTGGCATACAAACGAACGAAAAAGAACGCGCAGAGGGTTAACCATCAATGAAAGTCGTTATTTGTGGCGCAGGGCAGGTCGGCTCCGCGATTGCCGCCTATCTGTCCGAGGAAGGCAACAACGTCTCGCTCATCGACCAGGACCCCGCGCTCATCGCGGAGGTGAATGAGAACCTCGACGTGACCGGCATCGTCGGCCATGCCTCCAACCCCGACGTGTTGAAGCAGGCGGGCACGGCGGACGCCGAAATGCTCATCGCCGCGACCTATGCGGACGAGGTCAACATGGTCGCCTGCCAGGTGGCGCATTCCCTGTTCAAGGTGCCGATGAAGATCGCCCGCGTGCGCGACCACAGCTACCTCAACCCGCATTGGGCCGCGCTTTACAGCCGCGACCACATGCCGATCGACGTCGTCATCTCGCCGGAGCTGGAGGTGGCGAAATCCATCGCCAACCGCATCCGCGTACCGGGCGCCTTCAACATCATTCCCATGGCTGACGGCATGGTGCAGATGCTCAGCGTCATCTGCAAGCCGAACTGCCCGCTGGTCAACACGCCGCTCAAGCACCTGACCTCGCTGTTCCCGGACCTGACGCTGGAAATCGTCGCCATCGTCCGCGGGCACGAGCGCATCATCCCCACGCAGGAAGACGAGCTGGTGACGGGGGACGAGGTTTATTTCGTGACCTCGACCGAGCACCTTTCCCGCGCCATGTCCGCCTTCGGCTACGACGACCAGCAGACCCGCCGCGTGCTCATCGTCGGCGCGGGCAAGATCGGCACGCGCCTCGCGCAGGACATCTTCGGCACCATGAAGGACATCTCCGTGCGCATGATCGAGGCGGATATCGTCAAGGCCCGGCAGGCTTCCGAAGCGCTGACCGGCGTCACCGTCGTCCACGGCGACGGGCTGAACAAGGAAATCCTCGAGGAAGTCAGCGTCGGCACGACCGAGGCCGTCATCGCCGTCATGAACCACGACGAGAGCAACATCCTCGTTTCCATGCTGGCCAAGCAGCACGGCTGCGAGCGGGCGATCACCCTCATCAACAACCACAGCTTCACCCCGCTGGTCACCAGCCTCGGAGTCGATGCGGTGGTGAACCCGCGCGCCATCACGGTTTCGACCATCCTGCAGCACGTGCGCCGCGGGCGCATCAAGGCCGCGCACTCGCTGCGCGACGGTTTCGCGGAAATCCTCGAAATGGAGGCGCTCGACACCTCGGCCATCGTCAACACGCCGCTGAAGGAAATCAAGAAGCCGCCCAACATGATCATCGGCCTCATCGTGCGCGGGGAGAAAATCGTGACTCCCAAGCCGAATACGGTCATCAAGCCCGACGACCGCGTCATCATCCTCGCCGCCCACGATCAGGTGAAGAAGGTGGAGCAGATGTTCTCCGTCCGGCCGGAGTATTTTTAAACCATGCCGCGCATCGCCTATGTCAACGGCCGCTATGTACCGCACGCGCAGGCCAGCGTGCATGTGGAAGACCGCGGCTTCCAGTTCGCCGACAGCATCTACGAGGTCATCGCCCTGATGAACGGCCGGCTGGCGGACGAGGAGGGGCATCTGGACCGCCTTGAACGCTCGCTTTCCGAGCTGCGCATTGCCCTGCCCATGCCGCGCAAGTCCATCCGCATCGTCATGCGCGAGCTGGTGCGCCGCAACCGGCTGAAAAACGGCTCGATCTACATGCAGGTCACCCGCGGGCAGGCCCAGCGCGACTTCAAGTTCCCCAAGGGCATCTCGCCCAGCTTCGTCATGATCGTCTATAACGCGACCTACGACACGGAGGCGCGCAAGAAAGCGGTCAAGAAAGTCGTGACGGTGCCCGACCTTCGCTGGAAGCGGCGCGACATCAAGTCCACCGCGCTTTTGCCGCAGGTGCTGGCCAAGCAGGCGGCGGCGGACAAGGGCGCCTATGAGGCCTGGATGATCGACGACGACGGCTATATCTCCGAAGGCTCCTCCAGCAACGCGTGGATCGTGGACGGCAAGGGCAATCTCGTCACCCGCCCGACGGCGAACAACCGCATCCTGAAAGGCGTGACGCGCAACGCGCTGCAGGCCTTGTGCAAGCGCGAAAAGATCAAGATCATCGAGCGCGCCTTCACCGCCAAGGAAGCTTACAAGGCGAAGGAAGCCTTCACGTCTTCCGCCACCGCCCTCATCGCGCCGGTCGGCGAGATCGACGGCCATAAAATCGGCAATGGCAAATGCGGGAAGATCACCGCCAAGCTGTTCGATCTCTACATGGATTACGCGCGCGACAACCCGCCGCCGCAGCAGGAAAGATGGAACCCGAAATGACCACGACCGCAAAAAAAACGCCCCCCGGAACCCTGCCCAAGCCGCTGGCCGTGGTTTTCGACTGGGACGACACGCTGGTCGATAACTGGGCGACCGCGCTGACATCCATGAATGCGACCCTGACCCATATGGGCATGCAGCCGTGGTCGGACGAGGAAGCGCGCCGCCATTCCGGCCCCTCCGCCCGCGACATGTTCCAGAAGCTTTTCGGCGCGCGCTGGGAAGAGGCGGACAAGGTCTATTACGACACCTTTTGCAGCCTCGTCCTGAAAAACGTCCGCGTGCATGATAACGCGCTGCAGATGCTGCAGGTTCTGGCTGACAACGGCGTCTATCTCGCCGTCGTCAGCAACAAGCGCGGCCCGCTGCTGCGGCAGGAGGTCGGGCACCTCGGCTTCGACAAGTATTTCGCCAAGGTCATCGGCGCGGGGGATGCCGCGGCCGACAAGCCGGATCCGGCGCCGCTCATCATGGCCCTCGACGACAGCGGCGTCGCCGCCGGGCCGGAGGTCTGGTTCATGGGCGACAGCCATACGGACATGCGCTGCGCGCTCGACGCCGGCTGCACGCCGGTGCTTATCGAGACCAAGACGCCGCCGGAAGATCTGCTGATCAAAAATCCGCCCGCCGCGCGTTTTCAAAATCACGCCCAAATTATGGAATTATTGGCCGGATATTTCGCCCAACAGGACTGAAAACCGCCCATTTCCCTTGTGATATGGGTGATTCATGATTATTAATGCTATATAATAGGCAGGCTTAAAAATGCCTCACGTCATTCATTTATAAATATATCGCCGAGGGTCACCTGATATGTCCGACAAAAGCCAGAACCTGCAGGACAAGTTTTTAAACAAAATCCGCAAGGAAAAAATGTCCGTCACCGTATTTCTGGTGAACGGCGTCAAGCTTCAGGGAATTATCACCTGGTTTGACAATTTTTCGATGCTGCTGCGCCGCGATTCCCATTCGCAGCTGATCTACAAGCACGCCATCTCCACCATCATGCCCGCATCTCCCGTGCGCCTGCATGACGACGACAACGGGGACGGCGGCGCGGGTGACAGCGCGGATTAAGGAAGAAAAAGGCAGCGGAAACGACAACAAGAAAAACCGCCCGTATCCACAATGACCGAAAAAACCATCGTTCTACACCCTGAGCTTCTCCACCAACGGGCCGGGGAAGGGCAGCCGCGCCGTTATGCGCGCGACCCGGACGCCGCGCTCGAGGAAGCCGTCGGCCTTGCCGCCGCCATCGACCTCGAGGTCGTCCATGCCGAGGTCGTGCGGCTGCAGCGCGTCACGCCCGCCACGCTCATGGGCTCGGGCGTGGTCAACAGGCTGAAGGAAGTGGCGGAGGAAGAGGGGGCGGGGCTCGTCTTCGTCGATCACGCGCTTTCCCCCGTGCAGCAGCGCAACCTTGAAAAGGCCTGGCAGTGCAAGGTCATCGACCGCACCGGGCTCATCCTCGAAATTTTCGGCGCCCGCGCGCGCACCAAGGAAGGCCAATTGCAGGTCGAGCTGGCGGCGCTCAGCTTCCAGCGCTCGCGCCTCGTGCGGTCGTGGACCCACCTTGAACGCCAGCGCGGCGGCTTCGGCTTCATGGGCGGCCCCGGCGAGACGCAGATCGAGATCGACCGCCGCCTCATCGACGAGCGCATCCGCAAGCTGCGCGGCGAGCTGGACCACGTGCGCGCCAACCGCAAGCTGCAAAGGGAATCGCGCAAGCGCGAGCCCTATCCCATCGTCGCCATCGTCGGTTATACCAACGCCGGCAAATCCACCCTGTTCAACCGCGCGACGGGGGCGGAGGTCTTCGCGAAAGACCTTCTCTTCGCCACGCTGGATACGACCATGCGCGGGCTGAAGCTGCCCTCCGGCCGCAACGCGATTTTGTCCGATACGGTCGGGTTCATTTCCGACCTGCCGACGCATCTCGTCGCCGCCTTCCGCGCGACGCTGGAGGAGGTGCAGGAAGCCGCCGTCATCCTGCACGTGCGCGATGTGGCGCACGAGAACACAGAGGCAGAAAGGGAAGACGTGCTTTCCATCCTGCGCGACCTCGGCATCGACCCCGATACGGACGTGCGGCTCATCGAGGTCATGAACAAGATCGACTGCCTGCCCGCGCGCGAGCGCAAGGCGCTGCTGAACCGCACGAAGCGGGTGGACAACGTCTGCGCCGTTTCCGCGCTGACGGGCGAGGGGCTCGACGGGCTGCTGGAAAAGATCGACGCGCGCATCAACCGCGACCGCAAACAGAAATTCGTTGATATCGACATCGCCGACGGCAAGGCCATCGCATGGCTCTACCGCCGCGGCGAAGTGCTGGAGCGCAAGGACGACGAGACGCTGGCGCATATGAAGGTCGGGCTGGACGACGCCGATTACGAGCGCTTCACGACCCTGTTCCCCTACAAGTTCACCGAAAAGAAACCCCGCGGCAAGTCAAAAGCGGGGACGAAGAAAACCGAAAAAACCAAGCGAAAGGCGAAAGCGTGATGATAGAGATCGATGTTGAAAAGGTTGCGGATATCCTGCGCCATGTGGCGGCGACGGAAGTCATGCCGCGCTTCAAGAACCTCGCCGAGGGCGAGATACGCGAGAAAAACCCCGGCGATTTCGTGACCGTGGCGGACGAGGCCTCGGAAAAGGCGCTGGCCGCGGCATTGCGCGAATACCTGCCCGGCTCCGACGTGGTGGGGGAGGAAGCCGTCGCCAAGGATATCTCCGTGCTGGAAAAGCTGAAAGGCGACCAGCCGGTCTGGATCATCGACCCCATCGACGGCACCTATAACTTCGCGCATAACCGTAGCCACTTCGGCATCCTGCTGGCGCTGGTGCAGAACGGCGAGACGCAATACGGCTGGGTCTATGACGCGCCCGGCGACCGCATGGCGATCGCGGTGAAGGGGCAGGGCGCCACCATCGACGGCGAGAAAGTCACCATCCGCGACACCGCGCAGGAGCTTTCCGACATGGTCGGCATGGGCGGCGGCGGGCAAGCCTGGCACTTCGAGCAGATCAACGGCATCATCAAGGAGATCATCAACGTGCGCAGCTCGCTGCATGACTTCCTGAACCTTGCGGCGGGCGAGGTGGATTTCGTCGTCCACATCAGCCAGGTCACGCCTTGGGACCATTCGGCCACGGTGCTGCTGGCGCAGGAGGCGGGCGGCTACGTCGCGCTGGCGGGCGAGAAAACCCCCTTCAATCCGACCATGTACCAGTCCTGCGTCCTCATCGCCGCGCGCGACGAGGCGCGCTGGCAGATGCTCTCGGACGCGCTTTACCCGAAGCTCTCGAAAAAGAAGTCGGCCTGACGGTTCCTATCCGGCGAGGGACAAGACGGCCTTGGCCAGCTTCTTGTAATCGGCGGCTGAGTTGTATATCTGCGCCGCGATGCGGATGTAATGCCGTCCCTTGTGCGCGAGGGGCACGCTGGCCGTTATCTTTTTCTCGCGGATAAGGATTTTCTGGATTTTCAGGCAGCCCGCGAGATCGGCGGCGAAATGCTTCGTCAGCCCAGCTGGCAGGGGCAGGGTGGTCATGCTGCCGTACATGGCGGGCGGTGTCTGCGCCTTGACCTTCCATGCGTCCGACAGAATGCCGATAGCCTGCGTGAGCAGCTCGTGATTGTGGCGGATGACGTTTTCCTCGCCATAGCCGTCCATGAAACGGAAAGCGTCGGGCACGGACATGATGCCGGTGACGTCCCGCGTGCCCGTCCAGCCGAAGCGCAGGGCGTATGACGGGTCGTTCGTGTTCCACGACATGACCGTGGGCCGCATCTTTTCGAAATGCTTGTCCGCCGTCCACATGATGCCGCAGCTGCGCGGCACGAAATACCACTTGTGCAGGTTGGCGACGTACCAGTCGGGGTTTATGTCCGCAATATCGAAGGCGACCTGTCCCGGGACGTGGGCGGCGTCCACCAGCACGGGCACGTTCTTTTTCCTGCAAGCCGCCACCATCTCGCGCACGGGCAGCACCATGCCGGTGGCGGAGGTGATATGGTCGATGATGACGAGTTTCGTGCGCTTGCCGATCGATTTTTCAAGAGCCCCCGCGTAATCCGCCGCCTTCGCGCGGCTGGTGGCGGGGAAGGGAAGCTGGGCGCGAACGATGCTTGCCCCCGCCTTTCGCGCCGTCGCTTCCGCCGCGATGTCGATGCCGCCGTAGGTCAGGTTGGTGGTGAGGATCTCGTCCTTCTCGCCAAGGTCGAGGATCTGCAAGACGGCGTTGATGCCGTCCGACGCGTTCTGGACGAAGGTCAGGTTGTCCTTTTCCACGCGAAAGCGCGCGGCGGTTGCTGCCAGAACCTCGTGCCAGATGTCGGGGTAATCATAGGTGAAGAAAGCCTTGGGGTTTTGCTCGATGCGCCGCCGGTGTTTTTGCTGCGCCTTCGATACCGGCGCGGGCGTCACGCCGAAGCCGCCGTGGTCGAGATAGGTCACGCCTTTTTCAAAGGTGAAATGAAAGCCGGCTTTCCTGAGCATCTGATCCCCCGTCGCGTCGCTGCCTTGCGTGCGAAATCATAGCACAGCCGTGCCCGCGGGGGCCACAGTTCGCGGGCAGTACGGAAATAAAGGCTCAGGAAAAGCGGGGGTAGCCGGGCTTGTTGTCCTTGGGCGCGGCGGCGGGCAGGGCGGGCAGGGCGGCGCGCATGTATTCCTGCACGGTCTTGAATTCCAGCGAGTTAATGTGGTCCATCGGCGTGTCCAGCTCGGACATCGGGCCGCGGTGGATGAGCGGCGGCAGGGCGCGGTTGTCCTCCGACGCGCGGTTGTAGCGCAGCACGACGAATTCATCCGCCGCGTCGTTGACGTAGATGCCGTAGATTTCCTGGCCGAACATGTCGCCGCCACGGAACTCGAAGCCGGACGCCGTCAGCGGGCGCAGGACGGAATCCAGCAGCTGCATTTCTGCATCGGCGGCTTTCGTGGCAACGGAACCAAAGGCGCCCGTGAGAGCGCCGTCATTGTAGCTAGACATCGTGAAACACCTCAGGAAATCAATAGGTCGGATAAAAGAATCGATCCAAACGAATCAGATTTATAGACTCATGGTCCCCATGGGTCAACAGGCGATTTCAATTAAGTTTTATCTGTCGGAAAGGGGGATTCCGGCGAAAGAATTGTGCGTTTGCGGGGGCTTTTTCGCCTTATTCTTTTGCTTCCTTTTCCAGCCGCTTCGCCTCGTCCCACAGGGCGCGGCGTTCTTCGCGGCTGGCGGTTTTGAAATCCTTGCCCTGTTTCTTCAGCCCCTGTTCAAGGTGGCGAAAGCGGCGCTCGAAACGGATGTTGGTGCTGCGCAGGGCGTCTTCGGCGTCGAAGCCGTACCAGCGGGCGAAATCGACCATCATGAACATCAGGTCGCCGAATTCGGCCTGCACCCTCTCCATGTCGCGGTTTTCGGCCTCGATCTCCTCGCGCAGCTCGGCGGCTTCCTCGGCGATCTTGTCGAGCAGCATGGAGACGTCCGGCCATTCCCAGCCGGCCTTGGCCGCGCGGCCCTTCAGCTTGGCCGAACGCACCAGTGCGGGCAGGGCGTGGGAAATCTCGTCGAGGATGCTGGCGTCTTTTTCGACGATGCCTTTCTTGCGGCGTTCCTCGGCCTTGATCTCCTCCCACCGGCGGTCGATTTCCTCGGGTGTTTTCAGCGTGTTCGGCTCGTCGCCGAGGATGGTGGGATAGCGCCGCTCCAGCTTGTCGGCAATGGCCTGCGCCACGTCGTCGAAGGTGAAGGCGCCGCGCGCCTTGGCGATTTCGGCATGGAAGACGATTTGCAGCAAAAGATCGCCCAGCTCGTCGCGCAGCGCGTCGCCGTGCTGGTCCTTGTCCAGCGTCTCGGCGGTTTCATAGGCTTCCTCGATGAGGTAGGGGGTGAGGGACTTGTGGGTCTGCGCCTTGGTCCAGGCGCAGCCTTCCTCGTGCCCGCGCAGGTGAGCCATGATGTCGAGCAGCCGGTCCATCGGCTTTTCGGCGTTGGAAATATTGCGCTTTCGGCTTTTTTCGGGCGTGGCGGTCATGTCTTTCTCCTGCTTCAAGGACACAGGCATAGCAGAAAGCGGCGTTTGACGTAACCACAAAAATTTCCGCCGATTGCCGCCGCGCCTATAAAATGCCTATACTGGGAACGAAGAGGGGCAGTCCCGTCATCGAAGCAATTTCAAGGACCGGGTATATATTTTATAAGTCATGAGCACGCAGAAATCCGACAACTATAACGTGAAAAGCGTTTCCGGCGCCTATACCCGGATTGTCCTCGTCCTCTTCGTGCTGCTGCTGGGCGCGGGGGGGCTGCATGCCGAGACGATGCAGCTGCAGAAAAAGCTGCGCGACAACAGCGCGGCGGTCCAGCGGCTTTTCGCCATGACCCAGCGCGTCGCCATGCTGGCCCAGCTTTACCCCGTCACGCGCGACGATGCCATCATCGAGCGCATCAAGAGCACGGCCAACGACCTGATCGGCGTCAACAACATGCTGGCGCCGCAAATCGTCGCGGCGTCCGGCGGCGACGTCGCGACGGCGAAGGCGGCCATTTCCGGCATCCGCAGGTATATCGATCAGGGACTCGTCTTCGCCGCCACGGCCCAGAGCCGCGACGCGAGCAATACGGGCGGGCAGGACATCGCCGTTGCGGCGCAGGATATCGTGACCGGCAGCTGGATACCGCTGGCGCAAAACCTGCTGGACGGCGAGGCGAAGCAGGTCCGCTACATGGATTACGGCACGCTGGCGCTGGTCGCGCTGGCGCTGCTGGCCGTGTTCTTCGAGATGAGCCGCATCACGCGGCCCGCGCTGGCGAAAATCGCGCAGCAGCAGGACGACCTCGAGCATATGTCGGCGACGGACATGCTGACCCAGCTTTACAACCGCGGCACCCTGTTCAAGGTCGCCTCGATGCTGATGAGCGGCGCGCTGCGCCACAAGCGGGGACTGGCGGTGCTCGTCATCGACATCGACAACTTCAAGGAAATCAACGATACCTACGGCCGCACCATGGGGGATGCGACCATCCGCACCGTGGCGGCGACGCTGGACAGCATGCTGCGCACCAGCGACGTCATCGGGCGCGTCGGCGGCACCGAGTTCGCGGCCTTCCTGCCCTCGACAGACGAATACCGCGCTACCTTCGTCGCCGAAAAGCTGCGCGCCGCGATCGAGAAGCTGCCCTATGCCATCAAGGACCGCAACGTGCTTTTGCACGTCAGCATCGGCATTGCCGAAATGCAGCCCCAGCACAAGAACCCCGCGCAAATGCTCATCTCCGCCGAGGCCGCCGTGCAGCACGCCAAGCAAAGCGGCCGCAACTGCATCGTCACCCAGAGCAACATGGAAGTCGTGAAAGTGCAATTGCCCGCGGAGAGCGGCGGTCAGGCCAACGACGACGGTGCGGCGGAATACGCGGAGCCCTACGAACAATTCGAGGAGGAGGGGGCGAGCTGACGCGCGCCCCTCTTCGCCGTTTCCTTATCCTGAAATTCTAGCGTGTCTTGATTTTGAACTGCAGCATGACGCCGCCGTGCTTGGGGCGCAGGGTGACATGGCTGTTGTCCGACTGCCAGACGTTGATCTCGGGCTTGATGCGCAGGGGATGCGGCTTGGCCCAGTCCATGTTGGCGAAGGCGGCGTCCATATGCGCGGAACGCCAGCCGTCCCTGTCCTTCTGCGCGCGGATTTCCTTGCCGAGGTCGAATTTGTCAGCCGTTGCATCCTTGATGGTGATGCGGTTGAACGGCCCCGCCAGCGCAAGCTTGTCGCCTGAAGGGGGGGTGACGGTCGTCGCATCCGCAGGCGTTTTTACCTTCCAGTCGATAACCGGCGGCATGACGACGGTCTTGGGCGCCTTGTCCAGCTGCTCAACCTTGGCAGGGACGACAGTCGTCGTCGTCTGCGCGAACGCGAGGTTGCCGCCGCCCAGAGCGGCAACGGCCATGAAAGCGGGCACGATGAATCTTCTTGCTTTTTTCATAACCGCGAATATAGGCGAGAACGGGCCGAAGGTAAAGCGGAAAATAAGCCGTTCCTGCCTTTGGGGCATGTGGGTGGTTTTTGCTATCTCCGCTGCGGCAGGATTTTCGCCGGAAAGCCTGACACCTGGTTGTGGTTCTCGCGGATGAAAAGACACCCATGCCAAGGAGCCGCGATGCAGGCATATTTGTACAGAAGGATTTAAGGGTGAGGAGACGGTTTATGCATTCTAGAAAATGACGCGACTATTATCATGATAACCTATTGAAAAATATATATCCTATTTAGTTACATTTTGTGTGATAATGTATATTATGGAAAATAATATACCAGTCCAGTCAATACCATTTATCCATTCCATACGGCATAAATCTATAACAAAATGAAGTCTCTAGGCTTATGCTGTCTTTTTCCGCCCCTCCAGATGAAAGTCTTTTCCACATGCACCGGCATATCCTTTCCGTTATCAGCGTTCTCGTCCTTATCTGCGCGTTTCTTTTCGCGCCGCCGTCCTTCGCGCAACAGCCGGATGCACAGGACCGAAAGCTGGCCGCGCAAGAAGTCGCGGTTTCCGCCGAGATGACCGATGCCATCAACAAGGCCGCCGCGATCATCAACCAGCCGGTCGCGCCCGTGGCTTACGATCCGTCGTTCCATGTGGGCTATTATTCGCCCGGCTGGTTCCACAAGGGCGCGATCAAGCCGAATTTCGATGCGGTGGACGTCCGAAAGACGCAGGAATTGCCCTATGCGAAGTTCGACTACGTGCGGTCGGACCTGAACCCGGATATCATGTTTCCGGGCGCGCAGCTCGAATTCAACCGCATGACCAAGTATTTCTATGCCGACCGCTCGGTGCCCAAGAAGCGCCTGACGCAGAAAGAAATGATCGAAATCAACGCGTTGTATCGCATCATCGGCAAGGATGAAAAACGGCTGACCGACATTAAAAAGGAACGGGTCGAAGGCCCGGCCGTTGGGAGTATTGACGGCGGGCCGCTAAAATCGCCCGTCGCCATCATCTGCCTGATCGGCGCAGTTCTGGTGGCGGGGTATTTTCTGGCACGCGGAAAGAAAAATGCCTGAAAGATATGTAAATGAAAAAGCCGTTTTTCATCGCGGCTCTGATAGTTGCCGCCCTTGCCGCCATGGCCGTCCTCCCGGCGCCCGCGCAAGGCTATACGCCCAGCGCACAGATGATTTTCGACTGTGCGAACGGCAGGCCTTCCGCCACCAATGAAATGAAACGCAACTGCCGCGCGCTTATAGTCGGTGCCTTCCGCAGCGAGGCCGAGGGCTATGCCGGCGGCTTGTGCGTGCCGCCTGTCCTGACGGATGAATCGATATATCTTTCCATGCGCGATTTCTACAACCGTCAGCCGCGTGCCGCACATGACGCGGATTATACGCGGTTCGTGCGCGACGGATTGTATGCCACCTTTGCCTGCAGCGCTAACGATAGAAAAAATTACATCAATAAAACAAAACAAGCAGATGAAAAAACAGAATTTATTCGGTTTGCGGAACATGATTTCAATAATCTTGCCTACCACAGTCAGCAGTCCGGCATAAACTTCTGCGTTCCACTGAGTCAGGAAGGTACCGATTTTTTCAACTTTCTGCGCCGCCACCCGGTATCCACGCCGCAGCAGTGGCGCCAGCTCAACCTGCCGGCCTTGCTGCGTGCCGATTACCCCTGCCGTCGCGGCATTGCGGGACATCGCCCTGAATAATCGTTGTGATCTGCAATCGCGTCATAAAACTTCGTCATAAAACTCTATTGTCATATGCCGGGCAAGCTGCTAGCTTGCCCGCAGTTTCCCGGCATATTTCAACAAAAAGGATTATTGCGATGTCCAAACCCTCCATGAACGATTTCATCAAGGCGCTGCGCAGCGACGCTTCCCTCAGCGACGATTTCGCGAAAGCCGTCAGCGCGCTGGCGAAGAAATCGGGCTTCGACGTGACCGAGGAAGACGTCAGGAACTTCGTCGATGAGCAACCCGTCCGCCGCCCCCTTCCCGGCCACGGCGGCGCGACCACGATGGCCCTCGGCGAAGAAGGCAAGCCGCCGCGCTTTGACAACGACGACATGCCCAGCGTCACCCTTGCCATCGGCGAGGAAGACGGCCGCAAGAAAGACCCCAAGCCGCAGCCGCCGAAAGACGACGACTGGCGCCGCCGCGTCACCACGCTGGCCATGGGCGAGGAAGGCAAGCGTCCGCAGCCGCCGAAAGGCCCGGGCAAGTAAGCCGCCATGCTGCTCATCGTCGGCGACAGCCGTGACCACAACATCCGCAGGCTCGAGGATGCCGCGCAATGGCGCGGCGCGGAATATCGCGTCATCCATACCGACGGCGACCCCGCGCCCGCCGTCAGCTGGCGGCCCGGCAGCGACGCGCTGACCGTGAACGGCGAAACCTTCCGCGCGAAAGACACCGCGCTGTTCCTGCGCTACGACGTGTTCAGCGAGCAGGCGCAGGAAACGAAGGCCGCGCTGTTCGACGCCTTCGCCGGCTGGGCGCAGGCGAACCGCGGCGTGGGCATGCTCAACCGCGGCAACGAGACGCTGGAGGTCAACAAGCCGCGCGCGCTGGCGCTGGCGAAGGAATGCGGCTTCGAGATTCCCGAGACATGGATCACCGCCGACTTCAACCGCTTCGCCGACAAGGAAGCCTATATCGCCAAGCCCGTTGCGGGCGGCGCCTTCACGCGCAAGCTTTCGGACATGCCGGAGACTGCCGAGAAGCCCTATATCGTGCAGGAAAAGCTGGACTACCCGGAAATGCGGCTGTTTCGCGTGGGCGGGCATTACTTCGCCTTCCGCATCGAAAGCGGCGCGATAGATTACCGCGCGACGGATGATTTCACGCTGGTGGAAGTCGAGCCGCCCAAGGCGCTGGTGACCGCCATGGAAAAGCTGAGCGACCGGCTGGGGCTGGACTACGCGGCGGCGGACCTGAAGACCGATCCGAAAACCGGCGCGCTGCGCTTTCTTGAGATCAATTCCATGCCCATGTTCACGGGCTATGACGACGCGGCGCAGGGCCGCCTGTCTGACGCGCTGTTCCTGACTTTGAAGAAGCTTGCCGCCGGCGGGAAAAAGCCGGGGCCGGGATTCAAAGCGGCATCTCCATGAACACCGTATCGAAGCTCTGGCCCGCGACGTCGAAGGTCTGGCGCTTCGTTTCGAGGAAGCCGAGACGCTTGTAAAGGCCGATGGCAGCCTGCTGCGTCACGGTCACGTGCAGCTCCAGAAAATCGTATTTGAACATCTTCGCATCGTCGATGAGCGCATAGGCCATGCGCTTGCCCATCCCCTGCCCTTGGTATTCGGGCAGCAGGTGCAGGTTGCAAAGCTCCACGCGCACGGGGTCCTTGGGCTTCAACCCGCCCATGCCGATCATTTTGCCGTCATGCGTGAACAGCCCCAGCATCTCGCCGCCGGTGGTCTGGTATTCGCGCGCGCGTTCGGCGATGTCGCCGTGGTGCGTCGGGTTCTGGATGAAGCCGTCGGGGTTGAGTTCCAGCGATTTGGCGTAAAGCGCGCGCAGCTGCGCGTCGTCATCCGGCCCCACCGGGCGCAGGACCGGGCTGAGGCGCGGGTCGTTTTGAAGCGGGTTTTCGCTGCTGCTGGCCATAGTTTTTCACCGTTTCCTTGAAGATTTCACGAAGGTTGACGAGGTCGTCAAGCGCGGCGCGCTCGTCAATCTGGTGCATGCCGCCGCGGGAAAGATAATCTTCGGGCTTGTGCTTTTCGCAGGCGATGCCGCCGCGCTCGGGCAGGCCCAGCTCGATGATTTCGGCCTTCGGGAAGACCTGCGCGGCGAAGCGCCCGTCGGTCGTGCCGCCGCTGCCGTCCAGTTCGGCGTCCTTGCCCAGCACGGTCTTCACCGCCTTCTGCGCGGAAAGCGCGAGGTCGGCGGGTTCGCTGTAATACGGCACCGATGCCGTGTCCTTGTTTGCGGTCACGGTGATGTTCTTCAGCAAGGGCGCGTCCGGGTGGTTCTTCGCCCAGTCGGGCGGATTGGCGAGCGCGTCCTTGATCCATTTCTCGAGCCCGTCCGGCGTCTGGTCGGGCGTGAAGCGGATGTTCCACATCATCTCCGCCTTGCCGGGGATGATGGCGCTGGCGTTGAAGTCGCCGGATTTCAGCGCGACGGCCTCGAAATTCGTGTTCGGGAAGTGCTCGTTCCCGTCCTTCCATTCGTGGCTGTTCAGGATGGCGATAGCAAGCGCGAGGGCGCGGTTCGGATTCTCGAAAAGTTCCTGATAGGCCGCGTGGCCCTGCACGCCCGCGACGTTGAAGGTGCCGACAAGGCTGCCGCGGCGGCCGATTTTGATATGGCTGCCAAGTTCGTCCTGCGAGCTGGGCTCGCCCACGATGAAGGCGTCGGGCGCCTCGCCTTTTTGCTTGAGCCATTGCAGGACTTTGTTGGTGCCGTTGACGGCGGCCCATTCCTCGTCTGTCGTCAGGATCATGCTGATCTTGACCTTGCCGCCGGCTTTGAGTTCTTTTTGCAGGTCTTCGACGGCGGTGATGAAGGCGGCGACGCTGCCCTTCATGTCGGTCACGCCGCGGCCGTGCAGATAGCCGTCCTTGATCGTGCCGCTGAACGGGTCTTGCGTCCACTTGGCGGCATCGCCCGGCGGCACCACGTCGAGGTGGCCGATGTAGCAGATGTGCCTGACGGGTTCGCCGTCGTCATCGTTTGCGGGGCCGAGGTTCCATTCCAGATAGACGTTTTCGACCGGGTAATCCCATTTCGGGTGGTCGCCTTCGAATTCCATGCGGGTCGCGGTCGCGCCGGATTTCTCCGCCGCCTCGACGGCAAGGTCGATGCTGCGGCGCGATTCAGGCTGGTCTTCCGCCTTCAGCGCGGTCACGCTGGCCACGCGCACCAGTTCCTGCGCCAGTTTCACCGTCGCGTCCTGCGCGTGGCGGTCATGGTCGTGCCGGGCGTGGTCGTGCTTCGCGGTTTTTTTGTCAGGCTGCGGCATTCATCGTATCCGGTTCGTAATAGCGGGTGGTGTTGATGCGGCGCGGGTCCATCGCCGTCTTAGCGATTTGGCGGAAGCCGGAGGTCGGCAGCTCCGCCGCTTTATACAGGAACTGGTAGGCGCCCTCGGAATCGCGCACCATGAGCGCGCCCTGATGGTGGCGGCGCAGCCGGCTATAGACCTGCTCCCTGCCCTGCAGCAGGCTGGCGCAGATCACCAGCTCGTTGTCGCGCGGGTCGTATTGCAGCGCGTCCATACAGCGGACATCGACGCGGTCGGACAGGTCGAGCTTTTGGCCCAGCTGGCGGGCGAGGTCGCAGGCCTCGCTGTCGTAATCGACGCAGACGATCTGCGCGTCCGGCACGCTGTAGGCCAGCAGGAAAGCGGTGATGGGCAGCGCGCCCGCGCCAAGGAAGCTGATGGTCGAAAAGCTGCGGTTTTCGAACAGCTCTTTTTCCGCGCGGCAGAGCTCGCGGTATTCGGGGTAGTACCAGAATTCGTCAAGGTGGCAGTCCGCGCGGGAGATCAGGTTGCGTGCCCAGAATTTCTCCATCTCGCATTCCGCCTGCCCGCAAAGGCCGGGCAGGGTTTCGCGCTCCTCCGACAGCTCGGGGGTCTGCAGCAGGTAGCCCGAAACATCCGGCGACTGGCAGCGCGTCAGGGTGCGCACAAGGTGGGTGAGCGAGCGGTTCACGCGCTCGTTCTGCGGCGAGAGGTTTTGCTCTGCCGACAGCAGCGCGTAGCTTTCACGAATGGCCTGTTCGGCTTCTTTGCGGAGTTCCATGGGCGTCACACTCTTGAGTACCGTTTGGGGCGTTAACATATTGTCAGAAAAATCTGTCATATTCCAGCTTTAAAACCGGCGTTTCCGGTCGGGCATCCCTCTCCTGCCGCCACCGTGTTTCACGAAGCTGAAAACATGATGGCGGCAGGGGGATCTTCACTTACACGACGAAGCTCGGTTTGAATCTGCCGGTCGGCACGCGTCCAGACGTCCGACCTTGAGTAATTGATATTGCAAATCATTCTCATTTGTAAAGTGTTTTATTGAGTTAAATAAAATATAATATAATTCATATATTTATTTTGTTTTATTAAAGTAATTTTAAGTGTCGGAATTGCGCCGTCGCGGACGATTTGGCCAATTCCTTGCCCTGCCCCGCTATCGCCCCATATACTTGGGTATCAGATTTTTTACCCGCATTTCATTTTCACAAATCCCCAAAGGAGAATAGCCATGCATAAACGCAAACTCGGAAACTCGGGCCTCGAGGTCATGCCCGTCTGCTTCGGCGGCAACGTCTTCGGCTGGACGATCGACGAGGCGACGTCCTTCACCATCCTCGACGCCTTCGTCGGCGAAGGGCTGGATTTCATCGACACGGCGGACGTCTATTCCCGCTGGATCGAGGGCAACAAGGGCGGCGAGTCCGAAACCATCCTCGGCAACTGGTTCGCGAAAAGCGGCAAGCGCAAGGACGTCGTGCTGGCCACCAAGGTCGGCATGGAGACCGAGCTTGGCACGGGGCTGCGCAAGGAGCACATCATGGCCTCGGTCGAGGCCTCGCTGAAGCGGCTGCAAACGGATTACATCGACCTCTACCAGTCCCACAAGGACGACGAGAACGCGCCGATGGAAGAAACGCTGGCGGCCTACCAGCAGCTCATCAAGGACGGCAAGGTGCGCGCCATCGGCGCTTCCAACTTTTCGGCCGAGCGCCTTGCGAAGTCGCTGGAAGTCAGCAAGGAGCACGGGTTGCCCCGCTACGAAAGCCTGCAGCCCGGCTATAACCTTTACGACCGCGAGGGCTACGAAAAGGCGCTCGAGCCGCTGTGCCGCAAGGAAAACATCGGCGTCATCAGCTATTACTCCCTCGCCCGCGGCTTCCTTTCCGGCAAGTACCGGTCGGAAGCGGACCTGAACAAGAGCCCGCGCGGCAAGTCGGTCGGGGAGAATTACCTGAACGAGCGCGGCTTCGCCATCCTCGAGGCGCTCGACAACGTGGCGGGCAACCTGAACGCCACGCCCGCGCAGGTCGCCCTCGCCTGGCTCATCGCCCGGCCCGGCATCACCGCCCCCATCGTCTCGGCCACCAGCCTCGAACAGCTCAAAGACATCACGCATTCCGTGAAGATCACCCTGAGCGACGCGGATATCGCCGAGCTCGACATGGCCAGCGCGTGGCAGAAAAAAGCGGCGTAACTTTTTTGACGGCTTAATCCCCTCTCCCGCTCGCGGGAGAGGGAGGGACCCAACCGCAAGGTTGGGAGGGAGAGGGTTTGTGCGCGTATTTGGCGCTTAAGTCCCCTCTCCCCGGCCCTCTCCCGCAGGCGGGAGAGGGAGTCAGCGGGTTTACTTGCCCGGCGGTTTCGGTTTCTGCGGGTCCGCGGCGGGGCGCGGCTTCATGCCCAGCTTGTCGTAGGGGACTTTCATGGCGTAATCGCCGAGCTTCAGCGGCAGGTCGGCGTCCGGTTCCTGCCCGATGGTCGGGATGACGATTGAGTAGTCATGCGGCACGCGGCGGTAAGCACGCTTGGGGATGCCGAAGCCGTAGCCGATATGCCCCTCGCCCGCGATGACGACGAGTTTCTTGTCCGCGTTGTCGGGGTTGGAGAGGAAGTCGGCGACCGTCTCGGCCATCGCCTCGTCCCAGAGCACCATCATCTTGTAACGTCCCTCGGCCGCTTCGGGCGGAATGCCGGGGCCGCTGAAGAACGGCAGGTAGCGGCCGCGGTGGTAAGGGTCGTCCATGTCGAGTTCCGGCACCTCGGGGCTCGTCCCGCCGGAGCGCACGACGGCCTCGATCTCCTTCGTCGGCTTCAGCCCGACGAGGGGGATGGAATTGTCCTGAATGAAGTCCAGCACCGGCTGATAAGCCTCGCGCCAGTCGGGGGTCCATTGTTCGTCGAACAGGGCGTTCAGCTCGTCCTTGGTCATCTTGCCCTGCTCCAGCTTGTCCAGCGCGGGCTGGGCGGAGCGGCGGAACATCTCCATGCCCACGGCGACCTTGCCGGGGTTTTTCGCGAAAAGCTCCTCGATGATCTCCAGCTGGGCCTGATGCGCGGCGATATTGTCGTGCAGCTCGCTGACGTAGATGACGCGCGCGCTTGAAATCGCATCCATCATCTGCTCCTTCGTCACTTCCGTGCCGGTTTGCAGGTGAACGATGTCACCGTCCTTCATCTTGTCGATGTTCGTATAGGGCGCGGACGCATTGAATTTTTTGCGCATGGGACTCACGGCGAAATTCCTTCTCAAAAACGGCATTATAAAAAGAGGTGATGTAAAATACCCGCCTCTCCCGCCTTTGGCAAGGGGGGCTAAAGCAACGTCCCCTTCAGCAGCATACTGGCCACGCTGAAATAGATGACCAGCCCCGTCACGTCCACCAGCGTGGCGACGAAGGGGGCGGAGGCGATGGCCGGATCGACGCCGACGCGGCGCAGCAGCATGGGCAGCATGGAGCCCATGAGCGAACCCCAGAGGACGATGCCCACCAGCGTGCCGCCCACGGCCAGCGCGATGAGCGGGTAATGCGGCCCGTAAAGCGTCGCGTGCCCGGGCCAGAGGTAGATGCGGATGATGCCGACCACGCCGAGGATGAGCCCGAGCAGCAGGCCCGACAGGCACTCCCTCAGGAACACCCGCCACCAGTCGCGCAGGCGGATCTCGCCCAGCGCCATGGCGCGGATGACCAGCGTGGTCGCCTGCGAGCCCGAGTTGCCGCCCGATGACATGATGAGCGGCACGAAAAGCGCGAGCACCACGGCCTTGGCGATTTCGTTCTGGTAGTGGCCCATGGCGGTGGCGGTGAACATCTCGCCGATGAACAGGGCGAGCAGCCAGCCCGCGCGCTTTTTCACCATGTCGAGAATGCTGATCTTGAAATACGGCTCGTCGAAGGCCTCCATGCCGCCCATTTTCTGGATGTCCTCGGTCGCCTCCTCCTCCACGATCTGGACGATGTCATCGACGGTGACGATGCCCTTCATGTGGAACTCGTCGTCCACCACGGGCATGACGCGGTATTCGCGGTGACCGAAGATGCGGGCGATTTCCTCCTGGTCCTGATCCTCGCGGATGAAGGCCATGTCGTCGCCCGTGGTCATGATGTCGCGCACCAGCGCGAAGGGATCGGCGCTGAACAGGTCGCGCAGCGAGACGGTGCCGAGCAGCTTCTGGTTCTGGTCCAGCACATAGGCGTAGTAAATCGTTTCCACCTGCTGGCGGGTCTGGGCGCGCAGGTAGCGCAGCGCCTCCTCCACCGTGGCGTCGGGGCGCAGGCGCGCGAAACGCGGGCTCATCAACCCGCCGGCCTCGTCCTCGTGATAGGCGAGCAGCCCCTGCACTTCCATGCGCGTGGGCGTGTCCAGAAGGTCGAGCGCGGCGGGGCGTTCTTCCTCCTCCAGCTCCTGAATCAGGTCGGCGGCGTCGTCGGGCGGCAGGATGCGAATCCACGACTTGCGGCCCAGCGGGGGCAGCAGCATGAAAAGCTCGGCCTGGTCATAGGGCAGGATGCGCAGGAAAAGCTCTTCGGCCGTGCGGCGGTCGAGCGCGCGGAAAATCTGGCCGTGCTCCTCGCCGGGCATGGAGCCCCATTCGGCCAGCAGCTTGTCGAGCCGGCGCTCAGTGAGCGCGACGTGGGTCTTGCGGAAATCGTCCTTGAGCGTTTTCATCATAGCGATTCTTTCCCATGGGCGTCGGCTGGGCCTTTCAGGCGTCTGGTTAAAAGCGGTTGATGAAAACGGGCGAAATGGTCGGAGTGCGGGGACTCGAACCCCGGGCCTCTTGCTCCCGAAGCAAGCACTCTACCAGGCTGAGCTACACTCCGATTTTCGGGGAACAAAACAGACCGCTTGTTTCGCATATTTTGCGCAATGAAGCAATCAGTTTTCGCGCCGCCGTCCTTGCCGTGCCTCGCAAGCGGCTGCAATGGCTGGGAAATCGGCGCGCGATACGGTTCGTATTGACATGAAAAGGTTAATGTTTTATTATGAAAATATTAAAGAACAATAAAAAGACATGAACGAAGAGGCACAGATGATTCCCACCCGCGAACAAAAGTTCGTGAACGATTTCAAGGCGCTGTTCAACATTGTACGCGAGCGCGACGATGCGCCCGTCTCCTCCGTCTTCGGGCGGAACATGCAATGGGACGGCATTGTGGCCACCGAATGCCGCAACGATATCCAGCTTCTGGAAGCGGACGGCATCAGCGCGCTTTTCGACGCGCGCGCGGGCCGGCTGCAATTCACCGAGGGCACGCCGAACGAGCTCAAGGCCGTGTTGACCCGTCAGTCCCGCAAGCCCGCCCCGGCCATGCAAGGCAAATAAACAACAACAGTTCGGGATTTTCTTGAGGTACGGGCGGCCCGCCTGCGCGGGCTGATCCCTTACGTCTGCCCGTCGCCCAGCCAGCCCTTGCGCCGGAACCAGATGAGCAAGGCGAAGGCGATGACGAACATGGCCGCCAGCGCGGCCGGGTAGCCGTAGCGCAAGTGCAGTTCCGGCATATCCTCGAAGTTCATGCCGTAGATGCCGGAAATGAAGGTCAGCGGAATGAAGATGGTGGCGATGATGGTCAGCACCTTCATGACCTCGTTCATCTTGTTGCTGACGCTGGAAAGCTGGATATCGATGAGGCCGGAGGCGATTTCGCGGTAGGTCTCGATCATGTCGATGAGCTGGATGGTGTGGTCGTAGCAGTCGCGGAAGAACAGCTTCGTTTCATGGCCGATGAAGGGCGATTCATCGCGGATGACGGCGTTCAACATTTCGCGCTGTGGCCAGACCGCGCGGCGCGCCGTCAACAGGTCGCGCTTGAGGTCGTGGATATAGGCGATATGGCCGAACTCCGGCTTTTGCACCACGTTCTGCTCGAGGTCTTCCACCTTTTCGCCATAGACTTCCATGAGCGGGAAGAAGGAGTCCACCGCCGCGTCGATGAGCGCATAGGCCAGGTAATCCGCGCCGTTCGCGCGCAGCCTTCCGCCTTCGGCCTGCAGCCGCTTGCGCACCGGGTCGAAAACGTCGCCGGGGCGTTCCTGAAACGTGAGCACGAAATCCTTGCCGAGGCAGATCGCCACCTGCTCGGTTTCCAGCTGGCCCGTGTGGGTGGCCCAGGGGGTGTCGGTGTTCGGCGTGGCCTCCCCCGTCCCCTCGTCCGGCGGCGGGTTGACGGGCATGCGGGTGACGATGAAAAGGTATTCGGGGTACGCTTCCAGCTTGGGCCGCTGGTGGGTGTTGACGATGTCCTCCATCGCCAGCGGGTGCAGGTTGAATTTCCTGCCGATGGACTGGATGAGCTCCGCATCGCGCAGGCCCGTCACGTTGATCCAGAGCACACGGTGCGCGCCGGCGCGCGCGGGCATTTCCTCGATGGTGTTTATTTTGTTCTGGTGCAGCGCGTCCGGCCCGTAGGCGATGACCTCTATGCTCGACTGCTGCGCGTCGGGATCGGCCGTGATGGTGCCGGGGGCCGCGCCAGGCGGTGAGCGGTGGTGTTTTTTGCGCTTATGCTTTTTGAATTGCTTCATGAGTCTTTAGTATTGCCGTTCCACCGCGAAGACGATGAGGTCTTCGAGATCCTTGCGGAGGGCGTTCTGCGGCAGGTCTTTCAACAGCTGGATGCCTTTTTTGGCGTAGCCCCGCGCCTGCTCCAGCGACCGGCCGATGGCATTGTGACGCTCGAAAAGGCGCACGGCCTGCGCGAGGTCGCCGTCTTTTTGTTCGAGCGCGCCCATGCAGCGCTCCCAGAAGGCCTTTTCCTCGGGCGTGGCGTTTTTCAGCGCCTTGATGACGGGCAGCGTCATCTTGCCTTCCTTGAAATCGTCGCCCAGCGATTTGCCCAGCAGCTCTTCGGAGGCGGCGTAATCCAGCACGTCGTCCGAGATCTGGAAGGCGAGGCCGAGGTAGGCGCCGTATTCGCGCATCGCGCGGCATTCGGCGGGGTCGCGCCCGGCCACCACCGCGCCCACTTCGCAGGCGGCGGCGAAAAGCTCCGCCGTCTTGGCGGAGATGACGTCGAGGTATTGCTCTTCCGTCGTCTCGATGTTGTTGGCGGTGGAAAGCTGCAGAACCTCCCCTTCCGCGATGACGGCGGCGGCGTTGGAAAGGATGCGCAGCACGTCGAGCGAGCCGTCCTCCACCATCAGCTGGAACGAACGGCTGAAAAGGAAATCGCCCACCAGCACCGCGGCCTCGTTGCCGAAGAGCGCGTTGGCCGAGGCCTTGCCCCGGCGCTGGTCGCTTTCGTCCACCACGTCGTCGTGCAGCAGGGTGGCGGTATGGATGAACTCGACGCAGGCGGCGAGCTTGTGCTGCCTGCCGCCGTCGTAGCCGAAGAGCGCGGCGGAAGCCAGCGTCATGACCGGGCGGATGCGCTTGCCCCCGGCGGCGATGAGGTGGCCGGCCAGCTGCGGGATGAGCGGAATGTCGGACTGCATGCGGTCGAGGATGATGGCGTTGACCGAGGCAAGGTCGCCTTTCAGCGCCTGGGAGAGCCTTTCCAGCGGGCTGGTCTGGGCCGCGCGCGGCGGCGGGGCGGCTTTTGTGCCGGAAACGGTCTGGAGCTGTTTCATGCCGGATCATCTTTATTGTTTGCGAACAACTGAGCATATTGATATAGCAAAACGGCGTAACAAAAAAGCCATATAAAGGCCACGATATGCAGGAAGTTTTCAGAACGCAGGATATCCTCGAGGTCGCGTGGCTCAAGCATGTGCTGAACGAGGCCGATATCCCCTACCACATCTTCGGCGAGCATATGAACGCCATGGGCGCGGGCATGTTCGGCATGGATGCCGCCTGCTGCCGCTTCATGGTGGAAGAGGACGATTATGACGAGGCCTGCGCCCTGCTGCGCGAAGGCGGGCTGGACCCCTATGAGCCGTGAAGCGCAAGACGAAATGGAAGTTATCGAAACCACCCTGCTGGACGGGCGGGTCAGCCTGCTGCAGCCCAAGGAAGGCTTCCATGCCTCGCTCGATACGGTCCTGCTGGCCGCCGCGGTGACAGTCAAGCCGCAGGGGCAGCTGCTGGACGTGGGCTGCGGCGTGGGGTCGGCAGGCTTGTGCGCTACTTTAAGAAATAAAAATATCTATTTGACTGGAATAGATATTCAACAGGAGCTCATTGACCTTGCCATGCAAAACGCCGCGATGAACAAGATGAGCGAGCGGGCGCGGTTTTTTCAGGGCGACCTGATGAAGGAAAAGATCATCGAAGACAATGCCTTCGACGCTGTCATGATGAACCCGCCTTATCAGGAGGCGGGAACCCATACCCCCTCGCCGCGCAAGATAAAGGCCTTTTCGCATGGCGAGGACGCCTCGGGCACCAGACTGCAGGACTGGGTGAAATACGCCCACCGCAAGCTGAAACAGGGCGGCGGGCTGACCATGATCCACCGCGCGGACCGTCTGGACGATGTGATTGCCGCCCTCACCGCCCGGCGCTGGTTCGGCAGCCTCGCGATCTGTCCCCTCTGGCCCCGCGCCGGAGAAAACGCCAAGCGCGCGATTGTTACGGCGAGAAAAGAGAGATATAAACCAATTGCTTTGCTTAATGGCTTAATAATTCACAAGAAAAACGGTGATTATACGACTGAAGCAAATAAAATTTTGCGCGGCGGAGGAAGCCTCGACGCCGCGCAATAACTCCGATACTTTACTTTAAAGATCCCCCTTAAAGTAATGCAGGCTTTGAATTGTTGTTCATCGTAACGCTCTGCTTGCGTTCCGGCCCTTTGTTCGCCAGATCCTCGGCCAGTTCGAAGGCGCCGATGATCATGCTTTCGGCCACCAGCGTGCGGAACAGGTCGCCGCGCGTATTGCCGACGACTTCGCCCCTGTTGCCCGTGACGTCCAGAATGGAACTGCCGACGCGCATTCTCGGGCCGGAGAGGTCTTCGATCAGCGCGAGGGTCGCGCCCGCCAGCATCAGCCCCTCGACCGTGCGCATCAGCTTGGAGCCGTCGCGCCCCGCGACCTCGGCCTTGTCCCCGACGGTTTGATCTACTGGTTTGCCTACATCCATCCCCTGTGTTCCTTTGTTCTTTTTATTACGATGCCGCCTGATAAGCGATATTTGTCAAATGCTTGGGCGGGTTATCCGAATCCATCACTTCAACGAGACCGATCTCGTTCTGCTCCCTTAGCCGGGTGCAGATATAGGGGCTCAGCCCCTCTTCGGCGTAGATGGTGTCCTCGTCGCTCATCAGCTCTATCTGGCTCTCGCCGATCTTGAACATGATGGGCACGTTTTTCGGCAGTTCGCCGTTGATGATCATCACCACGTTACCGGTCGAGCCGAAAACAATCACGCTTTCCGAAATCATTCAAATATCCTCTTCAAATCCCACACAGCACACGTCAAAGCTCACCTGACTAAAATTATATCAACATCATATGTCAAAACGGTTAACACAGCGTTAAAACGCCGTGTTTTATTTAAGATGCTGAATATAAAGGGTATCTTATCCGGCTTTGACAGTGAAGGTCAGGCTTTTGGCCGGCGGCGTGCCCTTCTCCCACGGGCGGCGGTATTCGGCTTTCAGCTCGATGACGCCGTCGGACTGGGCCTGCCAGATGGTGCGCTCGACGTTGCCGCCGCCGATGGGCATCTCCCCGTTCGGCCCCGGGCGGCTGACGGGCAGCGCGTCGCGGCGCACGGCTTCCGCCTGCCCCTTGGTCACCGAAACCTCCCACAGGTAGCCGGTGGAGGCGTTGCCGGACAGCTCCACGGCGAAGAAGTCGCCCTTGCGCACGGCGATGGTGTTGAACTGTTCGGTCAGGGTCTTCATCTGCGGCTTTCCGGGTCGCGGGAAGTTTCAAAAAATTCGGGATTTGAACGAAAATAGACCAATACAGTAGCTTTGAAAACAGCAATTTTGCTGCTAGTCTGTTGCATTGCAAAAACATGGAATTATAGCAATGGCCGACGCGAAAAAGGGACTTAGCTTCCAGAAACTCATCCTCACGCTGCACGAGTTCTGGTCGGATCAGGGGTGCCTCATCCTGCAGCCCTACGATATGGAAGTCGGCGCGGGCACTTTCCACCCCGCCACCACCCTGCGCGCGCTGGGCAAGGAGCCTTGGAACGCGGCCTATGTGCAGCCCTCCCGCCGCCCGACCGACGGGCGCTATGGCGAGAACCCGAACCGGCTGCAGCATTACTACCAGTACCAGGTCATCATGAAGCCCTCGCCGGAGAATATCCAGCAGCTCTACCTCGACAGCCTGAAGAAGATCGGGCTGGATTCAAAATACCACGACATCCGCTTCGTCGAGGACGACTGGGAAAGCCCGACGCTGGGCGCCTGGGGTCTTGGCTGGGAAGTCTGGTGCGACGGGATGGAAGTGACGCAGTTCACCTATTTCCAGCAGGTCGGCGGCATCGAATGCAACCCCGTCTCGGCCGAGATCACCTACGGGCTCGAACGCCTCGCCATGTACATTCAGGACGTGGACAACGTCTATGACCTCGACTTCAACGGCAAGGGCGTGAGCTACGGCGAGGTTTTCCTGCGCGCTGAGCAGGAATACACCGCCTATAACTTCGAGTTCGCGAATACCGACGCGCTGCATCGCCATTTCGAGGACGCGGAGGCCGAATGCAAGGCCTTGCTGAACGCGACCTCCAGCCACGCCGCGCTGAAGGGCCGCAAGGGGCTCGCCCTGCCCGCCTACGACCAGTGCCTGAAGGCCAGCCACCTGTTCAACCTCATGGACGCGCGCGGCGTCATCAGCGTGGTGGAACGGCAGGCCTATATCGCAAGGGTGCGCGCGCTGGCCAAGGGCTGCTGCGAGGCATGGGCCGGCATCGATGGCGAAGAACAAAAGAAAGAGGCTGCATAAGATGGCCGAGTTTTTGCTTGAACTGTTTTCCGAAGAAATCCCCGCCCGCATGCAGGCGAAAGCGGCGGAGGATTTGAAGAACCTCGTCACCAAGGGGCTTGCCGAAAAAGGCCTGAACTTCGATTCCGCCGTGGCCCATTCCACCCCGCGCCGCCTCGCCCTTTCTATCGACGGCCTGCCCGAGCAGCAGCCGGACCAGCAGATCGAGAAAAAAGGCCCGCGCGTGGACGCGCCCGAACAGGCAACGCAGGGCTTTTTGAAATCCATCGGCAAGACGGATTTCGATGACAGCTGCGTGAAGGAAGAAACGCCCAAGGGAACGTTCTGGTTTTACCGGGAGACGGTGGCGGGAGTGAGTACCGCAGCCATTTTGACAGATATAATCAGCGATATTATAAGGCGTGATTTTAAGTGGCCTAAGTCCATGAAATGGGGAAGTTACGATGTCAACTGGGTGAGGCCTCTGCACTCCGTCTTGGCAATCTTTAATGGCAAGCCATTCGCTTCAATGTCTTTTGCAGACCATTCAGGCAATCACGAAACCTTCGTGGTTGTTTGTAGGGATAAAACAAAAGGTCATCGGTTCCTTTCACCTGAAGAATTCACGGTTATCAACTTCGCCGACTACATGGACAAGCTAAAACAACACCATGTGCTGCTGGCCCGCGCCGAGCGCAAACAGATTATCTCCGCGCAGGCGCAAAAGCTGGCCGCGGGTGCGGGGCTCGCCGTCAAGGAAGACGACGCGCTGCTGGAGGAAATCGTCGGCCTCGTCGAATGGCCGGTGCCGCTGATGGGCGAATTCGAAAAAGAATATCTGGAAGTTCCACACGAGGTGCTTGTCTCCACCATGCGCGGCAACCAGAAATACATCGCCCTGCTGGATGGCGACGGCAAGCTGGCCAACAAGTTCATCCTCGTCGCGAATACCGAGACGGAGGACGGCGGCAAGGAAGTCATCGCGGGGAACGAAAAGGTGCTGCGCGCCCGCCTGTCGGACGCGAAATTCTACTGGGATCAGGACCGCCGCCACAAGCTGGAAAGCCGCCTGCCCGCGCTCGAGCAGATCACCTTCCACCAGAAGCTGGGCACCCTGCGCCAGCGCGTGGACCGGCTGAAAGTCCTCGCCCGCGAAATCGCCGAAATGCTGGGCACGGACGCCGCCGCCGCCGAACGCGCGGCCGAGCTTTGCAAGGCCGACCTCGTTTCCGGCGTCGTCTTCCAATTCCCCGAGGTACAGGGCATCATCGGCCGTTACTACGCGCTGCACGACAAGGAAAAGCCCGAGGTCGCGCAGGCGATAGAAGACCATTACAAGCCCGCGGGCGCGAACGACGACTGCCCCGGCGCCCCCGTCAGCATCGCCGTCGCGCTGGCCGACAAGGTGGACGCGCTGGTCGGCTTCTTCGGCATCGACGAAAAGCCCACGGGATCGAAAGACCCCTTCGCCCTGCGCCGCGCCGCGCTCGGCGTCATCCGCATCATCCTCGAAAACGGGCTGAAGCTTTCATTGAACAAGCTCTTCGCCGCGGGCTGGAACCTTTACAAGATGGAAGGGCTGAAAGACCTGCGCGCCGAAAAAGACGTCTGCGACGACCTGCTCGCCTTCTTCCGCGACCGCCTGAAGGTCGCGCTGAAGGACAAGGGCGTGCGTTTCGACATCGTGGACGCCGTCTTCGCCGCCAACGGGGAGAACGACGACGTGGCCCAGACGCAGGCGCTTGCCCTCGCCCTGCAGGAGTTCATCTCGACCGAGAACGGCGCGAACCTGCTGACCGCCTACAAGCGCGCGGCCAACATCATCCGCATCGAGGAGAAAAAGGACGGCAGGGAATACAGCGGCGACGAGAAGACCATCAACGAAGGCCTGCTGAAGGAACAGCAGGAAATCGACCTCGTCAAGGCGCTGGCCAATACCTCGAACGCGATGCAGGGACTGTTCGACAAGGAAGACTTCACCGGCTGCATGACGGAAATGTCGAAACTGCGTGGCCCGGTGGATGCCTTCTTCGACAAGATCCTCGTCAACGCCGATGACGCGGCCCTGCGCGAAAACCGCCTGCACCTGCTGGCGCGGCTGCGCGATACGATGAACCCCATTGCAGACTTCTCAAAAATAGAAGGATAAAACAATGTCAACCAACGCAAAGCTTAAAACCATGCAACAGCAAGACGGAAAATGGGTCTATAGTTTCGGCAAGCAGCTTTGCGAGGGCGACGCCTCGATGAAGAACCTGCTGGGCGGCAAGGGCGCGAACCTTGCGGAGATGAGCCGCATCGGCCTTCCCGTCCCCCCCGGCTTCAGCATCCCGACCGAGGTCTGCACATGGTTCTACGCGCATGAAAACACCTACCCCGCCGATATCGAGCAACAGGTGGACGCGGGCCTGAAGCAGGTGGAAAAGGAAATGGACGCGCTGTTCGGCGACGCGAAAAAGCCGCTGCTGCTCTCCGTGCGCTCCGGCGCGCGGGTTTCCATGCCGGGCATGATGGACACGATCTTGAACATCGGCCTGAACGACGAGACCGTGGCTGGCCTTGCCGGCACGGGCAACAACGAGCGTTTCGCCTATGACTGCTACCGCCGCCTGATCCAGATGTACGGCGACGTGGTGCTGGGCGTGGACCACGACCATTTCGAGGATATCCTCGACACCCACAAGCGCCGCAACGGCTACCGGCAGGACACCGACATTCCCGCCGAAGGCCTGAAGGAGATCGTGGACGCCTTCAAGGGGCTGGTCGAAAAGGAAACCGGCAAGCCCTTCCCGCAGGACCCGCGCGGCCAGCTCTGGGGCGCCATCGGCGCGGTCTTCAAGTCGTGGATGACGCCGCGCGCCGTGACCTACCGCAAGATCAACGGCATCCCCGGCGAATGGGGCACGGCGGTCAACGTGCAGGCCGTCGTCTTCGGCAACATGGGCGATGATTGCGGCACGGGCGTGGCCTTCACCCGCAACCCCTCGACCGGCGAAAACGCCTTCTACGGCGAATACCTCATCAACGCGCAGGGCGAGGACGTGGTGGCGGGCATCCGCACGCCCCAGACCATCGACCACCTGCAGCAAACCATGCCGGAGGTTTATAAAGAGCTCATCGACATCCGCCACCAGCTCGAAGCGCATTACAAGGACATGCAGGACATCGAGTTCACCATCCAGAACAAGACGCTCTACATGCTCCAGACCCGCACGGGCAAGCGCACGGCGCAGGCCGCGCTGAAAATCGCGGTCGATATGGTGGAGGAAAAGCTGATTTCCAAGGAACAGGCGATCAAGCGCATCAACCCGCAGTCGCTCGACCAGCTTTTGCACCCGACCATCGACGCCAAGGCGAAAAAGACCGTGCTGGCGCGCGGCTTGCCCGCCTCCCCCGGCGCGGCGACGGGCGAGATCGTCTTCGATTCAGACGTGGCCGAGGCGCGCGGCAAGGACGGGCATAAAGTCATCCTGTGCCGCACCGAAACCAGCCCCGAGGACATTCACGGCATGCACGCGGCGCAGGGCATCCTGACCTCCCGCGGCGGCATGACCAGCCACGCCGCCGTCGTCGCGCGCGGCATGGGCAAGCCCTGCGTTTCCGGCGCGGGCGACGTGATGATCGACTACAAGGCCAAGACCATGACCATAGGGGAGCGCACGCTTTCCGAGGGCGACGTCGTAACGCTGGACGGTTCGACCGGGGAGCTCATCCTCGGCGAAGTGAAAATGCTGCAGCCCGCCCTGACCGGCGATTTCTCCACGCTGATGGAATGGGCCGACGCCACGCGCCGCCTGAAGGTGCGTGCCAACGCGGAAACCGCGCTTGACGCCGAAACCGCCCGCAAGTTCGGCGCGGAAGGCATCGGGCTTTGCCGCACGGAGCATATGTTCTTCGATCCCGCGCGCATCCTCTACGTGCGCCAGATGATTTTGGCGGAAACGCAGGCCGAGCGCCGCGCGGCCCTCGCCCATATCGAGCCGGAGCAGCAAAAGGACTTCGTGAAGCTGTTCCAGATCATGAAGGGGCTGCCCGTCACCATCCGCCTGCTCGACCCGCCGCTGCACGAGTTCCTGCCCCATGCGGAAGAGGAAATCGCCGCGCTGGCGCAGTCGCTTTCGGTGAGCACGGAGAAGATCAAGCAGCGCATCGCTCGCCTGCATGAAACCAACCCCATGCTGGGCCTGCGCGGTTCGCGCCTCGGCATCGTCTATCCCGAAATCTACGAAACGCAGGTGCGCGCCATTTTCAACGCCGCGCTCGACGTGAAGAAGGAAACCGGGGAAACGGTGACGCCCGAGGTCATGGTCCCCCTCATCGCCACCAAGGCGGAGATGGATATCCTGAAAGCGCTGGTTGACAGGCTGGCGGCGGAGACAGGCATCAAGGGCTACCTCACCGGCACGATGATCGAGCTGCCGCGCGCCGCCCTGCAGGCTGGCGTGATTGCCGAGACGGCGGAGTTCTTCAGCTTCGGCACCAATGACCTGACCCAGACGACCTACGGCATCAGCCGCGACGATGCGGGCACCTTCCTGCCCGACTACCAGAAAGCGGGCATCTTCCCCGCCGACCCCTTCGCCTCCATCGACGTGGCGGGCGTGGGCGAGCTGGTGAAAATCGCCGCCGAGCGCGGCCGCGAAACGCGGGCGGACATCAAGCTCGGCATCTGCGGGGAGCACGGGGGCGACCCCGCCTCCATCAACTTCTTCGAAAGCGTGGGGCTGGATTACATTTCCTGCTCGCCCTACCGCGTGCCCATTGCGCGGCTCGCCGCCGCGCAGGCCGCGCTGAAGGACTGAGACGCCGGTCTTCGTGATTTCTGATTAAAGCTTCTGCGTCCAGGAGGTGCTGACGGTCGGCATGGGTTTTTGCGGCGGCTTTTTGGCTTCCGCATTGGCTTCGGCCAGCCTTTCCTCGACGAAGCTGGTGACGTTTTCGCAGAAGGTCTTGTATTCCTGCGATTCCTTGTCCGTTTCCAGACGGCGCAGCGTATCCTTGGTAAATTCGCGGATATAGCCGTCGCGCGTCGCTTGCGACACCTTGCCCGTCTCGTCGAATTCGCGCGCCACGTTCAGCGAGGCGCCGATGAAAGGCTTGTGCTCTTCGGGATAGAAATAAAGGCGGTCCTTGATGGGGGTGACGAGGTTGTTGCGGGCGATGAAGTTGAAGCCGGGCGCTTTCAGGTCATAGGCGGCCAGCGCCATGACGACGGTGCGGGCAAAATCGTCGTCCGGTATCCCCTTCATCACGGCGACATCGGGAATATTCGCTTGCAGATCGCTCATGGAACCCTCCTCAACAAATCCGGCCCCGGCCGGAAAATCCAACGTCATTTATGATACGCCGGCGTTATTATTATGTCAAACTATACCGGCGCAAATCATCCTTACCCGCAACTTTTTGAAAAGACTAGAAAATATGTTCCTGAGAGAGGCCGATATGCTTGCGGGCCTCGTTTTCCATGGCCTTGAGCTGTTCCAGCCCCGGCTCCATCTCCGTCAGCACGTATTGCGCGCGCGTCGCGGGCCCCCCGCCCTTGCTGTTGTCGGGAAATTCATGCGACCAGTTGCGCACCTTGACCACCAGACCGCAGAGCACCGCGCCCATGCCGACGTGGTTTTCCTCGATCTCCTTGCGCAGCTGGGCGAAGCTTTCGCGGTTGATGTCGGTCCAGAAGCTGTCGAAACCCGCCTGGAACTTTGACAGCCGCTCGCGGATGGAGGAAGAGACGAAACGCAACGATTCCTCGACCTTGCGGCAGCTCGTCATCGTCCGCGCAGAGCCCAGCGCGTCGCGCTGCTGGCGCAATTCGCCCAGCCAGAGCCACAGGCGGTTGATGTCGGGCACGACGGAATGGAAGGTGTGGCGGTAATAGGCGACGGACAGGAACACGTCGTTGTATTCCTCCAGAAATGCGGGGATCTCCGCCAGCGGCACGCCGGTCTTTTCGGCCATGGTGCGCAGGCGGCTTTGCACCAGCGCCTTGTCGGGGTCGCTGAACATGTTGCGCAGCGTATCCGGCCCGCGGCTGCCGTCGGTCGGCGCGGCTTCGGGGCCGAAGATGTGCTCGATGATCGGGCGGGTGAATTCCAGCGTGTACTTGTGCAGCACGCCCTTCATGTCCTCGGAAAGTTCCAGCACCGTTTCATCCACCGGAATGCCGAGGTTTTTCAGCCCGCTGCGCAGCGAATAAACGTCATAGCTTCCGAGCGTGGCGAGCTTGCTGATGATCTTCTGGTCGCCCTCGCTGTTGGCGAAGGTCTTGCTGATGTCCTCCGGCGAGATCTGCAGGCTGCCCGAAACCGGGTCGTTGTGCAGCTCCACCGTCGTTTCAAGGCGGGAATTCTTGATGAGCTTGGCCGTGCGCAGCGCGCTGCTGCTCAGGGGAATGATCGACAACGGCAGCGTGTCTATCGCATCGCTGTCGCTAATGACGGCTTTTTTGCCGGCATCTTTATTGCCCCCGGCCGTTGTACTGTCTTTCGTGCTGTCCGCCATCCCCGCAACCGTCTTATAAACCTGAGTAACATTCTAACAGAAAAATGGTTAATGATTAACTAGGGATAAATAAGCAGGCACATGAATTTTCACGGTTTTTCCGTCAGGCAGGCATGGCTCCGGCCCGGAATGGCTCAAAACCGCGGTTTTGAACAGGGCCAGCGCATGGCGCCTGTCGCCGGAAACATGGCGGATCCGGCCGGCTTCGGCCTCTCCCGCGCGCAGGACGGCGCCCGTTTCAAGGTTTTCGCCTTCCAGCAGCACAAGGCGCTTTTTGGCGAGATTCCGGTGGTGCATGCGCGCCGCCACCTCCTGCCCGATGAAGCAGCCCTTGTCCCATGCGACCGCATTCAGCAGGTCGAGGTTTGCATCCGCCATCACGTCCCGGCCCCTCTCGATCGCCTTGCCGGCGCAGGGCACGCCGAGGGAAATGCAGTAATCGTCATAAGCCTGCGTCGCGGCAGGCGTTACGTCGTCTTGCGCCAGCTTGCCGTAAAGCCGCCTTCCCAGTTCCGGCAGGCGCGGATCGGGGTATGCCGCCATATCCGCCGGGCGCGTGACCTCGCCGATAGCGGCATACGCGTGCATGGCGTCTTCCGCCGAGATCGTGACCTTCGCGCGCAGTTTGAAAATCGTCAGGCGGCGCAGCAAATCGTCATGGCCTTCCTTTTCGACATCCAGCAGGTAGCCGCCTTCCGGCGCGGTGAAGATGAAGAAATCATGCAGCCATTGCCCCTGCGGGGACAGCAGGCAGGCATAGAGCAATCCGCCCGGCGCCAGCCGGTTCATGTCGTTGGTGATGATATTCTGCAGGAAATCAAACGCATCCTCGCCCGTCACGCGCAACAGGCGGCGGTCGTCGAGCGCGGCGATGAAATCATGCGGCGGATTTTGATTCGTCATAGGCCCTCAATGCCCGGTTCCGGGCTTCACTGTGATCGACGATCGGGTGCGGATAGGTTTCGCCCAGCGTGACCCGCGCCTCGGCAAGAACATCGGGCGGCGCTTCCCAGGGCGCGTGCAGGTATTTGGCGGGCATGTCTTTCAGCTCCGGCACATAGGCGCGGATGTAATCCCCCTCCGCATCGAACTTGCGGCTTTGCAGGACGGGGTTGAAAATGCGGAAATAAGGCGCGGCATCCGCCCCGCAGCCGGCGATCCACTGCCAGCCCGCGGCGTTGTTGGCAAGGTCGGCGTCCACCAGCGTATCCCAGAACCAGTCCTCCCCCGCGCGCCAGTGCAGCAGTAGGTTCTTGACGAGGAAGGAACCGACGATCATCCGCACGCGGTTGTGCATCCAGCCCGTCCGCCAGAGCTGGCGCATGCCGGCATCGACGATGGGATAGCCGGTTTGCCCGCGCTGCCAGCGGCGCAGCAGGTCTTCGTCCTCCATCCACGGGAAGTTCGCGAATTGCTTGTTCCACGGCTGCTCGGGGAAATCTGGCGCATGATAGAGCAGATGCCACGAAAACTCCCGCCAGATAAGCTGGCGCAGGTAGGCCTGCGCATTGGCGATGAACCGTCCGTCTTTCGACTTGGCGATGCGCGCGCTGACGGCGTGCCAGACGGTATGCGGGCTGACCTCGCCGAAATGCAGGTGCGGCGAAAGGCGCGAGACGCCTTCGCGCCCGGGAAAGTCGCGCTCCGCCTTGTATTGGCCGACGCCGCCGTCGAGAAATTCGTTCAGGCGCTTTTTGGCGCCCGCCTCGCCCGGCTGCCATTGCGCGGCCATGCCTTCATACCATTTTATTTCCGGCATCAGGCCCAGCGCTTCCAGCGGCCGTCCTTCGGCCAGGGGTTTTGCGGGTTTTGTTCCCTTGACCGCGTCTTGCAACGGCGGGCGGATGGCGCCGCTTTTCTCCAGCAACGCCTTTGAAAACGGGGTGAAGACGCGGTAGGGCTGGCCGCTCTTGTTCTGGATTTCCCAAGGCTCGAACAACAGCGCGGCGGCGAAGCTGTGGACCGCCACGCCGCTTTCTTTCAAATCCTGCTTCAAGGCCTTGTCGCGGGCGATGGCATAGGGCGCGTAGCAGCGGTTCCAGTAAACCTCCGTGGCCGACGTCGCTTTGACGAGTTTTTTCAGTTCCTCATCCGCCGCGCCTTTCAAAAAGACCAGCGGGTGCAGCCCCGCGGCCTTGATGTCTTTCGCCAGCGCGCCGAGGCTCCGGTGCAGCCACCAGCGGCTCGCCCCGCCGGGCTTCCAGATGCCGGGAGTTTTTTCGTCGTGGATATAGACGGGGACCACGGCGCGGCCCGTTTGCAGGGCGGCCCGCAGCGCGGGGTTGTCTTTCAGCCGCAAATCGCCGCGAAACCAGAAGAGGACCGGCGCATTGCTCATTCGGCCTTGTCCCAGTAGCGAAAGCCCATTTTGTCGCGCACGTTCCTGGGCAGCTTCGGCAGCTTGGAGCGCGGGATGAGGAAGGTGGACAGCATGAACAGATCCTTGAAGATGCGGTGCTTGCTGGCCGTGGCGGCAAGGTAGTCATGCCCGGTGGAACCGCCGCTGCCCATCTTGGTGCCCAGCATCCGCTGCGCCATGAGGGCGTGGCGGTAACGCCAGAGCGCCAGCAGCTCGTCCATGTCCATCAGGTCGTTCAGGATGCGGAACGGCAGTTGCAGCGCGGGCTGGTCGCGGTAGAGGTTGATGAGCAGGGCGGCCTGCAGGGCTTCCTGCGAAAAGCGCCAGTGCCGCGCCTCCCCTTCCTTTTCGTCGAACAGCAGGGCGAATTGCGCGCCCATGTTGTCGAGCTTTTCAAGTTCCATCTTGCGCGCCTGCGCCGTCATCTTGCGGCTTTTCCTCACCGTGTCGCGGTCGCCCTCGATCATGTCGGCCACGGCCTTGCGGTAGGACTTCCAGAAGCTGAAGCCGCTCATCTCCACGAAGGGCGTGCGCGACAGCCATTTGTCCAGCTGGTCGATGAGCGCGGGCTTTTTCATGGCGGCGTGCAGCGCGGCGCGGTCGTCGGCCGCAAGATAGTTTTCGAAGGACTGGCCGTTGTAGCCGATGCGGTCGTCGCGGCGCAGGCCGAGGCGCACTTCCAGCTCCCTGAACTGCATGCTCTGGAAGCCCGAGGCGGAGCGGAAGACGTGGCGGAAATCGAGGAAGTCGAGCGGCGTCATGGTCTCCATGATGTCGAGCTGGCGCACCAGCAGCTTCAGGATATCCACGATGCGCGTCAGGCTGGCCGAAACGACGCGCATGTCCGCATCCGCCACCACGCGCTTGCCGAAGACGGACTGGATGCGGTCGAGCTCGAAGAGGACGAGCTTGAACCACAATTCATACGTCTGGTGGACGACGATGAACATCATCTCGTCATGCGCGTGCCGCCCGCCGCCCACGTCGCTGATGGGATGTTGCGCGTCCAGCAGGGCCGGCAGTTGCAGGTAGGATTTATAGGTGATGTCGTCCCCGGCCCCGCCCTTTTTTTTCGCGGGTGTTTTCTTCTTTGCTGCGCTTTTCGCCATCATGCCCTCGCTGGTTCTTCTGCCGCAAAATAGCATCTTTTTCCCGCGTCATAAACAAGGCATATGGGCAAGGATTGCTGCAGCGCAATGTTTTCATGCTGCGGCGCATGATTTGTTTTTTACGGAAAAAATGCTATAATCACTTTAAGCATTCATGAGGACACTGTGACAGCAACACTGACAGAACAGTACCGTGAAGCCAGCACCCGCAATCCCATTGCGGGAGACGGGGAGATGAGTATCCACATAGCCACGATTGACGACGCGCCCTTCATGTTCGAATGGCGCAAGGATACCGACCCCGAGGCAGGAACGGATTACACGCAAGAGCAACACCTGGGCTGGATGGCGCAGATGTTGCTCGATGAAAAGCGCGTGATGCTTATCGGCTCCATGCACGACCGTCCCGTCGGCGTGATGACCCTGCGCGACGACAACAACGCGCTCGACGTCACCATCGCCATGGTCAGCGGCGAGCGCGGCAAGGGTCTTGGCACGCGCATGCTGGTCCTCGCCAGCGGCACGATGCAGGAATACGACCTTTCGGCCGAGATCTGGCGCAAGAACATGGCTTCGGTCAAGCTGTTCCGCCATGCGGGTTTCGAACCCGACAAAGCCAGGCAAAGCAACGGCGTCACCTACTGGAGCCGCCCGGCCAAGAAGTAAACTTCCCTTATCAGTATATGAACGGATAGAGCGCTTTCGTGCGCTTCATGTAGTCGGCGTAGGCCGTGCCGAATTCGCCCAGCATCAGCTTTTCCTCCCGCTTCAGCTTGACGATATAGCCCGCCACCAGAAGGACGACGGCCACGAAAGCCTCGCGCCGCGCCGCCGCCATGGCCGTGCCCAGCGCGGCGGTGAGCAACGCGGTATAGATGGGGTGGCGCACATAGCGGTACGGCCCCGTGTCGATGATCTTGTGTTCCTTTTTCAGCGTGACCGTGCCGCTCCAATACTTGCCGATGTGCAGCCGCGCCCAGACACCGAAGGCGAGCGAGAGCGCGGTCACCGCCACCCCCGCCCAGCCGATGAAAGCGTTGTGGTAGAAAATTCCCCAGTCGAGCGGCTTGAAGCCGCCGCGGTGAAACAGCATGATGAGCCCCAGCGTGGTCGGCACCGTATGCTGCAGCCGCGCAAGACCTTCCACCCAGCGCGTCTTGTAGGCGAATTGCGCCGCGACGACCCAGTAAAAGGCGATGGCCATCCACAGCCAGCCGCAGACGTCGAGGGGGGTGATGCCGCTCATCCTGCCGCCGCCCTTCCCTACATCGAGCCGACGAGGTTCACGAAAAAGCCCCGGCTGGTGTAGTTCAGGTTGGTGATGTCGTCCGAATAATCGGTGAAGTTATAGCCGACGCCGAATTTCACGTTGTCGGTGACATGGCGATAGACGCCCAGCAGCACGCCCGCCTTGCCGTCTTTCGCCGCCTCGGCGCTTAAGTAGCGGATTTCGCCGTGCGCGTCCCATTCGTTGACGATGTGCAGGTCGGTGCGGAAAATGCCGAGCCACGCCGCGCTGTCGAACCACGGGCTGCCGGGAATGCTGGTGTCGCGCAGCTGGCCGAGGCGGTAGGCGAATTTGCCGCCGACGGAAACCTTGGGTGTCACGTCATAGATGCCGTCCATGTTCAGCACGTGACTGCGCTGCTCGTAGGGATTGGCGACGCCCGCGGCCACCTGCCCCGGGCTGGAAAGGTCGGAGAGATAGCTGTATTTGAACAGCCCGTTGAAACGGTCGTTCTTCACCGGGCGATAGGCGAAACCGGCGGAAAGCTCGGTGTAGTTCGCATCCGTCGTGATGCCGCCGGAACCGTTGCTGATGCCGATTTCCGCGCCGCCCAGAAAGCGCCAGTCCGGCGTGGTCTGGTAGGCCAGCGTGTTCTTGGTCAGCCACGAATTGCGCTCGCCCGTGGTATTGCCCTTTTCATGGCGGAATTCCAGCGTGCCGCCGTATTTGACCTTGTCGTGGTTGTACCCGGCGGAAAGCGAGGCGGCGTCGCGCTTCAAATCGCCCGTCGAAGGGTCGGAGGTCGTGCCGTCCTCCAGCTTCGCGCCCCATGTCCAGCGGTCGTTGGGCGCAAGATCCAGCCCGTAGGCATGGACGATGCCCGAGGGGCCGGCCTGCGCGAAGAGGAAGCGGTTTTCCGAATAAGTGGAAAGCGTGTCGCTGTAGCGCGTCTTGGTGCCGGTGGCGATGCTGTTGCTGCGCCCGGCGAAGCCCTGGTCCGTGCGCTCGGTATCGGCGACGTAGTTGATGTACATGCTCTTGCGGTCGGAGACGGAATAATCGAGCCCCGCCTTGCCGCCCCATCCTTCGTTGCCGCCCGTCACTTCGCCGTTCAGGGTCATGCGGTCGTTTATGCGGTATTCCGCGCCGCCGCCGTAGCGGTTGTTGGGCTCGCGCGTGTCGGCGCGCTCGAGCGTGCCTTGGGTCAGGCCATAGACCTTGTAGCGTCCGGCCATGTCGCCGTCCGCGCGCGGGGCGTAGGTCAGCTTGGCCAGCATGTCGGTGCGCTGGCCGGTCTCCGCCAGAATCGCGCTGCTGCCCGCCGCCAGCGCCGTATCGCGGTCATCGTGGCGCAGCCCCAGCGACAGCGCGGTGGTGGGGATGATCTGGTAGCTGCCGCCCGCTTCCGCGCTGACGGTCTTGCCCGAAAGCGCGCCGTCCTTGTAATCCGCCGTGCCGTAGAGCGACAGGTCTTGCGTGACCGGCAGTGTCAGCTTGCTGCCTGCCTGCTGGACGCCCTCGTTCGTCAGCTCCCCGGGCGCGGAATAGCCGTTTTCACGCTTCATCCAGTAGCTTGTCAGCCTGCCCTGCCGGCGGCCGTCCGTCAGTTCTGCGAAGTCGATCGCGGTTTCGGCGCGGTAGGCATGGGCGTTGATGTTGGGCGTGGTCGTCTGCGGCACCGCGCCGAAGTCGAAGCCGCCGTTCTGCGAGGACAGCGCGCCCGTGCCCTTCCCGTCCGATTTCGCGGCCTCCATCTTCAGGTAGGTGCCGGGCTTGTAGCGCAGGATGACGTCGCCGCCGCCGATGCTCTGGCCGACGCTGCTGCCCTTCTGGCTATAGCCCGTCGCGCCGAGGCGCAGGTGGTCGCCGAACCAGTGGCTGACGCGCCCGCCCTTGGTGAAATTGTCGATGGCGGTGACGGAGGGCGTGTATTCGTATGACGCGACGAGGAAGACCTGATTGCCCGTGGTGGTGCCCTGCTGCACCAGCGACGAAGAATCCGAAGTCGAGGACAGGGGCTGCGTCAGCACCACGCGGCCCTGAATGTAGTTGATGTCGTAATCTTCGCCGTAGGTCAGCGTCTTGGTCGAAAGGACGATGCCCGAGTTCTGGTCGCGCACCTCGATGCGCAGGCGTTCGGAGCCCGTCACGACGTCCTGGTTGTGCAGGTAATAGAGCGAGCCGCCCGTGCCGCGGAACTGCTCGATTGAATCGAGGGTGCCGGGGTCGGCGGCGAAAACCTCGGCCTCGGTCTTGTGCTCGCCGTAGGTGGTGGTCTTCTGGCTGTCGAAGCGCGCATCGCCGCCGTAAAGGCTGCGGCGGTAGTCCATGAGGTCCGTGCCGGTGATTTTCGTCTGGAAGTTGCCCCACATCACCTGCGCGCCCTTGCGCTGCGCCTTGACGTAGAAACGGCCTTCCGTCGGCGCGTCTTCCACGGCGGTCGAGTCATCGCCATAGACGGGGTAGTAATTCTTCGCGTCCAGCCGTTTCAGCAGGCTTTGCGGATCCTTGCGGCCGAAGTTGGAGAACAGGTCTTCCAGCTCGTATTCCTGCGTATCCGCGCTCGAGGTCAGCTGCCAGTCGTCCTTCACCTTGCCCTTGAAGTAATAGGCGAGACGGCCGGCGGCGTAGTAATCCCCGCCGGTGCGGTGGCTGTTTTCCTGCGTGACCAGCGCCTCGGGCCCGGAAACGTAGTTGCGTCCCAGCGTCAGGTCGGCGATGCCGACGTAGAACCAGTCGTTCTTCGGAATGTTCACGTCGCGCGTATAGCTGCGGTGTCCGCCGTCTTTCGTTCCCGTCTCGATCTCGACCAACTGGTCGCCGGGCGGCAATATCTGGCGGGTGGCGAATTTGCCGTTGGCGTCAACCGGCACTTTCTGGCCCATGACGGTCACCGAGCGGCCCGGCGGCACGTTCGCGCCGTTCACGCTGATCATGCCGCCGTGCAGCGGGATGTTCTGCATGCCAAGGTGGTTTTCGCCGTAGCCGATGAGCTCCTCGCGCGTTTTCGTGTCCGGCTTTTCCGCCGGGCGGCGCGCATCAAGGACATCAAGCTTCTTGGGCGTGGTTTCGTCGAAATTGCCGTGCTTGCCATAGACGCGCAGCACATAGGCGAGCGGCGCGCCGTCGAGGTTTTCCGGCGCCTTCCATCCCGCGCTGCCGTCCAGCCGCTTGACGGGAATGACGGCCAGCGGCTCTTTTTGCGTGGAGGCGCCGAATTTGAAGATGCGCACCTCGGCATGGTCGATGAAGGCGGCGTAGTTGCTGTAGGGCGTGAAGGTCTCGACCTCGCCCCTCACCGCGCCTTCGGGATAGACGGTGACGTTCAGCGCGGGCTCCGCCTTCAGCCCGTCGAAGCGCACCTGTATGTCGTCGTCGGCCAGCGCGGCATCCGTGCAGCGCGTGACGTCGGCCGAATTGGGCGCGCTCCCGGCGCCCTGCGGTTCACCATCGATGGAGATGCTGAAGGGGGAGTCATCCGCCGCTGGAACGGCGTCCTTGCAGGCGGCCTTGTTCCCTTTTTTCTTCTCGGGGGATTTTTCCTTGTCCGTCCGGCGCTGCTCGGTATTGGGCGCGGGCGTCGTTTGCGTCACGCGGGAGACATAGGCGACAGCCCCCTTGCCGCTGTCGTCGCCCTGTGCCAGCGCGGTGGAGCTGAGCAACGCGAGCCCTGCCGTCAGCGCGCCGCAAAGGAAGATATATTTGCCCCCTGCCCTCATCATCGGCTACCCGCTTTGCCCTTGGTGAGCAGTTCTTCTTCGATCTGCAGTTCATGCCTGCCGGATGATTTTTTCCACAGCTTGCGCAGCCGGTCGGCCACGGCCTTCAGGCGTTTGCGCGCCAGCTTCTCGCCCTCGCCCGTCTCGACGTAGCCGAGGCGCAGGATGGAGGGCGTCTCTTTCAGCTTCGCGGGCAGCGCGTCGAATTGTTTCGCGTAACCCGGCTTCAGCTCGGTCGAGCCCGGCAGGAAAGCGTCGTCGCGCATGTTGACCCGCACCACGCGGCGCAGGGCCGCGCCGAAGTTCAGCTTCACCATCTTGCCGCGCGTGGCGCGGACGATGCGCGGGTTTTCCGTGGTGACGCGGAAGCCGGTGGGCAGCGTGCGCGTGTCCAGCTTCATGATGAAGTTGCTGCCGCGCTCGGAATCGGGTATCGCGGCGCAGGCGATGTGGAAGCGGCCATCGGCGTCCGTCGTGACCAGCAGGCCGTTGACCGTCGCCACGCGCACGGCGGGAATGCCGGGCTCGCCCTCGTCCTCGTAGCCGTTGGCGTTCTTGTCGTTGAAGACCTTGCCGATGATGTCGGTGCAGTCGAACAGCGGGTCGGGCGTCACGTTCACCGTCGCCGTGGCCGTATTGGAAACGGCGGTGGTCACGATGTTGTTGATGGCCTGCGCCGCGTTCACGTATTTGCCCGGCTGCACGCCCGCGCCCACCACCAGCAGCATTTTCAGCGTGCGCGTCGCGCCGATGGCGAGGGTCAGGTTCGGCACCGTCAGCGTGCGGCCCGAGACGGTGGGCGTGACGGCCACGCCGTCCAGCGTCGCGCTGCCGGTCTTGTACTTGAAGCCGGGCGGCAGCGTATCCACGATGTCGATGTTGCTGAGCGCGGCGGAAAGCGTGTTATGCGCCGTAATCGTATAAGGCACCAGCTGGCCCGTCGTCACGTTGACCAGCGGCGTCGTCTTGGTCAGCTGCACCGCGCCGCCCAGAATGGGGTCGAGCGGGATGTGGTTGTTGACCACGTCGCCCGAGGTCGCGGGGTCGATGGTGAAGCTCATGTAATATTGCGTCGTCGCCTGGTTCGCGGGCGCGAGCGCGGCGGTGCTGGCCGGGCAGGTCGTCGGGTCGTGTATCGTGGCGCCGGAGGTCGGCGCGGGCGCGGCGGACTGGATCAGCGCGGGGTCGGGCGCCGCGCCCACGGCCAGCGTGTTGTTGCACACCGCAATGAAAGTCGAAGGCACGGGCAGGTAGCCGCCGGGATAGGTGGAAACGGTGATGGTATAGGTGCCCGAAGGCGCCGCCGGGGTCAGCAGGAACTGGTAGGAACCGTCCGCCGGCGTCGTCACCGTCGCGGAGCCGCCGACGAGCTGGGTCGCGGGGTTGAAGCCCGCGGGGCCCGTCAGGGTGAGCTGCGCGCCCTGCACCGGCGCGCGGGTGATCGCGTCATAGACCACGCCCGAGGGGTCGAGCGGCAGGCTCTGCTGGATGATGTTGTCGCCCGCCAGCAGGTTCATGCTGGGCAGCGTGCCGTTCGCGGACGACAAATCCGCCCCCGCCGGGTTGCCGGTATTCGTGCCGCTGTTGACGGTGGTGCTGCCCGTATCGCGCACGCCGTTGGTGGGTGTGATGCCCTGCTCGTTCGTGACCGCGTTGCCGAAGACGATGCCGGTCGTGGGCTCGACGAAGAGCAATTGATAACCCGAGCCCGGCGAGATGCCGGTGAAACTGTAGGCGCCGCTGGCGTCGGTCGTCGTGGTGTCAACGGTGACGCCGGAAAGCTTCAGCTGCACTTCCCATCCCTGCACCAGTTCCTCGCCGCTGTCGATCTGGCGGTTGTGGTTGGTGTCGCGCCAGACCGTGCCGCTGACGCTGGCCGTGGTGGTGATGGCGACGGTGTCGCTGGCCGAATTGTTGCCGCCGAAGCCGGGCGGCTCCCCGCCGCCGGAAATGGTGACGTTGTTGACCAGCAGCATGCCCGCATAGCCCGAACCGACCGTGACCGGCAGGGTGATGACGTTGCCCGTGCCGCTGGCGGAGATGACGTCGGTCGAGGTGCAGGTGGAAGTGCTGTCGCCCGCCACGCCCGTGCAGGTCCAGCCCGTGCCGGTGGGGGTGGACTTCAGCGTCATGCCCGTCGGCAGCGTATCGACCACCGTGATGGCGCCCGAGGTATCCTGCGCGCCGACGTTGGAGGGCGTGATGGTGAAATAGCCGGTGCTCGACCCCTCCCCGAAGCTGGCGGGCGTGTGGGTCTTGGCGATGGTCAGGTCGGGCGCGGCGCCCGGCACCTCGGCGAAGAGGTTGGCGGTGGAAACGCTGCCCGCGGTCGTCAGGTCGATGTTCGCGATGCGGCTGGTCGTGCCCGTGGGGTTGCTTGGGGTGCCGCCCGCGCTGCCCGCCGTCGTGGTGCCGTTAGTGGTGCCCGTCGGCTGGGCGGGCTGGTCGATGGTATAGGTGCCGCTGGGCAGTGCGGTGAAGGTGAAATCGCCGTTCGTATCGGTCGTCGTCGTAGCGCTGACGGGGTTGCTGCTGACGTCCGTGCCGGTCAGGTTGACGGTCTGGCCGGAAATGCCATAGTCGGAGCCGTTCTTGGTCCCGTCGTTGGCGTAATCGAGGAAGACCGTGCCCGAAAGCGTGTGACCGTTCGGCAGCTCGGCGAAGTTATTGCCCGATGCCGTGGTGTCGGGCGGCAGGATGATGGCGCTGATCTGGCTGGGCACCGTCGTCGTGCCGGTCACGGAACCCGCCGTGCCGCCGTTGGGCACGCTGCCCGCCACCGTCAGCCCGTTGGAGGTATTGGCGGGCTGCGTCGGCTCGGTCACCGTATAGGTGCCGGGCTGCAGGCTGGCGAAGCTGTAGCTGCCGTCGCTGGCGGTGGTGGTCGATGTGCTGACGGCATTGCTGTTCACGTCCGTACCGGTCAGGTTCACGGTCACGCCGGAAAGGCCGGTGTCCGACCCGTTCTGCACGCCGTTGTTGTTCTGGTCCTCGAACACCGTGCCCGAAATGGTGGAGGGAATGATCTCGGCGAAGTCGTTGCCGCCGGAACCGCTGACCTCGCTGCCGCTGCCGTCGGCGTTCAGCACGATGGTGACGATCTGGCTGGTGGTGGATGTGGGGTTGGATGCTGCGCCCGCCGTGCCGGTCGAACCGGAAACGGAGGTGATGGCGCCCGCCGTCGTCGTGCCGTTGGTGGTGCCTGTGGGCTGCGTCGGCTCGCAGACCGAATAGGTGCCGCCCGCAAGCCCGCTGAATGTATAGTTGCCCGCCGCATCCGTCGTCTGGGAAGTCAAGAGCCCGCTCGAGCAGCTCGACCCGCTGTGCAGCTCGATGGAAACGCCGGACAAGGCGCTGTCCGTCCCGCTTTCAAAGGTGCCGTTGGGCGTCACGTTGTTGTCGGCGAAGACGCGGCCCGAAATGTAGCCCAGCGTGCTGATGGTCAGCCCCGCGTTGGCGGGCTGCTGGTTGTTGCCGAAGGTCGTCGTCAGCGCGCCCGCCGGAATGTTGTTGGTGTAATCGCCGGAAACGCTGCCCGTCACGTCCACGGTATAGGAGCAACCGCCCGCCGGCACGCTCGCGCCGTTCGCATAGGTGACGGTGCCCGAGCTTGCTGCCGCCGTCACCGTGCCCGGGCAGGTCTTGGTGATGTTCGGCGTCGATGCCACCACGATGTTGCCGGGCGCGGTCGGCAGCGTGTCCGTCAGCGCCGAGGTCAGCGTGAAGGCCGAGGTATTGTCGTTGCTGATGAAGACCGTCATGTGCGAGATGCCCGAGGGCGGAATGACGGCGGGATCGAACTGCTTGGTCACGACCGGTGGCGTCGAAACGGCCAGCGCGGCGGAAGTCGGCTCGTCGTTCGTCACGCCCTCGAAGGTGGTGAGCGCGCTCGCCGGAATGGTGTTGGTATAGGTCGCGGAGACGTTGGAGAGCACGTTCACCGTCACCGTGCAGGAGCCGCTGGCCGGGATCGTCGCCCCGGTCAGGGAGATTTGCGTGGCAGATGCCGGGGCCGTCACCGTGCCGCCCGAACAGGTCGTGGAGGCCGAAGGCGTCGTCGCCACGGCAAGGCCGGAGGGGAACGTGTCGGTAAAGGCGGCTTCGGTCAGCGCGGCGCTGTTGGGGTTGGTCAGCTTGATGGTCATGGTGGCGGCGCTGCCGGGCGTGCGCGTGGCCGTGCCGGTGGTGAAGCCCGCGGGGTTGCCGCTGTCCAGCGTATCGCCGTCAATCGCCTTGTTGATGGTGACGGGCGTCTTGACGTGCAGCGTGTCGCTGGCCGGCTGCGAGTTCTTGGCGGGCGCGCCGCCGATGGTCGCCGTGACGCCGTTGGCGGGAATGGTGTTGACGTAGTCTCCCTCGCTCGAAGACGTCACGTCGATCTCCGCATAGCACGAAGCCGGCGTGCTGCCGGATGCGGCGGGAATGTTGCCGCCGGAAACTTCGACCTGATTGGAGGCGGGAGAGGAAACCGTCGCCCCCGCGCAGGTCGTCACCGCGTTCGGGCCGGAGGGCACCGTCACGCCCGAGGGCAGCGTATCCGTCACCGCCACGCCGGAGGCCGGCTGCGCCGTCGGGTTGAAGAAGGTGATGCGCAGGCGCGAGCGGTCGCCCGGCTCGATGATGTTGGGCGTGAACTGCTTGGTCACGCCAAGGTTGCTCTGGGTCGTCAGACTGGTCGAGGCCTGCCCGCTGTTGGTGATGCCCTGATCGGTGGAGATGGAGCCCGCCGGGATGAAGTTGGTGATGCCGCCCACCTTCGTCGCGCTGACGTTGACGCTGACGGTGCAGGTCGCGTTCGCGGCGAGGCTGGCCCCGGACAATTGCACTTGCGTGCCACCCGCGCTGGCCGTGACCGCGCCGCCCGGACAGGTCGTGGAGGCGGCGGGCGTGGGCGCGATGACCATGCCGTTCGCGCTGCCGCCAGAGGTGCCGTCGGCCGTGAAATAATCCGTAAAGCCGAGGTTGGTCGTCGCCAGCGTGCCGTTCATGACGGTGATGGTGAGCTGGCTCACCTGCCCCGGGAAGGTCAGGGTCGAGGGGCTGGTCGCCTTGGCCACGGTGATGTCCGTCGGCGGGTCATAGGTCAGCGTGCCTGTCACGGCCGTCTGGTTGGAAACGCCGCTGTCCGCGGTGATGTTGCCGATGGGGATGGTGTTGATCCAGTCGGCGCTGCCGGTCGCCACGACGTCGAACTGCAAATCGCAGGTGCCGCCGCCCGCCAGCGAGCCGCCGGTCATGGAGATGGAGGACGCCCCCGCCGCGCCTGTGATGACGGGCGAGCCCGCGCAGGTGGTATGGGAATTGACCGGGCTGGCCAGCACCATGCCCGAGGGCAGCGGGTCCGTCGCGCTGACGTTTGTCAGGCCGCCGGACCCGCTGTTCGTCAGCCGCAGCGTCACGGTGGACAGGCCGCCGGAAGAGACGCTCGCCGGGCTGAAGCTCTTGGTGGCCGAGAGCGCGGAGTTATAGGTGATGGAGGCATTCGCATTGACCGGGCCGACCGAGGTCGTCGATCCGTCGCCCTGCGTTTCCGTCCCTGCCGCCGTGCCGGTGTTGGTGTAGCTGCCCGCGGGGCCGACGACATCGACCTGCAGGATACAGGTGCCGTTGCTGCCCGTGCCGCTGGAAGCGCGCGCGGGCACGGTCGCCCCGTTCATGGAGACGGAGGTGGAGCCTGCCGTGGCGGTTATCGTCGGCGTGCCGCAGGTGCTGGCGGCGTTCGCCGGGCTCGCCACGCGCAATTGCCCGCCGCTGCCCGCCACCGGCAGCGTGTCGGAAAGCGATACGGCGGTCAGGGCGTTGGCCGAGCGGTTGGTGAAGGTGAAGGTCATCCGCGTGATCGTGCCCTCGGACAGCGGCCCGGCCGGGCTGAAAGCCTTGGCAAGGCTGAGGACGGCGGTCGTGATCGTGCCGCTGACGGTGTTGGACGAGCCGCCGTTGCAGGTCGCGCCGCTGTTGTAGCAGACGTCGCCCGCGGAAATCACGTTGCTGTAGCTCGACCCGTTGCTCGCGGAAGGATTGGTCATGGCCCAGAAGGTGATGGTGCAGGCGCTGGGCGTGTTGGTATCGACGCGGGCGGGTATGGTGGTGACGGTGAAGGCCGGGTCCGTATCCCCCGTCGCGGCGGAGCTCGAAAGCCCGCTGCAGCCCGTGCCGGAAAGCGAGGGGGAGAAGTCCAGCCCGTTGATGGTGCCGGTCAGATAGGTCTGGCTGTTCGTCAGGTGGTCCGTCACCGCCGTGTCGGACAGCGCGGAACCCGAATAGTTCTGCACCGTCACCGTATATTTCACCGGGTTGCCGGGCGCGGCCGAGGTGGGGCTGATGGTCTTGGTGACGCGCAGGTTGTCCGCGACCAGCACGGAGGCCGAGGCGTTCTGGCTCACGACCCCCGCCGTGGCTGTGCCCACCGCCCCCGCCGCGATGCTGTTGGTGTAGCTGACGGGGGTATTGGCCGTCTGCACCGTTGCCGTGAAGGGCACGGTGATGACGCAGTTGCCGCCGCCCGCAATCGTCGTGTCCGCCGTCTGGGTCACGCCGGTATTGCCCGCCGTCGCCGCATAGGTGCCCGCCGTGCCCGCGCCGGAACAGACGACGGAAGGCGAACCCGACACCTTGAGGCCGTAGCCGGCATTGCCGATGCCGTCGATGGGGTCGTCGGTGAAGGAATTGACGGTCAGCGCGCTGGTGCCCGTATTGCTCAGGGTGATGGACAGCGTGTCGGACTGCCCGTCCGAGACGGAGGAATGCGCGAAGGATTTGGAAACGTTGAGCGGCGAGCGCGTGCGGATGTTTGCGCTTGCGTTGGCGGGCACGATGCCGATGTCGCTGCTGAAGTCGCTGGCGCCGTTGATGGTATTGCTTGAAAAGCCGGTCAGGTACGCGCCGTTGGTATGGTTGGCGACGACGGCGACGGTGATGGTGCAGCTGCCGTTCGCCTCCACCGTGCCCCCCGTCGCGCTCAGGCTGACGTCGTCAGCGGAGGGCGAGAAAGCCGGGGCCGTGCCCGAGCCCGTACAGGTCGAGGTCGCCGCGGGCGCGGAAGCGACCTTGATGAGCGGCGTGCCGCCCTGCAGCGGGAAAGTGTCGGATATGTCGAAATTCGGCAGGGCGACGGGGTTGCTGTTGGTGACCTTCAAGGTCAGCGTCACCGCAGAGCCGCCCAGAACGGCGGTCGAGTTGCTGAAGGTCTTGGTGATGACGGGCTTGGTAAGGGCGCGGATGTTCACGCTCTGGCTCACTGCGCCCGAGTTGGCGACGGCCGTGCCGTCATCCCCCGTCACGCTCCCGTCGGGTATCGTATAGGTATAGGTCGTTGCGTTGCCCGTGCTGGTGCCGGCCGTGACGGGGATGGTGATGGTGCAGGTGCCGTCCGTGCTGTTGGCGCGCGCGGGAATAATCCCGCCGGACAGGCTGATGGCCTGGGTGCCGTCCGCCGCCGTCAGCGTACCGGCACCCGCCCCCGTCGTCGGTCCCGAAGGGTCCGTGCAGGTATAGGTCGCCGCGCCGGAAATCTTCAGCCCGTTGGGCAATGTCCCCGGCAGGCTGGCGCTGAAGGCGACGTTGCTGACCGACGCGCTGGTGTTGTTGTTCGACAGCGTGATCTGTATCTGCGTGATTTCACTGGGGTAGATCGTCGTCGGCTGCCCGCTGGCCAGCGTAACGGACGCGCCCAAGGCTGCGAAAGCCGCATGGCTCGACAGTAAAAGGAACAGCCCCAGCACGAAACCGGCAAAACGGGCATATCTGCCGGAAAATTTGGCCCCTGACGAATGCAATTGCGAATCTTCTTCGGATTCTTGTGAATAGCAAGTGATTGGAAGAGGTTATTGGAGATGACAGGCTTAATCAAGGCCGCAGCGCGGTACTTAAGTAAATCTTTTGCTTGATTTTCGCGGTTTGCAGGCCTACCGCGAGTTGTTTTCGGGGGCGATTCTCGCAACTGCCCGGCGGAACAGGCGCATTTGAATTTTTGAAGGTGCATGAATACCGGAAAAATCAGGTTTTTTTTAAAAGAATTAGTATTAAAAACAAATAGTTAGACTTTTTATATTGAACCGCGCGGCTTCAGCACGTAAAATTTACATAAATATTTTTGCCATTTAAGCATCTGTATATAAGGTACAAAACTTCAGTGACAGCGTCCGGCAACAGATCGCAAACAAACAAAACGACAGGCGCGAAGAACGCCGCAATCTGCGATATCGCCGTCGTGGGCGCGGGCATGGCCGGCATGGCCGCTGCGCTGCGGCTGCAGGACGAGGCCGATGCGCCCCTCTCCATCCTCCTGCTCGAAGCCTGTGATGCGGTCGGCGGGCGCATGAAAACGCGCGAGATCGGCGGCGTGCCTTGCGATACCGGCGCGCACTGGTTTCACGGCGGCCATGAGAACCCCCTCTTCCGCTGGATGACGCAAAGATACCCGCAGCTGGAAACCGCCTTTGATGATGTTTCGAGGCAGTTCAGCGTTGAAAAGGGACAGGTTCACGGGCCTGCCTTCCGTTCCGGCAATCTCGAGATGATGGATGCCGCCTATACGGCTTTCAAAAAGGAAAACCCCGGCAAGGATACTTCGCTTGCCGACATCGCGCGGCGCACGGGCGATGGCGGCGCGCTTGAAACGGCGGCTTTCTTCGCCCGCTGCTGGATGGCGGAGGACGATGCGGAAAAAGTCTCCGCCGATGAATTCTTCGGCTGCCCCTATTCCGTGGGCGGCGGCGTCGTCAAGGGCGGCGTGTCGCGGCTTATCGACGCCATGAAGGAAGAACTTGAGGCGCGCGGCGCGCGGATCCTGACGGGCTGCGCCATATCTTCCATCGAACAGGATGCATCGAAGGTCACGCTGGCGGATGCGCAGGGCGGCATATATGAAGCGGCCCATGCCATCGTGGCCCTTCCTCTCGGCGTGCTGAAGGCGGGCAAGGTCCGTTTCGCCCCCGCCCTGTCGCGCGGAACGCAGGAATACATTGACGCCACCAGCATCGCCTGCTTTACGAAGATCGTCATTCCCGTCGATGCGGGGTTTTTTGCCGCGCAAAACATCGCACCCGATACGCATATCGACATTCTGGACGAAAAGACCTTTTGCCACTGCCATACCGGCGGCGCGCCTTTCATCACCCTGATGGCGGGCGGACGCGACGCGCGGGCCGTCGAAAAGATGGACGAAAAGGATTTGCAGGCCTTCATCGCGAAAAGCCTTGATGCCGTGCCACCGCTGTCCGGCTGGCGCGATGCCCTGCGCGGAACGCCCGTCGTCACGGGCTGGAACAATGCCCCCGAAACGCTGGGCGCTTATACGGCGGTGAAGATCAGCGGCAAACGGCGCGACGCGCAACGCGAAGGCCGGATCATTCTATGCGGCGAGGCTTTCGCCGGCGAAAAAGACGAAGCGGAGGGCGCCAGCATGACTGTGGGCGCATGGTTTTCCGGCCGCAGGGCGGCGGATATGACGATGGCGGAACGGATGAGGGAGGCTGCATGACAGTCAAGGACGCGGACACGAAAAAAGCGGCGGGCGAGATGCTGCAAAACGCGCGGAACGCGATGGAGGAGATGACCCGCCAGCTTGCCGAAGCCAAGGACGTGCTGCACCGCTACGTCGAGGACGAAGAACTCGACGTCGATAACGAGGCCGATGTGCAAGAGGCCAAGAGACGCTACCAGTCCTCGCTGAGGGTCACCGTCATCGAGGACCCGGCCGTGCGCGGCGCGAAGGCGCTGATGGAG
>WGNE01000008.1 GCA_016124645.1 Alphaproteobacteria bacterium
ACGGTCAGCGCGTCGCCCTTGTCGTAGCGGAAGCCCGCGCGGCTGTCGTGCCACGCGTCGTTCGCCTTCCCGCCCGAGGGCGTATCGAAACCGCCGTCGTTGAGGTGCTGGGCATAGACGCGGTAATAGCCGCCGCCCTTCGTCCGCCCGCCGTGCTGGGCGAGACCATAGACGTCGCTGTTCGTGCCGAGCCGCGCAACACCGAGATTGCCCTGCGTGTCCTGCGCCGACTTCGTGATGATGTTGATGATGCCGTTGACCGCGTTCGCGCCCCAGAGCGAGCCGCCCGGCCCTCGCACCACCTCGATACGGTCGATGTCCTCCATCGGCAGGTTCTGCAATTCCCAGTACGTGCCGGCGAAGAGCGGGTTATAGACGGTGCGCCCGTCGATCATGACGAGGAGCTGGTCGGCCAGCCCCTTGTTGAAGCCGCGGATGCTGATCGTCCAGCTGTTGGCCGTTCCCTGCGCGACATCGACGCCGGGGGCCATGCGCAGCGCGTCGGGCAGCGACGTGACGCCCGTGCGGCGGATATCCTCCTGCGTAATGACATAGACGGCCGCGGGCGTTTTCGCGACAGGTTCCTTTTCCTTGGTGGCCGTGATGACCTGCGCGCCGAGCAATTGTTCCGGGCTCAGGTCCAGAAAGGCCGGCTCCTTCTCCTGCGCGCGGGCGGGAACGGCGCAGGCGATGCAGGCGGCCAGAAAAACGACAGGAAAGGCGACAGGAAAAACGGCGGGACAGGCGGCGGAGAGGCCCCTGCGAATGTCTGGTTTCTTCCTGATCTTATACTGGACTGAAAGGGTACCCATGCCGCCAGTATATTTTTTTCAGGGAAAGTTTCCAAACGATTTTAGGTTGAATGTGCCGCCGGACGGCACGCGCGAAGGTAAGGCAGGCTTTTAATTTTCCAGATGCCCCGCCGTTCAGAACAACCGGCGCAGGAAAGCGCCCCATTTCGAGCCGACAGGCGCGGGCGGCGGCCAGCTGGGCAGGTCTTGGGACGCGTCCCCAGCAGGTGCGTCCCCTGATACGTCCCCGTGCACGCCATCGGGCAAGGCGGCTGCAAAACGCTCTTTCAGGGAAGGCGCCTTCGGGAATTCGTCTTTGCGGCGGTTGAATTCATCCTGCAGCATGTCGCCGAAGGGGCGGCCCTTGAAATCGGAAACCGGCTGCCATTCGTCGGCGGTCTTGTAGGCGACGATGCCGAAGTCGATGACCCCCGCCAGCCGCTTGGTCTCGGGGTCGATGAGGATGTTGTTGTAATACAAGTCGTCATGCACGGCGAATTTCCCGCCCTGCGGCGGCATGGCGCGGGCGAATTCGATGGTGAAATTGACGATGTCCTTCGCCAGCGCGGCCTGTTCTTCGCGGCTGAGTTTCGTGGAATAATCGCCCCCCATCGTCACGCCGGGCACCCGCGTCATGCCGAAGAAGAGGAAATCCCGCCCCTCGCTCGTGATGCGGGGAACGGCGGCGGTGATCTTCTTTCCGTCCAGCGCCTTCAGCGTCCGGCATTCGGTCATGAAGTCGTCCATGCAGGCGCCGCTGCGCTGCTTGGGGCCCTTGAAGACCTCCTCGCCGATGATGACGGTATGGCCTTTCTGCCCTTCGGAAGGAAAGCTGTGGGGCTGGCCCTGCAGGTCCGGCCGTTCGCGCAGGACGGCGTCGAGGAAACCGACGTCCTCCGCCCCGTCCTTCCGCGCGGCTCTCGTGAAGGCCTGCCTGAGCATCTCCCTATGCGCCCATCTTCAGCGTCTGTTTCAACTTGGTGAACCATCCGGCTGTCTGCGGGGTGACGGGGGGCGTGTTGTCGTTGAGCGGCGTATCCTCGAAGGGGTTCGAGGTGGCGTTGAAGGCGTTCTTCGGCGGGATCGAAGCCAGCGTTTCCTCGCTCTTGTTCTGCGCCGCGCGCACCTGCGCGTAATTGCGGCCGGAGATGCCCCAGGTGACGTCGAGCTGCGGGCAGGGCCGGCGGCCGGCTCTTGCGCCGCGGGCGTTGAACACGCGGGAAAGATCGCCCTTCTCGATGACGGCGGGCTTGTCCTGTTCTTTCCTGCCGTCGCGGAAGGCGTGGCCGGGCTGCTCGGCGCGCGTGCCGTCGTCCTTGATCGGCAGGCAGAATTTTTTCAGCTCGACGCGCTCGCCCTTCACGATTTCCTTGTCCACCTTGTTGACGAGGTCGCGCCAGGCGTTCCGGCCGTTGTAGGCGCATTGCAGCGAGGTTTCGTAATAGCTCTCGAAGAATTCGCGGCGGCGCGCGGTGAAGCCCCAGAGCTGGTTTTCGATCGAGACATTGTCGGAGTCGGAATAGCTGCCGATCATCAACCCGTGATCGTTGAGCATCTTCTGCACTGTCTTGCCGTTGATCTCGAGGTGCGCATGGTCGAGGTCGGCGAAGAACGACTGGTCGAAATCGCCCTGCAGGGTGACGAGAACCTTGGCCGCATCGACCTGCCGCCAGATGAGCGAGGTCTGCCCGCCGTTGCGCCAGTTGGGGTTCTTCTCGACCTCGTTGTAAAGCGGTTCCTGGTCATAGGCGGGGATGGTGCGCAGGTCTTTCAGATGCACGTTCGGGCGGTCTTCCTCGAGCGTGCTCTCCAGGAAATCCATCTGCTTTTGCGTCAGGCGCTTGGAATCGACCCAGAGAACGACTTCCGCGCCCGGATTGTCCTTGCCCGCCTTGCGCACGTTGTCGAGATATTTCAACGGCAGGGGATGACGGATGGAGCCGTCTTCCGGGTCCGGCTGCGCCGCGTCGAGGTTGAGCCACATGAAGTTGTAAACTTGTGATGCCATGGTCATATCCTCCCCTGAAGAATGAATTTGAATATAGAAAATGTTATGTCGATTCCTATGTTATGTCAATTGAATATGTTAAATAACTATTAATAAATCCGGCACGCCCGGCCCCCGGTGAAAAGGCCGAAAAATATCTTTATATTTCAATTAGATAAATTACAATTCGCGGGCCACGGCATCCGTCCGGCATTGCGAGATAAGGTCGCGGAACCAGAAGAAACTGTCTTTCAGGGTGCGTTTCAGCCCCCGATCGTAGTCCACGTGGACGAGTCCGAAGCGCGGGCCGTAGCCCTCCGCCCACTCGAAATTGTCGAGGAAGGACCAGGCGAAATAGCCTTCCAGCGGCACGCCGTCTTCCACGGCCTTGAGGGCGGCGTCGAGGTAGGCGGCGTAATAGTCGATGCGGCGGGCGTCGTGCACCTTGCCGTCCGGCCCCGGCCCGTCGTTGAAGGCGCAGCCGCCCTCGGTGATGACGATGCTTGCGGGCGCGTAGCGTTCCTTTATATCGACCAGCGCGTCGTAGAGCCCCTGCGGCACGATGGGCCAGCCGAGGTCGGTGGTGCCGATGGGCTCGATCTTGCCCGCGTTATGCGCGAAGGTGAGCCGCGCGGGCACGTCTTCGTCCACGTGCTTGGCGTAATCGGGGCAGTAATGGTTGACGCCGAGGAAATCGCCCGGCATCCGGCAGATATCGAGGTCACCCTCCTTTATATAAGGCGCGACGGCATCCGCGATATTGGCGGGGTATGCGCCCTTGAACTGCGGGCCGAAGAACCCGTCCGACCAGATGGACATCATCAGTTCCGCCGCCGCCGCGCTTTGCGGCGTATCGTCCGCGGGGTAGATGGGGAAATGGGTATAGGTGGAGGCGACGCGCGCCTTGGGCAGCGCGGCCTTTATCTGGCGGCAGCTGCGGCCGTGCACCATGTTGAGGTGGTGCATGGTTGCGTACATGGCACCCGCGCTTTTCAGCCCCGGCGCGTGAATCCCCTCGTAATGGCCGACATAGGCGATGACGGCGGGCTCGTTCAGCACGATGAAGTTCGGGATGTCTTTCCCCAAATGGGTGACGACCGCATCCGTGTATTCCTCGAACCAGTCCAGCACGGCGCGGTTCTGCCAGCCGCCTTTTTCCTGCAGCTTCGAGGGCAAATCCCAGTGATACAGCGTGACATAGGGCGCGATGTTCTTTTCACGCAATGCGTCCAGCAGATGTTTATAAAAATCGACGCCCTTTTGGTTCACCGCGCCCGTGCCTTCCGGCAGCAGCCGCGACCAGCTCAAGGAAAAACGGTAGGCGTCCGCCCCCATGGCGGAGAGCAGCGCGACGTCGTCTTTATAACGATGGTAATGATCGCAGGCCACATCCGCCGTATCGCCGTTCTTGATGGCGCCGGGCATGCGCGCGAAATCGTCCCAGATGCTGGGGCCGCGCCCGTCCTCGAATGCCGCGCCCTCCACCTGACAGGCGGAGGTCGCCGTGCCCCAGATAAAATCCGCAGGCAGTCGGCTGGCGATGTTTTTTATCTTATCCGCGGGCGAGGCCATCAGCCCTCGTCACCGGTGAAGGCGGGCGCATAGACGTTTTCATACCACCATTCGCGGCGCGGGCCGGCGGGGTCGTCGATGATGCGGCTTTGCGTATTGAAGCTCATCACGCTGCGCTCGCCCGTGGTATAGCGCGGCCATTCGGGAAGATCCTTGTTGTCATGCGCGCAGGGGTCGCCATCGCGCACGAAGGCGAGGATGGCGTCCTGCATGGCGTCCGAAAGCCGCTGGCGCGCGGCTTCCTCCGCCGCATCCTTCGCGTCGCCCAGCAGGCTGTGGCCCGCGGGGGTTTCCATCTTGCGAAACAGGTAGGTCTGGTCCGCCGCGTGCAGGGCGCGCTTGCGGCCGTCGCTTTCCTTGTCGAACTGGTAGAGCCAGACGTTGGCCGTGTGCCGCGCCATTTCATCCGCGAACCAGAGCGTCGGGATGACGAAGATGGAATCGCCCATCAGGTGCATGCCGTGCGTGCCCTCGGGCTCGTCCGCGAAACATTCGCCGTAAATCCGCACCGCGTCTTTCCGCGTTTTTTCATCCATGCAGAGCATGCGTGTGGCCGCCCAGCCGCAGGGGCGTTTGTCCAGCTCTTCGTCCCAGAACAGCCAGAGCCCCATCTCGTAACCCGTGTAGCCCATCATGACGTCGATGCCGCGGTTGCCCTTGGGCCCCCGCGCCGCGCGGAAGGGGTCGAGCGGCGCGAAATCGCTGACGCGCGGATAGAAAAGCGAGTCGAGATCGACCAGCATGTCGGCGGTTTTCGAAAGCGCCACCACGCGCGTCATGATCTCGCCGGTGGACATGGCCTGCAGTTCCCCCATCGACGTCACGCCGATGCGCGAAAAGAAGTCGCGCGCCTTTTCCTGCCCGTAGGCCTCGGTGAAGCCTTCTTTAAAGTCCCCGCTGAAGCCGACGAGGTTGGCGACGCCGCTCATCATGATGACGCGTTTCGCGATGCCGTCGAGATGCCCCGCGGTCAAAAGCCAGCTGATGTTCATGCTGCCCGCGGATTCGCCGATGATGGTGATGTTGCCCGCATCGCCGCCGAAGGCCTCGATATTGTCCTTGATCCACTCCAGCGCGGTCTTCTGGTCGCGCAGCCCGTTGGAATGGCTGCCCGCGTAATCCTCGCCGCCCAGCACGCTGACATCGAGAAAGCCGAAAACGCCGAGCCGGTAGTTGAGGGAGACGAAGACGATATCCCCGCGCTCGACCAGCCTGTCGCCGTGATAGGTCGCAAGGCGGCTGCTTTCCAGCCAGTTCGCCCCGCCGTGGATCCAGACCATGACCGGGCGTTTTTTAAAGTCTTTTCCACCCGGCAGCTCGGGCGTCCAGACGTTGAGGGTCAGGTTGTCCTCCGCCCCCACCCATTCCTGCTTGCCTTCGGGGGGCGGTGCGTCCATGAATTCCTCGTAGCTGCCCTCGGTCGGGTCGAAGACCTGCGGGCCGGCATTGCCGAAACGGGAAGCGTCGCGCACGCCCTCCCAGGGCTCTTTTTTCACCGTGGGCTTGAAGCGCAGCGCCCCCAGCGGCGGTTCGGCATAGGGAATGCCCCAAAAACGGCAAAGACCTGTTTTTTCGTCCCGCAGGCCCGCAAGCTTTCCGGCGGCGGTGGAGACGACCGGGCGGTTTTCGGCTTCGGCGGCGGGGGCGGTCACGGGATCCATTTGAATTTCTTCCCTTTATTTCAACGGGGGTGTGTTTTTGGCGGCCTTAGTAAATCACCTTTGTCCCCGGAATGAAATTCCAAATTCATATCCGTGAAGCCCCGGATTATATTTGACATATTCATGTATTTATATTATAGTCAAACCAGCGTTGTTATTGATCGCGCTGCTTTTTTTACGTTTTTCAAAGGAACAGTGCCATGACCGATAACACCCCCGGCAATCTCCCCGATGATCCCAAGCGCGGCGTCAACCGCGACTTCAACGACGCGGCCAAGAAGCTCGACATCGTGCCCGTGACCCCGGAAAACCTCCAGCTCGCCATCGACACGGCGGTCGAGATTTTCGGCGACGGCGACCGCGAGGCCATCAACGAGGAATTCAAGGCCGCCCTCGGCATCATCCCGACCGTGCCGCCCATCGAGACCTCCAAGTTCTTCATCGCCTACCGCAACGGCGCGCCCGCCGGGGTGACCGGCTATTACACCATCGAGGACCACCCGGACGAGCTCTGGCTGAACTGGATGGGCGTGCTGCCCCAGTACCGCGGGCAGGGCATCGGCACCGCGCTGGTGCAGGAAGGCTTCATCGAGAACGCGGACGACGACGCGAAGACCCTTCGCATCTGGACCACGACGGAAGAGGACTACGACAACGCGCGCAAGCTCTACAAGAAAATGGGCTTCACCGAGGAAGACTACAAGCCGGGCGCGACGGATGCGGCGAAAATGGTCGTCGTCTTCTCAAGGCCGCTCGATGCGCAGCAGCCGGAAGAAAAATACCTTTGGAAGCACACATCCTACCCCATCGACGCGGAAACCCACGTCATCCCCGACCTCAACCACGAGCTCGGCCTCGGCGACGGCACGCCGCCCGCGACCCCCGGCCGCAAGAAACCCGGCGCGCCGCGCAAGCCCGGCGGCTGAACACGCTGGCCATGCGCCGCGGTTTTCATTAAGCTTGCCGTGATGGTCAACCGCTCCCGCCACATCGCCCCGCCCAAGGACGCCTGATGCAGATCGAGGATTTCATCATCGCCTCCCTTCAGGCGACCTCGGTGGACGAGCTTTTCGCGCTCTACAAGCTCGCCATGGGCAAGCTGGGCCTCGACCGCATCGTCTTCAGCCTGATGACCAACCACCTCGCCATCGGGCGGGAAGCCGGGCACGGCATCGTCTCCAACTACCCCGACGACTGGATGGCCTATTACATGGGCAAAAACTATTTCGACATCGACCCCGTGCGCAGCGGCATTTTCGCCAGCACCCTGCCCTTCCTCTGGGACGACATGGAGGAACACAGGCCGCTGACGAAAGAGCAGCAGCTTCTCATGCACGAGGGGCGCGAGGCGGGGCTGCTGCGCGGCATCGGCATTCCCCTGCGCGCAGCGCGCGGGGCGATCGCGGGCATCGGCGCGGCCAGCAGCGACGCGCAGATCGACCTCGACCCCGAAACGCTGGCGAAGGCGCACCTGCTCTCCACACAGTTCTACGCCGCCTTCCTCGGGATGGAGGAAAAAAACGCCGCGCCCGAGGACGTGCAGCTTTCCGAGCGCGAGCGCGAGATCCTGCAATGGGTGGCGCGCGGCAAGACGCGCACGGAAACCGCCGTCATCCTCGGCATCTCGCCGCATACCGTGAACATCCACGCCGCGAACATCCTGAAGAAATTCGGCACCGGCAACATCACGGTCGCGGCCTTCCGCGCGCTCAACCTGCACCTGATCCAGCTGTGAACCGGGCATCCATAGCTGTATCCAGCTAGTGCCGGGCCCGGTCCTCCCGTTTTACAATGGGGCATGGTCCGTGAAAAAGAATTTCTCGTCCCCTTCAGAAACGTGCGCATCGGCGGCCGCCGCACCAGCCTGCGCTTCGAGGACGAGATGTGGGACGCGCTGCACGAAGTCGCCGCGCGCGAAAGGGTCTCCATCCACGATATCTGCAGCGTCGTCTATCACGCCCGCCCGCAGGACCGCTCCTTCACCAGCGCGCTGCGGGTCTTCCTGCTGAACTATTTCCGCCGCGCGGCGGGCGAAATCCGGGCGAAAGAGCAAAGGCGCGACCGCGTCACGCCGCCGCCCGCAGCGCAAGCGCGACGAAGGTGATATCCTCTCCCCCTGTTTCCTTCGTCTCGCGCCGCGGGGAAAATGCCGGAAAAGGGGACATGAAACCCGTCCTGTCGCAAAAAAGCGCGGCCCCGCCCCGCGCGCAAGGCGGGGGCGGGGCCGTGCCGGTTACTTCAGTCCGTCGATCATGCCGCGCGGCACTTCGATGACCAGCTCGTCCGCCGCGATGCGGCCCTTGAGCTGCTCGACCGCGCTTGCGGGAAGCACTTTGCCGATGATGACGTAGCTGTCGTTTTCCGTCTCGAAAACGGCCGGGCAGCCGCAACCGCAGTTGCCGCAGGCCTGGAATTCGGCGGGGGTGATGTCGTTGAGTTTCATGGTCGTTTTTCCTTTGGGTTTTCAGTGGTTGGGTAGTTTGGTGGTTCAGAACGGGTGGCTGATCACCGCCTTGAACAGCGGCCGGGAAACCAGCTGGTTGCCCCGCACATGGTCGTAGAGCGGCAGCTCGACATCCGTGTAAAGGGTCGTGCGGCCGAGCGACAGCTCCAGCCCCGGCGCCGCCAGCAGGCGGGTATAGCCGGAATCCGCGGGTTCCGCGTTCACGCCCCCGTCATGCAGGCGGTGCGAGCCCACCAGCCGCAAGACCGGCGCCAGCTTGCTGAAAAACCCCGCGGGGCCCGCATCGTAATCGACGCCGAGCGCGGCGTTGAACTCGGTCCCCGGCCGGTAGCCGCCGGTGGTGATGAAGGGCTGTTCCAGGCTGCCTTGCGCGAACCAGTCCCAGCCCGCCGCCTGCACGGGAATATGGCCGCGGTGGAAACCGCCCAGCAGCAGGTCGGTGCTGCCCGTGCCGATCTGGGTGTCGCGGTCGAAGTTCGCCGCGTCGTCCCGGCCGGTCGGCAGCTTGAGGCCGAAGGTGACGCCGCTCGACATATCCGCCGAAAAGCCGGTGTAGATGCCGCTGACGCGGATGTCGCCGATGCTCTTGTCGTGAAAGGTCTCGATGACGCCGCCGCCGGTATCGGCCGTGTAGTCGCGGTCCCAATAGGGAACCTTGACCTGCAGGCCGAAGACGCGGTTGAACATGTACTGCAGCCCCGCGGTGTAGAAGGCGGTCACGATATGCTTGTCGTCGTTGTTCGCGGCGTCCGACTTCGAGGCGCCGGACCAGTTGCGGTTCTGGTCGTTGTAGTCGTATTCGAAGGACAAAAGCCCGCCCGCGCCCGAGGGCATGAGCGTGCTGGTGTCCACGTCGAAAATGCCGCAGCCGCAGGCGCAGGCGAAGCTTCGCGCCGGGTCCGCCGCGCAGAGCGCGACGAGGACGGCGAACGGCAGGAGGTGGCGGCGCGCCCGCAGGCACGCGCGTTTGATGCGTGTGAACATGTATTTTTCCTTGCACTATATGTGTCTGAAAAGGCCTTGAAAGTCGCGGATATCACCCCGCGGCGGGCGGCCCCTGCGCAAGATAGGGAACGAAACGGCCCCCGGCCGCCGCCGCGGCGGGGCGGTCATCGGATGCGGGCGCGGCCTGCACGAAGGGCGCGGGAACGACGAACGCCGTCATCAGCCCCTGCGCGAAAGCCCCCGCGAAGGGGCAAGGTGCATGGTGGTGCGCCGGTTTCGAAGGGCTTTGCTTTTGCGGCGCTCCGGGCAGGGCGGATTGCGGCATCAAGACCGTGACCGGCCCCGTGCCGGAACACAGCACGATGGAAACGAGCCCCGCACGCTTGCCGTGATGCGCGGAAACATCGGGCATGTAGCCGTCGGGAATCAGGCTGCGCAGCGCGAAGGCGATCAAGGCCAGCACCGCCGCCGTGCGGCGGGCGGCTGCGAGAGCCTGTCTCAATCTGTCGGCGGCCTTGTGCATTGCGGGCTCCGTTTCGCGTTTCTTTTTCTTTCTAGGCCTTCGCCCCGCCGCTGGCAAGAGCAAGGAAACATTCAGGAATATCTGCTAGAATCAGGGAACGTGCCGCCGGAAAACAGGGGGCAAGGCTATGGAAACATTGGGGAAAGAAAGGTCTTTCCCCTTGCATCAGGGGGCGGAAGATACTCAAATCTAGACTGACGACGCCTTGACGAAAGACACACGGGGGAAACGGGCAGCACATGGCACCGGGCGATACGATGGAAGACGCGCTTTTCAACAACCAGTTCAAGAAGGACATGCACCAGCTGCAGAACGCCTTCCTGGACAAGCTGGACGACGTGCTGCGCGAGCTGAAGATGCTGCGGCCCGAGTTCAACACCGGCATCACCAAGATCCGCAAGATCGAGGCGATCTACCACGACATCCACAACCTCGCCGGTTCGGGCATCATCTTCGGCTTCCCCGAGGTCAGCTCCGCCGCGCGCGAGCTTTACGCCATGCTGCGCCCGCTTTTCGACCTCGAGCAGCATTCGGACGCGCAGATCGAGATGCAGAAGGCCACCGTCGCCTATATCGACAACTTCATCACCGCCTGCAGCGATATCCTGGAGCGGCGCGAGGAATCGGTCGAGCGGATGATCCTGCCGCCCGCCGGCGGGCCGGGGCTCACCCCGGATTCGAAGGATATCTTCATCATCGCGCGCACCTTCGAGCAGAGCGAGGAGATGGTCACGCACCTCAACCGCTTCGGCTACCACCCCGTGCTGGTCGAAGACCAGGGGCGGCTGCAGACCGCCATCCGCGGCGCGCAGCTGAAAGCCATCCTCATCTTCAGCGACCTCGACGAGGGCGATCTCGAGATCATCCGCTCCATTTTAAAGACGGAGGAAGAGGCGCATGTCGATATTCCCGTCATCGTGCTCTCGGAAAAGGACGATTTCACGACGAGGCTGGCGGCGGCGCGCATCGGCGCGCGCGGCTTCTTCAGCGGCACGCCCGACATTTTGAAGGTCATCGAGCGCATCGAGAACCTTTCGGCCCGCACCCATACCGCGCCGCAGTTTCACGTGCTCATCGTCGATGACGACGAGATGCTGTCCGAGTTCTACCGCAACACCTTGAAGCGCACCGGCCTCACCGTGACCGTCGTCGCCAGCGCGCCCGCCGCGCTCGACCAGCTGGAGGAGCACGACATCGACCTCGTGCTCATCGATTCCACGATGCCGCTGTGCTCGGGGCTGGAGCTTTCGACCGTGATCCACCAGTTCGACCGCTACCGCAACATCCCCATCATGATCATGTCCTCGCAGGAGGACGCGGAGGCCGCCGTCGCGCGCCACGCCGAACTGGGGATGGACGATTTCATCATCAAGCCCTTCTCCCCCGAATACCTGATGTCCGTCATCCGCACGCGGGCGATCCGCCTGTCGGAGACCAAGGCCTTCATCTCGCACGACCATTTCACCGGGCTGCTCAACCACGAGCAGTTCAACGAGGCGCTGGGCCGCGAGGTGATGCGCGTGCGCCGCCACCACGCGCGCAGCTGCTACGTCACGCTCGACCTCGACCATTTCCGCGACATCAACGCGGAGCACGGCCACGCCGCGGGCGACAAGCTCATCAAGGTGCTGGCGCGCATGCTGCAGCAGCACCTGCGCCGTTCGGACGTCATCGGCCGCTGCGGCGGGCAGCGCTTCGGCGTCATCATGCCGGGCTGCGACCTCGAGAACGCCGAGCGCATCATCGAGAACCTGCGCGCCAGGTTCACCGACCAGTTCTACAACGTCGGCTCCGGCAAGGCGCGCGTGACCTTCAGCGGCGGCATCACCCAGATCAAGGGCACGGCGACGCTGGAAGACCTCATCAACAAGACCGACGCCGCGCTGCGCGAGGCCAAGAAGACCGGGCGCAACCGCGTCATTCCCGCGGCGGGCTGAGTTTTTCCGTTTTCTGCCTGAAATCCGCCACGCCCGTCCGCCCCGGCGGCGGGACGTCCGCGCCCTTCAGCGCGCGGTCGAAGAACCACAGGCTGTAATCGACGATCGGCCCGTGGGCGGCGCTCATGATGTCCGTCCAGCCGAAATGTCCCGTCTTGTCGAATTCGACGAACCATGCGGGCGCGGGCGTGCCGTCGTAGCAGCCGCCCTTTTTCTTCACGGAAGGCGTGATGCCGAAATCGCGCGTGCCGCCCTGGTACATGACCGGCACGCCGATGCCGGAAAGCGTGCCTTTCTCGGCGAAGGGCGCGCAATAGGGCGACAGCGCGAGCACCGCCTTGACGCCCGCCATCTTCCACCCCGGCCAGCCGCCCGCAAGCCCCAGCACCGTGTAGCCGCCCAGCGAATGCCCCGCAAGCCCGACCCGCGCCCAGTCGATGCGCGCGGACCAGTCTTTGTCTTCCTTCAGCGCGTCGTAAAGATTTTTCATGTCCGCGGCGCGGTCGTTGTAGGTCTGCGCGCTCCAGTCCTTGGGATCCCTGAAGGACTGCTCGGGCCGGTGAAAGCCGCCGCTCCCTTCCTGCCCGCCCCGGCGGCAGCCCGCATCCGCATGGTCGGGCGCGGCGACGATATAGCCGTCGCGCGCCAGCGCCTGCATGAGAAACCTGCTCTGCGTCTTGCAGCCGCCGAAGCCGTGGGAGAAGAGGATGAGCGGGAACGGCCCTTCATCCCCCGCCTGCGCGGGCGGCTGCCAGATGGCGACGGCAAGCCCCGCCATTTGCACGACCTGCGCTTCCGGCCCTTCCTGCGCCCCGGGCCCCTCCTGCGCCTCGTTTTGCTTTTGCTGCGTGAAATGCGCGCGCAAACGCTCGCGCAGCGGCCCGTCGGCCCGCGCGGGGGGCGCAAGGCAGCACAGGAAAAGGGCCAAAGACATGAAAATACAGGTGAAACGCATGAAACCTCCCTCTCTCTCCCCGCCGGCGTCGGGCGGGCCTGATTCTTGTACCGCGCCTAAGCCGCGATTCCCTGCGCGGCGGCGGCGATTTGTTGCTTGAGCTGCACGGCGGCCAGCGCATAGCCGCCGTCCGCGCCATCGACGAAGTGGAAATGCTCCTCCCCGTGGTCGAAACTCATGCAGGTCATGAGCGCGGCGTCCGCCGTGTGCATGCCGTAGAACAAGAGCCCCTGCCCGCGCATCTCCTCCAGCATCCCCTCCAGCGCGGCCTTTTGCGCTTGCGTGATGTCCATGATCAGCCGCAGGGCGTTGTCGAACTTGATGTAATCCGTGTGGCGGGCGGTCGCATCGACATAGGCGCGGCCGTCGAAGCCGCCGAGCTTCTTTCCCGTCGCGATGCTGAGCTTGCCGAAAAGCGTGCCGCCCCACATGCGCAGGAAATAGGCGAGGCGCCCGTTCGCGCCGGTGAAGGTATTGGTCTTCAATTCCATGCCCATCTGACGGGGGTCGAGGGTGAGGCGCAGGTTGTCCGCCCCCGCCGGCCGCCAGCTTTCGGGCATGCCGCAAATCCCGCCGATGCGCGACAGCGCCGTTTGATAGACCTGCGCGCCCGAAGCGCCCTCCTCGCGCGCCAGCACGATGAGGCTGAGGTTGAGCCCCCGGCGGTTTTTCAGCGGTTCCCAGCGGCATTGCAGCCCGGTGAAATCGGGCGGGGCCGCGGAAAGCTCCGCCGCGCTGAAGATCGCCGAAACGTCGAGCGCGGGGCCCCTCTCCTCGTCCTTCACCAGCTTTTCGGCGAGGCCGATGCCCGCACCCGAAAGCGCCGCCTGGCTGAGCCCCGGCGAGACCTTCGTCTTGGCGACACTGACGGGCGCGCCTTGTTTTTCGAGTTCTTCCACGCGCACCGCCCCCGCGCGCATGGCAAGGCCGTAATCCGCCTGCGCCATGCGCCGCGTGCCCTGCAGCGCGCGGGCGACGGGCAGCAACAGCTCCGGCGGCACGAGGAAGGTCGCGCCGTCCCCGCCGAAGATATAGGCGATGGAATCATTGGTATCGCCCCCCGTCGCGCCCCGCACGGCGTTGAGCGCGGCGGTGATGGCCGAGGCGCTGAGCATGTTCACCGCCTTGTACTGCCCGGCAGCGATGGCTTTCGTGGAGCCCTTGATGTCCGCCACCAGCACGAACCAGTCGGCGGGCACCCTGTGATGCAGGGAGATGTCCACCATGTCCTGCGATGCGGAAAGCGGGGGAAGATTCTTGTAGAAGCCGCCCCCGGAAGATGTGCCGCCCGAAGATGCGCCCATGATATCCGCCCCGTCCTGAAATCAACAAACTATCCTTACAGGAAAGCCCGGATCAGACGGTGATGTCAACTGCGGATGAGGGCGCGGAAGAAGAAGTTGAAGAGTTTGAAGAGCTTGAAGACGGGGCCGGAGAAGAAGCAGCCGCGTCCCCGGCGGCGATATTGTCGAGGGCCGTCATGATGCTGTCCAGCTTCCCGCCCAGCTCGAAGGCGCTGCGGTTATAGATCACGTTGTCCGAAGCCAGCAGCGACCGGGACTCGACGGAAAGCTGCAGGAGGGAAAAGCGCGCGGTCTTCGCCGCCTCGATGAAGCCCGCGTCGCGCTGCGGGTCGGTCGCGCCGCCATCGACGGCGGCAGCGTAGTTGTTGACCGCCTCCAGAAGATGGTCGGCCAGCGCGGAGACCGAGGTGACGATAGCGTGCGAGGAACCGTCGCCCGGCGTCGCCGCCGCGGCGATGTCGTTGACGTTGCTCAGGGAGTTATTGACGAAATCGAGCTGGGAGACGGCCGTCTGCCGCAGCTTGTCGGCCGCGCCTGCGGAGGACGCGTCAATGCGGCTTTGCGCGATCAGCTCGCTGGTGCGGTAATCCTTGATGGTGCTGAAATTCGCATCCCCGGTCTGGGCGGGCGCGGCGACGTCCAGGAACAGGGCATCGTCCTGCCCCAGCACCTTGTACTGGTAGCGCGACTGGAAATCGAGCTGCATCTTCATCAGCGTATTGCTGGCCGCGGCCAGCTCGTCGGCATAGCTGGCATAGCTGGCGACGGGTGTGCCGCTGCCGGCATTATTTGCACTGCCGCCGGAACCGCCGGAACTGCTGGCAGCGCCGGTGTCCGTCGCGTCAGCGGTCGCGCTGTTGCTGCTGCCCGACGCCGTGGTGATGATGGAACTGGAAGAAAGAATGGAGGATGTCGTCGTCATGGGGGCAGGTCTCCGCTGTCACGCATTCGCGAAAACGGCCTGCCCGCCGCCGGTCTGTCGTATCTTTCTGCCCCGAAGCGCAGACCTGTCGCTTCATTTCCATGTTAGCAGAAAAGCGTTAAATGCCAATAAACTTCCGGGCGGGACGCGGGGCGCGACCGATACGGAACGCATGAAGGCATTGAAAAGCGGGGAGGATTCCTTAAACGGTGATGTCCACCGCGGAACTGGAGGAGGAAGAGGAAGAGGCCGCGGCGGCGGTACCGTTCGCGATATTGTCCAGCGCGGTCAGGATGCTGTTGAGCTTGCCGTTCAAACTGTAGTTCGCCGTGTTGAACAAGACCTTGTCGCTGATGAGCAGCGGCTGGATGCGCAGGGAGGCCTGCAGGATGCCGAAGCGCGCGGTTTTCGCCGCCGCGATGAAGCCCGCATCCCTTTTCGCGTCCGTCAGCCCGTCCGAAACGGCGGTCGCGTAATCGTTGGCCGCCTCGAGCAGGTGGTCGGCCAACGCGCCGAGGCTGGTCGCGATATCGGCGGAATCATGCGAACCGAGGGCCGTCTTGGAAATGACGTTGTTGATGCGCGGAATCGCGTTGCTGACGAAGGTCAGCTTGGCCACCGCCCCCTGCCGCAGCTTGCTGTCGTCGCTGTCGGAAGAGGCGTTGATGCGGTCGATCGCCAGCAGCTCGTTGGTGCGGAAATTCTTGATGGCGTTGAAGTTGTCGTCCCCGCCGGTGGCGGCCCCACCGACGTCGAAAAACAGCGAGTCTTCCTGCCCGAGGATCGTGTATTTGTATTTCGCCTGAAAATCCGCCTGCAGCTGCGCAAGCTTGTCGCTGGCCGCGGCCAGCGCATCGTTGTAATTGGAATAATAGACCGGTGGTGTCGTGGTCATGGCCTGCCCGCCTTACCTTCTGGTATCTGCCCTTGGAGCATACTGCTCCACTTTCAGATTAGCAGAAAAGATTTAACCGCGAATTAACTTTTTTGCGGAAACGGCCCAAGGGGCTGAAAACAATAAGGAAAAACGGAATAATGAAAAAACGGACGGGACCTTCATTACAAAGGTCCCGTCCGTCCAACCTCTTCTGTCCAATAGGGAATGGAAAGAAGAATTCAGTTACAAGTCGAAAAGCTTACAGGCTGAAGTCCTGACCGCCTTTTTTCTTGAAGGTCTTTTTCGACGCGTTGTCGTTGGCGATGGTTTCGCGAACGAGGTCGCCGGCTTCGGATACGAAGTCAGCCAGCGCGTTTTTCGCGCCGTTGGCATCGGAAATGCCGCCGAATGCCTTGCTGGCCGCTTTGCCGACGCCTTGGACGATGTCGGAGATGGCGCCCGGCGAGGGCAGCGTGCCGACGAAGTCATGCGCCTGCTTGGCCACGCGCTCGGGCGTGATTTCGCGGGTCATGGCGCCGACTTGCTGTGCGATGCCGTCGGTCGGGATCGTCGCGGCCAATTCCTTGATCTGGTCTGCGATTTCTTCTTCCGAAGCGTCGCGCATGCCGTCGATGATCGGGCGTGCTTGCTCGAAGAAGGCCTTGAAGACCATCTTCTCGCCCAGCGAACGACCGCTCATCAGGGCGTCGATGCTGTTTTCGATGTCGTCGGTGGAAGTCTTGCTCAGCATGTCTTTCAGCTGTTTTGCGACTTTCAGCGCGGTGTCGTCGTTCTGCAGCTGGGTCAGGGCGCTGTCCAGAACTTCCTTGACTTTCTCTTCGTCGAAGGAACGTGCGGTCATGCTGACGCCGTCAGCCAGCTCCTGGCTGGTGACCATGGCGTAGAAATCTTCCGCGACGGTCTTGATGTAGGTGGCGGGGAATTCTTCGAGGCCTTTTTCAACAGCCGCTTTGCCGCCGGCAGCGAGGCTGCGCACGACGCGGTTGGTCAGGTCTTCGCCGTCGTGCTTGGCGGCGAATTTTGCGAATACTTCTCTCAGAAGGTCGAAACCGGGATTATCCATTGTCTGTGTTCTCCAAAATAAATACTTCTACACGTTGGGAACAACACACGGGCTTTAATTCATGCCGCTTAAGGGGTCACCCTCTGCTCCGCCTTTCATGGCTTCCGCGTGCTGCTGTTGGGGGGACTATAGAAGGTTTCTGAAAAACGAGTCAAGAGACTTTTTATGAAATTCGATAGTTTTCATAATGCGTCAGGCGATGGTGTTCAGCAGGTCGCCGAGCATTTCATCCTGTGTCTTGATGACGGAGAGGTTGGCCTTGTACAAAAGCCGCGTTTCTATGAGGTTTACGGCCTCCTGATTAAGGTCCACGTCGGGCGCGGCGACGTATCCGTCCCCGTTCGCATAGGGCGAGGTCGGGTCATAGGCCACGGAGTAGCCCTGCGGCCGGGGGATGACGTTGGCGACCACCCCGCCGGAATCGACGGAGGTGAAGCTGACCTGCAGGGGTTTATAGACGGTCGAGGCGGGCGCTGACGAATCCGCACCGGGGAGCGTGCCCTCGGTCGATGCATTGGCGATGTTGCTGGCCGTTGCGGCCAAGCGGGTGCCTTGGGCCAGAAGCCCGGAAACCGCTATCGAAAGTGCGTCCGTCATACTTCCCTGCCTTAACCTTGTCCATGGATGCGCCGCCGCCGGCCTTCGGTACCCTTCCGGCCATGCCCCGCACGGGTGGAGCGATGCGGACAGCACTGTTTCCCGAAAAAAACGCGCTTCTTCGGGAGACAGTTTCAGTATGACATAAACCCCTTAAGAATAAGTTATGCTTTTGATCTTATAGTGGAATTAGGCTAGATTCGGAACACAGGGTTTTACAGCCGGGTTTTTCAAGGAGCACA
>WGNE01000036.1 GCA_016124645.1 Alphaproteobacteria bacterium
AAAATCCTGCACAACATCTGCACAGATAAAATCTGTGTATTTTAGTCAATTAATTACAATAAGTTAAAATAGCTTATTGATTTCGCGGGAATGACGCCGTGATGCTTTGGGGGGTACTCAATTGAACTGGTCGAGCAGGCGGTCGATGTAGTCGCGTTCGACTTTCGGGCGGTTGTAGTCGTTGGAGCGGGCGCGCAGCTCTTGAATGATCTGCTGCACGCGGCGGCGTTCCTTGCCGCTGGGCAGCTGGATGTCCTGCTCGCCGACCTGCCCGTTGTTGTTGCCGGTCGCGCGGCCCAGCGGGTCGTAGCCTTCGCCGTATTTGCCGCTGGCGCCGCCGAAGCTCATGACCGATTCCTGCATCTGCTTGGCCATCTGCTTCATCGTTTCGTCCAGCCCCTTTTGCAGCTGCTCCAGCGCTTCCTGCTGCGCGGGGCCGGAGGCGTGGGGCGAGCCGCCGGCCAGCGCCTTTTGCGATTGTTCCATCGCCTGATCGGACTTGCCGAAGTTTTCCGGCACCTGCGGCATCCCCTCGCCGAGCGAGCGCATGATGTCGCCCAGCTTGCCGCGGATGTTCTGCTGTTCCTTCGCGCCCTCGCCGGGGGTGGTGATGTCCTGCGGCGGGGTGTCTTCGGCGGTGTCGGCGCCGCCGTTGCCGTTGTTGCCGTTCTTGCCCTTGCCGGGTTTGTCGCCATGCCCCGTGCCGGTGTCGCCCTTCTGTCCGTAGGGCGAGGGCATTTGCTGGCCCTGCTGGCCGGGCATGGGCATTTTCATGCCGTTCTGGCCGGGTTGGAATTGGGGTTGGCCGTTCCGCCCCATTTGCGTGCCCTGCGACCCGCCGCCTTGCTGCGGGGAGGGCTGGGGCGGCATCATGCCCTGCGACCCGCCCTGTTGTTGCCCGCCTTGCTGGCCTGCGGTCTGTTGCCCTTGGCTTCCTTGCTGCGTATCGTCATGGCCGCTGCCGGGGGATGAATTGTCCGGGCTGGGCTGCGGCGGCATTTGCCCCGGCGTGCCGGATTGCGCGCTTTGCTGCTGGCCGCTTTGCGCGTTTTTCTTCGTGCCGCTGTCGCCTTGCTGCTCACCCTGTTTTTTGCCCTGCTGACGGCCTTGCTGCTGCGCCTGCTTGTTGTCCTCGCCGGATTGCTGCTTGCCTTGCTGTTTGTCGCCCTGTTTCTCTTGTTGCTGCTGCTGGCGTTGCTGCTCCTGCTGCTCTTGCAGCTGGCGCATTTTTTCCTGCATCTGCTGCTGCCACGAAGGGGAGGGCTTCTCGGGCATCTTGTGGGTCTTGTCGAGCAGGGATTGCTGGCGGTCGATGAGCTTTTGCAGGTCGTTGAGCGCCTTGATCTGCTTGCGCTGGGCTTCCTGCATCTGCTCCATGCGCTTTAAGTCGAGGTTATCGACCGAGCGTTTCAGGCGTTCGGCCATCTTGCGCATCATCTCGCGGTCGCCGCCCTGCGCGAGCTGCTGCATCTCTTTCAGCATCTTGTCCATGTCGATATGCTTCATCAGCTTGGCCGCCAGCTCGGGCGAGAGCGTGGGCAGGTCCTTGCCGTTCTGCATCTGGTTGCGCATTTCCTGCACCAGCGTCTTGGCGTACTGGCGCATTTTCTGGTGCACCTCGTCCATCAGGTTCTGCAATTGCTCCTTGGTGAGGTCCTTGTTTTTCAAGGCTTCGGAAAGGCGCTGCAGCGCGTCCGACAGCTCGCGCCCGGCCAGCGACATGCCGCCGTCCTCCACCCGCAGGGCGATTTCCCACAGCAGGGGAATGAGGGAATTGACCGCCGTCATGTCCTCGCCCTCGTAGTTCAGGCGCTTGACCGCGACGTCGAGCCCGAGGAACACGCGCGTGTCGTAATGATAGGCCAGCGGCCGGTTCGCGATATCCGCGAGGTTGCCCATGACGATGAGCTGGGTCAGCGGGTTGTTGAACCAGATAAGCCGCTTGCGCTCGAAGGCGATGCGCTTGGCGACCGGGTTCTTGAAGTCGCGCTCGGGCAGGACCAGCGTGCGCGGCGCGCTTTGCGTCTTGTTGCCCGCGTCGTCCTCCGCCGTCAGGGTCAGCGTCACTTCCGAGCCCGCGAAGGGATGCGCCGTGAGGTCCTCGACATGTGTATAGCTGCCGGTGTCGTTGCTGGAAACGGGCACCTTGAAATCGACCGGCCTGGCGCCCAGCGCGCGGGCGATTTCGGGCGTGGGAGTCACGGTGCCGGTGATCTTTTTAATCCCGTAGTCGTCCTTGGCGGTATAGATGATCTTCAATTCGCCCTGCGCGGTCTTTTCGGTGTCGAGCACGGTGATGTCGGGCGGCGCGTCCGGCGTGACATAGACGGCCCAGTCGCCCAGCTTGCGGCGGAAGAAGCCCTTCGTCAGTTTCAGCTCCCCGCTTTGCGAGAGCTTGATTTCGGTCGAGAAGCTGCGCGCGGCGGGCTTGGTGAAGGTCACGTCCTTGCCGCCGAAGCTCATGTCCGGCGCATCCGAAAAGCCCGAAACGCGTACCTTCAGCACGCTGTTTTCCGGCACGCGGATTTTTCCCGTGCTGGGCACGGTGCCGAGCTGCGTGGTGGCGAGGAAGACGGGGGAGACGCCGGTATAGTCGGGCGGCGTGATCCAGACGTCGAGCGCGACGGGCGCGTGCTTGACCCAGCGCGAGGTATCGACCTGCAGCGCGGAAAGCAGGCGGTAGCCCGCCTCGCGCTGGGCGGCGAAAAGCCCGATGGCGAGCAGCAGCAGCGCGGCGTGGCGCAGCGCGTAGCGGTCGCGTTTCGAAACGCCCGCGGCGGGGCGGTGGACCTTCAGCCGGTCGCGGTAGTTGCGCAGCCGGTCCTGGTATTTGTCCCACAGTTTCGTGGCCTCGTAGGAGGTGCCCTCGACCGGGCGGTCGGTCAGCGCCTCCAGCGGACGGTTGGCGAGGCCGCTTTGCCGCTCGATGGCGCGGCGCACGTCATGCGCGCGCGGCAGGCGGAAGAGAAAGCGCGGGAAGATGAAGAAATAGGCGATGCCGACCGCGAAACACGCGAGGAAGACGAGATGCGCGGCCTCCCCGAAGAACGTGAGCGCGCCGAGGCAGGCAAGGCCGGTGAAGGCGAAGATGAGGGAGAGGGCGGGCCAGTAGCTGCGCCAGACGCGCTCCAGCAGCAGGCTCAGCCAGCTGAAGGCGCAGATGAAGGCGTATTTCAGCTCGCCCATGCTCATGCGGCGAAATCCGGTATGATGTCGTGGCCCATCAGTTCCTCCACCGTCTGGCGGCGGCGCACCAGTGCGCAGCCGTCGCCCCGCACCAGCACTTCGGCCGGCTGCGGACGGGTGTTGTAGTTCGACGACATGACTGCGCCATAGGCGCCCCCGGTCATCAGCGCGACGAGGTCGCCGGGCTTCATCGCGGGCAGGCGCTCGCCGGTCAGGAAGGTGTCGCCGGTCTCGCATACGGGTCCGACGACGTCATAAACGGTTTTACTGGAAGATTTTTTGCAGGGCAGGACGGCGTGATAGGCGCCGTAGAGCGCGGGGCGCATCAAATCGTTCATCGCGGCGTCGATGATGAGGAACTTCTTGCCCGTGCCCTGCTTGACGTTGACCACGCGCGAGAGCAGCACCCCCGCGTTGCCGACGATGGAACGGCCGGGCTCGATGATGACATGCACGCCGAGCTGCAAAATCGTGTCGCGCACCATCAGCGCGTAAAGATAAAGGTCCGGCGGCGTTTCGTCCTTGTAGGTGATGCCGATGCCGCCGCCGAGATCGACGCGGGTGATGTCGTTGCCCTGCCGGCGCAGCTTCACGACCAGTTCCGCCACCCGCGCATAGGCGCGCTTGAACGGGGCGAGGGAGGTGAGCTGCGATCCGATATGCACGGCCACGCCGACCGCGTCCACGCCCTTCAGCTTCTGCGCGCGGCGGTAGAGGGCGGGAGCCTTGCTGATGTCGATGCCGAACTTGTTTTCCTTCTTGCCCGTGGTGATCTTGGCGTGGGTCTTCGCGTCCACGTTCGGGTTGACGCGGATGGCGACGGGCACTTTCTTTTTCAGCTTCACGGCGATTTTCGAGATCAGCTCCAGCTCGCGCTCGGATTCGACGTTGATCTGGAAGAGGCCGCGGCGGATGGCCTCGGTCAGCTCCGCCTCCGACTTGCCGACGCCGGAATAGACGATCTTGCCGGGGGCGATGCCCGCTTTCAGCGCGCGCTGCAATTCGCCGCCCGAGACGATGTCCGCCCCCGCGCCCTGCTTTTGCAAAAGCCGCAGCACGGCAAGGTTGCTGTTGGCCTTGCAGGCGTAGCAGATGGTGAAGTTCTTCGCATCCATCACGCTGGACAGCGCCTTGCGGTAGGCGTCGTAGTTCTGCTCGATCTGCGTGGCGGAATAGCAATAGACCGGCGTGCCGAAGGTCTCCGCGATATGGGCGAGCTCGACGCCCTCCATGTAGAGCGCGTTCTTTTTATAGCCGGTGTTTTTCTGTTTTCCGCTCATGGCGTTTCTCCCTTGGGCGCCGGGTCGGTCGCGGGGTCGGGATAGGTATGCGGGAAGCTGTCTGTCGTTACCCCCTTGGGCGGATCGACGGCCGAGGGCTTGATGCCGCAGCCGGACAGCACGGCCATGCCCGCACAAAGGCAGAAGGCCAGAAAAAGGGAAGGGGTTGTCAATCTCATCACACTCTCATTATAATCCGTTTGCAATAATCCCTGTTTGCAAGGGTTATCAGATAATTATAGCCCTTTTTTTCTTATTCTGGAGTTAAGATTCTTGCGGGTAAAGACACAAATCGGGCTTTTATCCCTCATCGCCGCGGCGGTTTTGTCTTATGGGATTCTGGGCTACGTCTATTCTTCCCATAAGGAATCGAGCGGCGCGGCCGTCGCGCCCGCGCAGCAGCGCCTGCCCGAAGCGGCGTTTTACGACGCGCAGGACATGAAGCATAGGCTGGATGAATTCAAGGGCGAGGTGCTGCTCGTCAACCTTTGGGCCACATGGTGCCCGCCCTGCGTGGTGGAGCTGCCCTCGCTCGACAAATTGCAGGCGAAGCTGAAGGACAAGAATTTCCGCGTGGTCGCGATCTCGATGGATCGCAGCTCCATCCTCAACGTCAAAAGCTTCCTCGATGAAAAGAACCTCGACCATCTCACGGCCTATTGGGACAAGGACCGCGTCATCACCGGATCGTGGCAGTTCAGCGGCCTGCCCGCGACCTTCCTCATCGACGCGGACGGCACGGTCATCCAGCGTTACGACGGCGCGCGCGACTGGATGGACGACAAGGTCTTCAAGCGCATCGCCGCGCTCGTGAAAGACAAAAAGAAATAAATTCAATCTTCCTGCGCTTGCAGCCAGCCCTTCAGCCGCGCGAGCAGACCCGCGCCGTCGCCGGTTTCGATGAGGATGGTTTTCTGGCGGCTGGTCTCGCCCGCGATGATTTGCAGCGAGGATTTTGGCAGCTTCCATTCCCTCGCCATCATTTTCAGCAGCTCCTTGTTCGCCTTGCCGTCCTCGGGCGGGGCGGAAACGCCGGCTTTCAGGGCGGTCCTGTCGTCGGCGATGGGCATGGTGCCCAGAAAACCCGTGCGCCGCGCGCCGGGAGTGAGGCGGATCTGCGCGGTCACGCCCTTCGCATGCGGCTGGAACGGCACGGCGGCTTCCCCTAGTCCTGACGCTTTATGGATATGCGCGCGGGGGCGAGGCCGTGGACCGGGTCGGCGAAATAGATGAAATCCCCCTTCGGGGTCGCCACGTAAAGCGCGACGCCGTCCTTGTAGGGCGACATCAGCTGGATGGTGCTGACGGAGGGCAGGGTAATTTCTTTTGTTTCCAGAGCCTTGGAATTGAAATCGTCCGTTTTTGCGGGGCTCTGCGCCTTGCTGCTGACGGCGGTTTCCGTACCGGATTTTGGCGCCTGCGTTTTCATGCCGCGGGTGATGACCAGATAGCCGATCGCCCCGATGGTGAGGAAGATGAGCAACGTCATGACGGTGACGGCGAATTTGGCTGCTTTCAGGCTGTTCATGGTCACGCCTCCGCTGGTGACAATTATCTTGCAAGGGCTATATTGTTAGCATGGAACAATTCAGCGTCAAAGCCACAACGGAAGATGAAGGAAAGCGCCTCGACAAGGTGCTGGCCACCCATGCGCCGCGCTTTTCGCGCTCGCGCCTGCAGTCCCTCGTGGAAGGCGGCCACGTGACCTTCGGCGGGGAGGTCATGACCAACAGCGCCTACAAGGTCAAGGCCGGGGACAGCTTTTGCGTCACCGTGCCGCCCGCGGTGGAGGCCGTGCCGCAGGCGCAGGACATCGCGCTCGACATCGTCTATGAAGACGACGACCTGCTCGTCATCAACAAGCCCGCCGACATGGTGGTGCACCCCGCCGCGGGCAACCACGACGGCACGCTGGTCAACGCGCTGCTGGCCCATTGCGGCGACAGTCTTTCGGGCATCGGCGGGGTGAAGCGGCCGGGCATCGTCCACCGGCTGGACAAGGAAACGTCGGGCCTGCTCGTCGTCGCCAAGAACGACGCGGCGCACAAGGGGCTTTCCGCGCAGCTCTCCTCGCGCAAGCTGAAAAGGGTCTATCAGGCGGTGGTCTGGGGCAACGTCACCCCCGCGCAGGGGCGCATCGAAACCCAGATCGGCCGCAGCAAGACCAACCGCAAGAAAATGGCGGTGCTGGAAGGCGGCGGGCGCGACGCGATCACGGATTACAAATTGCTGGAGATTTACGGCCTCGTCGCCAGCCTCGTCGAATGCCGGCTGCAAAGCGGGCGCACGCACCAGATTCGCGTGCACATGGCGCATATCCAGCACTGGCTGGTGGGCGACCCGCTTTACGGAAGACACGCCATTCCGCGTTTTTTGAAGCTGCACAAGGTGCCGGAAAAGACCGGCCTCGCGCTGCGCGAATTTCCGCGTCAGGCGCTGCACGCCGCGCAGCTTGAATTTATTCACCCGATCAGCGAAAATAAGATATCATTGTCTGCGCCGCTGCCGGAGGATATGAAAAAACTCCTGACGCTGCTGCGCCGGCAATATCCTGCGCCGTAAAACCAGATTTCAAGTTTTTGAGGGAACGCCATGACGACACCCAACGATGCCCCCGCCGACAAGCCCGCAGAAACACCTGCCGAAACGCCTGCCGCACCCGCGGCTGAAGCGTCTCCCGCGCCCGCGAAACCCGCCCCCGCCAGCGGCGCCGGCGCGCTGACCAAGGGCGGGGAAGTCATGCTGGGCAGCGTCGCGCCGGGCATGGTCCGCGTCTTCGTCGGCCTCGGCTGGGAAGCGCCGGAGGAAAACGACGGCTTTCCCATCGACATCGACGCCAGCGCCTTCCTCATCGGCCGCGAAAACCGCGTGCGCAGCGACATCGACTTCATCTTCTACAACAACCTCGAGGGCGAGGACGGTGGCATCCGCCACCGCGGCGACAACATCGAGGGCACCGAAAGCGCGGACGTGGACGCGGAGATCATCGACATCGACCTCGAAAAACTGAACTTCGACATCGAGAAAATCGCCTTCGCCGTCACCATCCACAACGCGGAGGAACGCCAGCAGACCTTCGGGCTGGTCAAGAACGCCTATATGCGCATCGTCAACGCCGACACCAACGAGGAAGTGGCGCGCTTCGACCTTTCCGAGGACGCCTCGGAAGACAACGCCATCATCTTCGGCGAGCTGGTGCGCGAGATCGAAAGCTGGAAGTTCAAGGCGCTGGGCGACGGCTCCGACGGCGGCCTCTACCAGATCGCCCGCGACTACGGCGTCAACGTCGCGCCTCCGTGATCTTTATTTAAATTTCGTCTTTACTCCCCCGTCTCCTCAACGCGCGTCAGCGCGGCGGGGGTCTGGTTGAGGTCGATGTTCCATTCGTTGAAGCGGAACTCGGCGTGGCGCACGTCGGTGAAGGCGGCGGCCAGCGGGCGCTTGCTGATGAGCGTGGCGCGGTGCGAGGCCTTGCCCGGCTCCAGCGTCGCGGTCCAGCGGTGGACGAGGGCGGTCGCGGGCTCGATCTCCCCGTATTTGCGGCTGCGGTAGCAGTTCTTGTTGATGTCGGAGGCGGCGATGACCTCCAGCGCGTCGCGCTCGTCGTTGCGGAAGAACATGATCTCCGCCAGCGGCTGGTCGTCCTGCGTGGTGAGGGAGAAGCTGTTCTTGCCGCTGTCCGCCGCGCGCGCGCCGGGCGCGAAGTGCCAGAACTGGTCGATGATGTGCGTGTCGTTTCCGTCGAGCTGGTCGATGACCAGCAGCGCTTCCTCCCGCCGCAGCCAGACCAGCACCCGCCGGTGGGTGACGGAAAGCGCGTGATAGCTTTCGTGCCGCCCGTCGAAGAGGATGGCGTTCTCAGAGCTTTGCCCGTAGGTCTCGCCCGCCGAGGTCGGCCCCGCCCAGTCGAAATGGCGCTTGGGCACGGCCTGTCCCTGCTTGTCCACCGTCAGCGTGTTGTGGGCGGAAGTGCCGCGCAGCACGTTGCGGTAGCCCTTCGCGTCGGCGAAGCGGTAAGTGCCTGAATCGCACAGCACCGGCCGCCCGTCGAGGAACAGCAGGCAGCTGAGCAGGTCCGCATGGTTGTGGCCGGAGCGCGGGAAGGGGTCCGGGTTATTCTTGAAAAGCAGGAAGTCCTTGTCCCGGCGCACCATCGCGATATGGCTGTGCAGCAGGTGGGTCATGCGCGGGAAATCCTCGCGGTAGCTGGCGACGAGGCGGAAATTCTCCGCGCCCTTTTCGCCCAGCAGCAGGTGGGCGTAAAGCGGGAACTCGCCCTTGGTGGATGACTTGAAGTCCGGCCGGTCGTAAAGCGCGGCCATGGTCGCCAACAGCCCTTCCAGCCGCCCCGTGGTGGGCAGCGGCAGGGGCACGACGCAGCCGCCGTCGGTATCGTTGATGTTCGGCAATTCGCCGTCCGGCTGGCGGGCGACGCGCAGCACGGTCACCATTTTCTCGACCATCGTGTAAATCTTCGCCGGAATGGGGCGGCGCTGGCGGCGCAGCTCGGCCAGCAGCAGCACGAGGCATTCCGTCACCTGCAGCTGGTAGCCGAAGCTGCATTCGAAATGCATGCCGTCCGGGTATATCTGGTCGTCGAAGGCGGGCCAGAGAACGCCCAGCGCGCGCTCCAGCCATTTCTCGCTCTCCTCCCACTCGGGACAGGAAAGGGCGATATAGGCCAGCACGGCGGATTCGCTGATGAGCAGGTTGTTGTAGCCCGTGCGCCCCTTGTAGGTGATGTATTCCGCCATGTGGCGCGCCTGCGCGAAAAGGTTGCGGTGCAGGCGCGAGCGCGTGTCGTCGTCATAGCCCTTCGCGCCGCGCAGCAGCCGGTCGGCGAAGATCCACGAGACGCAGCGCAGGCCTATTTCATAGCCGGAGATGTAGTTGATGCCGGTTTCCGGCACGTTCTGGTCGCACCAGCTATTCAGGAAACCGGTGAAGGCCTCGACGTATTTTTCGTCGCCCGTCAGCCGCCACGCCAGCGCGAGGGGCACGAAGAACTGGTGGCGGTTCAGCTCCCAGCAGGGCTTGATGTCGCCCAGCTGCGAGATGCGGCCGAAGGGCACCTCGGACCAGTGCAGCCGCGGCCAGCTCGCATCCCCGTTCAGGCCGCGGTGCCAGTCGATATCCCCGTCGAAATGGAAGGTCGCGCCGAGGCAGGAGAAATGCCGGAGCACGGCATGGTCCGCCGCGGTGACGATGGCGGGGGAGACCATCTCCGCCGGCACCTCGGTCCAGACGGCGGGACGCGCGGCGTGCTCGGTCAGGAAATGCTCCATCGACTCGAAATGCCCCGGCTCGAGGTTTTCCATGAACTCCTCGACCGTCGGCTCCGCCGCGGGCAGGCGGTGGCGGAAGGAACCCAGCGCCGTCGCCACCGAATGCAGGAGGCGCGAGACGATATCCGCCCGCTCGCCCTGCTGGATTTCATCGTAAAGTTTCTGGAATTTCTTCATGCGGGCACGCCATCCGCTGCTTGGTTGGACTCTTTTGCCCGTTAACCTATCACAGCCTGCCCTTGCGGGGCGCGGGAAAATCCACGCCACATTTACATATCAATGGGGGTTTTTTGCGCTCCTGCCGCCCGGGGGGATTTTTTCTTGCTTTCCTGCGGGTTTGCGGCCGCCCGCGCTTGACAAAACGGCCCGCCTGCACAATATGCGGGCAGCATAAACGGAAAACTCAAAAACAAGAAAGGGCACAAAAATGCTGACAATCGGCCAACAATTTCCCCAGTTCAAACTGACCGGCGTCGTTTCCTCCGACGAGAAGAACGCCTTCACCGACATCTCCAACGACACCTACAAGGGCAAGTGGCTGGTTCTCTTCGCATGGCCGAAGGACTTCACCTTCGTCTGCCCGACCGAAATCGCCGCCTTCGGCAAGATGAACCGCGAATTCGCCGACCGCGACGCGCAGGTTCTGGGCATGAGCACGGACAGCGACTTCGTCCACCTCGCATGGCGCAAGGACCACAAGGACCTGAACGACCTGCCCTACCCGATGCTTTCCGACATCAAGCACGAGCTTTCCATCGCGCTCGGCATCCTGAATGCCGAAGAGGGCGTGTGCAACCGCGCGACCTTCATCGTCGATCCCGAGGGCGTCATCCGCCACGTTTCGGTCAACGACCTGAAGGTCGGCCGCAACGTCGATGAAGTCCTGCGCATCCTCGACGCGCTGCAGACCGACGAGCTCTGCCAGTGCAACTGGACCAAGGGCGAAGACACGCTCTCCAAGAAAGCGGCCTGACCGAAGGACGTTTTTTACAGAACGAAAAAAGGGCGTCCGGGAAACCGGGCGCCTTTTTTCATGCGGCCTGATGTACCGTTTTGCGCGATTTTCATGCGGTTTTTTTGAATTGCTGCACTGCGTTCTTCTGGCGCATTCCCGGCTGGGGGAGTATCCTTCCTGTTAAGAAAACGACCGGGCCGCGGCGGCCGCAAAAAATAACAGGTGCATGCCATGACAAAATCCCAGCAAAAAGAACGCCTCATCCAGAACGCGCTGACCGTCTCGCGCGAGAACAAGAAGACCGTGAGCAAGGAAAACCGCGTGCTGCACGACTTCCTGGGCGCCTTCTACAAATACGTGCCGGCGGACGACCTTTCCGGCTGGAAGGCGGAGGATATCTCCATCGTCGCGAAATCCATGTGCGACTGGGGGCGCGAGCGCAAGCAGGGCCAGCACAAGATCCGCGTGTTCAACCCCGAGCTCAAGCGCGACGGCTGGCACATTCCCTTCACCGTGCTGGAGCTGGTGAACGACGACATGCCCTTCATCATCGATTCCGTCGTCTCCGAGCTGAACGGCCACAGCCTGAACATCGAGGTGCTGTTCCACCCGATCTTGAGCGTGACGCGCGACAAGGCGGGCGCCCTGCAGGAAATCCATGCCGAAAAGCCGGCCCCGGGCAGGGCCGCGGCGAACCAGCCGCAGGCCGAATCCTACGTCTATATCCAGCTGGAGCAGATGCTTTCCGCCGAGGCCTGCCGCAAGCTGCAGGAGACGCTGGAAAACACCATGGCCAACGTGCGCTACGCGACCGGCGACTGGCGCCACATGCTGGCCAAGGTGGAGGCCGCGCTGGACTTCCAGGTCGGCTACGACAAGGCGCACGACCCCGAAAGCCTGAACGAGGCGCAGGAGTTCCTGGCCTACGTCAAGAACAACAACTTCACCTTCCTCGGCTATTGCGAATACGCCTTCACCGGTTCCAACGGCGACACGCAATCGGCCATCGTGCCGGACAGCGAGCTGGGCATCCTGCGCGGCGCGCAGCCGCTGGAATTCGGGCGCGGCGTGAACAGCCCCGAGGTCGAGGCGCTGGAAAGCAGCGAATGGCCGGTGATGATCAGCAAGCTCATCGACAATTACGCCCCGGTCCACCGCCGCGTGCCGCTGGACGCCATCAGCGTCAAGATCCTCGACGAGGACGGGCGGATGACGGGCATGCACCTCTTCGTCGGCCTGTTCACCTCCAGCACCTATTCCTGCCGCACCAGCGAGGTGCCGATCGTGCGCCAGAAAGTGCGCGCCACCATCGAGAAGGCGGGCTTCGCGCATGGCTCGCACGACCACAAGGCGCTCGAGAACATCATGGAAAAGATGCCGCGCGACGAGCTCTTCCACGTCTCCACCGACGGGCTCTACGAATTGTCCCTCGGCATCCTGCGCCTGCAGATCAAGCAGCGCATCGCGCTTTTCACGCATATGGACCCGATGGGCAAGTACATGTCCTGCCTGCTCTACGTGCCGCGCGACCGCTACAACACCAAGTTCCGGCTGATGGCGTCGCGCATCCTCGAGCAGGGGCTGCAGGGCACCGTCACCAACTATTTCACGACGCTGGACGACAGCCTGCTGGCGCGCGTGCTCTTCACCGTGCGCTTCGACGACGGCTTGCCGGAGGAATACGACATCGACGGCATCGAGAACGAGCTGGCCGACCTCGCCCGCGAATGGGACGAGCGCTTGAAGCGCGTGCTGAACGACGTCTATGGCAAGGTCAAGGGGGCGGAGCTGGCCTATGTCTATGGACGCGCCTTCACCAGCTCCTACCATGAGTCCATCCAGATCACGAACACGGTGCACGACATCCGCCAGATCGAGACGATGGTCCACAACGACCGCAAGGACGACATCCGCATCGAGTTCTACCAGCTGCAGCACGCGCCTGCGGGCGAGATACGGCTGAAGGTCTATCATGAATCCATGCCCGTGCCGCTGTCCGACATCCTGCCGGTGCTGGCGAACATGGGGCTGGAAGCCCTGTCGGAAATGCCCTACGAGGTGCATCCGCAGGACTACGACGGCGTCATCTGGATTCACGACTTCGTGCTGAAAGGCCCGCAGGACATCGAGCTGGAGGACGTGAAGGACAACCTCGAGGAAGCCTTCCGCCGCGTTTGGGCGGGGCAGGCGGAAAACGACGGGCTCAACCAGCTCGTGCTGCGCGCCAACCTGACGTGGCGCGAGATCATGATTTTGCGCACCTACAGCTGCTTCATGCGCCAGGCGCGCTTTCCCTACAGCCGCCCCTATGTCGAGCAGGTGCTCAGCGCCTATCCGCAGATCGTGCGCAAGCTCGTCGAATTGTTCGAGGCACGCCACGACCCCGACAACGCGGAGAAAGCCGCGGCCAAGTCGCGCCGCATCGGGCTGAAGATCATCGACATGCTGCAGGAGGTGCAGAACCTCTCGCACGACCGCATCCTGCGCGCCTTCAAGGCGCTGGCGGAGGAAACGCTGCGCACCAGCTATTACCAGACGGATGAGGAGGGCAACCCGAAAAGCTATCTCGCCGTCAAGCTGGACAGCAAGAACATCCCCGACCTGCCGCTGCCGCGCCCGCATGTCGAGATCTTCGTCTATTCCAGCCGGTTCGAGGCCGTGCACCTGCGCGGCGGCGAGATCGCGCGCGGCGGCATCCGCTGGTCGGACCGCCTCGACGATTTCCGCACCGAGGTGCTGGGGCTGATGAAGTCGCAGATGGTCAAGAACACCGTCATCGTGCCCGTGGGCGCGAAGGGCGGCTTCGTCGTCAAGCAGCCGCCCAAGACCGGCGGGCGCGAGGCCTTCCAGCAGGAGGGCATCGCCTGCTACAAAATCTTCATCAAGTCGCTGCTCGACCTGACCGACAACAACGTCAAGGGCAAGATCGTGCGGCCGAAAAACGTGGTCTGCCACGACGACATCGACCCCTATCTGGTCGTCGCGGCCGACAAGGGCACGGCGACTTTCTCGGACATCGCCAACAGCATCTCGCTCGAAGCCGGGTTCTGGCTGGGCGACGCCTTCGCCTCCGGCGGCTCGGCGGGCTATGACCACAAGGTCATGGGCATCACCGCGCGCGGCGGCTGGGAATCGGTCAAGCGCCACTTCCGCGAAATGGGCAAGGACATCCAGAAAGAGGACTTCACGCTGGTGGGCGTGGGCGACATGGCGGGCGACGTCTTCGGCAACGCCATGCTGCTGTCCAAGCACATGCGGCTGGTGGGCGCCTTCAACCACGTCCATATCTTCTGCGACCCGAACCCGGACATCGCGGCCAGCTATGCCGAGCGCGAGCGCCTGTTCAAGGCCCGCGGCGGCTGGGACGCCTACGACAAGTCCAAAATTTCTTCCGGCGGCGGCGTCTTCGACCGCAGCGCGAAAACCCTCAAGCTCTCCGCCGCCATCCGCAAGTGCTTCGGCATCGAGGATGACGAGGTGACGCCGGACGAGCTTATCAAGGCCATCCTGAAGGCCGAGGTCGAGCTCATCTGGTTCGGCGGCATCGGCACCTTCGTCAAGAGCTCGCGCCAGAGCCAGGCGGACGCCGACGACAAGGGCAACGACAACCTGCGCATCGACGCGACCGATATCCGCGCCAAGGTGGTGGGCGAGGGGGCCAACCTCGGCACCACGCAGCTTTCGCGCATCGAATACGCGCGTCACGGCGGGCGCATCAACACCGACTTCATCGACAACTCCGCGGGCGTCGATTGTTCCGACCACGAGGTCAACATCAAGATCCTGCTGAGCGACATC
>WGNE01000004.1 GCA_016124645.1 Alphaproteobacteria bacterium
AGCGGGGATTTCAGCTCCTGCATCTTCGCCTTGATGAGCGAATGGCCCGTGTTCCACATCACCGGCTTGTCGCCGAGCCGCGCGACCTCGTCGAAGAGCACGCGGCTGCATTTCACGTCGGCGATGATGGGCGCGCCCGGGTGGGTTTTCAAGACCTCGGCGGCATAAAGCGCGAGCAGCAGGTCGGCCCACAAGATCTCGCCCTTCTCGTCCACCGCGCCGATGCGGTCGCCGTCGCCGTCGAAGCCGATGCCGATATCGCAGTTATTGTCCTTCACCGCCTTTTGCAGATCGACGAGGTTCTTGGCCACGGTCGGGTCCGGGTGGTGGTTGGGGAAGGTGCCGTCGATCTCGTCGAAGAGCAGGAAATGCTCGCCCGGCAGCTTCTTGACCAGCCGGCGGATGATCTCGCCCGCCGCGCCGTTGCCGATGTCCCATGCCACGCGCAGCGGCTCGGTGCCGGTGTAGTCCTGCATCATGCGGGCGACGTAATCGTCCTGTATGTCGGCGGTCGAAACATTGCCCTGCTCCGCCTCGAAATCCCCGGCGGCGGCGAGCTTGCCGATCTCCTGCACCATCGCGCCGTAGAAGGGGCCGGATTTATAGGCCATCTTGATGCCGTTGTAGCTGAGCGGGCTGTGCGAGCCGGTGATGACCACCGCCGCATCGAAACCGCGCGACTTCATGGCGAAATAGACCATCGGCGTGGGGCCGAGGCCGATGTTCTCGACGTCCAGCCCGCAATCGGTCAGGCCGCGGATGACGTTCTCCGCGAAGACCGGCGAGCTTTCGCGCCCGTCGAAGCCGATGACGACTTTCTTGCCCTGCTGGTGGCGGATGACCATGGTGCCGAAGGCCCGGCCGACGAAATAGCAATCCTCCGGCTTCAAGGTCTCGCCCACCGTGCCGCGAATGTCGTATTCGCGCAGGATGCTGGCGTCGAGCTTGTGCGTCGCGGCGGGGTCCGTTTTTTTCTCTGTCTGCATGTATCGTCCTGATAAATCTTCGTAAAAGAATAAAGCCGTCTTTGATAATAATGGATGAACGGCGGGGATATAAGGATAAACTGTACCCCGTATTCCATAGCGGGCATACATTAAATGTCTGTTTTTCCTGAATAATGCCTATTATTTTTCATATTGAACAATAGGGGCTTTATTGCTATCATCATGCCGCCCCGCAACCCCGGCGGCCTTTAAGAGCAAACAGGAACTTCCGTGAACAAAATGGACCCGCAAAGCATCCGCGAAACCTTCAACAGCCAGCTGGAAAGCAACCAGAAGGAATGGGACGGCTACGGACTGACCGGCGCGCTGGAACAGTTGAGCGAAGCCGTGGCGAATCTGAAGGCCGCTGGTCTGGACGTTTCGCTTGAAATGTCTCCCTGGCCGTCCGAAATGGCCTTCATGCTTTTTCCCGACGGCGCGCGGATCGTGCCGGTGACGGGCGATCTGCGCATCGGCAACAGCCACCGCCTGCTGGGCATCGCGACGAAGCTCGGTTCGGATGCGACGCTGATGCTCGCGGTTTCGGAATTCGACAGCCTCTGGAACGGTGCGAACGCCACGCTGCAGGACGGCGGGGACATTCGTAGCCGCTTTCGCGCCCTGCGCTATGACCTGAAAAACGACGCAGAGGCGCTCGAAAAATTCCAGAGGACGATCATCCGCGACTGCGCGCGCAGCGCCCTCATGGAAAAGCACAATATCGCGCGCGGCTATGAAACGGGGCAGGTTCCCGTGCTGCCCAAACCCGCGCTGAAGATACCGCCCCAGCAAAAGCCATGACCGCGGAAAACTTCACCGCCTATCTGGCGCCCGAGGGCTTCACCGAAGACCTGTGCCGCGAGCTCGGCGCCGTCAGCGAAACCTTCGGCCGCCTCGTCATCGCCCCCGGCGCGCCGCGCGAGCTCGTCTGGGCGGAGAACACATGGCGCAACCCGCAATACATCGAGATTTCCTCCATCGGCGACGCGGCGAAGAAGCTGCGCGCCATACAGCGCAACTGGGCGCATTACCCGCATGATTTCCACCGCCGCAGCCGGCTCATCGGCGAAAAGCTGCCGCATGTCTCGGCCAAACCCCTGAAGTTCCCGACGCCGGCGCCGGACGCGCCGCTGGGGTCCTGGACCCTGGTGAAGGAAAACCTTTTGCTCGCCGCCGCCGACTGTTCCGCGCCCGTGCCGAACGGCGCCTATGTCTTCGAAGAGGACAAGGAAGGCCCGCCCAGCCGCGCCTACCTGAAACTCTGGGAAGCACTCACCCGCGCCGGAAAACTGCCGGGCCCGGGCGATAAGTGCCTCGACCTCGGCTCCGCCCCCGGCGGCTGGACATGGGTGCTGCAAAAACTGAGCGCAGAGGTCGTCAGCGTGGACAAGGCGCCCCTCGCCCCCGAGGTGGAAGTCCTGCCCGGCGTCACGCATCTGGAGCAAAGCGCCTTCGCGCTCGACCCCGCCGAAGTCGGGCCGGTGGACTGGCTGTTCTCCGACATCATCTGCTACCCCGAGCGTCTCTTGCGCCTCGTGCAGGCGTGGCGGGAAAGCGGGCTGGTCAAAAACTTCGTGACAACCATCAAGTTTCAAGGGGATACGGATTACAAAACGACACAAAATTTCCTTGAAATCTCTGGCTCCCGCGCCATGCATCTCTATAATAACAAACACGAAATCACATGGATTTGTCTGGAGAAGTAAGTCATGAGCTATAAAGGCGATGAACACCTGCAATCACTGCTGTCCGCCGCGGGCGAAAAACGCCCGGTGAGCGAGATCAAGGACGCGCTGCGCGGCGTCAATGCCGCGCCCGAAGACCTTGGCGAGCCCGACCGCTGGACGCGCCTGTTCAAGACCGGCGCCGACCCCGAGATCATCCAGCAGCTTTCCGCGCTGAAAGAACAACTGGCCGCGAACGAGAACAAGGCGCCGCAAAACAGGCTGGCCGACCTGCGCGCCGAGATGGACAAGCTGGGCGTGGACGGTTTCTTCGTGCCCCGCGCGGACGAGTTTCAGGGCGAATACGTGCCGCCCCGCGCCGACCGCCTCGCATGGGCGACGGGCTTCACCGGTTCCGCCGGCTATGCCGTGGTACTGAAGGACAAGGCCGCCTTCTTCACCGACGGTCGCTATACCCTGCAGGCCCGCCAGCAGGTGAATGCGAAGGATTTCGAGATTTGCAGCGTCTCAGAAGATCAGGCGCCGACGCCGACGATTTCCCCCACCGAGTGGATCGAGAAAAACCTGCCCAAGGGCGCGCGCTTCGGCGTCGATCCCTGGGTGCATACGCCCAGCGACGTGAAACGCATCAAGGAAGCCGTCGAAAACGCCGGCGGCACGCTGGTGCTGCTGGACGCCAACCCGCTGGACGCCGCGTGGAAAGACCAGCCGCCCGCCCCGCTGGCCCCCGCCGTGCCGCACCCGCTGCAATTCGCCGGAAAATCGTCCGAGGACAAGCGCGCCGAGCTTTCGAAGCTGATGGAGGACAAAGGCGCGGACGCGCTGGCCGTGACCCTGCCGGAGGAGATTTGCTGGCTGCTCAACATCCGCGGCGGCGACGTGCCCTGCACGCCCTTCGTCCTCTCCTACGCCGTGGCGCACAAGGACGGCAGCGTGGACTGGTTCGTCGATGATCGCAAGGTGACGGATGAAACCCGCGACTGGCTGGGCGAAACCGTGCGCCTGCACCCGCTGGAAGATTACGCGGCAGAGATCGAAAAACTGGCGAAGGACGGCAAGAAGATCTGGGTCGATCCCGGCTCCGCCCCCGTGAGGCTTGAGGAAATCATCTCGCAAGCGGGGCAGAAGCCCCTCGCCGAGAAAAGCCCGCTGCAGCTGATGAAGGCGAAGAAGAACGCCGTGGAAATTCAGGGCACGATCGACGCGCATATCCGCGACGGCGTAGCCGTCACGCGCTTCCTCTCCGAACTTTCCGGGCAGGGCGACGCCGCGAAATACGATGAATTGACCGCGACCGACCTGCTGCAGAAAATCCGCGAGGAAGGGCAGCATTTCCGCGGCCTCAGCTTCGACACCATCTCCGGCTCCGGCGGCAACGGGGCGATCGTGCATTACCGCTCCTCGCCCGAGACCAACCAGCCGCTGATGTCCGGCCCCGTCTATCTCGTGGACAGCGGCGCGCAATACCTTGACGGCACGACCGACATCACCCGCACCATCGCGGTCGATAATGTGACGGATGAAATGAAGGACCGCTACACCCGCGTCTTGAAAGGCCATATTCAAGTCGCCATGTCGGTCTTCCCCGAAGGCACCGTCGGCAGCGTGCTGGACGAAAAGGCCCGCGCCGCGCTGAAGGAAGTGGGGCTGGATTACGCGCATGGCACCGGCCACGGCGTCGGCAGCTATCTTTCGGTGCATGAGGGGCCCTGCGGCATTTCGCCGCGCTCGACCACCGTGCCGCTGGAACCGGGCATGATCATCTCGAACGAGCCCGGCTATTACAAGGAAGGCGAATACGGCATCCGCATCGAAAACCTCGTCACCGTCGTCGATACCGGCAAGACGGACGCGGACGGCAAGAAGCTGCTGGGCCTGAAAACCCTCACCCTCGCCCCCATCGACCGCAACCTCATCGAGCCCGCGCTGCTCACCGACGACGAGCTGAAATGGCTGAACGACTACCATGCGGAGGTCAAATCGACCCTGCTGCCGCTGGTCGAGAAAGTGGACAAGAAGGCCGCCGCCTTCCTGACCGCCGCCACCGCGCCCATCAAGAAGGGCGGCGACCGCAAGCCGTCGAGCGGAAAGAAATTCTGCCTGTAAGGATTATCAGGGCTTGCGCTTGATTTTCAGCGGGCCCTTGACCTTGATGTCGTCGCTGGTCGCCACGGCGGGCGCGGCGACGGGCTGCGCGAGGCGCAGGCCGAGAGCGGCGAACTGGCTTTCCGTCACGGTGAAGCCGTCCACGTCGTCCGCGTTGGGGTAAAGGAAGCTGCCCGCCTTGGCCTCGTAATCGCCTTCCTTGAACTTGAAGGTGACGTCTTCCGTCAGCACGATGCCCTTGAGCGCAGGTTCGTCCGTGCGGCGCACGACGAGGTCGGGGTGGGTGTTCTTCGCGCCCGCGACGTTGTTGAAGGCGGCTTTCAGCTCGTAGTTCGAAAGATAGACTTTCTTGTCGTCCTCGGTCGTCAGGATGAAGCCGTCGTAATCGGCCTTCGCGAGAACCGGCAGCACGGCGTTGACGAAAACCTGCTCGCCCTTGGCGACGGGCTTGAGCGCGGCCTGTTCTTCGGCCGTCATCTCCTCGCGCGGCACGGCGGGCGGCAGCTTGCCGGCGGGCTCGGTGCTTGCCGCGAAGTCTTTTTCCGCGAGATAGGACTTGTGGCTGCGCGAAAACGATTCATAGGCGGAGAGTTCATAGCCGCTTTCCCGCGCGCGCTGCTGCACGGCGATGCCGAGAGCCGTGTCCAGCGTCATCAGCTCGCCGGGCTGCACGGGGCGCGCGGCATAAACGCGCACGTATTCCTTTTCCTGCCCCTGTTTCGAAGCGTAATATTCCGCCGCATTCACTGCTTTTTTCGCCATTTCCGACCTCATTATTCACATAAAATTGACTGCCGTCTGTTTAAACCCGACATTATGTCATGTCAAGGGCAAAACCGGGCAGGCGGGCAGGTGTGTCCATACGACGGCAATTGACGCCATTGCCTAAATTTGCCATATTCGGTCAAGTTTTTGTATTCATAATGATGCCCCGAGTCTCCGGCAGGCCGCGCCGCCGGAAGCGTTGTCCGGGCATGAAGAAAAAGGTCAGCACGACATGGCTTTGTTCCGCAGCAAGAAAGGGTTTTTCAAGGCCGTCAGCACGGGCGACGCCGAGCGCGTGCGCGCCTATCTTGCCGACGAAGACAAGAAAGACTACTGGCTCAACGCCCTCGACGAGCAGCGCAACACCTGCCTGCACGTCGCCGCGCGCAACGGCAATCCCAACATCCTCAGCCTGCTGATCGCGCAGGGCGCGGACGTCAACGCCTGCAACATGCGCGGCGAGGTTCCGCTTTCCCTCGGCGCGCGCTCTTCAACCTCCGAAGCCGTCACCCGCCTGTTGCTGGCCGCAGGCGCGGATGCCAACGGCGGCGACCAGGCGAAAGGCAAGCCGCTCAGCGCCGCCGTTTACGGCAATAATGCAAACGTCGTCAGCCAGCTGCTGGAGGCCGGCGCCGACCCGGGCGCGGACTGTCCGTTGCTCACCGCGCTGAGCTACAACTACCCCGCCATCGCAAAAGCGCTGCTGGAAAAAGGCGCGCCGATCGACGACGGCTGGCGCGACACCACCACGTCTCCGCTACACTACGCCGCGCGGAACAATATGCTCGAGGTCGCCAAAATATTGCTGGAGAAAGGCGCCGACATCAACGCCCGCGACAGCAACGGTTATGCGCCTCTGCACCTCGTCGCCTATAACGGCAAGCTTGCGATGGCGGAGTTCCTCGTCGCGGCAGGCGCGGATACGACCATACACAACAACGAGGGCAAAACCCCGCTCGACCACGCGCGCGACGGAAGGGAAAAAGCCGTCATCCTGCTGCTGGAACGCGTGGAGCAGGAACGCGTGGAACAGGAAGCGCTGAAAAAGCTCACCCCCGCCCTGCCCGGCGCCGTGGACGGCAGCGCGCAGGACACGGAAGAATGGCACCGCATGGGCACATCGAAAGTTGCGCTGGTCGGCACCTACCCCGCCATGGGCCGCCGCCTGACGGAGATTTTCAACTTCGACAGCCGCGACCGCCTCATCATTGCGGAAAACCTGCGCACCGGCGCGGAAAACGTGACCCCGCCCGAAAGCTTCGACGCCATCGGCGAGGAGCCGGTGAAAAAAGCCCTCGAAGCCTTCCGCAGGCTGGGCGGCAAGGCCGACGCGGACAAGGCGCTGGGCCGGCTGGAAGGCAAACCCGACACGCGCGGCCGGCAACGCCCGTTTTCCTCCAATCCTTAAGGTTCAGGCCATGGCATTCATCAGTTCGCAGAAAAACTTCATCAAGGCGGCGCGCGACGGCGACCTGCGGGAAGTGCGCTATTGCCTGACGCATTACATCTCGCGCAATTTCAGCATCAACAACAGCGACAAAGACGGCAAGACCGCGCTCCACCACGCCGCCGAACAGGGCCACAACCCGATCATCGTCGCCCTGATGGTCCGCGACGCGGATGCGACCATCACCGACAAAAGCGGCACGCCGCCGCTGATTTCCGCCATCGACGCCGGGCAACACGGCGCGGTGAAAACGATGCTCGGCTGCGGCGCCGACCCGAACGTGCATACCGACGACTACGTCTATCCGCTGCACAAGGCCGCCTTCCTCGGCGACTTCGACAGCGTGAAGGCGCTGCTGGACACGGGCGCGAACATCGATGCCTGCATCCGCGCCAACAGCCGCACGGCGCTGCACTGGGCCGCGGACAAGGGCTATGCCGACGTCGCCGCCGCCCTGCTGGACGCCGGCGCGTCGCTCGACATCCTCGACAGCGCCGGGCACGCGCCGCTGACGGTGGCGAAGAAAAAGAACAATCCGCAAATCGTCCGGCTGATCGAGGCCGCAATGGCGGCGCGCGCGGAGAAAGCCCCCACGCCGCAGCCCGCGCCCGTTTTCGCCGCCCAAAACACGGATGGGGAAACGCAGGACAAATGGGTGCTGACCGGCGGCAAGCGCGTCGCGCACATCAGCGCCTGCCCCGAGATCAACCGCAAGCTGACCGAGATTTTCAATTTCGAGAGCCGCGAGCGCCTCACCATCTCCGAAAACCTGAAGACCGGCGCGGAAAGCATGACGCCGCCCGCAAGCTTCGACACGCTGGGCGATGAAACGCTCGCCGCCGCCTTCAAGGCATATCAAAACCTGGGCGGCAAAAGCGTGACGGAGGCCGAGGTCTTCCGCAACCGCCTGATGAAAGCCCCCCTGCCCCCGGCGAAGAACGACTGACCACGCGTTTCAAAAGGCAAAAGAAAAAGGCCCCAGATAGCTCGTGGGGCCTTTTAACTTTCTATCGGTGTGATATTTGCCGATAATCAATCGCCGTCGCGTTCCTTGCGTTTGCGCTCGAGCTTACGATGGCGTCTGACGGCCTCCGATCTCTCGCGGGCTTTTTTGACAGACGGCTTCTCGTAGTGGCGGCGCAATTTCATTTCGCGGAACAGACCTTCGCGCTGCATCTTTTTCTTCAATGCGCGCAGAGCCTGATCGACGTTATTATCGCGTACGATAACCTGTACGATGGTAATCACCCCTTTCCGAATTTCATAATGGGTTGAACAATTGCCTGATGCTTGTACCACAGCCAAAACGGCTTTGAAAAGCATTATCTTGGCCACAAGGACCAAGGCAGGGCCATTTGCCATTATAGCGGGTGCATGTTAAAAACCCTTTAAAAATGGGCATAAATGTTGTGACGCAGCATGAAGAAACCCGCCCGGAATGGTATTTTATGTCAAAAAAATCGTGAAATTATGTTGCTCTGACGCCCCTCGGGCACTAGTTTTAGTCAGTATCGCAGAATCACGAAAAATCAATAAGAAGGGATATTCAGGCATGCTGAGCGCCGTCACGCTGGATGACAAATATACCGAGAAGTCAGGCCGCATCTATATCAACGGCATGCAGGCGCTCGTGCGTATCCCCATCATGCAGCACCAGCTGGACGTGGCGGCGGGGCTGAACACGGCCACCTTCATCTCCGGCTATCGCGGCTCGCCGCTGGGCGGGGTCGATCTCGCGCTGCAGGCGGCGCAGGAGCATCTCGACGAACACAACATCAAGTTCGTTCCCGGCGTGAACGAAGACCTGGGCGCGACCGCCGTCTGGGGCAGCCAGCAGCTCAACCTCGGCCCCGGCGCGAAATACGACGGCGTCGTCGGCATCTGGTACGGCAAGGGGCCGGGCGTGGACCGCTCGCTCGACGCCCTGAAGCACGCGAACGCCGCGGGTTCTTCAAAGCACGGCGGCGTGCTGGCGCTGGCCGGCGACGACCACGCCTGCAAATCCTCCACCTTTCCCCACCAGTCGGAGCACGCCTTCATCCACGCGATGATCCCCATGCTGCACCCCGCGGGCATCGGCGACGCGCTGCACCTTGCCATGCACGGCATCGCCATGTCGCGCTATTCGGGCTGCTGGAGCGGCTTCAAGGTCATCTCGGATTTCGCGGACAGTTCCGCCTCGGTCCTGACCGACCCCTTCGCCCTCAGCTTCAAGACGCCGGAAGATTTCGACATGCCCAAGGACGGGCTGAACATCCGCTGGTACGACCCGCCGACCGCGCAGGAAGAGCGCCTTGTCACCCTGAAGCTGCCCGCCGCGCAGGCCTATGCCCGCGCCAACGGGCTCGACCGGCTCACGCTCAACCCCGCGAAAAAACGCCTCGTCATCATCGCCACCGGCAAGAGCTGGATGGACACGATGCAGGCGCTCGAGGACCTCGGCATCACCAAGGCGCGCGCGGAAGAACTGGGCATCGCCGTTTACAAGATCGCCCTCGTCTGGCCGCTGGAGCCGGAAGGCATCAAGCGCCTCGCAGCCGAAGCCGAAGAGCTTTTCGTGGTCGAGGAAAAACGCGGCCTGATCGAGGAGCAGATCAAGCGTATCCTCTTCAATATGCCCGCCGACCAGCGCCCGCGCGTGACCGGCAAGATCGACGAGAGCGGCGCGCCGCTGCTGCCCGAGACCTACGAGCTTTCGCCCAGCCAGATCGCGCAGGCGCTGGTGAAACGCCTCAAGCCCCTGACAGACGTTTCCGCCTTCGACGCGCGGCTGGAAGTCATCCACAAGAACTTCGACGTCAAGGGCAAGCCCGCCGCCGTGGTGCGCATGCCGTGGTACTGCTCGGGCTGCCCGCACAATACTTCCACCGTGGTGCCGGAAGGCAGCCGCGCGCTGGCCGGCATCGGCTGCCACTACATGGCGATGTGGATGGACCGCAGCACCTATATGTTCACCCAGATGGGCGGCGAGGGCGTGCCCTGGATCGGCCAGTCGCCCTTTACCGACGAAAAGCACATCTTCACCAACCTCGGCGACGGCACCTATTTCCACTCCGGCCTGCTCGCCATCCGCGCCGCCGTGGCCGCGAAGATCAACATCACCTATAAGATCCTCTACAACGACGCCGTCGCCATGACCGGCGGCCAGCACGTGGACGGCGAACTGACCGTGCCCCAGCTGGCGCATCAGGTCCATGCCGAAGGCGTGAAGGCCATCTACGTCGTGACCGACGAGCCTTGGAAATACGGCTCCGCCGCCGATTTCCCCAAGGGGCTGATCATCGAGCACCGCGACAACCTCGACCAGGTGCAGCGCAAGCTGCGCGAGATGCCGGGCGTGACCATCCTCATCTACGACCAGACCTGCGCGGCCGAAAAGCGCCGCCGCCGCAAGCGCGGGCTGATGATCGACCCGCCCAAGCGCGCCGTCATCAACGAGCGCGTCTGCGAAGGCTGCGGCGACTGCGGGGAGGTCTCCAACTGCCTCTCCCTCGCCCCGGTCAAGACCGAGTTCGGCCGCAAGCGCCAGATCGACCAGTCCAGCTGCAACAAGGATTTCTCCTGCGTCAAGGGCTTCTGCCCCAGCTTCGTCACCGTGCACGGCGGCGGGCTGAAGAAACCCTCCGCCGCGAAGACCGGAAACGAAGTGGATGAATTCTTCCAGTCCATGCCGGAACCCGAGCTCGCCGACCTCGACAAGCCCGCCGCCATCCTCGTGACCGGCGTGGGCGGCACGGGCATCGTGACCATCGGCGCCATCCTCGCCATGGCCGCCCATCTCGAGGGAAAGGGCTCTTCCACCATGGACCAGACCGGCCTTGCGCAAAAGGGCGGCGCTGTGACCAGCCACATCCGCATCGCCAAGACGCCGGACGAGATCAACACCGTGCGCATCGGCCTTGCGGGGGCCACCGTCATCATCGGCGCGGATATCCTCGTGACGGCGGACGGCGACTGCCTGTCCAAGATCCGTCAGGGCGGGACCAAGGTCATCATGAACACGCACAAGACCCAGACCGGCGAGTTCACCCACAAGCCCGACTGGGACATTCCCACGCAGACGCTGGTCGGCACCGTCGGCAGGCTCTGCGGGGAGGACAACCTCGACACGCTGGAGGCGACGCAGATCGCGACCGCGCTTTTGGGCAACAGCATCGCCACCAACATGTTCATGCTGGGCTTCGCATGGCAAAAGGGCTATGTGCCGCTGACTCAAGAATCGCTGATGCGCGCCATCGAGCTGAACGGCGTCTCCATCCCCATGAACCAGACGGCCTTCACCTGGGGCCGCCGCGCCGCGTGGAACATCGACAAGGTGCGCCAGCTGGCCGCGCCGCAGAAGACCGCGGACGGGTCGGACCGCCACCGCCAGCTTTCCGCCACGCTGGAAGAGATCATCGACCGCCGCATCAACTCGCTCACCGGCTACCAGAACGCGGGTTACGCGCAGAAATACAAGAAGCTGGTGGACGCCGTGCGCGCCGCCGACATCGAGATCAAGGGCAACCCCGACAAGCTGACCGAGGCCGTGGCCCGCTACTACTACAAGCTGATGGCCTACAAGGACGAATACGAGGTCGCGCGGCTTTACACCGACGGCCAGTTCCTCTCGCAGATCAAGTCCACCTTCGACGGCGACTACAAGCTGAAGTTCAACCTCGCCCCGCCCCTGCTGGCGAAACGCGATCCCGAGACCGGGCACCTGAAGAAGATGGAATTCGGCCCCTGGGTGCTGAACGTCTTCAAGGTTCTGGCCAAGCTGAAAGGCCTGCGCGGCACGCCGCTCGACATCTTCGGCTATACCGCCGAGCGCAAGCTGGAGCGCAAGCTCATCGCCGATTACAAGAAGAACATCGAGACGCTTTTGCAAAAGCTGACCGCCGCCAATTACGACACGGCGGTCGCGCTGGCCGAGGTGCCCGAGCATATCCGCGGTTACGGCCACGTGAAGGAAGCGCACCTGAAAAAAGCGAAAGAGACCGAAGCCGCCCTGCTGGAAAAACTGGGCGCCGCGCCCGAGGAAAGCAACGGCCACAAGAAGGCGGCGTAAGCCCCTTCTTTATGCCGTCCCTTATGCCGCCCCTTATGCCACCTTGACCACTTCGATGTTCAGCGCGGCGGCGATAAGGGATTTCGTATAGGCTTCCTGCGGGTTGTCGAAAATGGCCTGCGCATCCCCGCTTTCCACCACCTTCCCGTTCTTCATGACGATGACCTGATGCGCCATGGCGCGCACCACGCGCAGGTCGTGGCTGATGAAGAGATAGGCGAGGTTGTGCTTTTTCTGCAGGTCGCGCAGCAGCTCCACGATCTGCGCCTGCACCGACATGTCGAGGGCGGAGGTCGGCTCGTCCAGTATCACCAGTTTGGGTTTCAGCACCATGGCGCGGGCGATGGCGACGCGCTGGCGCTGGCCGCCGGAAAACTCGTGCGGGTAGCGGTGGCGCGTTTCGGGGTCCAGACCCACCTCGCGCAATACATCAATGACTTTTTCCTCCCGCTCCGCGCGACTGAGCTGCGGGAAATGCACCAGCAGCCCCTCTTCCACGATCTGCTCGATGGAGAGGCGCGGCGAGAGCGAGCCGTAAGGGTCCTGAAAGACGATCTGCATGTCGCCGCGCAGCGGACGGATTTCCTTCTCCGTCAGGCCTTCAAGGTCGCGCCCGTTGAAAAAGACAGGCCCCTTGCTTTGCAAAAGCCGCAACAGCGCAAGCCCCAGCGTCGTCTTGCCAGAGCCCGACTCGCCGACGATGCCGATGGTCTGGCCGGGGCGTATCTGCAGGCTGATGCCGTCCACCGCCTTCACATGGTCCGTCACGCGGCGGAACAACCCCGTCTTGACCGGAAACCAGACCTTCAAATCGTCCGTCCGCATGATGGCGGGCCCGGCGGCGTCATAGGCCGCGGGCGCGCCCTTGGGCTGGGCGGCCAGCAGCATTTGCGTGTATTCGTGCCGCGGCTCGGTGAAAATTTTCTCGGTCGGGCCGGTTTCCACCACCTCGCCGTGGTACATGACGGTCACGCGGTCCGCCATCTTGCGCACGATGCTGAGGTCGTGGGTGATGAGCATGACGGCCATGCCGAGCTTTTTCTGCAGGTCTTTTATCAGCTTCAAAAGCTGCGCCTGCACCGTCACGTCCACCGCCGTCGTCGGCTCGTCGGCGATGAGCAGGTCCGGCTCGTTCGCCAGCGCCATGGCGATCATCACGCGCTGGCGCTGCCCGCCGGAAAGCTCGTGCGGATAGGCGTTCAGCCGGGTCGCCAGGTTACCGAGCCCGACCAGTTCCAGCAGTTCGACCACGCGGGCGCGGGCGGCCTCGGGCGTGATCTTCTTGTGGATGAAAAGGGTTTCCGCGATTTGCTTTTCGATGGTGTGCAGCGGGTTGAGCGAGGTCATCGGCTCCTGGAAGATCATCGATATCTTGTTGCCGCGCACGTCGCGCAGCGCGGCGGGCGCCGCGTTCATCAGCTCCTGCCCCGCGTATTTGATGGAGCCCGTGGGGTGATGCGCCAGCGGATAGGGCAAAAGCTGCAGGATGGACAGCGCCGTCACCGACTTGCCGGAGCCGGATTCGCCGACCACGGCCAGAATTTCGCCCTTCTCGATCTTCAGCGAGACGCCCTTCACCGCATGGGTGACCTGCGCGCCGTTGATGAAATCGACCGAAAGGTTTTCTATTTCAAGCAAGGCCATGTCGTCACTCCCTGAATATCTTGCGCGGGTCGAAGGCGTCGCGCACCGCTTCGCCGATGAAGGTCAGCAGGCTCAGCATCACGGCCAGCGACAGGAAGGCGGTCACGCCCAGCCACGGCGCCTGAAGGTTGTTCTTGCCCTGCGACAAAAGCTCGCCCAGCGAGGGGGAGCCGGGCGGCATGCCGAAGCCCAGAAAGTCCAGCCCCGTCAGCGTGGCGATGGAGCCCGTCAGCACGAAGGGCATCATGCTCAGCGTCGCCACCATGGCGTTGGGCAGCGCGTGCTTGAACATGATGGCGGGGGTCGAAAGCCCCAGCGCGCGCGCCGCGCGGATGTAATCGAGGTTGCGCGCCTTTAAAAATTCCGCCCGCACCACGTCCACCAGCGTCATCCATGAAAACAGCAGCATCAGCCCCAGCAGGGAGAAAAACCCCGGCGTGATGACGCTCGACATGATGATGAGCAGGAAAAGCACCGGCATGCCCGACCATATCTCGATGAAGCGCTGCGAGAGCAGGTCGAACAACCCGCCGAGGTACCCCTCCATCGCCCCCACCAGCACGCCGATCATGCTGCCCAGTATCGTCAGCGTCAGGCCGAAGACGATGGAGATACGAAAGCCGTAGATGAGCCGCGCCAAAACGTCGCGCCCCTGATCGTCCGTGCCCAGCCAGTTCTCGGCCGAGGGCGGGGACGGCGCGGGGCGGTCGAGGTTGTAGTTGATGGTCTGGTAGGAATAATGGATGGGCGGCCAGACCATCCAGCCCTTGGCCTCGATGAGCTTTTGCACATAGGGGTCGCGGTAATCGGCTTCCGTCTCGAACTCGCCGCCGAAGGCGGTCTCGGGATAGGACTTCACAATCGGGAAGTAGAGCGCGTGGTTGTAGGACAGGACGATCGGCTTGTCGTTCGCCACGATCTCCGCGCAGAGACTGATGGAGAACAGGATGAGGAATATCCACAGCGAGACATAACCGCGCCGGTTGCGCCGGAACTGCTGCAGCCGCCGCCGCGCGATGGGCGAGATGAAGAAACGCCCCGCCATCAGCGTTGCCCCTGCGCGTGGAAGTCGATGCGCGGGTCCACCCACGTCATGGTCAAATCGCTGACCAGCTTGATGACGAGCCCCAGCAGGGTGAAGATGTAAAGCGTGCCGAACATGACGGGATAGTCGCGGTCGATCGCCGCGTTGAAGCCGAGCAGCCCGAGCCCGTCGAGCGAGAAGATCGTCTCGATGAGCAGCGATCCGCGCAGGAAGACGCCGATAAGCGCCGCCGGAACCCCCGCGATGACGATGAGCATGGCGTTGCGGAACACGTGCCCGTAAAGCACACTGTGTTCCTCCAGCCCCTTGGCGCGGGCGGTCAGCACGTATTGCTTGTTGATCTCCTCAAGGAAGGAGTTCTTGGTCAGGATGGTGAGCCCCGCGAAGCTGCTGATGACGAGCGAGGCCACGGGCAGCGCCATGTGCCAGAGATAGTCCGCCGCGAGGTGGAAAAACCCGAATTCCCGCCAGTTCTCCGACACGATGCCGCGCAGCGGAAAGACGTTGAAGTATTTTCCGCCCGCGAAGACGACGATGAGCGCGATGGCGAACATGAAGCCCGGAATGGCGTAGCCCGCGATGATGACGCCGCTGGTCCAGACGTCGAAACTGGTGCCGTCCTTCACCGCCTTGCGGATGCCGAGCGGGATGGAGATGAGATACATGAGCAGGGTCGTCCACAGGCCCAGCGAGAGGCTGACCGGGATTTTCTCCAGTATCAGCGTGGTCACCTTCTTGTCCTGGAAATAGCTCTTGCCGAAGTCGAATTTCAGGTAGTTCTTGAGCATCAGCCAGTAGCGCTCGCCCAGCGGCTTGTCGAAGCCGAACTGCTTTTCGAGGCTCTTGACGAACTCGGGGTCCAGCCCCTGCGCGCCGCGGTACTTGCTGGAACCGCTGCTCATGTTCATCTGCTGCGCCTGCTGGGCGGAGGCGCCCGTATCCCCCTGCCCGCCGGCGAAGCGCGAGGTGGCGGAGACGTCGAGCCCCTGCAGCTTCGCGATCATCTGCTCCACCGGCCCGCCAGGCGCGACCTGCACGATGAGGAAGTTGAGCGTGATGATGCCGAGCAGCGTCGGCACAATCAGCAAAAGACGGCGGAGGATATAGGCGGCCATGGGGTTATGCGCTCTTGTTGTCCGTCATTTGCCGTCCTTGCCCTTGCGCTTGTCCTGCAGCGCGGCGGCCTTGCGGGCGTCGAACCACCAGGTATTGGGCGCGCCGAGGCCGTATTTGGGCGTGATGTCAGGCCTGCCGAACTTGTCCCAATAGGCGATGCGGTAATGGTCGATGTGCCATTGCGGAATGACGTAGAAATTCCACAGCAGCACGCGGTCGAGCGCATGGGTGCGCGCGATCAGCTCCTGCCGGTCGGGCGCGCTGACGATCTGGTCGATGAGGTCGTCCACCACGGGGTTCTTGATGCCGATGATGTTGCGGCTGCCCTTCACGTCCGCCTTTTCCGCCCCCCAGAAGTCGCGCTGCTCGTTGCCCGGGGAAAGCGACTGGCCGAAGGTGGCGACCGTCATGTCGAAATCGAAACTGTCCATGCGGTTCTGGTATTGCGCCGCATCGACGAAACGCAGCGTCGCCCGGATACCCAGCCGCTTAAGATTGGCGATGAAGGGGTTGATCCAGCGCTCGAAGGCGTTGCTGTTGATGAGGATCTCGAACTTGAAAGGCTTGCCGTCCTTTTCAAGCACGCCGCTCTTGCCGACATGCCAGCCGGCCGCCTCCAGCATCTGCCGCGCGGTCGAAAGATTGGCGCGCATGTCGCGGCCCGTGCCCGAGGTCTTGGGGTTGGCATAGGCCTCGGTCAGGGCTTCGTCCGGCACGTCCCCCTTGTACTTGGGGTCGTCCTTGTATTTTTTCAGGATTTCCAGCTCGCGCCCCTCCGGCTTGCCGGTGGCCGCCAGTTCGGAGTTGTCGAAGTAGCTGGCGGTGCGCGTGTAGTCGCCGTAGGCGAACTGCTTGTTCGACCATTCGAAGTCGAAGGCATAGTTCAGCGCGTGGCGCACGCGCGGGTCCTTGAAGATGTCGCGGCGGATGTTGTAGGCGAAGGCCTGCATCCCCGCCGGCAGGCTGTTGTGGATTTCCTCCTTGCGGATCCAGCCTTCCTTCACCGGTTTCTGTTCGTATTCCGTGTGCCACGCCTTGGCGATGTTTTCGAGGCGGAAGTCGTAGGCGCCCGCGAAAAAGGCCTGCAGCATGACGGTTTCGTCGCGGTACATGTCATAGGTGATGGCGTCGAAGTTATACTGCCCGCGCACGATGGGCAGGCCCGCCGCCCACCAGTTCTTCACCCGCTTGTAGGTGATGCGGCGGCCGGGGTCCACCTTGTCCACCTCGTAAGGCCCGCTGCCCAGCGGCGGGACGAGCGTAGTCTTGGAAAAATCCTTGTCCTTCCAGTAATGCTCCGGCAGCACGGGCATCTGGCCCATGATGAGCGGCAGCTCGCGGTTGCCCGCCATGGTGAAGGTGAACTTCACCCGCGTCGGGCTTTCCGCCGTCGCATCCTTCACCTTCGCGTAATAGGCGCGGTAGAACGGATGCCCCTTGGTCATGAGGGTATGGAAGGTCCAGACGACGTCCTGCGCCGTCACCGGCGTGCCGTCGTTCCATTTCGCCTGCGGACGCAGGTTGAAAACGACCCAGCTGCGGTCCTCCGGCATTTCCATGCTCTGGGCGAGAAGCCCGTACTCGGAAAAGGCCTCGTCGCTGGTGCCAACCATCAACGTCTGGAACAAAAGCCCCGCCGTGCCGGGCGCGGCCACGCCTTTCAAAATAAAAGGGTTGAGGTTGTCGAAGGTGCCTGCATCGGCCAGATATATCTCCCCGCCTTTTGGCGCGTCGGTGTTCACGTAGTCGAGATGCTGGAAATCGGGCCCGTATTTGGGCGTGCCGTGCATCGCCACGCCGTATTGCGGCTGGGGCACGGCGGCGGCGGGCGTTTCCACGACGGGCTTCACGTCTTGCTTCATGGCGGGCACATCCGCCGCGCGGGTCGCGCCGCTGGCGAAAGTCAGGGAAAGCGCAAAAACGGCAAGCCCCGCGACGCGCCACAGGTTTTCCGGTTTGAACATGGAGAAACTCCTGAAAATACAAAAGGTTAAGCAATCCTCTGCCCTGCGCCCACTATAGCCCTATCCCCGCCGCGGCGCAAGACGCTCAAGTTTCCGTAAGTTATGGATTTTCCGTTACCAGCGCAGATGTTCCAGCAGGTAATCGGGCCGCACGGGCCATGACCGCAAAAAGCCTTCCACACCCGCATCCTCTCCCCCATCCGCCGCCGGGCCCTGCGGCACGTCGTCGCGGTGGATGCCGGAGGTAATCAGCACGCTGTCCAGCCCCGCCGCCGCCGCGCCCGCGATATCCGTCGGCATCCCGTCGCCCACGGCCAGCACTTTTTCGACGCCGAGGCCGTCGAGGCAGCTGCGGTAAACCTCGCGGTAGGGCTTGCCGAAAAAGACGACCTTGCCGTTCAGCGCCGCGTACATATCGGCCTGCGTGCCGGGGCAGATGATGAGTTTCTCGCCCACATGCACGATGCGGTCCGGGTTGGCGCAGATCATCGGCACGCCGCGCGCCGCGCCTTCCTTCAGCACATCGTTATAATGCGCGGGGTCCGAAACGCCGTCGTCCATGCCGGTGCAGACGATCATGTCCGCCTGAGCGATATCATCCACCAGTTCCATGCCGAGGCCGCCGTAAAGCGCGCGGTCTGACGTGGTGCCGATGTGCAGGCAGCGCCTGCCCCATTCGACGACGTATTTGTCCTTCAGCGCGTGCCACACTGCCTCGCCCGAGGTCATGATGCCCGCGTAACCGTCTTCGGCGATGCCCATGTCGGCCAGGAAATGCGCGACGGCCTGCGCGCGGCGCGGCGCGTTGGAAAGCAGCCAGACCTTGCGGTGCGCGCGCTTCATTTCGAAAAGAACCTCCGCCGTGCCCGCGAAGGGTTTCACCCCGTCATGCACGCAGCCCCAGAGGTCGAAGATGAATCCCTGATAAAAAGGCGCGACGTCTTCCATGCCCTTGATGAATTTCGGCATTCCCGTGCCGCCGGCGGTGTTTTGCAAAGCCATGTCCCTCTTGTCCGTTGTTTTTCGTTTTTTGTTATTCGTCGTCCTAGAGCGCGGCCGCTTCCTCGGAGGCGACCGGTTTGCCCAGCAGATAGCCCTGCCCGTAGTCGATTTCAAGGTCCAGCAGGTTGACAAGCTGTTCCTCCCCTTCGATTTTCTCGACGATGAGGTCGATGCCGTTGCCGTCCATCGCCGCCTTCATGCGCTTCATGCGCCGCAGCCCGCCGCCCGCCTTCATCTCGGTCAGGATGGTCGCGGCATCTACCTTGACGAAGCGGATGTGGCGCAGCTCCAGCTCGGCGAAGTCGAAGGCGAGCGAGCGCACCTGGTCCATCGAAAAACGGCAGCCGAGGCGCGAGAGCCCCTCGAAGACCGGCAGCACCTCGGGGTTCACGTCCGCGAGGTCGCGCTGCCCCATCTCGAAGATGAGACGGGGGGCGAGCGTGCGGTTCTGCGCGATGAACTCGACGAGGTCGCCCATGAATTTCGGGTCGTTGAGGGTGAGGCTGGTGATGTTGCAGAAGAACGCGCCGCCCGGCCCGGCCGCGCCGCCGCCCGCGTCCTCCGCGTCGCGCACCAGCTGCAAGCCGCGCAAAAGCAGCAGGTTGTCGATGACGGGCAGCAGGTCCTGGCGCATCGCGACCTCGATATAGCGCTCGGCGGGAAGGTAGATGTCCGGCTTGATGCGGATGCGCGAGAACATCTCGTAAAACCGCAGTTTCCTTTGCGGCAGGGTCACGATGGGCTGGAGCAGCACGTCGATGCGGTCCTGCCGCACCGCTGCGCGCACGATGCGCAGCACCTGCTCGTCCGTCAGCAGCCTTGCGTCGGCCAGCGCCGCGTCGTCGATGCCCTCGACCACGAGGTTTTCATCCGCCACGTCCTCCGTGCCCTTGTAGGTCTGGCCGAGGCGCGAGAGCTGCTCGGCCAGCGCCTTGACCATGCGCTGCTCGACCCCCGCCGCGCCGCCCGTCGCCCGCGCGCGGCTGTAGCTGGTGGCGAGGTTGCCGGCGTCGGAAAGGTTTTTCTTCAGCAGGCTCAATTCGTTGCGGCTGCGCGCCACTTCGCGCACGATACGGTCGTAATCGACCGTCATGCGCTGCAGCTGACTGAGCATGTCGGTTTCCCAGCGGCGGCGGGAAGCCATTTCCAGCAGCACCATGGCGCAGACGAAAAGCCCGCCCGTCAAGTATTCCGCGGCGCGCAGCGAAACCGCGTTGGCGGTGAAGGCGACGGCGGTCACCGCGCCCAGCAGAACGACGACGCTCTTGAAGGTCACGTGCCGCCATAAAAAGCGCAGCCGGTTGCCGCGCGTGCGCACGCGGGTGCCGGACTGGAAATCGAAATAATATTCGCTTTTTCCCGCCTTCTGCGCGGGGGCAGCGTTTTTCTTCGCGGGGGTTTTGCTTTTCTCCGCCATTCCTACACCGCTTCCTTTCGCGCGGGCGGCGCGTTATCCGCCCCCACCGCCTGCCGCACGGAGGTAAAGCCGTCGTCGCGCAGCCGCTTGCCGAGCCCGGTCAGGATGTCTTCCACCATGCGCGGGCCGTGATAAACGAGGCCGGTATAGACCTGCACCAGCGACGCCCCCGCGCGGATGCGGGCATAGGCGTCATCCGTCGAGGATATGCCGCCGACGCCGATGAGCGGTATCTTGCCTTCCGTCAGGCGGTAGAAATCGCGCAGCACCTCCAGCGAGATATCTTTCAGCAGCGCGCCGCTCAAGCCGCCCGCCTCGCCCTTCAGCTCCGCCGCCAGCGCGGGCGGGCGGGTGACGGTGGTGTTGGAGATGACGAGCCCGTCGAGGTGATGCGCCAGCGCCAGCCCGGCGATGGCGGCGCGCTGGCCTTCGCCGAGGTCCGGCGCGACTTTCACCAGCAGCTGCGGGTCGTGCCCCGTGCTGTTGCGCACGGCGATGAGGCCGGTCAGCAAAAGTTCGAGATCGTCCTTCGCCTGCAAATCGCGCAGGCCGGGCGTATTGGGGGAAGACACGTTGACGACGATGTAATCGGCCAGCGCCGCCAGTTTCTCGATGCCTTTCTTGTAATCCTCGAAAGGCACTTTCGTTTCCTTGTTGATGCCGATGTTCACGCCCAGCACGCCCGGCGGGTTCGGATTCGCCCTGCGCCACGCGGCGACATTGGCGGCGAAGGCCTCCAGCCCCCGCCCCGGAAAGCCCATGCGGTTGACGATGCTGACATTCGCAAAATCGCGAAAGACGCGCGGCTGCGGATTGCCCGGTTGCGCCAGCGGCGTGACCGTGCCCGCCTCGACGAAGCCGAAGCCCATGTCGAAAAGAGGCCCGATGACCTCCGCGTCCTTGTCGAAACCGGCGGCCATGCCGAGAGGGTTGGGAAACTCGCGCCCCCAGAGCTTCATCCGCAGGGTCGAATCCTCGACATGCCGGCGCGGGCCGAGGCCTTTTTTCAGCGCGGCGATCGTCAGGCGGTGGGCCTTTTCCGGCTCCATCGCCATCAGCATGGGGCGTATCATGGCGTAAAGGCTCATTTGCGCGCCCCCTGCCGCACGAAATCCTGCACCTTGGCAAGATCGGCGGGCAAGACCGTGTATTTTTCCTGCTGCGTCATGAGGTCGGCAAGATGCGCGGGCAGCTCGGGCGCATGGCCGACGGATTTCTCGACAGCCGCCGGAAACTTCGCCGGATGCGCGGTGGCGAGGGAGACGACCGTCGCTTCCGGGTTTTGCGCAAGGTAGTCCTGCGCCACGCCCAGCCCGACCGCGGTATGGGGATCGACGAGGTAATCGTATTTCTTGTACGTATGCGCGATGATCTCGCCCGTGCGCGCGTCGTCCACCCGGCCGCTCGCGAAAATCTCGCGCAGCTGCTTCATGACGGGTTCTTCCAGCTCGAAGGGACCGGCGCTGCGGAAATGCTTCATGGTCTTCGCGACCATGCCCCCGTCGCGACCGTAAAGGTCGAAAAGCAGCCGCTCGAAATTGCTGGAAATCTGGATGTCCATGCTGGGGCTCAGGCTCGGCTCCACCGCCATCGCCTGCATGCGGCCCGTGGTGAAGAAGCGGTGCAATATGTCGTTGCGGTTGCTGGCGACGAGAAGCTTTTCGACCTCCAGCCCCATGGATTTGGCGACATAGCCCGCATAGACGTTGCCGAAATTGCCGGTCGGCACGCAGAAGCTGACGGGCCCGCCCGTCTTGTCGCGGATGCGCGCGCCCGCGTAGATATAATAGACCACCTGCGCCAGAATGCGCGCCCAGTTGATGGAATTGACGGCGGAAAGCCGCATCTCTTCGCGAAAGCGCGCGTCGTTGAACATGGCCTTCACGATATCCTGACAATCATCGAAACTGCCCTCGATCGCGATATTGAAGACGTTCGGTTCGATGACCGTCGTCATCTGGCGGCGCTGCACTTCGGAGACGCGGCCCTTGGGGTGCAAAATGAAGATATCCGCGTTGTCCTTGCCGCGGAAAGCCTCGATCGCGGCGGAGCCCGTATCGCCCGAGGTCGCGCCGACGATGGTCACGCGGCTCTTGCGCTTTTCCAGCAGCAGGTCGAAGACCTGCCCCAGAAACTGCAACGCGACGTCCTTGAAGGCGAGCGTGGGGCCATGGAAAAGCTCCTGCACATAAAGATTATCCTCCAGCCGGTGCAGCGGCGCGATCTCGGGCGTTTCGAACCCCTTGTAGGCGCGGCGCAACAGCTTGACGAGGTCTTCGGAAGGAATGTCGTCCGAGACGAAGGGCAGGATGACGCGCCATGCAATCTCGAGATATTGCTGGTTCGCCATGTTGTCGATTTCGGATGCGGGCAATTGCGGGCAGGCCTCGGGCACGTAGAGGCCGCCGTCCGACGCCAGCCCCGCCAGCGCCGTATCCGCAAAGCCTAGGCTTTGCGCCGCGCCTCTGGTGCTGATGTATCTGAGCACGCTTCTCCCCCCTTGCTGCCGGTATATTCCCTGCCGAGGTAACGCTCGCTCAGGTGCTTTTTGTAGTAATGCGTGGACATTTCCTGCCCCGTGACATGCTCGATGAGCTGCGGCGGCGTGTAAAGGCAGGCATTGGCCTGCACCTTGTCGCGCAGCCAGCCGACGAAGACGCCGAAGTTCCCCGCGCGGATTTGTTCGGAAAGACCGGGCACGTCCTGCTTCATCTTATCGACGAATTGCGCGGCGATGAAGGCACCCAGCGCATAGGTCGGAAAATAACCGAAGGCGCCGGAATACCAGTGGATGTCCTGCAGGCAGCCGCGGCGGTCGTCCGGCGGCTCGACGCCGATGAGCTCCTTGAAGCCCGCGTTCCAAGCGTCCGGCAGGTCTTTCACTTCCAGCTCGCCGCTCACCATCGCCTTTTCGAGGCGGTAGCGCAGGATGACGTGGGCGGGATAGGTGACCTCGTCCGCTTCCACGCGGATGAAGCCGCGCCCGACGCGCGTCGCGCTGAGGTGGAGGTTTTCCGCCGACCATGCCGGCCCCTCGCCGCCGAAAGCCTCGCGCGCCAGCGGGGCGATGAATTCCCAGTAGTCGCGGCCGCGTGCGAGCTGCATGTCGAGGCTGAGCGACTGCGATTCATGGATCGCCATGCCCATGTACTGGCTGATGCCGACGGGCTGCAGCGACCATTTTTTCGGCGTGTGGTGGTCGTAAAAACCGTGGCCCGCCTCATGCGCGGCGGCCTGAATGGCCGAGGTGAACTCGTCCTCGGAATAACGGGTGGTGATGCGCACGTCGTTGCCCATGCCGGTGCTGAAGGGATGCGCGGAAACGTCGAGGCGGCTCCAGCCCTTCTCCATGCCGAGGCGGGCGATGATTTTCAGCGCCAGCTCGCGCTGTTTTTCCCTCGGGAAGGGTCCCGGCACCGCTTCGGGCTGCGGGCGGCTTTCCATGACCGCGTCCAGGAAACCCGGGGTGAAGGCGGCGATGTCGTCGAAAATCTCGTCCACCGTGGCGGCGGGCATATGCGGGGCGTAGCTGTCCATCAGCGCGTCATAGGCGGGCAGGCCCAGCTTTTTCGACTTCACCTCGGCTTCCTCGCGCACGAGGTCGAGCAGGCGGGCGAGAGCGTCCGACACCTGCGAGAAATCGCTTTCCGCGCGGGCCTTGCGCCAGACCATTTCGGTCTTCGCTTCCTGCGTGATCTTGCGCGCGACGAGGTCGGCCGGCAGCGCGGTCGCATGGGCGTAGATCCAGTCCATCAGCCGGATGTTCGCGGCCTGCCACGCATCCAGCGCCTTGCGGTCGGCTTTCGCCAGCAGCTCGCCGATTTCGGGCGCGGTCTGCAGCCCGTGGATCCTGACGTTCAGCACTTCCATCTGGTGCGCGCGGTTGTCGGCGGCCAGCTCGGGCATCATGACCGAGCGGTCCCAGCGCAAAAGCCGCGCGATCTCGCGCAGCGTCATGATCTCGTCAAAGCGCGTTTCGAGTTGTTGATAGGCTTGCATGGCGTCAGGCTTCCTGCTCTTTTTGCTGTTTTGCGTCCTTCGCGGGTTTTTCCGGCGTTCCCGCCGTTTCAACATAGCCCAGCTGGGAGAGATAATAAATCACCAGCAGCACGCCGGACATGCTGAACCAGAAAATCGCGTATTGCTTGTGGTCGTTCGGGATGCTCACGCGCAGCCGCCCGCCGACGGGATAGACGCCCGGCGCCTTGTCCGACGCCGTCACCAGCACGGGCGCGACCTTCGAGAGCCCCGCGTCCTTGCCCATCTGCGCGATATCCGGCCAGTACCAGTTATGGTGCGCGGGGTCGTTTTCGGGGGTGAAATAGTTTTTCTGCGGCGCGTGGAC
>WGNE01000050.1 GCA_016124645.1 Alphaproteobacteria bacterium
GACGGCGGCCTCGAGGTCTTTTTCGCCGGAATCCGGCACTTGGGAATAAACCGCCCCGGTCGCGGGATCGACGTTCTCGAAATATTCGCCGCTTGCGGGCGCAGCCATCTCGCCGCCGATGAAATTGAGGATTTTGTCGTTGCCCGCCATGCGCGCCCCCCCGTTACAGGCTGCCCGTGCGCCCGCCATCGACGGGCAGGTTGACACCGTTGATATAGGCGGCGGCAGGGCTGCACAAAAAGGCGATGGCGGCGGCGGTTTCCTCCGGCTGCGCGAAGCGGCCGGCGGGGATTTTCGCGATCTCGGCGTCGCGCACCTCTTCCTGCGTCTGGCCGGTGCGCACGGCTTTGCCCGCGATGATCTCGGTCATGCGGTCGGTATCCGTCGCGCCCGGCAGCACGTTGTTGACGGTGATGCCGTAAGGCCCGAGCTCGCCCGCCAGCGTCTTCGACCAGCTGGCGACCGCGCCGCGGATGGTGTTGGAAACCCCCAGCCCCTTGATGGGCTGCTTGACCGAGGTGGAGATGACGTTGACGATGCGCCCGTAGCCTTCCGCCTTCATGCCGTCCGCCAGCGCCCTGGTCACGATCTGGTTGCCGATGAGGTGCTGGGTGAAGGCCTTCAGGTAATCGTCCGGCGCGGCCAGTATCGCCTGCCCCGCCGCCGGGCCGCCGGAATTATTGACCAGAATGTGGTAATGCGCGCGGCCCTTCATGTGCTCTTCGAGCGCGGCGGAGAGCGCGGCGGGATCGGAAAAATCGGTCACCAGATAGCCGTGCTGCTGCTCATGTTCCGCGTCCAGCGTGGCCAGCGCGGATTGCAGGTTTTCCTCGTTGCGCGCGGCGATGGTCACGGTGGCGCCCAGCGCGGCCAGCGCCTGCGCCGTCGCCCTGCCGATGCCCTTGCTGGCGCCGCAGACGAGCGCGCGTTTTCCCGACAGATCCATGTCGATGGCCGTGTTTGTCATGCGGAATGCGCCCCCGTATTCTGGCTGGTTTTTGTGATGATGCTTTCTAGCATATCGGGGGTCGGGGTAAAAGGACGCATCCGGGGTTTACATAGCAAGGCGGCGTATCAAACAACAGGCGGGTCGTCGCGCCGCGCGCCCTTTTCCTGCGCGCCCCCGTCATGCGCTTCACCTTCCAGCGAGGTATCGACCAGCGTCACGGTTCCGGCCTGCCCGTCCATGGTCAGCCAGACGTCCCGGCCTTTTTCCCACAGGTTTTCGAGGCGGTAGTAAAAATCGGGGCCGAGGCCGGTGATGCAGGGGATCCCCTGCTCGCGCGCGACGGTGCAGGCGTGGGAGAGCGTTCCGCCCTCGGCATAGAGCAGCGCGGAAGCCTGCCCGAACAGCTCGACCGTTTCCGGCCGCGCGCGGTGGAAGACGAAGATGGGAAAGGCCGAAGCGTCCAGCGGCCCCGGGCTCTCGCCGTGGCGCAGCAGCACGGCCATGCCCGTCACCTGCCCCGGGCAAACGGGCAGCCCCGCCCATGCCGTGGCGCGCATCGCGTCCAGCGGCACCACCTCGGGCTTTTGGCCTTCGGCGGGGGGCTCGCCCCAGAAAGTTTCGGGCAAGCCTTTTTCGACCTCCTCTTCAGCAGGACGGGGCGGGAAAAGGAGATGCCATGCGGAAGAGAGATGCGTGCGGCGTTTTTGCAGCGCCTGCACCTGCATCATGGTCTTGCGCACGGCGAAGGGCGCCTTGTCGGGCGCGGACAGCCAGCGGGCGAAATCCTGCGGCGTGTGGCGCGGCAGGCGCAGCAGCAGGGATTGCAGCGCAAGCCCCAGCGCCGTGCTTTCGACCAGCTGCGCCGCGGCGTCTTCCGGCAGCGGCGTTTCGGGCGCGAGCTTCCTTTCGACGTACCGCGCGATGCGCCATTGCACCGCCAGCAGTTTGGGCAGGCGCAGCAGCGCGGTGCGCGAGATATAGGCGAAGCCCGCCGCGTCGTCAGAAGGCTCCAGCCCGATCCAGCCGCAGGCCAGCAGCTCGACCATCAGGCTCCAGTTGATATAGGGCTGGCCCTTGTAAAAACGCAAAAGCCGCCGGTGCGGGTTGCGTTCCAGCCCCAGCTCCTTCAGCGCGCCGGACCAGACGGAGGACGGATTGACGGGGTCATAGACCTCGTCCAGCTTCGCCTCCTCCTCCAGCGTCAACCGCTCGGGCAGGGTCGCGTCCTGCGAGAATTTATGCCAGAGGGTTTTGTCCTGCACCGCCATGCTCAGGGCGCCTCCGCTTTTTCCGGTGCGTTTTCAAGAGGCGTTTCCGGCGCGGCGGCGGGCAGCAGCAGGTGCAACCCGCCATAGGCCGTCATGTCGTAGGGCGTCGTCACATAGAGCACGTCGCCGTCGAAGACCGGCGCGGCATAACCGCCCAGCGGAAGCTTGAAGCGGTGGAACTCCACGCCCTCCGCCGCATCGCGGATGGTGACGGTGCCGTCCTTGGAAATGGCGGCCAGCAGGGGTTTTTCCGTTTTCACATCCAGCGTCGCGGGCGCGTCGAATTCCTTGCCCTGCACGGCCTGCCAGGCGATGCTGCCGTCATCCGCATTCAGCGCGACGATGCGCCCCGTCTTGAGCGTATAGATGACCAGCCCCGCGTGGTGCGGCCCCGCATCCGGCAGAACCGATCCTTCGGGCAGCGGCAGGCCGGGCAGCTCGACCGTCCAGCGCAGCTTGCCCTGCGCCGAGACCGCATGGGCCCAGCCCCTGTCCGTCGGCTTTTGCGGGCCGACCTGGCCGATGGCCGTGGTCGCGACCACGTCATTTTTATAAGGGCTGCGCTGCGCCGAGCCCATGACGTGCCCCGGCACGGCGACCTGCCAGCGCGTCTCGCCCGTTTCGGGATCGAGGGCGAAAATATCCGTCACGTCCTTTTTCATGTCCGGCCATGCGGTGGTGTAGAGCGTGCCGTCCGACAGCAGCGGCGTCGCGTCGATATGGCCGATGCGCCGGTGCCAGCGCGGCGTACCGTCGCGCGTATCGAGGCACCAGAGGCTTTCATCGCCCGAACCGGTCCAGAGCCGGTGATGCGCGGCATCCACCGTCACCGCGGCTTCGAGGTGGCTGAGGAACTGCCGCTCCCACAGCGGCTTGCCGTCCGGCAGGGAGAAGGCGGTCATGACGGTGGCGACGGCCGTGTGCAGCCCCTCGCCCACGTAAGCGACGTTCCCGCGCACGACGGCGTTGGCGAAGACCGGCTCCGTCTTGTGCAGGGTCCAGACGAGGGTGCCGTCTTTTCGCAGCCGCGCCTCCTCCGTGCCCTTGAAGGTGCCGGTGAGCAGAAGGTCGCCCGCCACCACCGGCGTCGCCAGCGATTCATGCGGGGTCTTGACCGTCCAGAGCGGGGCGAATGCCTTCGCTTCCTGCGGGCCGGCGGATGACGGGATGATGTCCTGCAGCTTTTCCAGCCGCGACATGTCGGCGGGAGCGACGGGCCGCGAGCCCCGGGCGGCGTCGGGGATGTGCATTTTCTGCCAGACCACGATGCCCAGCGCCGCCGCGCAGCATAGCCCCGCGAAGCCCAGCAACGCCTTGCGGTGCCGCCTCCAGAAAGTCACCTGCGTGATGCCCGCCAGCGCGGCCAGCCCGGTGAGCAGCCAGGGCACGATTTCGATGAGCGGGATGAAGGCCGGAAAGATGTAAAGACGCCCCGAAAGCCGGGGAAACACCGGGCGGGCGGGCTGTTTTTTATCTTTGATAACGGACACTTGGTTCATTTTTCTACTCCCTCTGCCCGTTGGACGACGCGACGGGCAAGAAGCTTGGGAGTTTTTTTAGGTCGCAGGGCTTTCAGGAAAGCTCCTCCGTCTCGCAGTTCAGCAGGTAGCCGACCCCGCGCACCGTCTTGATGAGGCTGGGCTTTTTCGGGTCGGCGCAGATTTTCTTGCGGATGCGGGCGATCTGGATGTCGATGGCGCGGTCATAGACGTTCAGGTTGTCCTCGCGCGCCTTGCTCAGCAATTGCTCGCGCGAAAGCACGCGGCCCGGCGCCTGCACCAGCGCCTCCAGCAGCCGGAATTCCATGGAGGTCAAACCCGCCGGGTTCCCCGCATCGTCGAAGACCTGGAACCTGCCGGTATCCAGTATCCATTTATCGAAGCGGATGCGCCGCTGCGCCGGGGCGGATTTTTCGTCGCCCTTCTCCCGCGCGCCGCGGTACCGGCGGATGTTCGCCTTGACGCGGGCGGAAAGTTCCTTCATCTCGAAGGGCTTGCCGAGGTAGTCGTCCGCGCCCATTTCGAGCCCGACGACCTTGTCCACCCAGCCGCCCTTGCCGCTGATGACGATGACCGGCGCGTCCGTATGCTTGCGGATGCCCGCGATGAGCGTCAACCCGTCGGCGTCCGGCAGCACGAGGTCGAGCAGGATCGCGTCGGCCTTCTTGACCTTCACGATCTTCATCGCCTCCTCGCCGTTCGACGCGTTGAAGACGGTATAGCCGTCCTCCTCGAGGCTCTCGCGGATTACCTCGCGCAGCGCGGCGTTGTCGTCCACCACCAAAACCGTCGGCTTGCTCATGACACCAGCTCCCGGACGGTTTTTTCCAGCGCGTCGATGTCGAGCGGCTTTGGCATCACGGCATCCGCGCCCACCCGCGCCGCCAGCTGCAGGAAGTCGGCGGATTTCGTGCGCCCGCCGCCGGAAATCGCGATGAGAAAAATATCGGGGTATTTCGCGCGCAGCTCGGTGATGGTCTCCAGCCCCTCCTGCCGCGGCATGATGATGTCGGTGATGACGACATGGGGCCGGACGTCCGCCTGCTCGATCATCCGCACGGCCTCTTCCCCGTCATGCGCCTGCGAAACTTCGAAACCGCAATCCTCGAGGTTCTCGCAGAGCACCTGCAGAACGGAAAGCTCGTCATCGACGACGAGAACCCTGACTGGCTCAGCCGACATGGTAACGCTCCCGCTCGTCGAGGATCTGCCGGACCTTGGCGGCCAGCGTGTCCTTGTTGTAGGGCTTGCCGATGAGGACGCGGTCGTCCACACGGCGGTTTTCCGGCATCGCGTCGCGCGCGTAGCCGGAAGCGAAAAGCACCTTGACCCCCGGGTAATCGTTGTAAACCGCCTTCGCAAGGTCGATGCCGTTGACCTTGCCCGGCATGACGATGTCGGTGAAGACGAGGTCGATCGCCCCTTTTTCCTCCGAAAGCGCCTTCAGCGCGGCGTCCCCGCTCGCCGCCTCCAGCGTGCGGTAGCCCATGCCCTGCAGGATCTCGCGCGCGGCGGCGCGGTCGTGACGGTCGTTTTCCACGACGAGGATGGTTTCCGTGCCGCCCGCGACCTCCTTCGCCTTCAGGGACGGCGCGGCCTCCTGCACTTCCGCGATGTAGCGCGGCAGGAAGATCCTGAAGGTGGTGCCGTGCCCTTCCTCGCTCTGGACGTGGACGTAGCCGCCGGACTGCTGGATGAAGCCATAGACCATGCTGAGCCCCAGCCCCGTGCCTTCGCCCGCGGCCTTCGTCGTGTAAAAGGGCTCGAAGATGCGCTGGCGGACGCCCTCGGGCATGCCCGTGCCGCTGTCCGACAGGCTGACGAGAACGTAATCGCCGGGCGCGATCTCGCCGTGGCTGCTGGCGTATTCGCCGTCCACCGCGATGTTGCTCGTCTCGATGACGAACTTGCCGCCCTTGGGCATCGCGTCGCGCGCGTTGACGGCGATGTTGATGACCGCGTTGTCGAACTGGCTGGTATCGACGAAGACGGGCCAGAGGCCGCGTGCGCCCGTGAAGCGCACGTCCACCATTTCGCCCAGCGTGCGCTTGAGCAGCTTCGACGTTTCCTCGATCGCGGCGTTGAGGTCCGTCACGTTCTGGATCAGCTCGCGCTGGCGGGTGAAGACCATGAGGTGGCGCACCAGTTCCGCGCCACGCCGCGCCGCGCTGTCGATGGCCTTGACCTTGCGCGCGAGGTCCTCGCGGTCGATATCCTCCTTCTCCGGCGCCAGCCGGCGTTCCAGCAGGCGGGTATTGCCGAGGATGACGGTCAGCAGGTTGTTGAAGTCATGCGCGATGCCGCTGGTGAGCTGGCCCACCGCGTCCATCTTCTGCGCGTGGCGCAGCTTTTCCTCCATCTGCAGGCGGGTCCGCTTGAGGTCGAAAACCTCCCGCGCCTTGGCCAGCGCGATGCGCAGCGTGTCGGCGGAGATATTGTCCTTGATGATGTAGTCGCTCGCGCCCCAACGCAGCGCGTCGGACATCACGCCCTCGCTGCCCTGCCCCGTCAGCATGACGAAGGGGCACGGCATGCTGTCCGTATCGACGTCGTAAAGCTCGCGCAGCAGGGCGATGCCGTCCATGTCCGGCAGGCGGTAGTCCACGAAGACGCAGGCGAAATTCTCGCGCGACAGAATCTCCAGCGCCTCCCCGCCCATCGCGGCCTCCTCGATTTCGTAGTCGAGATCGGGCCGGGTCAGGTACCGGCGGATGGCCATGCGGTCGGTTTCGTCGTCGTCAATAACAAGCAGTCTGGTCGGCATGCCGCAACTCCACGATTTTCGTATAACCACCGGACGGCGCCGCGCAACCGGCGCCTTCTCCTACAATACAGCCCGCCGCCTTGCGGGAACAGGCTTTTTCTCCCTCAGGCCGCATGTTCCAGCTCCTTTTCCGCCGTGCGCCGGGGCCAGAGGAAATGCACCGCCGTTCCCCGCGCGCCGGGGCTGGAATCGATCCAGACGCGCCCGCCCTGCCATTCGACCAGCTTTTTGACGATGGACATGCCAAGCCCGCTGCCTTCCTGCGTATCGCGCGGCTTGAGCGTCTGGAAAAGCGCGAAAGCGCGGTCATGAAACTCCTCGGGGATGCCCGGCCCGTCGTCCCGCACGCAGAATTCGAAAAAACCGCCCCGGTCGGCCGCGCTGATTTCCACCCGGCCCGCCTGCTTGTCGTGGTGCTTGACCGCGTTGGCGATGAGGTTGGTGAAGATCTGCTCCAGCGGCGTGCGCGGGCTGTGGATGACCGGCATTTCCGTCACGCATTCGATCTCGAAGTCGTCGCCCCAGGGATGCAGGCGGGTCAGCGAATGAACGAGCTCGCCCGTGTCGAGCTCGCGCGGCTCCTCCACGATGCGGCCGGCGCGCGAATATTTCAAGATGTCGCCCAGCAGCGTTTCCAGCCGCGCCACGCGCGCGCGCAAAAGGTCGAAGTTCTTCTGGATCTCGGGCGTCATCGCCTCGCCGAGGTCTTCCATGATCCATTTCGCGAGGTTGTCGATGCCGCGCAACGGCGCCTTGAGGTCGTGCGAGGCGATATAGGCGAATTGCTCCACCTCCTGGCTGTAGCGCAGCAGCTCCGCCGCCGCGTTTTTCTGCGCCGTGATGTCGCGCACGATCTTCGAGATGCCGACGACCTTGCCCGCGCCGTCGTGCAGGGGCGACATGGTGATGGCGACATCCAGCGCGCGGCCGTCCTTCGTCAGGCGCTGCGTTTCGTAGCGCTCGAGCACCTTGCCCTCGGCCATGTGCCGCAGGAAGCGGCTCTCCTCCTCCTGATCCTCGCCGCGGATGAAGGCGTTGGCGGAAAGACCAATCGCCTCGGCCGCGGTATAGCCGAACATGCGCTCCGCCGCCGCGTTCCACGAAGTGATGACGCCGTCCAGCGTCTTGCTGAGGATCGCGTCGTCGGAGGTGCGGACGATGGAGGCCAGCAACTCCTGCTGCTTCCTTTCGTTCATTTCCTGCGCGCGTTGCCGCTTGGGCACCAGGAAGGCCAGCGACAGGAAGCAAAGGGACAGGACGATTCCGCCCACCTCCGTCAGGAAGGAGGAAAAATCAATCCCGAACATGGGCAGCACGAACATGATGGTGGTCATGCCGAGCCCGCCCCATATCATGAGCATGACCTTGTCCACCTCCTGCATCCGCGTCCCGCGTCCTGTATCGCTCAGTTGCTCCAAGTCTTCCCCCGGTTGAAAAATCTCCGGCCGCTTGTGGCCGGAATGGCCGCACCTATGTATTTTTGAACAAATTCATTGCCATTCAGTAAATTATCGCCCCTTGGCCGGAAAAGATAAAGCCTCCTTTCATGAACGCGTGAATACGAATGCCCCCTGTTATGCGGCTTTTTTCGCGAATATTCCCCCCACATCCGTTTTTCCGTCAAATACCCCCCCCTTGCCGAAACACGCCGGAAACAATTCACTACAAAACGGAAATACCGGCGAGAAGATAGGGATACATGCGGGGCGTAGGATGGAAATCAGGATGCAAACGCGAATTCATAAGGTTTTGGAGGAGAGGCGGTGGCGAAAACTGTTGAAAAGACTCTCGCAACAGCTGCCCTTTACAAGGACATCGTCGTTGCCAAAAAGGCGGAAGGTACCCCCGCCGGCGGCGATGATGACAATGCACGGGAGAAAGCCCGAAAAGGGCCGGCCGGCAACCGCGGCAGTCTCGAGGCTTTCGCCACTCTCTTCTCCCTTTTTCTTTCAAGCCTGAAAGGCGGCGCGGACTAGGCGCGCCGGAAAACGGGCGGCAAATACGGGCAGCAGGGGCAGCGGGGAACCATCACGAGCGGACGACCGGCTTTCCGTCAACGAAGAGGTTGACGGAAACGCCGATGTCGTTTTCCCCGCCCGGACCGGGATAATAGAAATGCATGTGGATCATCTCGCCGCTGCTCAGCAGCGGGTTTTCATCCGGCCTGGGAATGAAGGGAAAGCCCATTTCCGTCTCGAACCCCTGCTCGTTCAGGAAGGCCTTCACCTTGCTGCAGACGATGTTGGCGATCTCGCTCGCCAGCTCCTCGTGGACGGGGGTGGCGTCGAGGTATTCCTTGCTGAAGATCAGCTCCGCCGCCTGCAAAAGCAGGTTGAAATCGAAGCGGAAGCAGAACTCGACGCTCTCGTCGCCCTGATGCAGGCGGATGGAGGCATAGACGGCGTTTTCCGAGAATTCCCCGCCCGTCCATCCGGCCTCGTGCCGCTGCACGTTCTGGCCGAACATGGTCTGGAAGGTCTCGCGCACGGTCTGGCTGACAAGCGTCGCGACCTCGCCGCGCACCTTGTCTATATCCTTCATCGCCATCGTCGTCGAATTGCTCATGCCGGGAACCCGGTGGTTGGAAAAGTGAAAAGTGGCGCAGCCTAGCCGGATTGGGAAGACTGGTTGACGCGGTTGTCGATCCATTCGAGGACGCGCTCGACCTTGTCCTGAAAGATCGCCGGGGAGATCGGCTTGGTGATGTAGGACGTCGCGCCCGCCTTCACGGCCTCGCGCACGTATCTTTCCTGCGATTCCGCGGTCACCATGACGAAGGCGACGGTGTCGTACTTGCGGTCCTCGCGGTATTCCTGCATGAGGGCGTAGCCGCTCTTGCCCGGCATGTTCCAGTCGAGGAACACGATGTTGTAGGGCGCGGCCTCGATCTTGTCCTGCGCTTCCTGGCTGTTGGCGGCGACGTCGATGGTCTTGAACCCCATGTTCGTGAGGTTGACCTCGATCAGCTTGCGGACGACAAGGTTGTCGTCCACCACCAAAACACGCATATCTTCTTTTTTCGTTTCGGACATTTTTTACCTCTCACCAACTATATAATAAAACATTATAAGAAAATGTTAAGGGGTTGAAGGGGTCATAATCGAGAAAAAACATGGAGTTATGATTTCTCCGGCCCCGATTCCGCCCGTTTGCGGCCCAGACGCCAGAAAAGCAGGCCGGCGGCCAGCAGCGCCTCGCCCAGCACCGGCAGCACCGCGGCGGTAAAACTGCCGACCGGCAGCGGGTAATAAAAAGTCATGGTGCGCAGCAGCGGCGGCGGTTCCACATGCCCCGGCACATAGCTGAAGAGCGAGAAGAACCACGGCATGAAATCAACCGCCCGGCCGGGCGAAGCCGCCATCTGCACGCTGGGCAGCAGCAGGTAGGCCAATACATAATAAAACAGCAGCTTGAAGGTCACGTGCTTGCCGTCGCCGCCCGTCAGCGCCATGTGGATGACCAGCCCGTCGCGCAGGGCGAAAAGCAGCAGGGCGAGCATGAAGCAGCCCAGCGCCTCGAAGCTGAGGTGCAGCCCCGCCTCCGGCACATGGGTCAGGGTCATCACGTACATCGCCAGCACGAAGGGAAGGCCCGCCAGCCACTTGTGCATGTTCTCGAAGACGCGCCGCCAGTCGCCCGCCCGCAGCGCGTCGGAAAACCGTGCGTATTTGCGCCCGTCCGAAGCCTCGAGGATCATCACGCCGTAGGTGATGCCGAGGGAGAGGATGAACAGCCCGAAAAGCTGCATGTAATAATAGAACAGGCGCGGCTGCACGAAGCCGCACAGAAAGCCCAGCAGGCTGGCGAGGAAGAGCATCCAGACGACCGGCGTCACGCGGTACATCAGCTCCGCCCGCGCCATGCGGTAGGCGCCGAACAAAAGCCAGAACAGCGCGAATGCCATCCCGGCCGTCATCGCCGCCTGCTGCACCGTCTGCTGCCCGTACCACGTGACGTGGTGGTGCAGGAAATAGGCGGGGCGAGCGCTCATTGCCCGCCCGACCTGCACGGCGAGGCCGAAGAACAGCTGGCTCGAAACCACCAGCCCCAGAATGAAGGGACCGATGACGCGCGGCACGCGGTTCTTGCCCGTGCGCCCGGCCAGCATGACCATGTCGATGAAGCTGGCGAGGAAAGCCGTCGCCTGCCCGATGACGCCCGCCGCCACCATGTAGCCCGCCACCTGCAGCGCCTCGCCCAGCGTTTCCGCGCCGTGGTCGGCGACATAGGCATAAAGAAAGAACGGCAGCGTCACCAGCCCGAGATACCATGTATAGGACGTGGCGCCGAAAAGCTTGCCCGCCACCAGCGGCCATGGCGAGATGGAGGACATGCGCAGGAAATCCCACGTATTGCCCTTGACCTCGTCGCGCAGGGCGGAGGCCGCCTCGTAACAGCCCCAGATGGCGACCGCGATGAAGAAGAACGCCATCAGCCCGCCGCTCGCCGGGGCGAAATCGCCGGGGCTGCGCGCGACCGTCAGGATCTCCCGCGCGGGGCCGGAAGCGAAATTGCCGCAGAGCATCAGCCAGAGCACGGGCACCACCGGCCCCGCCAGCAGGCGGAAGGGGCTGAACTTCAGCCAGATGTAGCGGTGGAATTCGGGGGTGAAGATATAGCGCATCTTTTTCTCGCTCATGACCCGCCTCCCCCTTTATCGCTTTTCGCGCCGGTGGCGGTCATATAGGCGTCCTGCAGCGTGTGGCCGGAGGCGCTGAGGCTGAAGACCGGCACACCCTGCGCCAGCAACGCCTGCAGCATCTTCTGCTGGTCCTGCAGCGTGCCGGTATATTCGCAATCGGCGAAGTCGCCCTCCTGCGTGACCACGGTCAGCATCGGCTGGGCCATCAGCTTGTCGAGATGCGCAACGCCGAGCCCGAGGACGCCGATGCGCAAAATGCGCGTGGGCCGCGCCGCGAATTCGGAGAGGCGCAGGTGCTGCGCCACCCGCCCGTGCTGGATGACCAGCATGTCGGTGCAGTAATCCTCCAGCTCGTTGAGGATGTGCGACGAAATCACCATCGTCTTGCCGCGCTTGCGCAACAGGCGGATGTGCTGCGAGAGCGCGATGCGCGCCTCCGGGTCCATGCCCGAGGCCGGCTCGTCGAGGATGATGAGCGCGGGGTCGTGCACCAGCGCGAGGCCGATGCCCAGCCGCTGGCGGTAGCCGCGCGAAAGGGCGGCGGCCTTCTTGTCCTGCATATGGGCGATGCCGGTTTCGGCCAGCAGCGCTTCCACCCGCGGGCCGACGTCTTCGGCGGGCAGGTTGTGGCACCAGGCCATGTGGGTCAGGCACTGGCGCACCGTCAGCCCCTCGTAAAGCCCGAAGAAGTCGGAAAGATACCCCGTCATGCGATGAACGCGGCGCGGGTCCTCGGCCACATCCGTGCCGCCGATGGCGACGCGCCCGCTGTGCGGATGCTCCAGCCCGGCGATGCAGCGCAAGAGCGTCGTCTTGCCCGCGCCGTTCGGCCCGACCATGGCCGTCACGCTGCCTTCGGCGATGGTGAAGGAAACGTCGTGCAGCACGCGGCTGCCCGGATAGTCGAAATTCAGCCCTTCGACGGAAATCATTGCCATATTTTCCCCTCATCCGGGGCGGCTGGCCCCTGAAGGACCAATATAGCGCAATCCACGGCTTTTCAAACAGAGAGAAACGGGGCGGAACGCAAGACCCGCCTGTTGCGGTTTATTTGCCGCGTCCCCAGTTGCGGCGCTTGCCGTTGCGCGGGGGCAATTCCTTGACCGTCATCTCGTCATAAGACATAGGACGCCGTGCTTTGGATACCTTATCGTAGGCCTTTGCCTGACGGCTGGCTTCGAATTTTTCCCTGGCCTTGGCGATGGCCTCGTCGCTGCGCGCCAGCTCCGCGTCCGACGGATAGCCCCGGTAATCGCCGATCCGGGTATTGATGCAGTTGACCCGTCCGCCGACGTGATAGGCGCGGTCCTCGATGGTTTCAAGGTTCATATTGCCGGCGACCTCGTAATTGCCCCCGACATAGGCCGGGCCGTATTCGAGGTTTTTAAAATCGTTGCCGCCCGCATAGAAATCCCCGCCGATATAGGGCGGGCAGCCCTTGAGGTCCGGCAGGTTGCTTGAATCGCACCTGAAGTCCCCCGCGATATAGACTTTGGAGAAATCGGGCAGCGCCTTGTTCTCGTACACCACGGGGCGGAAGGCAAGGCTCACGTTGCCGGGCACGAAAATGGAGCCGTCGCTGTAAACCTTGTGCGGCACGCCGATATTGGTGAGGAAAATCTCCGCCTCGCTGCGCTCGCGCGGCGGCACGCCTCTCAGGTCATTGAACGCGTTTTTAACGGTCTCTGAAAATGACATCGTTTTTGAATCCTCCTGCATATCCGGCGGGCGGGTCACTGTATGACACACGTAGTCACATATTACCATAATTTATCGACACTTGGAAAACAGTTGGATATTTGTCTGATTTTAAACATTTTTTTCTTCCGTGCCTTCCATGTAAAAAAAGAGGCCCGGCCCGTGCATGCGGCTGCGTCAGGGTAAAATCCCGCCCGAAGCACCCCATTTCGCAGGTGAGAACCGCCCCGCTTTCCTGTATGTTTTGAGGCATATCCCCTTTGCAAGGAAGCGCATGTCACCCACCGGCCTGTCCATCCAATCCGTCAGCAAGATATTTCCGCACGCGGGCGGCGCGGTGCGCGCGGTGGACGAAGTATCGCTCGACATCCGCGCGAACGAGTTCTTCACCCTGCTCGGTCCCTCGGGCTGCGGCAAGACGACGCTTTTGCGCATGATCGCGGGGCTGGAAACGGCGGACGGCGGGCGGATATTGCTGGACGGCGAAGACATCGCTCCGCTGCCGCCCAGCAAGCGCCCCGTCAACACCGTGTTTCAGAACTACGCGCTCTTCCCGCATATGACCGTGGCGCAGAACATCGGCTTCGGGCTGGAAATGCAGGGCAGGCCCGCCGGCGACATTTCCCGCGCCGTCGCCGACGCGCTGAAGACGATACGGCTGGAAGGCATGGAAAGCCGCCGCCCCGCGGAGCTTTCCGGCGGCCAGCAGCAGCGCGTGGCGCTGGCGCGCGCGCTGGTCAACCACCCGAAGGTTTTGCTGCTCGACGAATCCCTCTCCGCGCTCGACTACAAGCTGCGCAAGGAAATGCAGATCGAGCTCAAACGCCTGCAGCGCGAAAGCGGCATCACCTTCATCTTCGTCACCCATGACCAGGACGAAGCGCTTTCCATGTCCGACCGCATCGCGGTGATGAGCCACGGCAAGGTCGCGCAGCTGGGCACGCCGCAGGAAATATACGACCACCCGGCGACGCGCTTCGTCGCGGATTTCATCGGCATCTGCAACTTCCTGCCCGCCGCCGATTTGGGGCTGAAGGACGCAGGAGAAATCGGCTTCCGCCCCGAAGACGCCGCCTTCGTCGCGGGCGCGACGCCCGAAACGCCGGGCGCGAAGGGCCGCATCGCCCATATCACCTATCGCGGCGCGGTCACGCATTATCTTATAAAACTTGCGGACGGGCGGACCGTCACCCTGTCGGAAGACGACCCGCAGGACGTGAAGGTTGACGACGATATCGCCTTCGCCGTCGCACCCGACCGGCTGATAAGATGCGCGTGACGCCATGAGCCCCGCGCGCAAAAAATCATTGCTGCTGCTCTCCCCCTTCCTCGCCGTGATGGGCGCGTTCTTCCTCATGCCGCTCTTGCTCATCGCCGCCTATTCCTTCTTGCAGGCGGGGCCGAACGGCGGGGTGGTCTGGCATTTTTCGTGGGACGCCTATGTGCAGATTCTCTACACCCGCGATTTCGACGGCACGCTGGTCTTCGACGCCGGATACCTGCAGATTTTCTGGCGCTCGCTGAAGCTGGCGGGCATCTGCACCGCGCTCTGCCTGCTGGCGGGCTTCCCCATGGCATGGCACATGGCGACGCGCCCGCCGGAAAAGCGCAATCTCTGGATCATGCTCGTCACCATTCCGTTCTGGACGAACCTCCTCATCCGCACCTATGCGTGGATGCTGATTTTGCGCACGGACGGGCTGGTCAACAACGCCTTGGTCAAAACCCATCTCATCGCCCAGCCGCTCACCCTGCTGTACAACGATTTCTCCATCGGCCTCGGGCTGCTCTACAGCTACCTGCCCTTCATGGTGCTGCCGATCTACGCGAACCTCGAGCGCATGGACTGGCGGCTGGTGGAGGCCGCGCAGGATCTTTACGCCACGCGCGCGCAGACCCTGCGCCGCGTCATCCTGCCGCTGGCCGCGCCCGGCATCCTGGCGGGCTGCGTGCTGGTCTTCATTCCCGCCATCGGCTCCTTCCTCGCGCCCGACCTGCTGGGCGGGGGCAAGCGCATGATGATCGGCACGCTCATCGCCAACCAGTTCAGCTTCGCGCGCAACTGGCCCTTCGGCGCGGCGGCCTCGGTGGTGCTGATGGCGGTGGTCATGCTGGGACTGATGCTGATGGCGCGCAAGGGCCGCGGCCTGCAGTCGCTGGTGTGAGGGGGCGGGCATGAGCGGCACGGCGACACAGCAAAAACTCCCCGGCTCCGCCGCCACGGCATGGCTTTCGCTGGCTTTTCTTTACGTGCCGATCCTCGTCGTCATCGTCTTTTCCTTCAACGCCAGCCGGCTGATTACCGTCTGGGAAGGCTTCAGCACGGACTGGTACCGCGCCGCGCTCGCCAACGACGACTTGCGCCGCGCGACGATGAACTCCCTCATCGTGGGGGTAAGCGCAACTTTCGTCTCCACGCTTATCGCCCTGCTCGTCGCCCTCGCCCTGCGCGGCGGGCAGGCGCCGAAAAAGGCGCGGCAGGCGACGATGACGCTGATGACACTGCCCCTGCTCATCCCCGAGATCGTCATCGCCATCGCCTCGCTCATTTTCTTCGCCGCCGTCAACATGCGCCTCGGGCTCGGCAATGTGCTCGTCGCGCATATCGTCTTTTGCATCCCCTTCGCCTATTCGCCGATCAAGGCGCGCATCCTCACCATTCCGCCCGCGCTGTTCGAGGCGGCGGCCGACCTCTACGCCACGCCGTGGCGGGTTTTCCGGCGCGTGACACTGCCGCTGCTGATGCCCGGCATCACGGCGGGGGCGATGCTGGCCTTCATCACCTCGCTCGACGACTTCATCATCACCCAGATGGTCGCGCCGCCGGGCGCGATGACCCTGCCCGTCTATATCTACAGCATGGTGCGCAAGGGCATCACGCCCGAGATCAACGCCATTTCCTCGCTCCTGCTCGTCGTCTCGATGATGCTCGTCCTTGCCTCCTACCTCGTCAACCAGAAGAAAGCCGCCTGACATGAAACGCCTTTTCGCCCTTTTCGTCTTCGCCTGCGCTCTCGCCTTCAGCGCCCCCGCCCATGCGGAGAAGCAGAAACTCTACATCTATACATGGGACACCTACGCCGACAGCGATCTTTTCAAGAAGTTCGAGAAGGAAACCGGCATCGAGGTCATCACCGACATCTATTCCAGCAACGACACGCTGATGGCCAAGCTGAAGGCGGGCGGCGCCTATGACGTCGTCGCCCCCTCGGGCAACTACATTCCCCTGCTGGCGCAGGAAAAGCTGCTGATGCCCATGCCGGAGGACATGAAGAAATTCGCGGACGGGCTGACGGACAACATCCGCCACCCGGCCTATGACCCCGACCAGACCTATTCCCTGCCCCTGTTCTTCGGCACCACCGGCCTTGCGGTGAACACCAAGCTTGTGAAGGAAGACGTGACGAGCTGGAAACAATTTTTCACCCGCCCCGCGGGCGAGGACGCGCGGCTCGGCGTGCTGGACGACGTGGGCACGGTCATGGACATCGCCTCCATCGCCGGCGGCCATGAGTATTGCGACGGATCGCCCGATACGCTGAAAGCCCTGCTCGCCATGCTGAAGGCGCAAAAGCCCTTCGTGAAGGTCTATGGCGCGACCGGCTATTCGGAGCGGCTTGCCGCCAACGAGATCGCCCTGCAAATGGCGTGGAGCGGCGACGTCTATCGCGTGCGGCAGGACAACCCGGCCATCAAATACGTCTATCCGAAAGAAGGTGTGGAGGTCTGGGTCGATAACCTCGCCATTCCCGCCGCGGCGAAAAACGTCGAGGCGGCGAAGAAGTTCATCGCCTTCGTCATGAAGCCGGAAAACATGGCCGCCTATGCGCAATATTCGGGCAACGTGCCCAGCCTGAAGACCGCCATGCCGCTGCTGCCGGAAAAATTCCGCGACGCGCCGGAGTTCAACATCCCCAAGGGCGTCAAGGGCGAGATTTCGCGCACCTGCCCCGCCGAAGTCAACCGCGACTACCAGAAGGTCTGGGACCGTCTGCTGCGATAAGCCTTATTTTTTCTTCGCGGGGGGCGTCAGGTCGATCCAGCCGCCGCCCAGCGCCTTGTAGAGCGTGACCGCGGCGTCGAGAGATTCAAGCTTCACGCTGGCATAGCTGTCTTCGGCACTCAGCAACGTGCGCTGCGCGTCCAGCAAGCTCTGGTAATCGACGGAGCCCGCCTTGTAAAGCTCGCGCGACATCTGGTAGCTCTTGCGCGATTCACGCATGGCCTGCAGCAACGCCTTTTGCCTTGTCTGCGCGGCATTGGCGGCGGAAAGCGCGTCTTCCACCTCCTGCAGCGAGGTCAGCACGGTCTTGCGGTAAACCTCCGCCAGCTCCATCTCGCGGCCCGTCGCCTTTTCGACGCCGCCTTCCAGCGCGCCGCCGTGGAAGATGGGCGCCAGCAGGGAGGACGTGATGGAAAAGCCCTTGGTCGCCGCCCCGCCGATGGGCGAAAGCGCGAGCGAGGCCGCGGAGCCGATATCAAAGGTCGGGAAGAAGGCCGCGCGCGCCGCGCCGATATCGGCATTGGCCGCCACCAGATTTTCTTCCGCCGCGCGGATGTCGGGTCTGCGCTCCAGCAGGACGGAGGGCTGGCTGAGCGGCACCTTGGGCAGCTTCACCTTCTTCAGGTCCATGCCGTTGGTGCGCAGCGCGCTGGGCGCTTTGCCGAGCAGGATGGCCAGCGCGTCCTGCGCCGCGTTCGCCTGGTTTTGCAGGGCCGCCACCGCCGCCTCCTGCGTGGCGAGCTGCGCCTTTTGCCGGGAAACATCGAGCGCGTTGGACGAGCCCGCGTCGTAGCGCGCTTGCACGATCTGCATCACGTCGCGCTCGTTCTTCAGGTTGTTCTGCGCGATCTGCACGCGCTCGCGCAGGTTCAGCAGGCTGAAGTACGTCTGCGCCACGTCGCTCATCACCACCAGCGAGAGCGCGTCGTGGTCATAGACGCTGCTCTTCACCCCGGCCTTCGCCGCGGCGATGCCCGCGCGGTTCGCGCCGAAAAGGTCGAGCTCGTAGGAAACGGAAACGCCCGCGCTTGCGCTGTTGCTCCATTTGTCGCTGCCGCCGTGGGGGATGCTGCGCGACCAGCCCGCGCCGCCCGTGCCGTCAACGCTGGGCAGCAGGCTCGCGCCCGCGATCTTGGCCGAGGCCTGCGCCTGCTTGATGCGGGCGAGCGCGGCGCCGAGGTCGTTGTTGTTCTGCAAGGCCTCGATCATCAGCGCGTCCAGCTCCACGCTGTTGAAATTGCGCCACCATTCGGGATTGATATCGGCGGAGGACACCTTGTCGCGCGCCTTCCAGCGCTCCATGGCGGAAACCTGCGGCCGATCGTAATCCGGCGTCATCGAGCAGGCCGTGAGCGTGGCCATGACGAGGAGGGAGGCGATGAGTGTCTTTTTCATTTTCCGGTTCCTGCTTGTTTACTTCCAGTTATTCCGATTATTCCGACGAGAGGGCGACCACCGGGTCCAGCAGCGCGGCCTTGCGCGCGGGCAGGTAGCCGAAGACGAGGCCGGTGAGAACGGCCGAACAAAAAGCCAGCAGCGGCGGCACGAGCGAAAAGGCGACGGAGACGTCGAACAGCGATACCGCCCAGCCGGCCGCGAGGCCGAAGAGAATGCCGAGGAGACCGCCGATGATGCAGACGACGGCCGCCTCGATATTGAACTGCAGCATGATATCACGCATCCGCGCGCCTGTCGCCATGCGGATGCCGATTTCGCGGGTGCGCTCGGTCACGCTGACCAGCATGATGTTCATGACCCCGATGCCCCCGACCAGCAGGGAAATGGCCGCCACCGCCCCCAGCAGCACCGTCAGCGTGTTCTGCGCCGTCGTCGCCATGTCGATGAAGGAGGCGGTGTTGCGCACGTGAAAATCCTCCTTGCGGTGGCGGGCGGTCAAAAGCGCGGTGATGCGCGCCTGCGTCTCGTCGATCTGCTTGAGGTCGGTGATTTTTACCGTGACGTTATTGACGTAATTCTGTCCGAACAGCCGCGTCAGCCCGGTGGTGACGGGCACGAAAGTCGCGTCGTCCTGGTCCCCGCCCCAGGGTAGCGCGCCCTTGGTCGAGAGCACGCCGATGACCTCGAAGGGAATGTTGTGCACCAGCACGTACTGGCCGATGGGGTCGTCGTCGTCCGGGAAAAGCGTCTTCACCACCGTCTGGCCCAGCACGATGACGGCGGCGTTGCGCTTGACGTCATAGTCCGTAAAGAAGGCGCCCTTCGCGACCGGCCAGTCGCGCACGGCGGGCATGTCCTTGCCCACGCCGGAGACGGAGGTCGCGTAGTCGCGGTTGCCGATGCGGATGGTCTCGCGCCCGCGCCGCTCGGGCACGACCATCGAGACGTTGGGGATATCCAGCAGCGCGGCGGCGTCGTCGGTGGTCAGCGTCACGATGTCCCCGCCGCCGCGAAAACCCGCGATGCCGGGCTGGATGGACAAAAGATTCGTGCCCAGCGCGCTGATCTGGCCCAGCACCTTTTCCTTGCTGCCGTTGCCGATCGCCATCATCGTGACCACGGCGGCGACCCCGATGATGATGCCCAATAACGTGAGCGCGGTGCGGAACAGGTTGACGCGCAGCGCGCGCAGGGAGGTCTTGAAGGCCTCCGCCACCTCGCCGATGACGCTGGGCGAGCGCGCGGGGCGTTCCGCGGGCAACGGCGCGTCTTTTTCCGGCGCGTTCGGCCGCGTGTCTTCCACCACGTGCCCGTCGTGCAGGCGCACCATGCGCGCGGCATGGGCGGCCACCTTCGCGTCGTGGGTGATGAGGATGACGGTATGGCCCTCGCGGTTGAGGCCCTTGAGCAGTTCCATCACCTCCTCCCCGCTCTGGCTGTCGAGCGCGCCGGTCGGCTCGTCGGCGAGGATGACGGGCGGGTCGTTCATTAGGGCGCGGGCGATGGCCACGCGCTGCTGCTGCCCGCCCGAAAGCTCGGACGGCTTATGGCCGGAACGGCTGCCGAGCCCGAGGCGCGCCAGCAGCTCCGCCGAGCGGGACGACCGCTCCTGCCGCGCCATGCCGTCGTAGATGCCGGGGATCTCCACGTTTTCCTGCGCGCTCGCGGTTTTCAAAAGGTTGTAACGCTGGAAGATGAAGCCGAAGGTGCGGCAACGCAGCGCGGCCAGCTCGTCCGGCTCGAAGCCGGAAACGTCCTCCCCCGCGATGGCGTAGCTGCCCGCGCTCGGGCTGTCGAGACAGCCGAGGAGGTTCATCAGCGTCGATTTGCCCGAGCCCGACTGGCCCATGATGGCGATGAACTCGCCCTCCCATATGCTCAGGCTCACGTCGTCAACGGCCTTCACCACCGTCTCCCCGCTTTGGTAGTGGCGGCAGATGTTTTTCATCTCCAACAGCGGCTGCGCGTTCCGGGTCATTGTCGCCTGCCCTTCGGGTTAAAAAACTGCATTCTTATTCTAACACGGCGTTGATGTCTTCTTCCTGCGGTTTTCTGCGCGAAATTTTCAGAAACGGCAGCAACGGCAGGGCCAGAAGCACCACGTATGTCATAATGCGAAAGTCGTTGAGATAGGAGATCGCCGCCGCCTGCCGCGTGACCGCGCCGTTGAGCAGGGCGAGCGCCGCGGTGCTGAAACTGTTGAAATAGACCTGCGGCACCGCCTGCAGCATGACGTGCGACATGCCGAAGGGCGAGAGCCGCGCGCCCAGCTCGGCATGGTTGATCTGCGTGTATTGCGCGACCATCGCGACCATCAGCGAGATGCCGATGCTGCTGCCGATGTTGCGCACGAGGCTGAAAACCGCCGTCGCGTCGTTGCGGAAACGCGGGTGCAGCGTGGCATAGGCGACGGTGCTGAGCGGCACGAAGATGAAGCCCATGCCGAAGCCCTGTATCAGCCCCGTCTTGGTCAGCAGCCATGTGCCGACGTTCAGGTTGAACAGGCTCATCTCATAGAGCGAGAGCGCCGTCATCGAAAGCCCGAAGGCGATAAGCAACCGCACGTCCACCTTGCCGATGAGCCGCCCCACGATCATCATCGCCGCCATGGTGCCGATGCCGCGCGGGGCGAGCACGAGCCCGGTGGTGATGACGGGAAAGCCCATCAGGTTCTGCAGGTACGGCGGCAGCAGGGCCATGGTCGTCAAAATCAGCATGCCGACCACGAACATGAACATGAGGCACAAAACATAGTTGCGGTCGCGGAACATCTCCGGCTCCAGAAACGGGCGCTTTTCGGAGGTGAGCACATGCACGATGAACAGGTAAAGCGCCGTGAGCGCGACCACGCATTCGGCGATGATCTCGGGCGATGAAAACCAGTCCTGCGTCTCGCCCCTGTCCAGCATCATCTGCAGCCCGCCGATGGCGATCGCGAGAAGGCTGAAGCCGAAAACGTCGAAGCGGCGGGTCTTGTCCGGCTCCGACGCGGGCAGGAAAAGCCACATGCCCGCCATGGCGACGATGCCGACCGGCAGGTTGATGAAGAAGACCCAGCGCCAGTTGTAGGATTCCGTCAGCCAGCCCCCCAGCGTGGGGCCGAGGATGGGGCCCAGCATGACGCCCACGCCCCACATGGCCATGGCCTGCCCGTGGCGGTCGGGCGGGTTGATGTCGAGCAGCACGGCCTGCGAGAGCGGCACCAGCGCCGCGCCGAACACGCCCTGCAGGAGGCGGAAGACCACCATCTCCGGCAGGGTCGCGGCGATGCCGCAGAGCATGGAGGTGATGGTGAAGCCGATGATGGAGGTGATGAAGACCTCCTTGCGCCCGAACTTGGCGGCGAGGATGCCGGCCGGCGCGGTCATGATGGCGGCGGCGACGATATAGGAAGTCAGCACCCAGGCGATCTGGTCCTGCGTCGCGGCCAGCGAGCCCTGCATATGCGGCAGGGCGACGTTGGCGATGGTAGTGTCCAGCGCCTGCATGATCGTCGCCAGCATGATGGAGACGGTGACCAGCCCCGTGTGAAGGGGCTTTCCGTCCTTATCGACTGCGGCTGGCGCGGCGGCGGTTGTCATCCTTCTACCCCTTCTATTCCCCGGCGCCCGTCGAGGCGACGGCGGGAGTGACGACGTTTTCCGCGAAGGGATGCAGGTGCGGGAAGCTGCCGGTGTCGATCGTGACCTCGGTGCTCATGCCCGCGCGCAATTGCGGGTCGCCCGGCTTCACCTCGGGCCGGATTCGCACGGCGATGCGCTGCACGACCTTGACCCAGTTGCCGGTCGAGTTCTGCGCGGGCAGGATGGAAAACTCGGAACCCGTGGCGGGGCTGATGCTTTCGACCACGCCGGTCCATTCATGGCCGGGGTAGGTATCCACCGCGATGTCCACCTTCTGCCCGGGCTTGACGTCGGTCAGCTGGGTCTCCTTGTAGTTCGCCTCGATCCATGTATCGGCGCTGGCGACCATGCTCATGACCGGTACGCCCGCGTTGGCGTAATCGCCCGTATGGGGCGTCGCGCCGGCAAGGCCATCGACCGGCGCGCGCACCGTGGCGCGGTCGAGGTCGAGCTGCGCCGCGTCCAGTTCCGACTGCGCCACCTTGTAGAGCGGGTGGTCTTCGGGCGCGATGTCGATATCGCCGTCGAGCTGGGCGACGATGCTGCCGAGCTCCTGCTGCAGCTGGCCGACCTTGGTCCGCGTGACGTCGAGGTTATGCGTGGCCTCGTCCAGCTTGGCGCGGGAAACGGCGTCCTTCGCGCTCAGCCCCTGCTGGCGGTCGAACTCGATCTTGGCGTAATCCGCGTCCTGCTGCGCTTCCTTCAGCTCCGCCTGCTTCTGGCGCGCCTGCGCCTTCAAATCCTCGATCTGCGTGCGCACGTCGCCAAGGCTCGCCTTCGCCTTTTCGACCTTGATCTCGAAAGAGCGCGGGTCGATGCGGAACAGCACCTCGCCTTTCTTCACGAACTGGTTGTCCTTCACCGGCGCGTCGATAATCGTGCCCGCGACCTGCGCGGTCACGGAAATCTTGTTCGCCTTCACATAGGCGTTGTCCGTCTCGATGTACCGCCCGCTGTAAAGGTAGAACACGCCCGAGACCAGCATCACGATGACCGGGCCCAGTATCATCAGCAGCTTTCTGGTTTTTCGTTTTTCTTGCGCCGTCATTTTATTCGTCCTTTTTGTCTTTCTTGTTTTTCTTGTCCTTGCCGTCCGTTTCCGCCGTGCAGCTGCCGCCTTCCATGCCGCACAGGCTGCCGCGCATTTTCGTCAGCATGCCCAGGAATTCTTCCTGCTCGCTTTCGGAGATGCCCGCCAGCACATCGGCGCGCAGCCTTGCCGCCTCGGCGCGGATGCGCACCAGAATGGGTTCCGCCTTGTCCGTCAGGTAAAGCTGCAACGCGCGGCGGTCGCCGGGGTCGGGTCTGCGCTCCACCCAGTCCGAGGCCTGCATGCGGTCGAGCAGGCGGGCGACGCTGATGGGCTGCATCTCCAGTATGTCGGCGAGGCGACTCTGCCGGATGCCGGGGTTGCGCCACAAAATCGAGAGTGCCCGCCACTGCGCCTGCGTAAGGTCAAGGTCCTGAATGCGGCGGTTGAAGTTGCGCCGCATCAGCCGCGCCACGTCCTGCAGCATGAAGCCGAGGTTTTCGAGCCCCCTGCCCGCCTGTGCCGCGTCCGCATATGCATTGTCCGGCGCCTTGCCGCTTTTCTTGTCCGTCATAGCCATAATCAAAACACCGTTTGAAGAGAAATAATAAGCATACTTATATTATATCAACACATATATAGCCCTCAAACGATATTCTTCAAGGGCGGAATAATGTTATTATATATCAGTTATTTATGATTGATGTTTTTACAGATGCGCCATGCCGCGCATGCCGTGATGCGCCCCGCCGGCCGTGGCCGAGTCGCTTTGCGGAGCCTCGAGGTAGATTTTATCGCCGGGTTTCAGCCCGTCCTTCACCTCGGCCATCGCGCGGTCCTGCAGGCCGATGTGGATGACGCGCGCTTCCGGCTTCTTGCCGCCGGGCGCCGCGACATAGACGCGGTAGGCCATGCCCGCCTTCGTGTCCTTTTTCGCCATGCGCTTGCCCAGCGCGGCGACGGGAATGAGCGGCGCGTCCTTCGCGCGGCCGAGGACGAAGAAGGTCTGGGTGCTCATGCCGCTCATCAGCTGGCGGTCCTTGTTGTCCACATCGACCAGAACGTCGTAGAGCACGACCTCGTTGATGACCTCGGGCGTCGGCAATATCTGGCGCACGGCGCCGGTCCAGCGGCGGCCCTGCGCGCCCAGCGTGGTGAAATAAACCTCCATGCCGGGCTTGATGCTCATGATGTCGGCTTCGGCCACCTGCGCTTCCACCGTCATGGTGTCGAGGTCGGCGAGCTGCACGATGGTGGGGGCGGACTGCACGGCGTTGACCGTCTGGCCTTCCTTGATGTCGGCCACCACGACGGTTCCGTCCATCGGCGCATAGATCTTGGCGTAGCCGAGGTTGGCCTGATCGCCCGAAAGCGTGGATTGCTCTTCCTCCAGCTGCGCTTCCAGCGCGTCCTTCTGCGCTTTTGCGACCTTCAGCGCGGTATCCGCGCTGTCATAGGCGTCCTGGCTGACGGCGCTGGTCTTCAAAAGCTTTTCGTTGCGCGCGAACTGCTGCTGCGCCAGCTTGACCTGCGCTTCCTGCTGGACGATCTGCGCCTGCAGGGTCTTCACCCGCGCCTTGTCGGCCTCGACCTTGGACAGATAGACCTGCGGGTCGATATCCGCGATGGGGTCGCCTTTTTTCACGTCGTCGCCCAGCTCGACGTAAAGCTTCTTGATCTGCCCCGAAACCTGCACGCCGACATCGACCGAGGTCTTGGGCTCCAGCTTGCCCTGCGCGGTCACCAGCTGCTCGAGGTCGCCCTTGGTCACCGTCACGACCTGCGGCGCGGCCTGCGCCTGCGCCAGCTTGCGCGCCTGCATGTAACGGTAACCGCCGAAACCCGCCGCGCATAACAGCAGCAGCACGAAGATGATCTTGCCGGTCTTTTTGCCCTTGGGTTTGTTCTGCATGTGCCTATTCCTGTTCCCGCGTCATGAAATGCCGCAGATGACACGGGGGATATAATGAGTCCCTGCGCGAAAGAAAAGCCTTGTTACGCAACCCCCTGTTTTCCATGGATAAAAATTTTCGCTCAGGAAGCGTCTTTTTTATCCGGCGCGGCGGAGAAGACCTCCCCCGTGTTCAGGAACTGGTTGACCTTTTCCGCGATGCGCCGGTGGCCGCTGGCGTTGGGATGCAGCCCGTCGAAAAGGAAGGAGCGGTAGTTGATCTGGATCCAGTTCTTCCAGATATCGACGAAGAACAGGTTCGATTCCGAAGCCACCTTCTCGATGATGCTGTTGAACAGCTTCACCCGCTCGTTGCGGTAGGATTTGGCGGGCCGCCACGGCAGCGGGTTGACCTTGTTCTCGTCCACGGGGTTGAGCCCGACGAAGGCGATTTTCTGCGTGTACTTGCGCGCGATGCCGACCAGCTTGCCGATGTTCGCCTCGAATTCCGGCAGCTCGATGAAGTTGCGCTTTTCGTCGTTCATGTAATGCGCGTCGTTGATGCCGATGGCGAAGACGATGACCGCCTCGCGGTCGGCATCGAAGCGCGCGGTCATCTCGCCTTCCATGCGCGCCAGCAAATCGATCGTCGTGTCGCCGGAGATGCCCTGGTTATAGACCAGCGTGTCCTCCGCCCGCCCGGCCACGAAGGCCTGGTCGGCGGAGGAGCGGATGCGCTGCACCCAGCCGCCCTGCTCGTCCCATGCGCCGTAGGTGATGCTGTCGCCGAAAAAATACAGGTCTCTCATATCCGCAAAGCCCCCGTGAATAGCCAGAGGTGAATCCCCCGAAGCGGGCGCGCGCTGCAATGCTGCGCCGCAATGGTTTATTGTCAGGAATTATCCGCCATTAAGCAACAACGGAAAACCGGGTTTTGGCGGGTTTAGGTAAAATAAATAGCCCGCTTCCCTTGTGCCGGGAAACCGGCTGGCGTAATCTCTCGGGACAGGAAAATCACGGCAGGTTCCGGCAAGAAAAAAGGCAAAAGACCCCGACATGGCAAATGAAAAACCCGCGGCGCAGCAACAGGCGCAGGAAAAGGACGGCGGCGTCACCCCGACGGCGAAAATCATCTCGCGCAAGGTGGAGTTCGACGGCTGGCACAGGCTGGAAACCGTCGTCGCGCAACCGCGCAGCCTGAAGCACGGCGGCTGGGCGGATGAAATGGCGCGCGAGGTCATGCGGGGCGGCGAGGAAGGCAAGATCGCCTGCGTCCTTCTCTACATCCCCGAGACGGACGAGATTTTGCTGAACGAGCAATTCCGCATGGGCGCGATGATTGCGGGCGCGCAGGACCCCTTCCTCTTCGAATGCGCGGCGGGCTTCGTCGATGCCGGCGAAACCCCGGCCGAGGCCGCGACGCGCGAGGCGCTGGAGGAAACCGGCACGGAAATCACCGCGCTGCACCCCATCGGCATCTATTACACCAGCCCCGGCTGCCTTGCGGAGGAATTCCACATCTTCATCGGCCGCATCGCCGCGGCCGAAAGCGGCATCTACGGCATGGCGCACGAGGGCGAGGAGATCAAGACCCACCTGCTGACCGCGAAACAGGCGCTGCAGATGCTGGACGAAAACCACATCCGCAACGCCGTGACCTCCATCGCGCTGCACTGGTTCGCCCGCAACAAGGAAAAAATCCGCAAGCAATGGCTGGAGGCATGACGATGAAGGCATTGATCGGCGCCGCCGAACTTCACGCCCTTTTGCAATCCGGCGCGCCCGGCCTGCGGCTGGTGGACGCCAGCTACAACCTGCCGCCGGCGGACGCGCGCATCGCCAATGCCGTCGATTTCGACATCGACGCCGTGGCCGACCCGGACGCGCCGCTGGCCCATACCCTGCCCTCCGACGCTCTTTTCGGCGCGGCCGTGGGGGCCATGGGCATTTCCAACGACGACCGCGTCGTCGTCTATGACCGCAGCGGCATGGCCATGGCCGCCTGCCGCGCGTGGTGGATGTTCCGCGTCTTCGGCCACGACAAGGTGCAAGTGCTGGACGGCGGCCTGCCCGCGTGGCTCAACGCCGGCTATCCCGCCGCCGCGCGCACGGCCGAAAAGCCCGAACCCGCCGAATTCCACGCCGCCTTCCGGCCCGAGCTATTCAAGGCGCAGTCCGACATTTTGCGCAACATCGAACAGGGCGACTTCACCCTCATCGACGCGCGCGACGCGGGCCGCTACGCCGGTGCCACGGCGGAACCGCGCCCGGGTATCGAAAGCGGCCACGTGCCCGGCTCGCTCAACGTGCCCTATGCCACGCTCATCGACACCGCGACCGGGAAGATGAAGCCGCTGGACGCGCTGCAGCAGGCTTTCGCGAACATCGACGCCGAAAAACCCGTGGCCTGCACCTGCGGCAGCGGCGTGACGGCCTGCGTCGTCGCGCTCGCCCTGCATGAAACGGGGCGCGAGGCCGCCATCTACGACGGCTCGTGGACGGAATGGGGCGCAAACCCCGCCCTGCCCAAACGCAAGGGAGAAGAGGCATGAGCGCGGAGAACAGGGACGTCACCGGCAAGAACATCCAGACCGTGCTGACGCACGCGGGATCGAAGCCCGCCGAATACCACGGCGCGGTCAACGTGCCCGTGCACCGCATGTCCACCATCGTCTTCAATTCCTACGACGAATTCGAAAAAGTGCCCAACGTGCCCTATTCCTACGGCCGCGCGGGCACGCCGACCAGCGCGGCTTTCGAGGAAGCCATCGCCGCCATCGAGGGCGCGCACCGCAGCGTCGCCACCTGTTCCGGCCTTTCCGCGATCCTGACGTCGCTCATCGCCTTCGCCTCCGCGGGCGACCATATCCTCGTCACCGACAACTGCTACGGCCCCGGCCGCAAGACCTGCGAGGAAGTGCTGCGCCGCTTCGGGGTGGATGTGGAGTATTACCCGCCGATGATCGGCGGGGAGATCAAGACGCTGTTCCGCCCGAACACCAGGCTCGTTTTCATGGAAGCCCCCGGCTCCCTCACCTTCGAGGTGCAGGACATCGGCGCCATCACCGCCGCGGCGAAGGAGGCGGGCATCAAGACCGCCATCGACAACAGCTGGGGCACGCCGCTGTGCCTGAAGCCGCTCGCGCTGGGCATCGACGTCTCGGTCATGTCGGCGACCAAGTACATCTCCGGCCATTCGGACGTGATGCTGGGCGTGGTGTCCGCCAATGCGTCGAGCTGGAACGCCGTCAAGCGCGCGGCGCTGATGATGGGGCTCTGCGGCGGGTCGGAGGAGCTTTACCTCGGCGCGCGGGGTCTCAGGACCTTGAAGCCCCGCATGGACCACCACCGCGAGGCCGCGCTCGACATCGCGACATGGCTTTCCACCCACAAGGCGGTCAAGCAGGTGCGCCACCCCGCGCTGCCCTCCTGCCCCGGGCACAAGAACTGGAAGAAATATTATCAAGGTTCGTCCGGCACCTTCGGCATCATCCTGCACGAAAACCGCCGCGAGAATATCGCGCGGATGCTCGACGGCATGGCGCTTTTCTCGATGGGCTTCAGCTGGGGCGGATTCGAATCCCTGCTCTTCCCCGAGCAGCCGGGCCACGCGCGCAGCGCCAGCCCCTGGACGGAGGAAGGCTTTTCCCTGCGCATCCACATCGGGCTCGAGGACAAGGACGACCTGAAGGCCGACCTTGACGAAGGGCTGGAAAGGCTGGCGGCATGAGCGGCATTCTCGCACCGGACCAGACCGGGCCCATCGAGACCATCGACATGCAGCACTCGCTGTTCGACGATTTCCTGGCCGAATACCACAAGCTGCTCGACCATCTGCACGGCGACGTCAAACCCTATCTTTTCTGGAGCCTGCTGACCGTCTCCGCCCTCTACACGCTTTATTACATGCTGTTCCGCAGCCGCCTGCTGCTGATATTCCGCGCCCGGCACGGCAGCATGGGCGCGCTTTTGCGGCTGACGAAGAAGCTGCTGCGCTACGACGACGCCGACTTCAAACTGGCCGGGCGCGCTCTGATGTACGACGCCGGGAATTACGTTCCCTCGGCCATGTACGACCTCGGCGTGAAGATCGCCAGCGCCAACGACAAGAGCTTCCGGCAGGACATCGCCGTCGCGAAGCTGTGGATGAAAAAGGCGGAGGTGCTGGACAACGGCGTGCTGGCGGAAAAGATGGAGAAATTCGGCGCCGTCACCCACGACCCGAACGCCAAGAACAACGACCCCTACAAGGAGCTGGAGGCCATGGTCGGCCTGCCCGGCGTGAAAAAGGAAATCCGCGAGGTCGCCGACCGCGCCACGCTCTTCGAAAAGCGGCGCGAGGCGGGGCTGAAGGTTTCCCAGCCCGCACTGCACCTCGTCTTCCTCGGCAACCCCGGCACGGGCAAGACCACGGTGGCGCGCATTCTCGGGCGCATCCTGAAAAAGATCGGCTACCTCTCGCGCGGGCATGTGGTGGAAGTGTCGGAATCCGACATGATCGGCCAGTACATCGGGGAAACCGCGATCAAGACCCAGCGCAAGATGGCGGAAGCCAAGGGCGGCATCCTCTTCATCGACGAGGCCTACAGCATCCTGAGCACGCGCAACGTCGGCAGCTCGTCCTCCGGCGGCTATGCGGCCAGCGCCATCGCCACCCTGCTGAAGTTCATGGAGGACATGCGCGAGGACCTCGTCGTCATCGCCGCGGGCTATCCGCGGGAGATGCAGGAATTCCTCGAATCCAACCCCGGCCTGCGCTCGCGCTTCACCGGCACCATCACCTTCAGCGACTATGACGACGACGACATGGTGAAGATATTCATCGAGATGGCCGAGAGCCAGGAATATTCCCTCCCGCCGGAAACGCTGAAAGCGCTGCCCGTGGTCATCGGCGAGGCCCGCGCGGACATGACCCGCAACTCGGGCAACGGGCGCTTCGTGCGGCTGCTGTTCGAAAACGCCGTGCGCTGCCTCGCCATCCGCCTGACCGGCGTCAAGAGCCCCTCGCGCAAGCAGCTCATGGAGCTTCGGCCCGAAGACGTCGCCAAGGCGCTCGGGAACATGAAGGAAAGCGGCTTTGCCGGAAAACCGGAACCGGAAAAGGAAGACGGAAAAGAAGGCAAGACCGAAACGGCCTGAAAGACGAAGATCAGTCGCGGACGGTCTTCGCGACCTTGTCGAGCACGGCGTTGACCAGCTTGACCTCCGCCCCCTCGTAAAACCCGTTGGTGACGTTCATGTAGTCGTGGATGATGATGCCGGTATCGACCTTGCCGTTGGCCAGCAATTCCCACGTCCCCGCCCGCAGGATGGATTCCAGCAGGGTTTCGACCTCGCCCTTCTTGCCGGCGGCGAGGGCGGCGGCGATGATGCCGTCGATATCCGTCCAGCGGCCGTGCACGCCCATGACGATCTCTTCCAGCAGTTCCGCGTCGGCGGGCACGAAGACGTCGCCGTCGAGGTTGAAGCCGTTGCGGTGGCTGATGTACTCGCGCACGGCGGAGGCCGCGTCCTGATTATTGAGGTGCATCTGGTAGAGCACCTGCACCGCCGCCAGCCGCGCCGCCGTGCGGCGAGCCTTGGCCGAGCCCTCTGTCTTCTTCACCGCCGGTTTTTCAGGCGGGGTCACGGGCTTGCCGCGCGTCGGTTTCTTTTTTTGCGCCATGTCGTCAGTCATCCGGCCTTTTTGCAGACGTTTTCAAGATCGGCGAGGAAGGCGCTGTAGTCCTTGACCTCGCGGAAGTCCTTATAGACCGAAGCATAGCGGACATAGGCGACGGGGTCGAGCTTGGCGATCTCGCCCATCGCCTTTTCGCCGATGAACTTGGTGGTCACGTCGGACTCGCCCGATTGCTCCAGCACGCGCACGATGCCGTTGGCCGTCAATTCGATGGTCTCCGCGTCCACCGGCCGCTTTTGCAGCGAGAGGCGCAGGGAGCGCAGCAGCTTGTCGCGGGAGAAAGGCTCGCGCCGCCCGTCGGCCTTGATGACGGTCAGCTCGCGCAGCTGCACGCGCTCGAAGGTGGTGAAGCGCGCCTCGCAGCCGGGGCATTCGCGGCGGCGGCGGATGGCCGCGTTGTCTTCCGTCGGGCGGGAGTCCTTCACCTGCGTGTCTTCACCGCCGCAAAAAGGGCATCTCATGTCTCATACCTTTCTCAAAATACCTTCGGCGCCGGTTTACTGGCGCGGATAAATCGGGAATTTTTCGCACAGGGCGAGGACGCGTTTGGCCACGTCTTCCTCGACCGCCTTGTTGCCCTCGACGCCGTTCTTGGCGAGGCCGTCAAGCACCTCGACCATGTACTGGCCGACCAGCTCGAATTCGGCGACGCCGAAGCCGCGTGTGGTGGCCGCCGGGCTGCCGACGCGGATGCCGGAGGTGACCATGGGCTTTTGCGGGTCGAAGGGAATGGCGTTCTTGTTGCAGGTCATGCGAGCGTGCTCGAGGCTCAGCTCCGCGTCGCGGCCCGTCAGGTTCTTGGGCCGCAGATCGACGAGCACAAGGTGGCTGTCCGTGCCGCCGGAGACGATGTCGAGGCCGCCCGCCTTCAGCGTATTGGCCAGCGCGCGCGCGTTGTCCAGCACCGCCTGCGCATAGGCCTTGAAGGAAGGCTGCAGCGCCTCGCCGAAGGCCACGGCCTTGGCGGCGATGACGTGTTCCAGCGGGCCGCCCTGCAGGCCGGGGAAGACGGCGGAGTTGATCTTCTTCGCGATGTCCTCGTCGTCCGTCAGGATGATGCCGCCGCGCGGGCCGCGCAGGGTCTTGTGCGTCGTGGAGGTCGTCACATGCGCGTGCCCGACCGGGCTGGGATAAACCCCCGCCGCGATGAGCCCCGCGTAATGCGCCATATCGACCATCAGGTAAGCGCCGACGGCGTCCGCGATCTTGCGAAAGCGCGCGAAGTCGATGACGCGCGGATAGGCCGAGGCCCCCGCGATGATGAGCTTCGGCTTGTGTTCCATCGCCAGACGCTCGACCTCGTCATAATCGATGAGCCCGTCTTCCTTGCGCACGCCGTACTGAACGGCGTTGAACCACTTGCCCGAAAGGTTGGGCTTCGCGCCATGCGTCAGGTGCCCGCCCGCGGCCAGCGCCTGCCCGAGGATGGTGTCGCCCGGCTGCAAAAGCGCCAGCACCACAGCCTGGTTGGCCTGCGCGCCCGAATGGGGCTGCACGTTGGCGAATTTCACGCCGAAGAGCTTGCAGATGCGCTCGATCGCCAATTTCTCCGCGACGTCGATGAACTCGCAGCCGCCGTAGTAGCGCTTGCCGGGATAGCCCTCGGCGTATTTGTTGGTCAGCACGCTGCCCTGCGCCTGCAGCACCGCGCGCGAGACGATATTCTCGGAGGCGATGAGCTCCACCTGCGTGCGCTGGCGGTCCAGCTCGCTTTCGATGGCGCCATAGATCGCGGGGTCCGCGTCTTTCAGGTCAGCTTCAAAAAAACCGGGGGATTTCGTCATCGTTTCGTCTTTCTTTTGCGCCAAGGTCATCATACACCACACTTTCCTAGTTTCTCCACGCGGCCGGCATGCCTGCCGCCTTCAAATTCGGTTTCAAGAAATGCCGCGACGCAGTCCAGCGCGACCTGCACGCCCAAAAGGCGCTCGCCCAGCGCCAGCACGTTCGCGTCGTTGTGCTGGCGGCACAGGCGGGCCGAGGTCACGTCATGGCAAAGCGCGGCGCGCACGGAAGAAAAACGGTTGAGGGCCATGCTGATGCCGATGCCGCTGCCGCAGATGCCGATGCCCAGCGGCGCGCCGGCGTCGCGGATGCACTCGGCCAGCTTGTAGCCGTAATCGGGGTAATCGACGCGCTCGGCGGTTTCCGGGCCGAGATCCAGCACCTCATGCCCCTGTTCTTTCAGGTATTCGATGACGGCGGATTTCAGGGCGAATCCGGCATGGTCGGAGGCGATGGCGATTTTTCGGCTGGCAGCGGGCACGGAGCAAGACCCTACATACAGTTGAAACTGCCCAGTCTATACCAGATATAGTAGGTCACTTCCAGTCCAATATACCATATATGCGTTATGGATAATATTGCGCGCTATTCCATGCCGCGCTTCTTGCGCGCTTCCTTGATGGTCTCCGCGTCGGCCTCGATCTGGCGACGCCAGATCAGCGCCATCTCCGCCGGCGGCAGGCTCATCATGGCGTAAAGGATGATTTTCGCTTCGTTGCATTTCATCTTCGTTTGCGAGCCGAAGGCGAGCTCGGCCAGTTCGGCCTCGCTTCCCGGCGCGAACCGCGACAGGGCGGCGGCCAGATCCGTTTTCGCCATCTGCAGCGCGGCGGCGTATTGGGGGATCCCCGGCCATACCGCCGCAATCTGCTTGTCCTGCGCGGAAAGCACGAGGTAGCGGATCGAATCCGAATAATTGTCGGCCGTCTGCTTGTCCGTCAGCTTGACCAGCGTACCGTACTGCACCTTGCCCTGCAGGAAATGGGCGCAATAGCCTTCCTTTTTGTGCTGCGCGCGCTGGCTGGCCTTGGTCGGCTTGCCGCCCGCGGCATCCTCCTTGGTGATGGCGTTCAGCGCCGCGTATTCATAGGACAGCGCGGCCTGTATCACGTCCGCCTTGGCGTACCAGTTGTAGTCGATGAGGTAATAATGCCCGAGCATCATCTGCAGCATGTGCAGCTGGCCCTGCATGCCCTCCTCGCCCCCGCTGTCCATGCCCTTCGAGAGGTAGTAGTACATGAACTTCCGCGACGCCTTGTGCCTTTCCGAAAGCATCTGCAAGAAAGGGTCGCCCTTCATGAAGGCCACCACGGCGGCCTGTTTTTCGGCCTCCGCCTTGTGCTTGTTGTGCGTATGCACGCCGAAGGCGATGGCGCCCGCCAGCACAAGGCCGCCGAGAAGCATGAGCTTGATCTGGGTCGCCTTGTCGGTCGTGCCGTTCGTGTTCGTCATAGAGGGGCCTCTGGTCAGGTGAAAAACGGGCGGAGGATGAGGCGCGGAAAAATTGCGCAGGAACATTGTCGCATAAAATCAGGCCGCTTGTCATGCGCGCGAAACCCGCGCATATACGTAAAACCGGAGGGGCGCAAGCTTAGTCGCCGGGCAGAATACCCTTCTTTTTAAGCACATAGGAAAGCCGCAGCAGGGCATTTTTCCTGAATACGGCGTCGCCCGCCCCGGCGGGGCATTGCACCACGATTTCGGTCAGGCTCTGCACGTCCATGGCGGAGACGCGCATGATGTTGCCGACCCGCTGGTATTCCAGCAAAACCTCGCGTCCGGCCAGCTTGTCTGCGTGTTTGTTTTCTGCCATAGTTTCCACCTAAAGCCCTGATACATGAATATTAAGGTGAAACCCATGACAGCTCAAGCGACAGCGCAGGCGGCCACGAACATGACCCATGACACGACCAAGCAGGACAAATCAAAACTGAAGCCCGCCTTCAAGTGGGAAGACCCGCTGCACCTTGACGACCAGCTGACGGACGAGGAACGGATGATCCGCGATTCCGCGCGCGACTACGCGCAAGACAAGCTGATGCCGCGCGTGCTGGAAGCCAACCGGCACGAGGTTTTCCACCGCGAGATCATGAACGAGATGGGCGCGCTGGGGCTTTTGGGCTCCACTATTGAGGGCTACGGCTGCGCGGGGGTGAACTACGTTTCCTACGGGCTCATCGCGCGCGAGGTCGAGCGGGTGGACAGCGGCTACCGCTCCGCCCTTTCGGTGCAGTCCTCGCTCGTCATGTACCCGATCTCGATTTTCGCGACGGAAGAGATCAAGCAGAAATTCCTGCCCGGGCTGGCGACCGGCGAATACGTCGGCTGCTTCGGCCTGACCGAGCCCGACGGCGGCTCCGA
>WGNE01000051.1 GCA_016124645.1 Alphaproteobacteria bacterium
AACGAGGTCGTTTCCAACCGCGCCATCGAGATTCTGGACGGCCAGGTCGGCAGCAAGACGCCGGTGCACCCCAACGACCACGTCAACATGGGGCAGTCTTCCAACGACACATTCCCGACCGTCATGCACATCTCGGCGGTCGAACAAATCCACCACGAGCTGCTGCCCGCGCTGGAACAGCTGCAATCCGCGCTGGAAGCGAAATCGGCGGCCTTCAAGGACATCATCAAGATCGGCCGCACCCATTTGCAGGACGCGACTCCCGTGACGCTGGGGCAGGAATTTTCCGGCTACGCCACGCAGGTGAAATACGGCGTGCAGCGCGTGCAAGCCTGCCTGCCCCGCCTCTCCCAGCTCGCGCAGGGCGGCACCGCCGTGGGCACGGGCCTGAACTGCAAGAAGGGCTTCGCGGAAGCTTTCGCAAAACAAGTCTCCCAGATCACCGGCATCCCCTTCGTCACGGCGGAGAACAAATTCGAGGCCATGGCCGCGCATGACGCCATCGTCGAGACCTCGGGCGCGTGCAATACCGTCGCCTGCTCGCTGATGAAGATCGCCAACGACATCCGCCTGCTGGGTTCCGGCCCGCGCTGTGGCATCGGGGAGATCCACCTGCCGGAGAACGAGCCCGGCTCCTCCATCATGCCCGGCAAGGTCAACCCGACACAGTCCGAAGCCATGACCATGGTCTGCGCGCAAATCATCGGCAACCACACCACCGTCAGCGTGGCGGGCAGCAACGGGCATTTCGAGCTGAACGTGTTCAAGCCGGTGATGATCTACAACCTGTTGCAGTCCATCCGCCTGCTGGCCGACGCCTGCAACAGCTTCACCGCCAACTGCGTCGTGGGCATCGAGCCCAATACCGGGCGCATCCAGAAGCTGCTGAACGAAAGCCTGATGCTGGTCACGGCGCTCAACCCCGTCATCGGCTACGACAACGCGGCGAAAATCGCCAAGAAGGCGCTGCACGACAACAAGACGCTGAAGGAAGTGGCCGTGGAGCTGGAGCTTCTCTCGGCGGAGGATTTCGACAAGGCCGTGAGGCCGGAAAACATGATCGGCCCCCGCGACTAGGCGGCCGGTCAATAATCAACAGGGCGCGGCGCGAGGGGCAAGATCGCAACGTGTTCCAGGGAAGAACGAACTTAATACAAGGGAAGGGAGAACTATGCCCCGCAGACTTTCACAAAAGCATTCCGTCACCGTTGCCGGACACCGCACCAGCATCACGCTGGAGATGGCGTTCTGGGAATCCCTGAAGGAAATCGCGAGCGAGCGCGGGCAGTCCGTCAACGCCCTGATTGCCGAGATCGACACCGACCACCCGGAAAACCTGTCGAGCGCGCTGCGGGTCTTCATCCTCGATCACTTCAAGCAAAAAACGCAGGAACTCTCCGGCGCGTCCGGCGCAGCCGCCGTTTCGGGCGGCTAGCTCCCCTTACGGGCTTTCGTCCAGCCTGTCCAGAATGCCCTTGATGCCGCCCTCTTCCTTGGGCGGCGGCGCGGCTTTTTCCTCATCCGTGGATAACGCCTTGTCGCCCGTTTTCGTCTCCGGCGGCAGGCTCGGCGCGGGCAGCGGCTCGGCCTCGATCGGCGCGGATGACGTCACGCCCGGTCCCTCTCCCGCGGCGGGCTGCGTGTCCTGCGGTGCGGTGGCGTCGCTGCTTTTCAGCGGCGTGGGTTGTTCTATGCCCTTTTCATGGCTTTCCACGGCCGTCGGCGTCTTCGCCGTTTCCGGCGCTGCGGGCTCTTCATGCGGCGCATGGGCGGCGATGTAATCCGCGATCGGCTTGACGGTCACGATGTTGTCCGCACTCGATTTTATCGCGCCCGTGCGGCTGATGTCGAAGGCGGGCATGCCCGGCGGTTGCGTCAGCCGCGTCTCCGCCTTCAGCTTGTAGCGGCGCGGCGCGGGGTCGTAGCTGCCCGTCACCTTCAGCGCGGCGTCGGCGTTGGCGATATCCATTTTTTCGATGTCTATCTTGCCATCCGTCACTTTCAGCACCGCCGTCACGTCCTTGTAAAGCGAATCCCCGTGGGTGCGGATGGATTTGCGCAGCATGTCCGACAGGAACTCGGGCGGCGTCGCCTGCGCGGAGATTAGCGCGGGCAGGTCCGAAAGGCTGAAGTCCTTCACCGTCAGCTGCGCCGCCGAAACCGTCAGCTTGCCGCTGAGGTCGGAAAAGCCCTTGCGCTTGCCCGCGGACGCCGCGGCCACGTCGAAGCCGATATCCCCGCGCGACGCGGAAATGCCGCGATCGATCCCCAGCAGGCCGGCCAGCCTTGGCAGGTCCGCGTTCTCCAGCTTGCCGCTCATGACGCTGCGCCAGCCATCCGCCTGTTTTTCGGCGGAGACCGTGGCCGAAAGATCGCCTCCCCAGAGCATGCCTTTCAGGTCCGTGATTTTCAGCCCCTTGCCGTCCGCCCGCAGGCCCAGCTTCGCGCCGGTGACGCCATTGCCGCGCCAGACCAGCTTCTTGCCGGAAAGCTCGATATCCATCGGCGCCTTGACGGGCCAGTCGCCGCCCATCCAGCCATCCAGGTCGATCGTATCCGCCGCCAGCGTGCCCTGGCATTTGCCGCTTTCGAAGGACAGCGCGCCCTTGACCGTATCTTCGCCCTGTTTCGCCTCGATGGCGTCAATCTTGAAATTCTGCGCGGAGCCGGACAGGGCGCCGTTGAAATCGTAAGCCCCCGCGCGGCCGATAAGCCGGTCCACCGGCAGGCCCAGCGCGGCCCAGTCGTCGCCGCCGCCCGCGCCGGAAAGATGCAGGCTGCCTTCATAAGTGTCGGGCTGGCCGGACTGGCTGTGCAGCACGCCTTCCATTTTTATATCGTTCGCATCGCTCTTGCCGGAAAGCGCGAGCTGCATATTGTCGCCCTCGCCTTTCAGCGTGCCCTTCACATCGACTTCCGCTGCCCTGCCCAGCAGGGGCGGCATGTCCATGCCCGCGACCCGCAGCACATCGGCCATATCCTTGGTTTTCAGCGCGTAATTGAGGTCGATGCCCTTCGCGGGGTGGAAGTCCGCGATCTTGCCGTCGAGATGCAGCGTCCCGCCGTCCGCCAGCTTCGCGTCGAGCTTCGCGATGCTCATGCCCTGCGGCCCCGTCGCGCCCTTGAAGGCGAGGGAATCCGCCTTCAACCCGCCGTCCGTAAAGTCGCTCACGGTGATGTCGAGCGCGCCCTTGCCGTTCATCAGCGCATTCAGCGCGTCGTGCAGGGCCTCGGGCGCAAAAGATGCCGTATCGACCTTCGAAAAATTCAGGTGCGCCTGAAAATCAGGCTTTTTGGCGTTGCGTGTGACGTTGAGGACGCCGGATATCCTCATCTTCGCATCCGCGCGCGCGTCGATATCGAAGATGCTGATCTTGTCTTCCTTCAGGTCGAGGCTGCTGTTCAGCGTCAGCTTCTTCGCCAGCGGCGCATCGACGAGCGCGCCCAGTATATTGCCCTTGGCGGGCGCGACGGACTTGATGAAGCGCGGCAGGTCATCCGTCGCCAGCATCATGGAATAGGCGGCGTAATTGTTTTTCGGCGTCACCTCGCCCGCCAGCTTGACGGTGGTATGGCCGGGCATGTCGAGTTGCGCCAGCTTGACCGCCCATTCCTTCTCGTCCGAATCCGCCTTGATGCTGACGGCGGGGATATCCACACCGCCCCAGATGACATGCTTGCCGGAAAGGCTGAGCCGCGCGTCGAAGCCCGGGGGCGCGTCCATGAAGCCGCCCTTGTCATTGACATGCACGTAGTTGCCGGCCAGATCGGCGGTGACGACGGGGTCCGCGTCATGCGATATCTGGACGCTCACGCTGCCGGTGACCTCCCCGCCCGCGGGCTTGCCCGCCTTGACGTGGCCGAATTTCGCCTTGATGTCGGTCAGCTTGGCGACGCCGCCGGTGAAGTCTAGCGCGGCGGTCATGTCCGCCGTGTCGTTCATGAAGTCGAGCCCGTCAAGGAAGCTGCTGTCGAACAGGCTGGCCAGCGAACCGTTCTGTATTTCGAGGTCGCCCTGCATGTCGATGCCGGATTTTACGTCGATAACGCCGTTCAGCTTGACCTGCGGCAGGCCTTCGACCGGGATGAAGGTGGCGTGGACGGGCACCGGGCTGCCGCTGTCGTAGCGGCCCGTGCCCATATCGACGTTCACCTCATAGTTCTTGTACTGCATGGTTCCCGAAACGCGGTAGGGGCCGAAAAGCGTATCCGCCGCCACGCCGAGGTTCACGTTGTCCAGCTGCCAGGAAAGGCCGGTATTGTCGTTGGCGTAATGCAGCGTGCCGCCCGTCATCGCCACCTGGTTGAGCTGCACGGAATCCGCCGTGGCGCTGAGGTCGCGGCCCGCCGCCTGCCCCTTGTCGCCGACCTTGAACAGGCCGTTCCAGTTCGCCTCGCCGCCCTTCATGACTTCGAGGTTGAGCTCGGGCTGGACGAGGTTGATGTTGCTGACCTCGAAACGGCCCTGCAGCAGCGGCTCCAGCTTCATGCTGGCCTCCAGCCGCTTGAGCTTCATGAAGGGCGTGCCCGCCCCCGCCTTCGCGTCCTTCGCGTTCTCGATCGTGACGTCGCCCAGCAATATCTGCGGGTTGGGCAGGATGCGGAAGCTGACGTCGCCCGCCACCTCTATCTTGCGCGCGACATAGGGCTGGATGCGCTTGACGATTTGCGCCTTGTGCTTGTTCCAGTCGATGAAGCCGGGCGCGACAAGCGCCACGACCATCAGGGCGATGGCAAGGAAAAACAGCGTCGCGACAATGCGTTTCATCATGGCATGACCATTTGTATTTCTGGTTGTTCTTGTTCTTCTTCTTTTTTCACCTCCACGCCCGCGGCTTTCAGGACGGCCTCGGCCGCCTTCTCGCTCGGGGTTTCGGGGTCGCCGAGGCCGATCATGATCAGCGCCTCGCGGAAATCCATCAGCTGCTTGCCGCGCACCTGCTTGTTGCCCATCAGCCGCAAAAGCTCGGTTGACATCGGCCCCGGTTCGCATTTTTCCAGCAACAGCTCCGGCACCACCGGGCGCTTGAGCAGGATGTTGATGAGGTTCACATAGGGCGTCTTGATGAGGTATTTCGCCAGCAGCGCGGAAACCGGGCTCAGCTTGTAGGCGATGATGTGCGGCGTATCCGTCATCGCCAGCTCCAGCGAGACGGTGCCGGAAGCCGCGATGGCGATGAGGCTGGCGGCGAAGGCGTCGAACTTGTCCTCGTCGTTCGTGACCACGATGGGGTTGATGCCCTTGCCGACGAAGAACCTGGCGATGCGCTCTTTCAGGTGCGGCAACGTGGGGATGACGATGACGGCGTTGTGCTTGTTGCGCAGGACGATATCCGCCGTGTCGCAGAACTTGTCGAGCAGGCGCGAGAGCTCGCTCATCCGGCTGCCGGGCAGCATGGTCAGAATCGGCTGGTCGGGCTTCAGGCCGTATTTTGCGCGGAACCGCTCCCCGTCGCCGCGGTTTTGCATCCGCTGGACGATGGGATGGCCGACGAAGGTCGCGGAAAGCCCGTGCTCCTCGAAATACGGCGGTTCGAAGGGCAGCAGGCACAGGATATGGTCGAGGAACTGCGCCACCTTCTTCGCCCGCCCCGGCCGCCATGCCCAGACGCTGGGCGCGACGTAATGCACGCAAGGAATGGACTTGTCCTTGCCTTTAAGTTTCTTGACCACGCGGAAGCAGAAATCCGGCGAGTCGATGGTCACGACGGCATGGGGCTTTTGCTTGCGTATCGCCTTCACCGTCTGGCGGATGCGGCGCATGATCTTGCCGAGGCGCGGCAGAACCTCCGCCACGCCCATGACGGAAAGGTCTTCCATGGGAAACAGGCTTTCCAGCCCTTCCGCCGCCATGGTGCGGCCGCCGACGCCGGAGAATTCGACGTCGGGGTGCGCGGATTTGAGCGCGCGCATCAGCGCGCCGCCGAGCAGGTCGCCCGAAGCCTCCCCGGCGATGATGAATATGCGCAATGTCTCCGTCATGACGTCTTGAACCCGATAATGAACAGTCCCAGTTTATCTGCCGCCGCCGCGACTTCCGCGCGCTCCAGCAGCAGCGCCTTGCCTTCTTCGGCCGCGATTCCTTCCAGCCCCGCCTCGTAAGCCTTGCGCACCGTGCGCAACCCCAGCGAGGGCAGGTCGAAGCGCCGGTCCTGCTGCGGCTTGCAGGATTTCACCAGCACGCCGCCGCGCCCCTTGCGCTTCAGCTTCCGGCAGCGTTCCAGCAGCGCGTCGGTGCCCTCCACGGCCTCGATGCCCAAGGCGATGCCCTGCTGCACCACCGCCGCCTGCCCCACATCCAGCCTGCCCAGCGTCTGCGTGATCCTGATGCCGAATTCGATATCGACCTTGTTCTCGTTCGACGGCGCGTGCTTGCCCAGCACGCCCTCCGGCATCAGCAGCGCCGGTTCGATCTGGTGCGCGCCGATGACGCGCAGACCGTCTTTTTCAAGCTCGCCCGCCACCGCGGTCAGCAGGGCGTCGTCGCCCAACGCGCGCGTGCCCAGCTTGGCGAAGACCTGCAGCGTGCGCAGGTCGGGCTTCAGCTCCGTCAGGCTCGGCCGGCGGATGGAACCCGCCATCACCACTTCCTCGACCCCGTTCTGCTTCAAAAGGCCGATGGCGTGGTCGGTCGCGCCCAGCTTGGACCAGCCGTGGTCCGCGCCCGTCATCGTCGCCGGGTCCGTCTGCCCCTTCAGGCCAAGGACGTAGAAAGGCCGGTCGTCGCGCTTGCACGCCTCGATAAGCTGCTTGGGGAGAGACCCTCCCCCGGCGATGATACCGAGGCGCGACATCGCATCACCCGCCCGTTCCGGTCTTGGGCTGCAGCAGGGAACGGCCTTCGCGCCCGCGGATGAAGTCGATCATGCGCATGACGGTCTGGTCCGCCGCGTAGTCGTTCGCCACCTTGTCCGCGCGCTCGGCCAGCGTGCCGTCGCTCTCGAACAACTGGCGGAAGGCCTTCATCAGCCCTTGTATCTGTTCCTTGGTGAAACCGCGCCGCTCCATGCCCACGTAGTTGAGCCCGGCCAGATGAGCGCGCTCGCCCTTGACGAGGCCGAAGGGGATGACGTCATATTCCACGCCCGACATGCCGCCGATCATGGCGCCTGGGCCGATGCGGACGAACTGGTGGATGGCCGAAAGCCCGCCGATAATGGCGAAATCGCCCACTTCCACGTGCCCGGCCAGCGTCGCGTTGTTGGCGAGGATGACGTTGTTGCCCACGATGCAGTCATGCGCGACGTGGGAGGACATCATGAACAGGCAGTTGTCGCCCACCACGGTCTTCATCCCGCCGCCCTCGGTGCCGGGGTTCATGGTCACGTGCTCGCGGATCATGTTCTTCTTGCCGATGATCAGCTCCGCCTTCTCGCCCTTGAACTTCAAGTCCTGCGGCTGGTGGCCGATGGAGGCGAAGGGCCAGATGGCGGTTTCCTCGCCGATGGTGGTATAGCCATCGACGGCGACGTGGGATTTCAGCGTCACGCGGTCGCCCAGCTTCACGTTGGGCCCCACGACGCAATAGGGGCCGATCGTCACGTCCGCGCCGATCTGCGCACCCTGCTCGATAATGGCCGTGGGGTGGATGCCCGCCGTCATTTCGCACCTTCCATGATCATGGCGGTCACGACGGCTTCGGCGCAAAGCACGCCGTCCACCTTCGCCTCACCCTTGAATTTCCAGACGTTGCGGCGGTTCTGCTGCTTGGTGACATGCACGTGCAGCTGGTCGCCGGGCGTGACGGGCCTGCGGAACTTCGCCTCGTCGATGGCCATGAAATAGACCAGCTTGCCTTCCAGCTCCTTGCCCGCCGAATGCACGACGAGGGCGGCGGCGGTCTGGGCCATGGCCTCGATGATCAGTACGCCCGGCATGACCGGTGCGCCCGGGAAATGGCCCTGGAAGAAATTCTCGTTCATCGTCACGTTCTTCAGCCCCAGCGCGCTTTCGTTCGGCACGACGTCCAGCACCCGGTCGATGAGCAGGAAGGGGTAACGGTGCGGAATCATTTCCATGATGCGGCGCGTATCGATATAGGCCGGTTTTTCTGCGGCGTTCGTCATTCGTCGTTGCTTCCTTTCTTACGGGCCATCCGGTTGACGATGGCGGTCTGTCGCATGAACTGGCGGATCGGCACGGCGGGCGAGCCCATCACTTCCTCCCCGGCGGGCACGTCGCGCATGATGCCCGACTGCGCCGCGATCTTCGCGCCGGAGCCGACCTTGAGGTGCCCGGCGAAACCCGTCTGGCCGCCCGTCATGACGAAATCGCCGAACTGGGTACTGCCGGAAATGCCGGTCTGTGAAACGATGACGCAATAACGGCCGATCTTCACGTTATGGCCGATCTGCACGAGGTTGTCGATGCGCGTGCCCTGCCCGATGACGGTATCCGGCCCCGCGCCGCGGTCGATGGTGGTGTTCGCGCCCACTTCCACGTCGTCCTCGATGATGACGCGGCCGAGCTGCGGCACGGCGACGAAGCCGTCCGGGTCGAGCGCGAAGCCGAAGCCCTGCCGCCCGATGACGACGCCGGGGTGGAAGCGCGCCTTTTTGCCGATGATCGCATGGGTGATGCAGACATGCGGGCCGATGTCGGAATCGTCGCCGATCTCGACGCCGTCGCGGATGACGGCATGGGCCTGAATGCGGCAGCGCTCGCCGATCTTCACGTTCTTGCCGATCACGACGCCGTGCTCGATGCTGCAGTCGCGTCCGATGCTCGCGCTCTCGTCGATCACCGCGGTGGGCGCGCGGTATTCAACCGGCTTTTCCTGCGGGTAGAAAGCCTGCGCCGCCAGCGCATAGGCCTTGTAGGGCGTCTTGCTGGTCAGGCAGGCGGTGCCTTCGGGCGCGAAGCCCGCCAGTTCCGGCTTGACGAAGCAGGCCGCCGCCTTGGTCTCGCGGAAAGCGTCGGTGTATTTCTTGTTGTCGAGGAAGCTGACGTGCTCCGGCCCCGCTTCCTGCAGGGGCGCGACGTCCACGACGGATTTTCCGGCGGCGGCGGGGTCCGATAATTCCGACCCCGTCAGCTCCGCCAGTTCCCCCAGCGTGAACGGCCCTGCGACCTTGAAAAAGCGATTGTCTGCCATGGAGAAATCCCTGCCGGCCTTCCGGCCCGCCGGTTACTTCTTCTTGCCGCCGGTCCAGTTGACCGTGATCTTCTTGCCGTGCTTGTTGAGGAAGTCCACGACCTCGCCGGTGATGCTGGTGCGCTCTTCCGCCACGACGACCGCGTCACGCGGGAAGACGGCCGCCAGCCCTTTTTGCTTCGCGACCTCCGCGGCCGCGGCGCGCACCTGCTCCTGCAACTCGGCAAGGGCGGCGCCCGCCGCCTTGTTCAGCATGTCGTCGCGCTTGATGGTTTCTTCCTGCATCGAGCGCGCCTTGGTGTTCAGGCTCTCGAACTTCTTGTTGAAATCCTCCGGCTTCGCGGTTTTCTGGTATTCGGCCAGCTCCTTGCGCATGCCATCGACCTTGCTCTTGTCGCGTTTGACCCGCGCCTGATCCTCTTTCATCTTGTCGCTGATTTCCTTGTTCAGCGTCTTGCCGATGTTGCTGTTCATCATCGCGGCGCGCAGGTCCAGCACACCGTAGTTCAGCGCGGCCGATGCTTGTGCCGCGGGGCTTTCGGCCTTGTCCGTGGAAGCCGTCGCGGGCCGCGCCGCGAATACCAGCGCCAGTGCGCCCAGGGCGATGAGCGTTTTGCTTGTCTTTTTCATGTCAGTCCTCTTTCATCTGCGTTCATAGGTTTTTTGTCTTTTTTCGTCGGCGCCGCGCTAGAAGCGCGTGCCGAAACTGAAGCGGAACACCTGCCGCTTGTCGTAGCTTTCCTTGACCAGCGGCGCGGCGAAATCGGCGTGCACGAGGCCCAGCGGGGATTTCCACGATACGCCCGCGCCCGCGGAAACACGAATGCTGCCGCTGTCCTGAATGCCCGCGCCCGTGTCGTCCACCTGCGTCAGCGTACCGAAGTCGCTGAAGGTGTGCAGGCGCACGCCAAGGTCTTCCGGCAGGCCGGAGGGGAATTCGAACTGGACGGAACCGCGGTAGAACTCGTTGCCGCCCAGCGCGTCGTTCGTCGCGCTGTCGCGCGGCCCGACCCCGGCGTCATAGAAACCGCGCAGGTTGTCGCCGCCAAGGTAGAAGCGCTCGTTGATGTGCACGGTTTCGCCGCCGTAGCCGTGGATGTAGCCGCCCTCGCCCAGCACGCTGAGTATCCACTTCTCGATGACCGGATAGTAATAGGTGCCGCCGAGGCGGAACTTGTAGTAGCGCGCGTTGCCGCCCAGCCCCGCCAACTCCGTATCGAAGCGCGAAATGAAGCCTTCCGTCGGCTCGATGCGGCTGTCGGTCGTGTTGTAGGTCAGCCGCTGCATGATGGAGGAGGTCGTGCGGTGCCCCGCCTGCTGCTGAATGTAAATCGAGGCGGTGCTGGGAACGTTGTCGATCTGGTTGCTGTTGTAGCGGTAGGAAAGATCCTGCCGCCAGTGGTCAGACAACGGATAGCCGAGCCGCAGCCCGAAACCCGTCTGTTTCGTGTCGTAGGAACTTTGCGACTGGTAGTTCGTCGTCGTATGGAACAGGTCGATGCCGGCGCTGAGGTCGCGCTTGAGGAAATAGGGCTCGGTGAAGCTGAGGCTGTATTGCGTGCGCTTCGCGGCCAGCGTGGTGGAGAAGTTGACGTCCTGCCCCTTGCCCAGGAAGTTCTTCTCGCGGATGCTGAAATCCGCCAGCGGGCCGTCGGTCGTCGAGAAGCCGCCGCCCAGCGAAAGCTCACCGGTCGATTTTTCCTCGACCGCGATGTCGATGTCCTGCCTGTCCGGCTCGGCCGTCGGCACGGGCTTGACCTTGACCGTCTCGAAATAGCCGAGGTCGTTCAGTTTCTGTTCGGACTTCTTCAGCTTGCTGGCGTTGAAGGGGTCGCCTTCGGAAAGCTCCATCTCGCGGCGGATGACGCTGTCGAGCGTGCGCACGTTGCCGCTGATGTTGATGTTGTTGACGAAAAGCTTCTGCCCCTCGTTGAGGTTGAAGGTCACGTCGATGCTGCGGCTGTCGCGGTTGCGGCTGACGTCCGGGCGCACATCGACGAAGGGGTGGCGGTGGTCGTTCAGCGCGTCGGTCAGCTTGTTGATGGTGTTCTCGATCTCGTTCGCCTTGTACCAGTCCTTGGGCTCGAAGGTGACGTATTTGCGGTAGGCGTTCGCATCCACGTCGGGCATGTTGCTCTGGATATGGATCTTGCCCACGCGGTAGCGCTCGCCCTCCTCCAGCGTGAAGGTGACGTAGAAGGCCTTGCGGTCGGGCGAAAGCTCGGCGATGGCGTTGTCGATGCGGAAGTCGGCGTAGCCGTGGTTGAGGTAGAACTTGCGCAGCAGCTCGCGGTCATAGGCCAGACGGTCAGGGTCGTATTTGTCGTCGCTCGACCAGAAGCGCCACCAGTGGTCTTCGTGGCTGCTGATGATCTTCTTCAGGTCGCTGTCGTCGAAGTGGCGGTTGCCGATGAAGCTGATGCGCGAGATGAGCGTCTGCGGCCCCTCGTTGATCTCGAAGACGAGGTTGACGCGGTTCTGGTCCAGCTTGATGATCTTCGGCTCGACATCGACAGAGAAACGGCCGGAGGCGCGGTAGATTTCCTGCATCCGCTCCACGTCCGCCTGCACCTTGGTGCGGGTCAGCACGTTGCGCGGGCGCAGCTGTATTTCGTTCAGCAGGTCTTCGTCCTTGACCTTCTTGTTCCCCTCGAAGGCGATCTGGTTGATGATCGGGTTTTCCGCGACCTTGATGATGAGGTCATGGCCTTCCTGATAGAGCGAGACGTCGGCGAAAAGCCCGGTCGCGAACAGGCTCTTCAGCGCGTTGTTCAGCCGGTCGTTGTCGAAGGTGTCGCCCGCCTGCAGGTCGATGTAGGAAAGAACCGTCGCGGGCTCAATGCGCTCCGTCCCCTCCACCTTGATCTGCTTGATGACTTCCGCCGCCTGCGCGGGGACGCTCCAGCCTGCCGAAAAGGCCAGCGACAGGAAGAACGCCATGCAGGCGACCGCCAACAGTCCGGGCCATGAGAGGGATTTTTTCATCTTCAACGGTGCGCTTTGGTTATGGTGTTGTTTTATCTTTATTTTTGGTGAAACACGTTTCGCAGTTCTTGAGCTGTACGACATCGTTCCACGTTGCGAACACCATAATACCAAGTAAAAAGACTAAGCCAACCCTTAAAGCATATTCCTGCACATGCTCGCTCATCGGTTTGCCGCGAATTTTTTCCATAGCGTACATGGCGAGATGCCCGCCGTCCAGCATCGGGATCGGCAGAAGGTTGACGAGCCCGAGGTTGACGGAAAGCAGGGCCGCGAAAGTGATGAAGGCGATGAAGCCCTGCTGCGCGAAATCGCCCGCATAGGCGCCGATGCGCAGGATGCCGCCCAGCTCGTCGGTGCTGCGGGTGCCGATGATCATCTGCCCCAGCGCCTTCAAGGTGTCGGAGGTGATGCGCCATGTTTCCTCCACCGCCGCACCGAAGGCCGAAACCAGCGTGTGCTGCTGCATCTCGAAGGCCGAGGGGGGGCTGGCGATGCCGATGCGCCCGCCTTCATGGCGGAAGCCGAAACGGTCGGTATGGATGATGCGCCGCGGGGTGACGTGGATGGTAATGGGCTTTTCGCTCCATTTATCGTCGCCCAGCGAATGCACGATGGTCAGGTCCATCGGCTTGTCGATGTTCATGTCGGTGAATTCGTCAAGGTCCTGGAACTTCACGATGGCATGGCCGTTGACGGCCAATATCTTGTCGTCCGGCACGATGCCCGCCTTGTCCGCGGGCTCACCCGCCAGCACCTTGGCCGCGATCGGCGGCATATAAGGCTGGCCGCGCACGACGTAGAGCGAGGTCAGGATAAGGATGGCGAAAAGGTAATTGATGGCCGGGCCGGCGAAGACGATGGCCGCGCGCTTGAACAGCGGCTGGCAGTAAAAGGCGACCTTTTTCTCTTCGGCGGTATAGGGGCGGACTTCCTCCCCCTCTTTCACGCCCTCGGCGTGATGGGCGCTGGCGGGGTCGCTGTCGCCGAACATCTGGACGTAGCCGCCCAGCGGGATCATGCAGAACTTCCAGCGGGTGCCGTTCTTGTCGTAACGGCCGAAAAGCTCCTTGCCGAAGCCGATGGAGAAATTCTCCACCTTCACGCCGCACAGCCGCGCGATGATGTAATGCCCCCATTCGTGCACGAAGACCAGAACGCTGAGCACCGCAAGGAACGGCAGGCCGTAGCCCTTGAAGAAATCGACAGGCGTCGTCAGCAACTTATGCAGCAATTCCATGAAACCCCCGTGCCGACGCGCAAACGCCGATAATTCAAGTGTATTTTCTATTTTAACGCCTCAACCGCGGATACGGCAAGTTTGCGGGCATCCCGGTCAATGGCGAAGATATCATTGATATCTGATATGGCACTGAAATTTATGGATTGCAAGGCCTGCTCCGAAACACTTTCTATTGCAGAAAATTTCAGTTCCCCGGCCAGAAAAGCCTCGACCGCCACTTCGTTGGCGGCATTCAGCGCCGTGGGGTAGCCCATGCCCGCCCCGAGCGCCTGCCGCGCCAGCTTTACGGCAATAAACCGTTCTATATCAATTGGTTCAAAGGCCATATTCAGAGTTTGCGCAAGATCCAGCCGAGCGCCGTTGGTTTCCACCCGCTCCGGCCAGCCCATGGTATGGGCGATGGGCGTGCGCATATCGGGTGCACCCATTTGGGCCAAGATACTTCCGTCGATATACTCAACCATTGAATGAACAATAGACTGCGGGTGGATGAGCACGTCTATTTTTTCGCTTTTCAGGTTAAAAAGATAGGCTGCTTCTATGATTTCCAATGATTTATTCATCATCGTCGCGCTATCGACGGAGATTTTGGCGCCCATCGCCCAGGTGGGGTGCTTCACCGCCTGCTCGGGCGTCACCCCGTCCAGCTCCGCGCGGCTCTTGCGCAGGAACGGCCCGCCCGAGGCGGTCAGGATGATCCGGCGGATGGCGGCGCGGTTGTCATTATCGAAAACCTGAAAGACGGCGTTATGCTCGCTGTCCACCGGCAGCAGCCGCGCGCCGGATTTTTCGACCGCTTCCATCATGAACGGCCCGGCGCAAACCAGCGATTCCTTGTTGGCCAGCGCGATGGTGCCGCCCTGCTGGATGGCGCGCAGGGTCGATTCCACCCCCGCCGCCCCCACGATGGCGGCCATGGTCCAGTCGGCCCCCATGCCCGCGGCCGCGATGAGCGCATCATGCCCCGCCGCCGCCTCGATTCCCGTGCCGGAAAGCGCGGATTTCAGGGCGGGATAAAACGACTCGTCGGCGATGACGGCCAGCCCCGCGCCCAGTTCCTTCGCCTGCTCCGCCAGCAACGCGGCGTTTTTGTTGGCGGTCAGGACGGAAACGGAAAAGCGGTCGCGGTGCGCGCGCAGCAAATCGACCGTGCTTTGGCCGACCGACCCGGTCGAGCCCAGAACGGCCACGCTGCGGGGCTGTTTTTCCGCCGCCGGCAAGGGGCTGGGATTTTGCATGACCTACCCCGCGACGGCGATGATGCCGCCGAACAGCAGCGAGACCAGAAGCAAGGCGTCGATGCGGTCGAGGATGCCGCCGTGACCGGGGATGAGGTCGCCCGTATCCTTCACGCCATAGTGACGCTTGAAATAGGAAATCAGCAGGTCGCCCGCCTGCCCGAACATGGCCAGCACGAAGCCGACGGCGCCATAGGCGAGCGGCCCCCAGTGGCCGACGGTCTGGACTCCCGCGTGGGCCGTCAGCCACGGGCAGGCCAGCCCCGCCGCGACCACGCCCGCGCCGACGCTGCTGCCGAAGAAACCGGCCCATGTCTTCTTGGGGCTGATCTTGGGCGCAAGCCGCGGCCCGCCGATGGCGCGGCCCGCGAAATAGGCGAAGCAATCGCTGGCCCAGACAATGCTGAGCAGGGTGAGCATGTTGTAAAGCCCGTATTCCGACCCGTTGCGCACCCATATCATCACGTCGAGCGCGAAACCGATATAGACGACGCCGCCCAGTACGCGCCCGATCCGGGGGCCGTTGTGATAGAAGTTATAGGCAAAGATGACGCAGCACAGCGCCAGCAGCAGGAAAAGCGGAATGACGGGATTGTCCACCATGCCGTCCGCCCTTTGCACGAAGCCCGCGGCAAGCACGGCCAGCCCGGCCACGAAGGCCGAAAGGCGCGAAAGCAGGCGCGGCGCGTGAAGCCCGGTCGTGACCATGCGCGTCCATTCGAACGCGCCGATCAGCGCGGCCGCCGCGATCATGATCGAGAAGGCATAGCCGCCCATGTAAAGGATGAACAGGACGCAGGGCGCGAAAATGAGCGCGGACTTCACCCGTGTTTTCAGCCCGCTTTCCGGCTTTATCGCCGGGTTTTCACTCGCCGTCATCATGATGAGGAGGCAACCTTTCTGGAGGACAATCCGCCGTAGCGACGCTCGCGCCCGTTGAAGAACCGGACCGCCTCTTCCATGTCCGCCCGGCCGAAATCGGGCCAGAGGGTATGGGTGAAATACATCTCGCTATAGGCCAGCTGCCACATCAGGAAGTTGCTGATGCGGTATTCGCCGCTGGTGCGGATCATCAGGTCCGGGTCGGGAATGTCTTCCGTCATCAGCGCCTGCGCGAAAAGATCCTCGTCGCTCTTCTCGATATCGACCGCGTTCGCCTTGGCCAGCGCCGCCAAGTGCCGCGCCGCCTGCACGATGTCGTCGCGACCGCCGTAGCTGATGGCGATGACGACGGTGATGCGGTCGTTGTCCCGCGTCTTTTCCTCGGCGCTCTCGATGAGCTTCACGATGTCCTTGGGCAGGCGCGTGCGGTCGCCGATGACGCGTAGCCGCGCGCCGCTCTTGTGCAGCTCCGCCGTTTCCTTCTTCAGGTAGAAACGCAGAAGATTCATCAGGTCATCGACTTCGGAAGCCGGGCGGTTCCAGTTCTCCGAAGAAAAGGTGAAGAGCGTGATATAGGGGATGCCCATGTCGCGCGCCGCTTCCACGGCGCGCTGCGCCGCCTCCGCGCCCTTTTTGTGCCCCTCCGTCCGGCTCAATCCCCGCGCGGTCGCCCAGCGTCCGTTGCCGTCCATGATGACGGCGACGTGCTGCGGCAATGCCTGCGGTTCATCTTGCGGGGCGGAGGGCATGGGGCGTCAGACCTGCTTGATTTCCTGTTCCTTGTGCGAAAGGCTCTCGTCGATTTTCTTGATCCAGCTGTCGGTCATTTTCTGGATGCTGTCCTCGTTGCGCTTCAGGTCGTCCTCGGACCCGCCGTCGTTCTTGATCTTCTTGGCGGTTTCCATGCCTTCGCGGCGCACGTTGCGCACGGCGACGCGGGCCTGCTCGGCGTATTTGGCGGCGATCTTCGCCAGCTCCGCGCGGCGCTCTTCCGTCAGCCCCGGAATAGGCACGCGGATGAGCGTGCCCGCGGGCTGCGGGTTCAGGCCGAGGTTGGCGTTGGTGATCGCCTTTTCGACCGCCTTGGCGTTGCCCGCGTCCCAGACCTGCACCGTCAGCATGCGCGGTTCGGGCACGGCGACGGTGGCCACCTGGTTGAGCGGCATCTTGCTGCCGTAAACCTCGACGACCACGTTTTCCAGCAGGTTTGTGGACGCGCGGCCGGTGCGCAGGCCGCTCAGCTCCTTCGCCAGCATCTCGTGCGCGCCGTTCATGCGGCGGTCCAGGTCATCCATGTCGAGTTCAGCCATTTTGAACCTCTTTCTCCATTACAATGGTGTATTCGCCCCGGCCCTGCATCAGTTCGACGAAGGCGCCCGGGCGCTTGATTGAAAAGACGACGACGGGAATGTTGTTTTCCCGCGCCAGTGAAATGGCGGATGCATCCATCACGCCTAGATCGTTCGAAAGAACCTCGAGGTAGGTCAGCCTTTCGTATTTCGTCGCGCTCGGCACCTTGATCGGGTCGGCGGTATAGACGCCGTCCACCTTCGTTCCCTTGAGCAAAACGTCGCAGCCCATTTCGGAGGCGCGCAGCGCGGCGGCGGTGTCGGTGGTGAAGAACGGGTTGCCCGTGCCGGCGGCGAAAATGACCACCCGGCCCTTCTCGATGTGGCGGATGGCCTTGCGGCGGATATAGGGCTCGCAGACGCTGGCCATGGGAATGGCCGACTGCACCCGCGTATCCACGCCCAGCTGTTCGAGCGCGTTTTGCATGGCGAGGGAGTTGATGACGGTGGCCAGCATGCCCATGTGGTCGGCCGAGGCGCGGTCCATGCCGACGGCGGCGCCGGAAACCCCGCGGAAGATGTTGCCCCCGCCGATGACGAGGCAGACCTCGACGCCCAGCGCGACGGCGTCCTTCACGTCCTGCGCGATGCGGTTGACCGTATCCAGTTCAATGCCGTATTCCCCTTCCCCCATCAGCGCTTCGCCGGAGATCTTGAGGAGGACGCGCTTGAACCGTGCTGTGGACATGAAATAACCCCCGAATGTTGCCGCCGTCCGGCGGCCGATGCCGCGGATAAGGCGGGTCTGGTCTTCAGATCCCGCGGGCAGGCCCCCTCATGGAAAGAGGGGGCGCGTGCCGCAGGGCAGTCTTTTGGTCAGGCGGCCGATATCAGCCGGCAGCCATTTTCGCGACTTCGTTCGCGAAATCGTCTTCTTTCTTCTCGACGCCTTCGCCCAGCTCGAAGCGGACGTAGCCCGCGATCTTGACGGGCGCGCCGACGTCTTTGGCCGCGTTTTCAAGCACGGTTTCGATCTTGGTCTGGCCGTCGATGATGAAGGTCTGCTTCAAAAGGACAATCTGCTCGTAGAACTTGCGCAGCGCGCCCTCGACCATCTTCTCGATGATCTCGGCGGGCTTGCCGCTCTGCTGCGCCTTGTCCGCGTGGACGGCGCGCTCGCGCGCGACGACGTCGGCGTTGAGGCCTTCGATCGTCAGCGCTTCGGGGCGGGAAGCCGCGATGTGCATCGCCAGCTGGCGGCCCAGCTCTTCCAGCTTGCCGGCGTCGCCTTCGGATTCAAGCGCGACCAGCACGCCGATCTTGCCGCAACCGGGCACCAGCATGTTGTGGACATAGCTGGAAACGACGCCTTTGCCGACGGAAAGCGACTGCATGCGGCGCAGCGTCATGTTCTCGCCGATGCCGGCGATGAGGTCGGTCAGGCCCGCTTCGACGGTCTTGCCGTCCAGCGTGGCGGCTTTCAGCTTGTCCAGCGTATCGATTTTCTCTTTCAGCGCCAGTTCGGTGATGGCGTTGAGGAATTTCTGGAACTGTTCGTTGCGCGAAACGAAGTCGGTTTCCGCGTTCAGCTCGATGATGACGGCGGTGTTGCCCTCGGTCGCGACGCTGACAAGCCCCTCGGCCGCGGCGCGGCCCGTTTTCTTGGCGGCGGAGGCGAGGCCTTTTTTGCGCAGCCAGTCAACGGCGGCTTCCATGTCGCCATTGGTTTCGCCGAGCGCTTTTTTGCAGTCCATCATGCCCGCGCCGCTTTTGTCGCGCAGTTCCTTGACCAGTGCTGCCGTGATTTCCGTCATGTCTTGAATGTCCCTTCTTTTACAACCGGCCCTTAAGAGAGCCATGTGGATATCTGCGAATATCGCCTCATCGGATATCGCCGTTTATGCGTTCCGGGGCAGGCAGGCCCCCGCCGCGAAGGGCGGGAGCCTTCTGCCGTATCGGTTTAGCCAGCGGCCGCGGCGGCCTTGACTTCCTCGACGTCGCCGTCGAGGTTTTCTTCGCCGGGGTTCTCGGACGCGCCGAGATCGACGCCCGAAGCGGAGACTTCGGCCTGCAGGCCGTCGAGAACCGCGTCGCCGAACAGGTCGCAATAGGTGTTGATGGCGCGGGTCGCGTCATCGTTGCCGGGGATCAGGAAATCCACGCCGTCGGGGTCGCAGTTGGTATCGACCACGCCGAAGACGGGAATGTTCAGGCGGCGCGCTTCCAGAATGGCGTTCGCTTCCTTCATCACGTCGATGACGACGATGGCGTCGGGCAGGCCGCCCATTTCCTTGATGCCGCCGAGCGCTTTTTCAAGCTTCTCTTTTTCGCGCGACAGGTTCAGCTGTTCTTTTTTCGTCAGGCCGTGGCGGACTTCCGGGTTTTCCATCATTTCCTCGACCTGGCGCAGGCGCTTGATCGATTGCGAGATGGTGTTCCAGTTGGTCAGCATGCCGCCCAGCCAGCGGTAGTTCACGTAGAACTGGCCGCAACGCTGTGCGGTTTCGGCGATCTTGTCGGCCGCCTGACGCTTGGTGCCCACGAAGAGGACGCGGCCGCCGTTGGCGACGATGTCGCGCACGTTCTTCAGCGCGTGGTGCAGCATGGGAACGGTCAGCTCGAGGTTGATGATGTGGACGTTGTTGCGCTCGCCGAAAATGTAGGGTTTCATTTTCGGGTTCCAGCGGCGGGTGTGGTGACCGAAGTGAACGCCCGCTTCCAGAAGCTGGCGCATGGTGAAGGTCGGCATCGTCATGTGAGTAATCCTTTTCTTTCTCGGTTATGCCTCTGCGGATGATCATCCCTTATCAGGACACCGTCGCGGTCGCCTTTTCGGCAACCTCTTAAATCCGCATGTGAATTTAAGAAACGCCCGAACCATTCGGTCGCCTCTCATGAGTGTGGTTTCTACAGCCATCGGGCGGATTTGGCAAGTAAAACATAGGTATTTCATATGTTTTTCAATGCCGGCGGCACATTGTGCAGGGCCGGAATCTCCCGCGCCGCGACATCGTCTGGAATTATGTCTAAAATAGGACTGTTTTTCAAAGGGATACATATGCAGTCCTTCATAATTGACATAATATATACCGTGAGGTACTATTAAACGCATCCGCGTCGAATTATGGAGACACCGCCCGAAGGGGCGGATAAAATGGGCTGCAGACAGGATCTCGGGGCAACTTAGGACGAAAATGAACGTCTTCACAAACTTCTATAAAAAGCTGGCCGATACCAGCCGCCTGAGCGAAAAGCAGCTTCATACCCGCATGAAGTGGACCAAGCGCCTCGCCCTGTTCTCGACCGTCAGCGCGCTGGGCTGGGGCACCTTCGGGCTGGCCGGCGGCGTGGCGCTGGGGCTGAAGGCCGCGGGCATCCACCTGCTGCCCGCCGTGCTGGGCGCCTCCACCATGATCACCGGCGCGGGCTTTGCGGTAAAATCCTTCATCAGCAACCGCATCCTGATGGCCATCCACAAGAAATTCGAGCGCGAGAAAGCCGTGCGTGCGCAAAACGGCGGTCCGGCGACGGAACACGCCACGGCGAAAATATCCCTCTCCGCCAAACCCGCGGCCCCTTCCCTGCTGAACCGGCTGAAAAAGCTGGGCAACGGCTTCAACGTCTTCGCCAAAAAAGAACCGGCGGCCGCCGGAAAGAAACCCGCCCCGCGCCTCAACCGCCCGCTGAAGCCGGTGAAGAATTCTCTTTGAAGTTTTTATCTTTTTACCAATTTTCCATTTCGACAAGGAATTGCCGCTGCCAAGATCGTAACCACTCATTGAGCTCGTTTACAGTTACATCCTGTCTCAAATCCTTAAATCTGATATACCACAATGACGATTCCTTGTTCTTTGTGTAGCTCGGTTGTAAATCTAGCTCTCCAAGACTGAATGGATTTTTCCTGTAGGCTTTTTTACAGGCCGGAAACACCTTGTCATCGATAATGGCTTGCTTTTCGTTCTTCTCGCCTTGCGTGAGTTTCTTCCCCTCTGACCATGTATAATAATTCAGACGAAGATAGAAAGGAGATTGGCAAACGTCTTTGGCATTCATACGGTCAAGGCGATAGAAAAAAATTTCGTTCCAATCTTTACGATATGAAATGCAGAACCCCTTCGGCAGCGGAAGTTTAGCCTGCGTCCAGCAGCCACCTCCCTTGTTAACTCCTCCGTATATTTCTTTTATATCACAACCGTCAGTCAATTTATTCATCAAGGCCCACTGAAAATCCTCCCTAGCTAAACTACCCTTTACGCCGTCAAATGAAATTTCCTTGATTGGCCTTTTCAGTTCTTCTAAGGAGGCGTGCCTGCTTTTCTGCACCTTACCTGCGTACGAATAATATTGCTGCAAGATCGGATGCCTTACATGCGCTTTTTGCATGATCTCCACTTGACTGTCCAGGTCGAGAAACTGCACATTCCAGCTCTTTCCGTCGCGGTTATAATCATGAGCAGTATCGTAGCGCCATGTCAGGATAAACCCCTTAGCCTCAGGACAATTTTCTCGGTAGCTCTCCAACTGCCTATAAACGTCATATATCGAAGGCGTACTGAGAAGCTTGTTTTCGATGATTGCCAATATCACTGTTTCGTTCTTATCCGCATATAAAACAATATCCGCCCGACCCTTTTTAAACGAAACTTCAGTTCTAACCAGCTTCACCTTTTCTGGCTGTATGCCGCTGCCTGCAAGAAACAACTTTGCGAGAACTTTAACGTCATCTTGAGGAGCATCATCCCCAGGGGCATTGCAGAGACTACTCAAGACCCATGCCCAAAATGCAGAAGATGACAATTCACTCGTCGCGTAATCAAAAATTGTTTTTGAAATGCCCATTTAAATGCGCACCTTCAGCTGAATGTAACTTAGACTTCGCGCACCATGCCGACGCCGCTGATCCGGCGCAGTTCCTTGGCGGTGTCTTCCTGCATGTTCCACTCGCCGGGCAGTTCCAGCGTGGCTTCGCGCCCGCCCGCCGCGGGAGCGATGAGGTGGATTTTCACGCTCCCCCGCCCCGGCGATTTTTCCAGCACGTCCTTCACCTGCTCCACCGCCTCCGGCTTGTGGAGATGCACATGCAGTTGCCGGGTGGCGCCCTGCACGGCGGCGGTCAGCGGCTCGATGCTCTGGGCGAGGTAGCGCAGCTCGTCCTCGTTCTTGCGGTCAACATCGACGGACAACAGGATCGGCGTGCCCGCCTCCAGCAGGTCGCGGCGCGCCCCCAGCAGCTCGGAGAAGACCATCATCTCGAAAACGCCATAGGGGTCTGAAACCGCGACGAAGGCGAAGCGGTTGCCCTTTTGCGAAGTGCGCTCCTGCTTGCGCACGACGATGCCCGCCATGCGCAGCCGGTTGGTGGGCTTGGCCGCCAGCGCGGATTTCACCATGTTGGAAGGCACGACCTGCAGCCTCTCGAGCTGCGAGGTCATGTTGTCCAGCGGGTGCGCGGAAAGATAGAACCCGACGCCGTCGAATTCATGGCGCAGCTTTTCCAGCGGCTCGAAGGGCGGGGCGGAGGCCAGCGGCGGTTCGGGCAATGACGCGCCCGCGTCCCCGCCGAAGAGGCTTTCCTGCCCGCTCGCCTTTTCCTCCGCATGGGCGGAAGCGTAGCGCAGCAATGTCTCGACCGAGCCCAGCACGGCGGCGCGGTTGTCGTTCATCGTGTCGAAAGCGCCCGAGGCGGCGAGCGATTCCATCTGCCGCTTGTTCATCACCTTGCTGTCCAGCCTTCGGGCGAAATCATGCAGGTCTTTATAGGGGCCGTTCTGCGCGCGTTCCTCGACCACCTTCTTCATCGCCTCCTCGCCCACGCCCTTCAGCGCGGCGAGCGCGTAGCGGATCGCGCGCGAGCCGTCCGGCATATGCTCGACCGAAAAGCGCGGCAGCGACTTGTTGATGTCGGGCGGCAGCAGGGTGATGCCCATTTTCTGCAGTTCCTGCCGGGTCACGCCCAGCTTGTCGGTGTTGTTCATGTCCTGCGTCATGTTCGCGGCCATGAATTCCACGGGGTAATGCGCCTTCAGGTAAGCCGTCTGGTAGGCGATGAGCCCGTAGGCGGCGGAGTGCGCGCGGTTGAAGCCGTAGCCCGCGAATTTCTCCATCTGGTCGAAGATCGCGCCCGCGACGTCGGCGGCGATCTTGTTGGTCTTCTCGCAGCCCTTGACGAAAATCTCGCGCTGCGCGTCCATCTCGGCCTTGATCTTCTTGCCCATCGCGCGGCGCAGCAGGTCGGCGCCGCCCAGCGTGTAGCCCGCCAGCACCTGCGCGGCCTGCATGACCTGTTCCTGGTAGATCATGACGCCGTAGGTGTCCTTGATGACCGGTTCCAGCAGCGGGTGCATGTAGTCGATCTGCTCCTCGCCCTTCAGGTTGGCGAGGTACTTGGGAATGTTCTCCATCGGCCCCGGTCTGAACAGGGCCACGATAGCGCTCACCTCTTCGAAGTTCTTCACGTTCATCTGGCGGCACAGGTCGCGCATGCCGCCGCTCTCGAGCTGGAAGACGGCGAAACATTCGCCCTTGGCCAATATCTCGTAGGTCTTCTTGTCGTCGAGCGGGAACTTCAGCGGGTCCAGATCCTCCCCCGTCGTCTGCTTCACGAAGCGGATGGCGTCGCGGATGATGTCCAGCGTTTTCAGGCCGAGGAAGTCGAACTTGACCAGCCCCGCCTTTTCCACGTCCTTCATGTTGAACTGCGTCGCGGGCACTTCCGAGCCGGGGTCGCGATAGACCGGCACGATCTCGTCCAGCGGCTTGTCGCCGATGACGACCCCCGCCGCGTGGGTGGAAGCGTGGCGGAACAGCCCTTCCAGCTTCAGCGCGATGTTGATGAGCCTGCCCACCTGCTCGTCCGCGTCGCGCGCCTCGCGCAGCATCGGCTCGCTCTCGATCGCCTCGGTCAGGCTGATGGGGTTGGCGGGGTTCTGCGGCACCAGCTTGGCGATCTTATCGACTTGACCGTAGGGCATCTGCAAGACGCGCCCGACGTCGCGCACCACGGCGCGCGCCTGCAATTTACCGAAAGTGATGATTTGCGCGACGGAATCCATGCCGTATTTCTCGCGCACGTAATTGATGACCTCGTCCCGGCGTTCCTGGCAGAAGTCCACGTCGAAGTCGGGCATGGACACGCGCTCGGGGTTCAGGAAGCGCTCGAACAGCAGGTTCATGGCGATGGGGTCCAAGTCGGTGATGCGCACGGCCCATGCGACGACCGAGCCCGCGCCCGAGCCCCTGCCCGGCCCCACCGGAATGTCGTGGTCCTTCGCCCATTCGATGAAGTCCGAGACGATGAGGAAGTAGCCCGCGAAGCCCATGCCGATGAGCACGCCCAGCTCGTATTCCAATCGCGCGAAGTATTGCTTGCGGATTTCCTCCTTCTTCGCCTCGTCCCAGCCCTGCTGGAAGACGTAGTTTTCCAGCCGCCATTGCAGGCCTTTTTCGGAGCGCTTGCGCAGCTCGTCCTCCTCGCTCACCCCTTCGTCGGTGGGGAAGCGCGGCAGCATGGGCTTGACCTCTTCCAGCATATAGGCGCAGCGTTTCGCGATCTCGACCGTGTTCTGGACGGCTTCCGGCAGGTCCTTGAACAATTCGGCCATCTGTTCGGCGGATTTGAAGTAATGCTCCGGCGAGACCTTGCGGCGGGTATTGTCCTGCACATAGGCGCTTTCGGCGATGCAGAGCAGCGCGTCATGCGCCTCGTACATGTCCGGCTCCGAAAAGAAGCAGTTATTCGTGGCGACGATGGGGATGTCATGCGCATAGGCGAGGTCGAGCAGCCCGTCCTCTATCGCCACCTCCTCCGCCATGCCGTGGCGCTCCAGCTCGACGTAGAGCCGGTCGCCGAAAACTTTTTTGAGGTGCAGCAGCTCTTTTTCCGCGTCCGCCGCGCGGGTTTCCAGCAACAAGCGGCCGACGGGCCCCTTCACGCCGCCCGTCAGGCAGATGAGGCCTTCGCTGTAGGTCGCCACGTCCTCGCGGCTGACGGCGGGTTTTTCCTCATGCGGAAGGGGCGAGAGGAAGCTTTTGCTCGTCAGCTTCATCAGGTTTTCGTAGCCCTTGCGGTTTTGCGCCAGCAGCACGAGCTGGTCGGGCATTTCCGATTTCTTGTTTTTCTGCTCCGCCTGATCGGGCCGCTCGACCCAGAGCTGGCAGCCGATGATGGGCTGTATGCCGGACTTGGCGGCGGTGAGCGAGAATTCGAGCGCGCCGAACAAATTGCCGGTATCCGTCACGGCAAGGGCGGGCATATCCAGCTCCTTGGCCAGCGGAATCATGTCCTTGATGCGGATAGCCCCCTCGGCCAGCGAATAGGCCGAATGGACCCGCAGGTGGACGAAGGGCACGGTTTTGAGCGGTTTGTCTTGCATTTATGATTCCTGCCCCAAATTCGCATATAAAACCATTGATATTCAACAAGGTTTTCCGCCGCCGCATTTCCTTGACATAACTCAAGGTTTTTTATAATATGGCGCACAAGACCAAAAGCAGCCTTTAATGAAATCAACCGGTTAGAATTCCGTGACAGAAGAAGTTCAAAAAGAGACCACGGCCGAACAGCCCGCCAATGCCGCCCCCAAGGCGGAAAAAGCGCCCGAGAAGCTGAAAACAGACACGGATTCGCTGGCGCGCGGCTTCAACGCGCTGGCCGCGCAGGCGCGCGACACCCTGAAGGTCTTCCGCCCCACGCTGGCGAAGCTGAACGCGGTCGTTTCGAAATTCCACGCCATCGGCAACGACCAGATCGGCGTCGAGCTGGCCACCTACGACAAGCTGCGCGAGCAGAACCTGTACCGCGGCGGCATGGGCGACGGCAACGTCAACTACGCCCTGCTCAGCATCTACGACGCCCGCTTCCTGGTGCGCGTGATGCCGGACAGCAAAATCGACTGCTATACCGAGAACCTGAACAAGCCCTATGGCGCGATCTTCAACATCGACAGCGACGCCTTCTGGTACACGACCGAGAATTCGAAGACCAAGGCGATGTTCAACAGCTACGACCTGTCGAAAGAAGAAGACGTGGCCAAGCTGATGGGCGCCATCTCCCAAATCAACGCCGTGCTGGCCGCCAACGACGAGCTGCGCGAATTCGACCTTCCCGCCGCGCGCGAGAAGTCCATCGTGCCCAAGGCCGCGCCCGGCGGGCTCAAGCCGCATAAATAAGATTTCCCGATTTCAAGAGGCTTAGACCACGCCGTCTTTCAGCTCCAGCACGCGGTGCATGCGGTGCGCGAGCTCGTGGTTGTGCGTGACGATGAGCGCGCCGGTGTTGAGGTCTTTGAGCGTCTGCATCATCACCCGGAAGACGTCCTCCGAGGTCGCGGGGTCGAGGTTGCCGGTCGGCTCGTCCGCCAGCAGCAGGGCCGGCTTGTTGACGAGGCCGCGGGCGATGGCGACGCGCTGCTGCTCGCCGCCCGAAAGCTGGCCCGGGTAATGCTCCGCCCGGCTTTTCAGCCCCACGCTTTCCAATAGCTGCATGGCGCGTTCCCGCGCGGGCTTTTTCGCCGCGCCTGCGACATATTGCGGCAGCAAAAGGTTTTCAAGCGCGGTAAAATCCGGCAACAGGTGGTGGAACTGATAGACGAAGCCGATCTGCGTGCGACGCAGCGTGGTGCGGTCGTCGTCCGCATGACTCTTGACGGGCTTGCCGTTGACGACGACCTCCCCGCCGCTCGGGATCTCCAGCAGCCCCGCGATCTGCAACAGCGTGGTCTTGCCGCAGCCGCTGGGGCCGAGCAGCGCGACGACCTCGCCCTGCTCCACCGCCATGTTGACGCCGCGCAGGATGTGCAGCGTTTCGCCGCCCTGCTCGAAATTGCGCGTGATGTTGCGAAGCTCCAGAACCTTACTCACGGCGCAGCGCCTCCACGGGGTCGAGCTTCGCGGCTTTCCATGCGGGATATATCGTGGCGGCGAATGAAAGGACGAGCGCCATGCCGGCGATGAGCACGACCTCCCCCGGTTCCAGCTTGGCGGGCAGCTTGGAGAGGAAATAGATTTCCGCCGAAAACAGCTCGGTATGGGTCAGCCCCTGCAGCCACTGGCGGATGGCCTCGATGTTGCGCGCGAAAACCACGCCCAGCGCGGTACCCGCCAGCGTGCCGCCGACGCCCACCGTGGCGCCGGTGTAAAGGAAGATGCGCACGATCATCCCGCGCGTCGCGCCCATGGTGCGCAAAATCGCGATGTCGCGCCCCTTGTCCTTCACCAGCATGATGAGGCTGGAGATGATATTGAAGGCGGCGACGATGATGATGAGGGTCAGGATAAGGAACATCACGTTGCGCTCCACGTCGAGCGCGTTGGCGAGGCTGGCGTTGCTGCCTTGCCAGTCGGCGACGTTGTATTGCCCGCCCAGCTCGTTGTTGATGGCGTCTTCCACGGCGGCGGTATTGGCAGCGTCGGGCGTCATGACCTCGATCGCGCTCACGCCCTCGCCCGTCTCGAAGAAGGCCTGCGCCATGTCCATGGGCATATAGACGAAACTGTTGTTGTATTCATACATCCCGACGTCGAAAATCGCGCCGACGGTGAAGCTGCGCGAGCGCGGGATGTTGCCGAAGGGCGTGGTCTTGGCCTTGGGCGCGATGAGCGTGATCTTGTCGCCGGGGCGCAGGTGCAACCGCTGCGCCATGGCGACGCCGATGGCCACGCGGTCCTCCCCGAAGTAATCCGGCTGCGAAAGCCTGTCCTTGATGCCGGTCGAGAGGATAGGCTTGATCGAAAAATCCTGCGGCCGCAACCCGCGCACGGCCACGCCCGAGGCCGCGCCCTGCATGGTGAGCAGCGCCTGCCCCTCGATAGTCGGCAGCGCCAGCTTCACGCCCGGCGTTTTCTTCAGCCGTTCCAGCAGCGGTTCATAAGGAAAAATCGGGCCCGAGGGACTATAGACGTTGATCTCCCCGTTCAGGCCGAGGATGCGCCCGATAAGCTCGTCGCGAAAGCCGTTCATGACGGACATGACGATGATGAGCGTCGCCACCCCCAGCATGATGCCGAGAAAGGAAAACCCCGCGATGACGGAGATGAACCCTTCTTTCCGGCGGGAGCGCAGGTAGCGGCCCGCGACCATTCTTTCAAAGGCGAAGGACATCAGGCGGTTTTCTCCGCGGGCAGGGTGAATTCCATGAGGATGTGCGGCACGGTATGTTCCTCGAAAGGCGCGCCGACCGGCTGCCAGCCGTGGCGCAGATAAAAGCCGCGCGCCGTCTCCCGCGCATGGCAATACATGCCTTTCACGCCCCAGCCCCGCAAAACCTCGCAAGCGACCGCCAGCATGGTGCCGCCGACGCCGCGCCCCTGCGCCGCGTCATCCACCGCGACCTGCCGCAGCTGCACGCCGCCGTCCGGGTGCTTTTGCAGGATCATGCAGCCCTGAATCGCCGCGCCGTCGAAACAGCCCAGCAGGTGGCAGCCCGCGTCGAGCGCCTTTTCCTCCGCCGTCAGCACCAGCCCCAGCGGCTTTCGCAGCACACGCTCGCGAAGGTCGCACATGGCGGCGTAATCCGCGCTGCCGGGAATGATCTGGCGGACGTCCACGGTCAATAGGCCTTGGAAACGATGACCTTGCGCCCTTCGTCCTCATAGGGCAGGCAGCGCGTGGTAACGGCGAAATCTTTCTTGATGGCCTCGAATTCCTCCGAATCCTTGATGAGGTCGTAATCCAGCCGCAGCCCGCCGATTTTCTCCGCCGCGAAGAAATCGCGCACGTCTTTCAGCGAAGCCGCGTCCTGCACCATGCCGTTCAGCCGCTCGCGGCCCTTGGCCAGCAAGTCTTTTTGCATGTCGTCCAGCACGGCGCCGATTTTGTTGATGAATTCCTCGGCCGATACCTTGGCCTTGCCGTCCTTGCCGAGGTCGCGGCGGGTATAGGTGAGCTGGCCCCCGGCGATCTCGCGCGCGCCGACCTCGAGGCGCACGGGCACGCCCTTCTTGATGCTGTTCCACATCTTGTCCGAGTTGCGCAGGTCCGAGCGGTCCAGCTCGACCGAGATGTCCTTGGCGATGAGTTCCTTGCGGATGTTCTCGCAATACTCGATGATCTTGCCCCGGTCCGCCTCGTCGTGGATGATGGGCAGGATGACGACCTGGTGCGGCGCGACGCGCGGCGGCATGACCATGCCGTCATCGTCGCCGTGGGTCATGATCAGCCCGCCGATGGTGCGGGTTGACATGCCCCATGACGTCGTCCAAGCCAGCTTCTGCGTGCCGTCCTTGTCGAGATACTTGATGTCCGAGGACTTCGCGAAGGTCTGGCCGAGGTTGTGGGAGGTCGCGCTTTGCAACGCCTTGCCGTCCTGCATGAAGGCCTCGACCGTATAGGTCTCGATGGCGCCGGGGAAGCGTTCGTCCGGCGTTTTCGCGCCCTTGATGACGGGAATGGCCATGTAGTTTTCAAGGAAGTCGGCATAGACCTCCAGCATCCGGCGCGCGTCGGCGTCGGCTTCCTCCGCCGTGGCGAAGGCGTTGTGGCCTTCCTGCCAGAGGAATTCGGCGGTGCGCAGGAAGATGCGCGGGCGCATTTCCCAGCGCATGACGTTGCACCACTGGTTGAGCTTCAGCGGCAGGTCGCGGTAGGACTGCACCCAGTTGTGCATCGCCTCGCCGATAATCGTCTCCGACGTGGGGCGGATGATCATGGGCTCGGTCAGCACCGAAGCGGGGTCGGGCGCCAGCGCGCCTTCCTCGTTCTTGGCGAGACGGTGGTGGGTGACGACCGCGCATTCCTTGGCGAAACCGTCGATATGGTCGGCTTCCTTGGCGATGTAGCTCATGGGGATGAGCAGCGGGAAATAGGCGTTGCGCACCTCCTCCAGCTTGATCATCTTGTCGAAATGCTTCTGGATGTTCTCCCACACCGCAAAACCGTAAGGCTTGATGATCATGCAGCCGCGCACGGGCGCGTTCTCCGCCATGTCGGCGGCCTTGATGACCTGCTGGTACCATTCGGGGAAATTATCCTCCCGCGTGGGGGTGATCGCCGTTCTGGAATTCTTGGTTTTCTTCGCCGGTTCAGCCATGGTCTTGTCCGCTTTTCTGGTGGTTGGGCCCGTCCGTCAAATTACAAAAGCCCGGGAAATTGGTCAATCTTTGATTTTTAATAATAAATCCGCCGTTACGACCCCGGCCCCTCGCCTTTGTCGAACTTGACGGCGGGCTTTTCCGCGTCTTCCTTTTTCGGCGCATCCTTTTCCTGCTGCGCGCATATGTTGCGCAGCGTGGCTTCGGCCTGTCCTTCCAGCGGCTGGCCGTTGAAGGTGACGTGCCCGTCCTTCATGGCAATAGTGCCGATTTTCATCTTGCCTTCCAGACCGGCGGGCGCGGTGAGACCGAGGTACTGGGCCGTATCGACGGTAAGGTCGAAAGTGACCGTATCCGGCATTTTGATCGGCGACGGGTTGAGGTCCGGCTCCACCACCGGGTTGCCGTGCACGTCCACGCCCGGCTGGTATTCCACGCCCGGCGGTTCCTGGTACGTCACCATCCGGCTGCAGAACGCGGGGTCGATCTCCGGCGTTTTCGCCGCCTGTTCCTTGTCGGCGGCGAAGGCCGGCAGGGAAAACAGGCAAGCCGCGCCCGCGGCGATGAGGATGTTCTTCACGTTCGTCATTTCTGCACCAGCACCCCTTCGTAGAACCAGCCGTGCCAGTTGATGACGCCGGTATAGACCAGCAGCCACAAAACCCCCAGCACCACGCCGGCCAGCACGGTATTGATGAGCAGCTTCTTTTTCAGGTTGGGAAAGACCGGCGCGCCCATGTCGTGGCCCTTGCCTTCTTCCGTATGGCGTTTCACGCCGAGCGGCAGCACGGTGAAAAGGCACAACCACCAGAGCATGACGTAGATGAAAGCGGCGTCGAGCAGAGACATGGCTTATATCCTCACCAGATGAACGCGGGTCTGCGGCTTGCGGTCGAACTTCTTGCTGAAATACCGGCGCGCGGTAATGCGGATTTGCTCCCCCAGCTCGTCGTCGTCCCGGCGCAGGCCCTTGGGCGTATTTTCGATCTTTTTCGAGATTTCCTCGACCACGCCCTCGATGTATTCGGCATCCACCTCGCTGCTTTCGTCCAGCAGGCCCATCGCCGTCACCTTCGGCGGGGCGACGAGATTGCCCTGCCCGTCCACCACCACGGTCACGACCACGCTGCCGTTGTGCATCAGGCGGCGGCGCATGAGGATGGCTTCGTGATCGACCGCGACGATGCGCTTGCCCTCGATGGCGAGGATGCCGCTATCGACATGGCCCATCAGCTGCGCGCCCTCTTTCGATACCTCGATGACATGGCCGTTTTGCGGTATCAGCACCTGCCCCACGCCGCAGTCCTCGGCCAGCGCGGCGTGTTTTTCCTGCTGCATGTGCTCGCCGTGCACGGGAATGGCGGTCAGGGGCTTCACCCAGCTGTACAGCGCCTTCAGCTCGTCGCGGTAGGGGTGGCCGGAAACATGGATCGGCGCGTCGCGGTCCGTCACCACGTTCACGCCCGCCGCCATGAAGCGGTTCTTGATGCGGTCGATGGCGCGCTCGTTGCCGGGAATGGTGCGGGAGGAGAAAATGACCACGTCCCCTTCCGCCAGCTGCAGCGCCTTGTGGTCGTCCCGCGCGATGCGGGACAGGGCCGCGCGCGGCTCGCCCTGCGAGCCGGTGCAGACATAGACCAGCTTTTCGGCCGGCAGCAGGTTGGCCTCGTCGTCGGTCAGGAATTCCGGCACGCCGGAGAGGTAATCGCAATGCCGCGCCGCCTCGTTCGAGTTCCAAAGCGAGCGCCCGACGAGGCAGATCTGCCGGTCGTTCGCCTGCGCCGCCTCCGAGATGCTTTTCAGCCGCGCGACGTTGGTCGAAAAGCAGCTGACCGCGATGCAGGCGTCCCTGAATTCGCCGAAGACCTCGGACAGGTTTTTCTGCACCATGCGCTCGGAGCCCGAATGGCCCGGCACCATGGCGTTGGTCGAATCCCCGACCAGCGCCAGCACGCCCGCTTCGCCGATTTCCTTCAGGCGTTTCTCGTCTGTCTTCTGCCCCACCACGGGGTCTTCGTCCAGCTTCCAGTCGCCGGTATGCACGATAGTGCCGACGTCATTGACCGTGATGGCCAGCGCGCAGGCCTCGGGGATGGAATGGGCCATGTTGACGTATTCGATGTCGAAGGGCCCCAGCGCCACGCGGCCCGACAGCGGCACGTCGTGCAGCTTCGTCTGCCCGCCCCAGGGCGTTTCGCTGAAAGCCTGGCGGATGCGGGTGGCGGTGAATTTGGTGGCGTAGAGCGGCGCCTTCAGCCGCGGCCAGAGATGCTCGAGCGCGCCGATATGGTCCTCGTGCCCGTGGGTGAGCACGATGCCCAGCAGCTTGTCGCCCAGCGAGACGGCGAAGGACGGGTCGGGCAGCAATATGTCGATGCCGGGCATGGTTTCGTCGGCGAAGCCCATGCCGCAATCGACCATCACCCACTGGTCGCGGTGGCCGTAAAGCGTCATGTTCGCGCCGAAGATGCCGCAACCGCCCAGCGGCACCATATAGACGGCATCCCGCGCCATGTTGAAATCGAATGTGTTCATTATCCTGCATATACCTCGCCGGAGGAGATGGAGCGGCGCGTGCCGTCCTCCAGCTCCAGCTCTAGCGCCCCGCCCGGATCGATGCCGAGGAACCTGCCTTGCAGCTCTTCCTTGGGCAGGCGCACGTTGATCTTGCCGCCGATGTTATGGGCGTATTTCAGCCATTCGTCGCGTATCGGCGCGAAGCCCTTGCCCTTCCAGATGCCCTGCAGCGTGAAAAGCTTTTGCGCCAGCTTTTCCAGCACCTGCCCGGCCTCCACCTCGTCCACGCCGAAATCGAGCAGGCTGACCGCCCCTTCGGGCGCGCCCTGCACGTTGACGCCGATGCCGACGACGATCCACGGCACGGGCTGTACGCCCTTCGCCTCGGTCTCCAGCAATATTCCCGCCGCCTTTTTGCCGTTCAGCAGCAGGTCGTTCGGCCATTTCAGGCGGACGTCCGCGCTGTCCGGCAGCCATTTCTGCAAGACCTCGGCCAGCGCCAGCGACGCCATGAAGGACAGCTGCCCGGCTTGCGAGGCGTTCACGTCCGGGCGGAAGATCATGCTCATGTACAGGTTGCCGGGGTATGAGGTCCAGCTGTTTCCCTGCCGGCCGCGCCCCGCCGTCTGCTCATGCGCCCAGACGACCGTGCCCGCGGGATAGCCATTGCGCGCCAGCTGCTTGGCGTGGTCGTTGGTGCTGCCGACCGCCGCCAGTTCGACGAGGCCGATATTCTCCGGCAGTTTCGGCTGGTAGGCCATGCCGGGCTTACAACGCAAACAGCGACTGGGCGGCGGCTTGCGCCGTCGTCAGCAGCGGCCCGGGTGCGATGATGAACAGCACGAGCGCCAGCGCGGATACCGCCAGCAGCCCGTTCAGGCGGCGGTCTTCCGCGCGGTCCAGCGTGTCGTCGCTGGCGGCGTCGAAATACATGACCTTGATGACGCGCAGGTAATAGTAGGCCGCGACGACCGAGGTCAGCACGCCGATGATCGAGAGCGCGTAGAGATGCGCGTTGATGGCCGCCTGAAAGACGAACAGCTTGCCGAAGAAGCCCGCCAGCGGCGGAATGCCCGCCATGGAGAACATCATGACCGTCATGGCCAGCGCCAGCATCGGCTGCGTCTGGCCGAGCCCGGCGAGGTCGTAGATGTTTTCGACCATGCGGTCGCGCTGCTTCATCATCAGCACCACGGCGAAGGCGCCGATGCTGGTGACCATGTAGATGGCGGTGAAGATCATGATGGCCTTGACCCCCTCCTCGCTCGCGGCGACGAGGCCGACGAGCGCATAGCCCATGTTGCCGATGGAGCTATAGGCCAGCAGGCGCTTGATGTTGGTCTGGCGCACCGCGGCCACGGCGCCCAGCACCATGGAAGCGACGGAGATGAAGACGATGACCTGCCGCCATTCATGCACGATATGGCCGAAGGGCCCCATGAACACGCGGGTGATGAGCGCCAGCGCGGCGATTTTCGGCACGATGGCGAAAAAGGCGGTGACGGAGGTCGGCGCGCCCTCATAGACGTCGGGCGTCCACATATGGAAGGGCACCGCGGAAATCTTGAACGCGAGGCCCGAGAGCAACAGCACCATGCCGACGATGACGCCCAGCGAAACCGCGCCCGTGCCGTTCAGCACGTTGGCCATGTGGGTGAACTCGGTCGTGCCGGTATAGCCGTAGAGCAGCGACGCGCCGTAAAGCAGCATGCCGGAAGACAGCGCGCCCAGCACGAAGTATTTCAGCCCCGCCTCGGTCGAGCGCACGGTGTCCCGCTGGAAGGCGGCCAGCACGTAAAGCGGCAGGCTTTGCAGCTCCAGCCCCATGTAGAGCGAGATGAGGTCATGCGCCGAGATCATCAGCATCATCCCCAGCGTGGAGAACATGATGAGCACCGGGTATTCGAACCGCATGATGCGCTGGCGTTCGAGGTAATGGGTGGACATGTAAACGGATACGGCGGAACCGATGAGCACCAGTACCTTCATGAAGGCGCCGAAGGTGTCGTTGATGAACATGTCGTTGAAAGTCAGGTTGGAGCCGTGGCAGAAGCGGTAAACCGCGCCCGCCAGCAACAGCAGGGTGAGCGCCGCGAAGTTCGAGACGGTCTTGTGCTTCTCTTCCTTGCCCGCGACGCCCAGCATCAAAAGCATCAGCGACATGATGGCGAGGAATATCTCGGGGAATGCCGTAATCAGTTCCGGCGGAGTGAACGAATTCATTTCTTCTTCCCTTCGTGTGCTTTTTCTTTCGGCGCCTTGGCCTTTTGTTCATCTTTTTTCACGGCGGCTTTGCGTTCCACCGCTGCCGGAAGACTCGCGGCGGCCGCGTTCTGCGCCTCGTAAATCTTGACGATTTTCGTCAGCGAGGGGGCGATGACGCCGGTGAAGCTGGTCGGGTAAACGCCCATCCAGAACACGAGGGCCACCATCGGCACGAAAATGGCGATCTCGCGCATGTTGATGTCCTTCATCGCCTTGACGTCCGGCTTGGTCAGCTCGCCGAAGACGACGCGCTTGTAAAGGAACAGCATATAGGCCGCGCCCAGCACCACGCCCGTCGCCGCCAGCGCGGTGAAGGTGGTGCTGACCTGGAAGGAACCCGCGAGGACGAGGAATTCCCCGACGAAGCCCGAAGTGCCGGGCAGCCCGACCGAGGCCATGGCGAAGATCATGAAGACCGTGGCATAGCGCGGCATGTTCTTGACCAGCCCGCCGTAGCGGCCGATCTCGCGCGTGTGCAGCCGATCATAGACCACGCCCACGCAAAGGAACAGCGCGGCGGAAACGATGCCGTGCGAAAGCATCTGGAACATCGCCCCGTCCAGCCCCTGCTGGGTGAAGGTGAAGATGCCCAGCGTGACGAAGCCCATGTGGGCGACGGAGGAATAGGCGATCAGCTTTTTCATGTCCTCCTGCGCCAGCGCGACGAGCGAGGTATAGATGACCGCGATGACGCTGAGCGTGAAAATGAGCGGCGCGAAATAGGCCGAGGCGACGGGCAGCAGCGGCAGGGAGAGCCGCAGGAAGCCGTAGCCCCCCATTTTCAGCAAAACGCCCGCCAGAATGACGGAGCCCGCCGTGGGCGCCTCCACGTGCGCGTCGGGCAACCAGGTATGCACCGGCCACATCGGCACCTTGACGGCGAAGGAGGCCATGAAGGCCAGCCAGAGCCATTTCTGCATGCCGGGCGCGATATGCATGGCGGAAAGCGCCGCGATGTCCGTCGTGCCGAACTGGTTGTAGATGGCCAGAATGGCCAGCAGCATCAAAACCGAGCCCAACAGCGTGTAGAGGAAGAACTTGAAGGAGGCATAGACGCGCCGCGGCCCGCCCCAGACGCCGATGATGATGAACATCGGGATCAGCACGCCCTCGAAGAAGATATAGAACAGCACGAGGTCGATGGCGCAGAACATGCCGACCATCATGGTTTCCAGCACGAGGAAGGCGATCATGTATTCCTTCACCCGAGTCTTGATGGAATCCCAGCTGGCGAGGATGCAGATGGGCGTCAGGAAGGTGGACAGCAGCACGAAGAACAGTGAAATGCCGTCAACGCCCATCTTGTAGCGGATGTTGAGGCCGGGCAGCCACTTCAGGTTCTCGACCATCTGGAAATCGCCCGAGCTCGTGTCGAAGCCCATGTACATGTACAGCGAGAGGAAGAAGGTCGCGGCCGTCGTCAGCATCGCGGTCATGCGCGCGTTGTGGCCGACCGTCTCGTCGTCACCCTTTATGAAGAGGATGAACAACACGCCCACCAGTGGCAGGAAGGTGACAAGAGAAAGAATGGGAAAGGTGATCATCTTGTTTCAGTCCTTACCTGTACGCGTAGAAAATATATGCCGACACGATTACCACCACGCCGATCAGCATGCTGAAGGCGTAATGATAGACATAGCCGGACTGCAGCTCGCCCGCCCCTTCGGAGGACGCGGAAACCGTGGCGGCGATGCCGTCCGGGCCCAGCCCGTCGATGATCTTGCCGTCGCCGACTTTCCACAGCTTCTTGCCGATGAAAAAGGCGGGAATGACGCCGATGATGTTGTACAGCTCGTCGAAGTACCACTTGTTGTACAGCAGCTCGTAAATGCCCTTGGCGTGCCCCGCGACAATCGCCGGCCAGTGGCGCGCCTTGACGTAGAACAGGTAGGCGAGCAGGATGCCCACGGCCCCGACCATCGTCGGCAAATGGGCGTGGAATTTGTCGATGTGCTCGGCCTGCTCCATGATGTCGGTATCCGGCATCACGAAGAGGCTCTTGCCCCAGAAGAACGGGTGCAGCTTGCCGACGAAATCGCCGAAGAACAGCCAGCCGCCCGCAATCGCGCCCGCGGCCAGCACGGCCAGCGGCATGGTCATGATGAGCGGCGATTCATGCACATGGGCCATCACCTTCTCGTCCGCGCGCGGGCGGCCGTGGAAGGTCATGAAGATCAGGCGCCACGAATAGAAAGCCGTCAGGAAGGCAGCCGCGATGCCGCACCAATAGGCGAACTCGCCCAGCTGCGTATGCGCCGCGAAGGCGGATTCGAGGATCATGTCCTTCGAGTAATAGCCCGCGAAGAACGGAACCCCCGCCAGCGCGAGGCTGCCGATCCACATCATCGCGTAGGTGATGGGGATAAGCTTCCAGATGCCGCCCATCTTGCGCATGTCCTGCTCGTCCGACATCGCGTGGATGACGGAGCCCGCGCCGAGGAAAAGCAGCGCCTTGAAGAAGGCGTGGGTGAACAGGTGGAACATGGCCGCGCCATAGGCCGATACGCCGAGGGCGAAGAACATGTAACCCAGCTGGCTCATCGTCGAATAGGCGATGACGCGCTTGATGTCGAACTGCGTGACCGCGATGGTCGCCGCGATGAGCGCTGTCAGCGCGCCGATGACGGTGATGAAGGCGCGCGCGTCCGGCGCGTATTCGTAGATCGGCGACATGCGCGCGACGAGGAAGACCCCCGCCGTCACCATCGTCGCCGCGTGGATGAGCGCGGAAACGGGCGTCGGCCCCTCCATCGCGTCGGGCAGCCACGTGTGCAGGCCCAGCTGGGCGGATTTGCCCATGGCGCCGATGAACAGCAGAAAGCCGATGAGGGTCAGCGCGTGGACGTGATGGCCGAGGAACTCCATCTGCACGTCCTTAACGCTTTCGACGCTGGAAAAGACCGCGCTGAAATCGAGCGTGCCGAAAAGCTTGAAGACCGCGAAGATGCCGAGCGCAAGGCCGAAGTCGCCGATGCGGTTCATGACGAAGGCCTTGATGGCCGCGTTGTTCGCGCTTTCCTTGTAGTTCCAGAAGCCGATGAGCAGATAGGAGGCCAGCCCCACCCCTTCCCAGCCGAAGAACAGCTGCACGAAGTTGCTGGCCGTGACCAGCATCAGCATCGCGAAGGAAAACAGGCTGAGATAGGCCATGAACCGCGCCTTGCAGGCGTCGTGGTGCATGTAGCCGACGGAATAGACGTGCACGCAGAAGGACACAACCGTGACCACCACCACCATGACGGCGGAAAGCTGGTCGAATTGCAGCGCCCATGAGATGTTGAGCGCGCCCGAGCTGATCCAGGTGAACAGCGGCACGACATGCGCGACCTCCGCCCCGCTCATGCCGCCGAAATCGATCTGCTTGAACAGCACCAGCGCGCAGGCGGCGGCGAGGCCCATGAGGGCGCAGGTGATGAACTGCGCGCCCCGGTCGCCGAGAAACCGCGAGAAGAACCCCGCCATGATAGCGCCGACAAGGGGTGCGATGACTGCAATCACTTCCATTGTATTATCAACCTTTCAGGCTGCTGATGTCTTCAACAGCGATGGAGCTTTTATTGCGGAAGAAGGAAACGAGGACGGCAAGGCCGATGGCCGCTTCCGCCGCCGCGACGGTCAGGATGAACATGGAGAACACCTGCCCCGTCAGATCATGGAGGTAGGAGGAGAACGTCACGAGGTTGATGGTGACCGAGAGCAAAATCAGCTCGATCGACATCAAAATGATGATGACGTTGCGGCGGTTCAGGAAAATCCCGAAAACCCCCAGCGTGAACAGGATGGCCGAAAGGACCAGAAAATGCGCCATGCCGATCTGCATATCAGAATACCCCCGTGCCGGATGTTATTTTTTCGACCTTCAGCACGTCTTCCGGGCGGCGGCTGATCTGGCCGGCCACGCTCTGGCGGCGGCTGTCGGGCCGGCGGCGCAGGGTGAGCGTGATGGCCCCCACCATGGCGACCAGCAGGATGAGCCCCGAAATCTGGAACAGATAGACGTACTGGGTGTAAAGGATCTCGCCCAGCGCGTGGGTGTTGCTGATGGCGGCCTGGTCGGGAATGGGCTGCGCCACGCCGTTGAGGGCGGCGGAAGACGGGCTCCATGACTTGAACATCCACGTGAATTCCGCCAGCAACGCGAAGCCGACCAGCGCGCCCACCGGCGCGTGCTTCATCATGCCCTTTCGCAGCTCGGCGAAGTTGATGTCCAGCATCATGACGACGAAGAGGAACAGCACCGCGACCGCCCCCACATAGACGATGACCATGATCATCGCGATGAACTCGGCCCCCAGCATCACGAACAGCCCCGCCGCGTTGAAGAAGGCGAGGATGAGGAACAGGACCGAATGCACCGGGTTGCGCGCGGTGATGACCCCGATCGCGCTTAAGACCAGCACCGTCGCGAAGACGTAAAAGAATACCGCTTCTATCATTTTATATTGTCCGTTCCTTATCTGTAGGGCGCGTCGGCTTCGATATTCGCCGCCAGCTGCGCTTCCCACCGGTCGCCGTTGGCGAGCAGCTTTTCCTTGTTGTAATAGAGTTCCTCGCGCGTTTCGGTCGCGAATTCGAAGTTCGGGCCTTCCACGATGGCGTCCACCGGGCAGGCTTCCTGGCACAGCCCGCAATAGATGCACTTGGTCATGTCGATGTCGTAGCGCGTGGTGCGGCGGCTGCCGTCGTCGCGCGGCTCGGCCTCGATGGTGATGGCCTGCGCGGGACAGATCGCCTCGCACAGCTTGCAGGCGATGCAGCGCTCTTCCCCGTTGGGATAGCGGCGCAGCGCGTGCTCGCCGCGAAAGCGCGGGCTGATCGGCCCCTTCTCGAAGGGATAGTTCAGCGTCACCTTCGGCTTGAACATGTATTTCAGGGTCAGCCCGAAACCCTTGACGATTTCCGTCAAGAGGAAGCTGCGGGCGACGTTATCGACGAAAGACATTCTATTCTCCTTACATCGCCGCCGACATGCCGGGCAGCGCGTGGTTGTAAAGCAGCACGCCCGCCGTCACCACCACCCAGAGCAGGGTGAACGGCAGGAAAATCTTCCAGCCCAGCCGCATCAGCTGGTCGTAGCGGTAGCGCGGCAGCGTCGCGCGCGTCCACAGGAAGACGAAAAGGACGAAGCTGATCTTGGCCGCGAACCAGACGAAGCCCGGAACGACGGAAAGCGCGGCGATGCCGAAGGGCGGCAGCCAGCCGCCGAGGAACAGCACCGTCGTCATGGCCGCCATCAGGATCATGTTCATGTATTCGCCGAGGAAGAACAGGGCGAAGGTCATGGAGGAATATTCGACGTTGTAGCCGCCCACCAGCTCCGACTCGCCTTCCGGCAGGTCGAAGGGCGCGCGGTTGGTCTCGGCGAGGGCCGAGATGACGAAGACCACGAACATGGGGAACAAAAGAACGTCCACCCATATCGGGCGTTCCTGCGTGACGATGGTGGTGAGGTTGAGCGAGCCCGTGGTCAGCAGCACGGTGACGAGGACGAGGCCGATGGAAACCTCGTAAGACACCATCTGCGCGGCCGAGCGCAGACCGCCAAGGAAAGCATAGCGCGAGTTGGAAGCCCAGCCCGCCATGAGGATGCCGTAAACCCCGAGCGAGGAAATCGCGAAGAGGTAGAGCACGCCCACGTTGATATTGGCGATGACCCAGCCGTCGCTGACCGGGATGACCGCCCAGGCGACGAGGCTGAGCATGAAGGTCAGCATGGGCGCCATGACGAAGACGAAGCGGTTGGCCCCGCTGGGAATGATGGTTTCCTTGCCCAGCAGCTTCAGCCCGTCGGCCAGCGGCTGCAGCAGCCCGAAGGGCCCCACCATCATCGGCCCCTGCCGCAGCTGCATGGCGGCCAGCACCTTGCGCTCGGCATAGGTCAGGTAGGCCATGGCGACGATGAGCGGCACCACGAGCAAAAGGATCTTGCCCACGATCAGCAAAAGCGGCCAAAGGTAGGTGTTGAAGATGTCGAGCCAGAAGGCCGTATCGAATGTGATGCTATCCATGGGTCCCTGTCTTCGTTTTCTGGCCGCTATTGGCGAAAGCTTCGGTGCATTCCGCCATCGTCTTGGATGCGCGGCTGATCGGATCCGTCATGTAGAAATTGGCGACGGGCAGGACGAACTGCGCTTTGTCGCATTTGCCTTCCTTCCCGAATTCCTTCCACGCCGCGGGCTTCACCGTGTCGATGGCGCCGAAGGCGGGGTTGACTGAGGCCAGCCGCGCACGCACCGCCGCGATGTCGTCATAGGGCAGCTTGTGGCCCACCACTTCGGAGAGGGCGCGCAGGATCTTCCAGTCCTCCCGCGCGTCGCCGGGCGGGAAGACTGCCTGTTTCGCCTGCTGCACGCGGCCTTCGTTGTTGACGTAGGTCGCGTTCTTTTCGGTATAAGCGCTGCCCGGCAGGATGACGTCGGCGCGCGCCGCCGCCTTGTCGCCGTGGTGCCCCTGATAGATGACGAAAGTGTCCTTGCTGATCTTCTCGACCGGAATTTCATCCGCGCCCAGCAGGTAGAGCACGTTGGCGGCCAGAATGCCCTCGAGGTTGCCGCCCGTGAAACCCAGCATCAGCGCGCCCACGCGGCTGGCGGCCGTGTGCAGCAGGTTGAAGCCGTTCCAGTCGTCGCGCACCATCTTGTATTTTTCCGCGACCTTGCGGGCCAGCGCGTGGATGGCCATGCCGTCCGCGCGGCGCAGCGCCCCCGCCCCCAGAATGATCATGGGGTTCTTCGCGTTCTTCAGCACGTCGGCGAAGGCGCCCTTGCCGCTCGCCAGCTCTTCCAGCGTCTCCGCCCCCGCGCCGAGGTATTTGACGGGGTAGTTGAGCCCGACATGCGGGCCGATGACGCCGATCTTGATGCGGTTGGCCAGCCACGTCTTGCGGATGCGCGCGTTGATGAGCGCGGCCTCATGGCGCGGGTTGGTGCCGACCAGCAAGATCGCGTCCGCCTGCTCGATGCCGGAAATGGTGGTGTTGAACAAATAGCCCGCGGGTTCGGAAACGTCGAACTCCGCGCCGTCTTGACGGCACTCGATGTTCTTCGAACCCAGCGCCGTCATCAGGTCTTTCAGCGCGACGATGGATTCGCAATCGGCGAGGTCGCCGACCACGGCGCCGATTTTCTTGCCGTCGGTCTTGTCCACGGCTTCGGCGATAGCGGCGAAGGCCTCGCCCCATTCGACCGGCTGCAACTGGCCGTCAACGCGGGCATAGGGCGTGTCCAGCCGCTGGCTGCGCAGCCCGTCAACCGCGAAGCGGGTCTTGTCGGAAATCCATTCCTCGTTCACGTCCTCGTGCAGGCGCGGCAGGATGCGCAGAACCTCGCCCCCGCGCACGTCGATGCGGATGTTGGAGCCGACGGCGTCCAGCACGTCCACGCTTTCCACCTTGCGCAGTTCCCACGGGCGCGCGGTGAAGGCATAGGGCTTGGAGGTCAACGCGCCGACCGGGCAGATGTCCACGAGGTTGCCGGACATTTCGGAGGTCACCATCTGCGAGACATAGGTGCCGATTTCAAGGTGCTCGCCGCGGTTCAGCACGCCCATTTCCTCGACGCCCGCGATTTCCTCGCCGAAGCGCACGCAGCGGGTGCAGTGGATGCAGCGGGTCATCACGGTTTTCACCAGCGGGCCCAGCTCCTTGTCCTTCACGGCGCGTTTCGCCTCGCGGTAGCGCGAGCGGTCGAAGCCGAAGGCGACCGTCTGGTCCTGCAAGTCGCATTCCCCGCCCTGATCGCAGATCGGGCAGTCCAGCGGGTGGTTGATGAGCAGCATCTCGATGACGCCCTTGCGCGCCTTTTTGGCGAGCGGCGACTGGGTATGCACCTTCATGTCCTCGCCGCAGGGCATGGCGCAGCTGGCCACGGGCTTGGGCGATTTCTCGACCTCGACGAGGCACATGCGGCAGTTGGCCGGCACGGAAAGCTTGTCATGGTAGCAAAAGCGCGGAATCTCGATGCCGAGCTGCTCTGCCGCCTGAATGATGGATGTGCCCGGTTCGACCGTGACTTCCATTCCGTCTATGGTGAGTTTTGGCATGGTTTCTTCCTAACGCGTTTCAATCATTCCGTAGTTGTACAAGGCGCTGATGTCTTCATCCGTCAGTGAGGGATGGTGCTTCAGGAGACTCGGACGGAAAATCGTCTCATACGAATTCTCGGGCGGCCTGCCTTCTTTTTTGTTGCGTTCGTCGTTCCGGCGGGCAAGATCGCAAAGCCGGTAAGCGGTCGCACAAACGGCACTGCCGTATTTTCCTTTTATGTCCGCGAGCGTCATGCGGCCACCTGCTTGCGGTATTCGAGAATCCGTTTTTCCATCTCGGGGCGGAAATGGTTGATGAGCCCCTGAATGGGCCAGGCCGAGGCGTCGCCGTGGGCGCAGATGGTATGGCCCTCGATCTCGTGCCCGATGTCGAGCAGCATGTCGATTTCCTCGATGTTCGCCTCGCCCCTCACCATGCGCTGCATGATGCGGTACATCCAGCCCGTGCCCTCGCGGCAGGGGGTGCACTGGCCGCAGCTTTCGTGCCAGTAGAAGCGCGCCAGACGGGCGATGGCGTAGATGATGTCGGTCGATTTGTCCATGACGATGACGGCGGCGGTGCCGAGGCTGGAATTGACCGCCCGCAGGCTGTCGAAATCCATCAGCACGGTTTCGCAGATGTCTTTCGGAAGCACCCGCGTGGAGGAGCCGCCGGGGATGATGGCCAGCAGGTTGTCCCAGCCGCCGCGCACCCCGCCCGCGTGTTTTTCGACGAGCTCCTTCAGGGGGATGCTCATCGCTTCCTCGACGTTGCAGGGGTTGTTGACGTGGCCGGAGATGCAAAAGACCTTCGTGCCGCGGTTCTTCTCGTTGCCGATGGAGGCGAACCAATCGCCGCCGCGCCGCAGGATGGCGGGCACCACCGCGATGGTCTCGATGTTGTTGACCGTGGTCGGGCAGGCGTAGAGCCCCGCGCCCGCCGGGAACGGCGGCTTGTTGCGCGGCATCCCCTTCTTGCCTTCGAGGCTGTTGAGCAGCGCGGTTTCCTCGCCGCAGATATAGGCCCCCGCCCCGCGGTGCAGGTAGAGGTCGAAATCCCAGCCGGAACCGCAGGCGTTCTTGCCGATGAGGCCGGCGTCATAGGCCTCGTCGATGGCTTTTTGCAGCGCCAGCGCCTCGTGGTAGAACTCGCCCCTTATATATATGTAGGAAGCGTGCGCGCCCATGGCGAAGGAGGCCAGCAGCGCGCCTTCCACGATTTTATGCGGATCGTGGCGGATGATGTCGCGGTCCTTGCAGGTGCCGGGCTCGGATTCGTCGGCGTTGATGACGAGGTAGCTCGGGCGGCCGTCCTTGCTTTCCTTGGGCATGAAGGACCACTTCATGCCGGTCGGGAAGCCCGCGCCGCCGCGGCCGCGCAGGTCGGATTTCTTGACCTCGTCGATGATCCACTCGCGGCCCTTGGCGAGAAGCGCCTTGGTGTTGTCCCAGTCGCCGCGCGCCTTGGCTTCTTTCAGGCCGGGGCTTTCCCAGCCGTAAAGGTTCGTGAAAATCCTGTCTTTATCGTCCAGCATTATTTCTTCTTCCCTTTACTCTTGGCCTTGCCGCCATCTTTGCCGCCATCCTTCGGCGCGTCGCCGCCGGCGGTGATGTTGTTCTTTTTCGCCATGTCGAGCAGCGTGGTCGGGCCCGCCTCGCCCATCGCGTGGATGCGGCCGGTCTGCGATCCGTGCTCGGGCATCTTGCCCGCCTTCAGGTTATCGAGGATCTCGACGATGTTTTCGGTGTTCAGGTCTTCATAGAACTCGTCGCCGTTGCGCTGCAAAACCGGCGCGTTGACGCAGGCGCCGAGACATTCGACGTCGGTCATGGTGAACATGCCGTCCGGCGTCGTCTCGCCCAGCTTGATGCCGAGGTGCTTTTCGCAGGCGCCAACCACTTCGGACGAGCCGCGCAGCCAGCAGGGCGTGGTGGTGCAGAACTGCAGGTGGTGCTTGCCGCGGGGTTCGAGGTTGTACATCGTGTAGAAGGTCGCGACCTCGAAAACCTTGATGCGCGGCATGTCGAGGATGCGCGCGATTTCCTCCATCGCCGCTTCCGGGATCCAGTTGTCGTTCTGGCGCTGCGCGAGGTCGAGCAGCGGCATGACCGCGCTTTGCTGGCGGCCCTTGGGGTATTTGGCGACGATCTCGTCGATTTTCTTCAGGTTCTCCTTCGAGAACTTGAATTCCTTCGGCTGTACGAAATTTGCCTTGTGTGCGGAGCCCGACATTATTGAACCTCTTGTTTCTTGCCGTACCGGATCCCCGCCTGCGCGGGGATGACGATGAATTTATATTTGAAAGCCATTGCCATCGTCACCTGTCAATCTCGCCGAAAACGATGTCCAGCGACCCGATGATCGAGACCGCATCGGCCAGCATGTGGCCCCTGGACATGAAGTCCATTCCCTGCAAATGCGCGAAGCCCGGCGCGCGGATGTGGCAGCGGTAGGGCTTGTTGGTGCCGTCCGCCACGATATAGACGCCGAATTCGCCCTTGGGCGCCTCGACCGCCGTATAGGTCTCGCCCTTGGGCACATGATAGCCCTCGGTGTAAAGCTTGAAGTGGTGGATGAGCGCTTCCATCGAGTTCTTCATGTCCGCGCGGCTGGGCGGGGTGATCTTGTGGTCGTCCACCATCACGGGGCCGGAGGGCATTTTCTCGATCGCCTGCTTCATGATCTTGCAGGACTGGCGCATTTCCTCCACCCGCACGAGGTAGCGCGCGTAGCAATCGCCCGTCGTGCCGGTCGGGATGTCGAAATCCATGTCTTCGTAGGCGTCGTAGGGCTGCGACTTGCGCAGATCCCACGGCACGCCCGAGGCGCGCAGCATCGGCCCGGAAAAGCCCCAGTCGAGAGCTTCCTTGCGCGAGACGATGCCGATGTCCACCGTGCGCTGCTTGAAGATGCGGTTTTCCGTCAGCAGGCCTTCCATGTCGTTGATGAAGTCCAGCACGCTGCTTGCATAGGCGTGCATGTCCTCCGCGAGGCCCGCGGGCATGTCCTGATGCACCCCGCCGGGGCGGAAGTAGTTGGCGTGCAGCCGCGCGCCGCAAACGCGCTCGTAGAACTCCATGCCGATCTCGCGCTCCTCGAAACCCCAGAGCGAGGGGGTGAGCGCGCCGACGTCGAGCGCGTAGGTCGTCAGGTTCAGGATGTGGTTGAGCACGCGCCCCAGCTCCGCGAAAAGCACGCGGATGTATTGCGCGCGCGGCGGCGCGGTGACGCCCAGCAGTTTTTCGACGCCCAGCGCGAAGGCGTGCTCCTGGTTCATCGGCGCGACGTAGTCCAGCCGGTCGAAGTAAGGCACGGCCTGCACGTAGGTCTTGTACTCGATCAGCTTCTCGGTGCCGCGATGCAGGAGGCCGATATGCGGGTCCGCGCGCTCCACCACTTCCCCGTCCATTTCGAGGATGAGGCGCAGAACGCCGTGCGCCGCCGGGTGCTGCGGGCCGAAGTTGATGGTATAGGGCTTGATCTTCGTCTGGCTGGCCAGATCCGTGTTTTCGGTCGTCATGCTGATTTCTTCTCCCCGGATTTAAGCTCGTCCAGCGACGGCAGGTCGGCGCCGACGTCCGGCTTCACGGCTTTCTCGTCGCCGGGAAGCTGGATGTTGGTCATGCCTTCCCACGGGCTTTCGAAGTCGAAGTTGCGGAAGTCCTGCGTCAGCTTCACGGGTTCATAGACCACGCGCTTTTGCGTTTCGTCGTAGCGCAGCTCGACGAAGCCGGTCAGCGGGAAATCCTTGCGCAGCGGGTGCCCCTCGAAGCCGTAGTCGGTCAGGATGCGGCGCAGGTCGGGGTGGTCGTTGAAGAACACGCCGTACATGTCCCAGACCTCGCGCTCGAACCAGCCGGCGGCGCTGTAGATGTCGGTGATGCTGTCCACGGGCGTGTTCTCGCCGGTACGGACCTTCACGCGGATGCGGAAGTTGTGGCGCAGGCTGAGCAGGTTATAGACGATCTCGAAGCGCTCGTCGTCGTCCGGGTAGTCCGCCCCGCAAATGTCCATCAGCTGCTTGAAGTCGCAGGTCGCATCGTTGAGCAGGAAGGCCATGAAGCGGCGCAGGTGCTCGCGGCGGACGGTGAACATCAGCTCCCCGTGGCCGATCGCCATGCCGAGGATGGCGGGCTGCATCGTGGTCTCGATGTAGTCGCCCAGTGTTTCTATGCTTTCAACTGCCATCAGCGCACCAGCCTTGTGTCTTCACGTTGGATTTTCTTTTGCAACTGCAAAATGCCATAGACCAGCGCCTCCGCGGTCGGCGGGCAGCCGGGCACGTAGATATCGACCGGCACGATGCGGTCGCAGCCGCGCACGACGGAATAGGAATAGTGGTAATACCCGCCCCCGTTGGCGCAGGAGCCCATGGAGATCACCCAGCGCGGCTCGGCCATCTGGTCATAGACCTTGCGCAGCGCGGGCGCCATCTTGTTGGTCAGCGTGCCGGCGACGATCATCACGTCGGACTGGCGCGGGCTGGGGCGCGGAATGACGCCGAAACGGTCGAGGTCGTAGCGGCTCATGTAGGCGTGGATCATCTCGACCGCGCAACAGGCGAGCCCGAAGGTCATGGGCCAGAGCGAGCCGGTGCGCGCCCAGTCGAACAGCTTGTCCACTTGGGCGACGACGAAGCCCTTGTCCTGCAGTTCGGCCGTGGCGGCGTTGATCAGCGCGTCCTGCGCCGCGCCCGGCGGGATGGGTCTGGTTGAGGTCATGATTACTCCCAGTCAAGGGCGCCTTTGCGCCACTCGTAAATGAAACCGATGGTGAGAACGCCGAGGAAAATCATCATCGACCAGAAACCGTAAACCCCCGTGCTGCCCAGCGTGATGGACCACGGGAACAGGAAGGCGACTTCCAGATCGAAGATGATGAAAAGAATGGAGACGAGATAAAAGCGCACGTCGAATTTCGAGCGCGCGTCGTCGAAAGGCTCGAAGCCGCATTCATAGGGCGAGACTTTTTCCGCGTCCGGTTTTTGTTTCGCGACGATGAGCGAGGCCAGAACCATCACGACCGCCAACCCGGTCGCAATGCCGAGGAAGACGACGATGGGCAGGTAATTTGCCAGGAGTTCGGATGACATCATGTTGACCAGACTTTCCTTGGTGACTCGAAACGGAAAACGCGGAATCGGCGCGAAACAATATTACTCCTCACGCCCGTCGGATTAAAGAGGGTTATTGTTTGAAAAATCTGGATTTTTTGATAATTTTTGAACGCAAAATAGGGGCGTGGAGCAA
>WGNE01000017.1 GCA_016124645.1 Alphaproteobacteria bacterium
GGCCCCTTCACCGCGCGGCAATGGCACTGGCTGCTGCCCGTGCATTCGGGCATCCATTTGAAGCAGATCCGCGAAATCGCGAAAGAGCTGAAAAATCCGCCTAAAAAAGCGTCCTGAAAAAGATTATCCCACCACGCGCGCGGGCACCCCGGCCACGGTCTTGCCGGGCGGCACGTTTTCCAGCACCATGCTGCCCGCCGCGACTTTCGACCCCGCGCCGACCTCGATGTTTCCGAGCACGGTCGCGCTCGCGCCGATGCTCGCGCCCTTGCGCACCTTGGGGTGGCGGTCGGTGTCGGTGAAGTTGCGTCCGCCCAGCGTCACGCCGTGCCAGAGCAGCACGTCGTCTTCCACCACCGCCGTCTCGCCGATGACGATGCCGGTCGCATGGTCCAGCATCACGCCGCGGCCGATGCGCGCGGCGGGGTGGATATCGACCGCGAAAACGTCGGAGATGCGGTTTTGCAAATAAAGCGCGAGATGCCGCCGGTCCGCCGACCAAAGGTAATGCGCCACGCGCGCGGCCTGAAGCGCGTGAAAGCCCTTGAAGAACAGGAAGGGCGCGACCCAGTCCTTCGCCGCCGGGTCGTTCTTCGTCACCGTGCAAAGATCGGCGGTGACGATATCGCCGAGTTCGGGCAGCGCGCTTTCGGTTTCGGCGTAAAGCTCCAGCAGCAAGCCTTCGGGCAGGTGGGGGGCGGCGAGTTTTCCGGCCAGCAGCCGGCCCGTGGCCGCGGCCAGCCTGTCGCTTTGCAAAATGACGGATTGCAGCAGCGGGGCGAGGGCTTCGTCCCGCACCAGTTTCTCCGCTTCCGCGCGCAGGGCGGGCCAGAGGGTTTCGGCGCAGGCGATCTCTTGCGGGGCGGGGTCGTTTTTCATGCTCTCATCTTACCTGAAAACGGGGGGAAGTCACCCGGTTTATGCTTGTCTATCAGTGCTTTAATGGCGCGGAAGGCGTTATTTACATTTAGGGCGCTCATGGGGTAGCATCAAGCCCACTCTTTCAATATATGCAGAAAATGGGAAAACCGCCATGAAACAGCACGCCCCCGGGGTTCTTCAGCTTATCGGCAACACGCCGCTGGTCGAGGTCACGCGGATGGACACGGGCCCGTGCCAGCTTTTCCTGAAGCTTGAATCGCAAAACCCCGGCGGCTCGATCAAGGACCGCATCGCGCGCACGATGATCGAGGCGGCGGAAAACGACGGGCGCCTGAAGCCCGGCGGCACGATCGTGGAGGCGACGGCGGGCAATACCGGCCTCGGCCTCGCGCTCATCGGCGTCCTGAAGGGCTACAAGGTCATCCTCGTCGTGCCGGACAAGATGTCGCGCGAAAAGGTTTTGCACTGCAAGGCGCTGGGGGCGGAAGTTTTGATGGCCCGCTCCGACGTCGTGAAGGGCCACCCGGAATATTACCAGGAAGTGGCCGAGCGCATCGCCAAGGAAACAGGCGGCTATTACATCAACCAGTTCGCCAACCCCGCCAATGCGCTGGCGCACGAGATTTCCACCGCGCCCGAGATCTGGGAGCAGATGCAGCACGACGTGGACGCCATCGTCTGCGGCGTGGGCTCCGGCGGCACGATGAGCGGCATCGGCAGGTTCTTCTCCCGCGTCAGCCCGCGGACGGAAATGGTGCTGGCCGATCCCGTCGGCTCCATCCTCGCCCCGCTGGTCAACAGCGGGGAGGAAGTCACGCCCGGCAGCTGGCTGGTCGAGGGCATCGGCGAGGATTTCGTGCCGGATATCCTGGACCTCAACCTCGTGCGCGGCGCCTATGCGATCAGCGACGAGGAAAGCCTCGCCACCGCGCGGCTTTTGCTGAAGCACGAGGGCATTCTGGGCGGCACCTCGACCGGCACGCTCATCGCCGCCGCGCTGCGCTATTGCCGCGAACAGGAAAAGCCCAAGCGCGTCGTCAGCTTCGTCTGCGACCGGGGCGACAAATACCTTTCCAAGACCTTCAGCGATTTCTGGATGACGGAGCAGGGCTTCGGCGAGCGCGCGGCGACCGGCACGGTCGAAGACCTCATCATCCGCCGCCACGACAGCGGGGATACGGTGGTGGTGCGCGCGGGCGATACGCTGAAAACGGCCTACAAGCGCATGCGCGTGGCGGATGTTTCCCAGCTTCCCGTGCTGGACGACGAGGACAAGGTCATCGGCCTGCTGGACGAGAAAATGCTGCTCGACAGTCTGGGCGGCGGGGACAAGGACGTCTCCCTCGCCGCGCCCGTGACGAAGGTGATGCGCGAGGCCGCCCCGCAGCTGCCCAAGGAGACGGCGGTGGACGAAGTCGCCAAGGCGCTGCACCAGAACGCGCTGGTGCTGGTGACGGACAACGGGCGCTTTCTGGGCCTCGTCACCCGCGTCGATATGCTCAACAACCTCTACCTGAAAGGAAAGGCCGCCTGATGTCTTCCTCACCCAAGCGCAAGCCCGGCGAAAAGCACGGGTTTTCCACCCGCTGCATCCACGGCGGCCAGCACAACGACCCGCAGACCGGCGCCGTGAACGTGCCGATCTACGCGACCTCCACCTACGCCCAGAGCGCGCCCGGCGAGCACAAGGGCTTCGTCTATGCGCGCGGGCACAACCCCACGCGTTTCGCTTTCGAGCGCGCGCTGGCCGACCTCGAGGACGGCACGGCGGGTTTCGCCTTCGGTTCCGGCCTTGCCGCCATGTGCGCGGCGCTGGACCTGCTGCCCGCGAACGCGCATATGATCGCCTCCGACGATCTCTACGGCGGCAGCTACCGCCTGTTCGAGCGCGTGCGCAAGCAGGCTGCGGGTCTCAACGTCACCTATGTCGATATGTCGAACCCGGAGAGCGTGAAGCAGGCCATCCGCCCCGACACGAAAATGGTCTGGATCGAAACGCCGACCAACCCGCTGCTGAAGCTGACGGACATCGAGGCCGTGGCCGGCATCGCGCGGCTGCACAAGCTGATTTCCGTCGTCGATAATACCTTCGCCACGCCCTGCCTGCAAAAGCCGCTGGCGCTGGGCGCGGATATCGTCGTGCATTCGGCGACCAAGTACATCGGCGGGCATTCCGACATCATCGGCGGCGTCGCCGTGGTGGGGGAGAACGCGGAGCTGGCCGAGCGGCTGAAGTTCATCCAGAATTCCACCGGCGGGATTCTGGGGCCCTTCGACAGCTTCCTCGCCCTGCGCGGGGTGAAGACGCTGGACGTGCGCATGGAGCGCCACTGCAAGAACGCGGAAAAAGTCGCGGAGTTCCTCGTCAGGCACAAGAAGGTCGAGAAGGTCTATTTCCCCGGCCTGTCTTCCCACCCCCAGCACGCGCTGGCGAAAAGGCAGATGGCGGGCTTCGGCGGCATGGTCACGGCGATCTTGAAGGGCGATATCGAATCCTCCCGCCGCATGCTTTCGGCCTGCACGGTCTTCACGCTGGCGGAAAGCCTCGGCGGGGTCGAAAGCCTCATCGAGCATCCGGCCATCATGACCCATGCTTCCGTGCCGAAAGAGCAGCGCGAGCAGCTGGGCATCAGCGACGGGCTCATCCGCCTCTCGGTCGGCATCGAGGCGGCGTCCGACCTCATCGACGACCTTGACGCCGCGCTGGCGAAGGCTTAAAGGGGTACTTTACAATAACGTAATTCTGTTAAGGGTGCACCATGACGAAACTGATCGCCGATATCGGCGCCACCAATGCCCGCTTCGCACTTGTCGAAAACGCGCATATCGACCATATCGAGGTCCTGCCCTGCAACGATTACGCGACGCTGGCCGAGGCCGCGCAGGCCTACCTGCAAAAGAACGACCGCAAGGCCGAAAGCGGCGCCTTCGCCGTCGCGGTGCCGATGGACGGGTCGGACACGGTGGCCATGACCAACCACGGCTGGCAGTTCTCCATCGAGCAGACGCGCGAGAACATCGGGCTGAAGCGGCTGAACGTCATCAACGATTTCGCGGCGCTGGCCTATGCCGTGCCCGCGCTGGCGGCGAACGATTACTACAAGATCGGCGAGGGCGAGCCGCGCCGGAACATGCCCGTCGGCATCATCGGGCCCGGCACGGGGCTGGGGGTCGCGGGCGTCGTCTTCACCGAGGCGGGCGCGCCGGTCGCGATCACGACCGAGGGCGGCCATGTCACCATGCCCGCGCAGAACGCGCGCGAATTCGCCCTGTTCGAATACCTGAAGAAAACCAAGTACCACCATATATCGGCAGAGCGCGTGGTGTCCGGCAAGGGCATCGACAACCTCTATCACGCCGTTTGCGGCGTGGACGGTTTGAGCCTGCCCGAGCGCACGCCGGCGGAGGTGACCAGGGCCGCGCTGGAAAAATCATGCAAGACCTGCGAGGAGGTGCTGGACCTGTTCTGCCATTTCCTCGGCGTGGCGGCGGGCAACCTCGCGCTCAGCTACGGCGCGGCGGGCGGCATCTATATCGCCGGCGGCATCGTCCCGCAGCTTGGCGATTACTTCAAGACCTCGCGCTTTCGTGAAAGCTTCCTCGCCAAGGGGCGCTTCGGGGATTACCTCAACAATATCCCGACCTACGTCATCACCCATCCCTATCCGGGGCTGGAAGGCCTCAAGAACATCGCCTGACGAAATCCGCCGTGTTATTACCTGCGACCGAAGAAGCCGCCGAAGCCGGGCAGGTGGATCAGCCCGTCATCGACGCTTGACTGCATGCCGTGGCCTTCCATCGCGCTGTAGCCTTCGGGCAGCGGCATGGTCAGCGGCTTGTTCTCGAGGTTGAAGACGCAGACGATGTCCTCCCCCTCGCCGTGGCGGGTGAAGGCCAGCAGGGGCTCCGGCACGTCGAGAAAGCGCATGTCGCCGGTTTTCATCGCGGGCTGCTGCTTGCGCCATTTCAGGAAGTTGCGGGTGAAATGCAGCGGCGAGTGGCCGTCGCGCTCCTCGTTCGAGACCGCCTTGTTCAGGTGCTCCAGCGGAATGGGCAGCCATGTGGTGGAGGCGGTGGAAAAACCGGCGTTGGCCTTTTCGCTGTCCCAGGGGAAGGGGGTGCGGCAGCCGTCGCGCCCCTTGTCTTCCGGCCAGAGGTAGATGCCGAAGGGGTCTTGCAGCATTTCATAGGGAATGTCCGCTTCGGTCAGGCCCAGTTCCTCGCCCTGATAGATGAAGGAGCTGCCGCGCAGGCTGGTGACGAGGGCGATGAGCATCTTCGCCTGCTGCATGTCCGGTTCCTCGTCGATCGCCCAGCGGGTCGCGACGCGCATGACGTCGTGGTTGGAAAAGGCCCATGACGGCCAGCTGTCGCCCGGCGCTTCAAGGAATTCCTCCACCACCGCGCGCAGCTTGCGCGCGTCGTAGATGTCCGGCCCCAGCAGGGCGAAGTTGTAGGAGGTGTGCAGCATCTCCGGCCCGTCGGTATAGGCCACGCTGGTCTTGACCTGAAAATCGTCGCCGATCTCCGCGACCATGAAGCGCTCGGGGTATTCGTCCGTCAGCTTGCGCAGGCGCTTGATGAAGTCCAGCGTTTCCGGCTGGGTCTTGTCGTAGAGGTGGCGTTGCCAGTAATAGGGGTGGGTCTGCCGCCCGCCGCGGCCCTTGCTGCGGTCGAAGCCTTCGAGCGGCGGGTTGTCGCGCAGCTGCGCGTCCTGGATGAAGTGGTTCAGAACGTCGAGGCGGAAGCCGTCCACCCCGCGCTCCAGCCACCAGCGCGCCATGGCGAGCAGCGTGTCCTGCACCTCGGGGTTCCGCACGTTGAGGTCGGGCTGTTCTTTGAGGAACTGGTGGTAATAATACTGGCCGCGCCGCGTGTCGAAGTGCCACGCCGGGCCGCCGAAGACGGAAAGCCAGTTGTTGGGCGGCGTGCCGTCGTCCTTCGGGTCGCTCCAGAGGTACCAGTCGGCCTTGGGGTTGTCGGTGTTCTGGCGGCTTTCCGAGAACCACGGGTGCTTGTCCGAGGTATGGTTCATCACGAGGTCGATGATGAGTTTCAGCCCGCGCGCGTGCATGCCTTTCAGCATCTCGTCGAAATCGTCGAGCGTGCCGAACATCGGGTCCACGTTCTGGTAGTCGGAAACGTCATAGCCGAAATCGACCATCGGCGAGGTGAAGAAGGGCGAGATCCACACGCCTTCCACGCCGAGCTGCGCGATGTAGTCGAGCTTGGAGGTGATGCCTTTCAGGTCGCCGATGCCGTCGCCGTTGGCATCGCAAAAGCTGCGCGGATAGATCTGGTATATGACGCCGCCGCGCCACCATTCTTTTTTGTCGCTCATCGTGAAACACCACTCCGTGAAAGAAGAAAAGACGTCGAAAGGAAAAGCAGATTCTTGTGCGCCGCAGCATCGGAAATTTCGCAGCCTAGTTCGTTATATAATCTAAAGGGTTATCCGTCAAAGGTTCAAAAGTTGCGCCGGAATTTTCCAAAACGGTTGAAAATGGGGGTATATTCAGTAATATCTTTCCACATTTAAATAGACATGGGTAATTAACTTGCCTGGGAAAAGAATTTATTACGTGCCCCCGCGGCTCGTCGGCTCCATCGCCGACTGGTCGGGGAAGGATGCGCCGGACGGCCGTTCCTGGCTGCTGGATCATGCGCAGCGCATGAACTTCAACGCCGTGTGGTTCAGCCCGTTTTTCGAAACCACGCGCCGCCAGACGGTTGACGGCAAGGGCCAAACCGTTTCCAACAGCCTTTACGCCACGCGCGACCACGGCGCCATCGACCCCGAATTCAGCGCGACGCAAAGCTTCGCCGACCGCGAGAAGATGACGGACGCCGAGCGCGCGGCGGTGGATGAGCTGGACCGCGAACACCTCGAGCATTTCACCAAGCAGGCGCATGCGCAGGGCATGAGCGTGATGGCCATGGCCGACCTCGTCTTCAACCACGTCGCCTCCGACCATCCGGCCGTGCTGCAGGAGAACGAGGAGGTCGAAGCCTTCCTGAAGGACGCGAAGGACCGCGGACTGAACGTGGTTCCCAGATACGCGCGCAAGCCCGACGGCAATCCCGGCCCCGTCATCGGCATGGCCGCCATGCCCGCCGACGGCGGCCCGACGCCCGACAAGGAGATGTTCTTCAAGTTCGAGCGCGGCGAGCAGAACTTCGAGGTCTTGAACATCGGCCATACGCCGGGCTACGACACCGCGCAGATCAACTATGCCTCCCCCGCCGCGCGCGCCTTCTTCATCGACGGCGAGGACGGGGAGGAAGGCTACTGGAAAAAAGTCGTCGATTGGTGCATCGACCGCGGGCTGAAGGATTTCCGCTGCGACATCGCCTACCGCCTGCCGCCCGACTGGTGGCAGGAGATCATCGAGCACGCGCGCTCCAAAAACCCGGAAGCCACCTTCATGGCCGAAACGCTGGGCGGCCCGGACGACGCGATCGAGCGCATGGCGCAGATCCGCACCAAGGATGCGAAAGGCAACGACCGCCCGGGCTTCGATCTTGGCATGTTCAGCAATTACTGGTGGAATTTCACCGACGACTGGCTGCCTTCCAGCGAGGCGCCGCGACTGGAGCGCATGGCCTTTTACGGCGGCGCGGCCTCGCCCGACAACCACGACACGCCCGAAACGCTGGCCGGACATTTTTCCAAGGCGCTGGCCCACCACAAGAACCGCGACAAGGCCGTGGCCGACATCTGCCTTCGCAACTATGCGGTTTCCGCCTTCATGGGCAACTCGGTCTATATGCAGATGGGCTATGAATACTGCAAGGAAAAGCAGAACGGCGTTTTCAAGGGCGACGGCAGTCCCGCCGAATGGGCCGCGCTGGTTTCCGCGCGCGCGGGCGGCAAAAGCAAGCTCGACCTCAGCAAGCAGATCGCCGGGATCAATGCGATCAAGGACGCGCTGGGCGTCGAGAACTGCCGCGTGCGCATCAAGGAGCACCGCGAGGAGCAGAGCGGCCGCCTGCTGCGCATGAGCTTCGAATATGTGGACGTGGATACCGGGCAGCAAAAAGCCGCCGTCACCCTGTTGCTCAACAAGCGCCCGGAAGATTCAGCGGTGAAAGTGACGGATTCCACCCTCAACGGGCTCGGGGCCGAGGGGCTGCAGCGCAGCGGCGGCCGCGACAAGAACGGCCATGTGATGGTGGACAGCTTCGTCGTCTATCACACGCCGGTCAACGTGCCGTCGGTGGCCGACATCACGCCGCCCGTCGCGCCCGCACGCAAAAACCCGCCCAAGCCGCCGGCTGCCGCCGCCTGATATTCATTGTTTTTTCCGGGAGCGCCAAAAGCCCTCTCCCTCTGGGAGAGGGTTGGGTGAGGGTACTTTTAATTTAAGACGAAGCATTCGTTCTTGCCGCGCAGGGCAAGTCCCCTCATCCCGTCCTTTTCCCAAAGGGAGAAGGAGAAAGCGGATTTTATCAGGCCGCCTTGGCGTAACCGTCAAGCTGGCCGAGCAGGGCTTCCTTGCCCACGGGGTCGAGGAAGCCGGCCTCGATGCCGTTGCGCGCGAGGGTGAGCAGCGCGTCCTTGTCGAGGTTCAGCGCATGGGCGACGGCCTTGTAATTCTCGTTCATGTAGCCGCCGAAATAGGCGGGGTCGTCTGAATTGATCGTCGCCTTCAGGCCGAGGTCGAGCATTTTCTTCAGCGGATGGTCGTGCAAATCCTTCACCACGCAAAGCTTCAGGTTGCTCAAGGGGCAGACGGTCAGCGGCGTGCCGTCCTTCACCAGACGCGCGACGAGTTTTTCATCCTCCAGCGAGCGGTTGCCGTGGTCGATGCGATCGACCTGCAGCTGGTCGAGGGCTTCCCAGACGTATTCCGGCGGCCCTTCCTCGCCCGCGTGGGCCATGATGCGGAATCCTTCCTCCCGCGCCTTTTCGAAGACGCGCGCGAATTTGGAGGGCGGGTGGCCCATCTCCGAACTGTCGAGCCCGACGCCGAGGATCTTGTCTTTATAGGGCAGCGCCTGTTCCAGCGTCTTCATCGCGTCTTCCTCGCTCAGGTGCCGCAGGAAGCACATGATGAGGCTGGAGGTGACGTAAAGCTTCGTGCGCCCGTCTTCCAGTGCGCGGGTGATGCCGTTCAGCACCGTCTCGAAAGGCACGCCGCGCTCGGTATGGCCCTGCGGGTCGAAGAAAATCTCGGTGTGCATCACGTTCTGTTTCGAGACCTGCGAGAGATAGGCGTAGGTGAGGTCGTAGAAGTCCTGTTCCTTCTGCAGCACGTTCATGCCTTGGTAATAGATATCGAGAAAATCCTGCAGGTTGCTGAAGTCGTAAGCCGCGCGCACTTCCTCCACCGACTTGAAGGGAATCTCGAGTTTGTTGCGCTGCGCAAGTTCGAACATCAGTTCCGGCTCAAGGCTGCCCTCTATATGCAGGTGAAGCTCCACCTTGGGCAGTCCTTCGATGAACAGGTCGATTTCATCCTGAGGTTCGGCTTTGGGCATAGAAAAAATCCTTTATTTTATAACGGGTAATTCAGGCCGACCATGCTAACATTTTTCGCGACATTTTGCATGACTCTCTCGGTCGAAAGGGCTATGTTTTTGACATTGTTTCAATCTTGGTAATTTTTCGGAAAAACGTGACGGATAAAATCACATTCCTGCTCAACGGCGAACGCGTGACGGTCGAAGGCCTGCCGCCCACGACCACGCTGCTGCAATACCTGCGCGAGCGCAAGCGCATGACCGGCACGAAGGAAGGCTGCGCGGAGGGCGATTGCGGCGCCTGCACCGTCGCCGTCGGCAGCCTGCACGGCGGCAAAACCGGATACAAATCGCTCAACGCCTGCATCGCCCTGCTGCCGACGCTGGACGGGCGGGAGGTGATTACCGTCGAGCACCTGAAAAGCAAGACCGGCGCGCCGAACGCGGTGCAAAAAGCGATGGTGGACTGCCACGCCTCGCAATGCGGTTTTTGCACGCCGGGCTTCGTCATGTCGCTTTCCACGCTTTTGCACAACAAAAAACAGCCGGACGGGGAGGACGTGCAGGACGCGATCGCCGGCAACCTCTGCCGCTGCACGGGCTACCGCCCCATTCTCGACGCCGCGCACCAGGCCGCGCAAAGCGAAGACAACGCGATGGCGGTCTCGCCCGACGTGCTGAAGGAACTGGCGCGGGGCAAAATGTTCCGCTACGAAACGCCGGAAGGAAAATTTTTCGCCCCCGTCACGGTGGAAGAATTGGCCGGAGTGCTGGCCGAATACCCGGACGCCACCATGCTGGCGGGCGGCACGGACGTCGGGCTCTGGGTCACGAAATTCCACATGGACCTGCCGGTCATCGTCTATACCGCGAATATCTCCGCGCTGCGCGAGATCAAAAAGACGGATGCGGGGCTGGAAATCGGCGCGGCGGCCAGCTACGCGGACGCTTTCGCCGCGCTCGCGGATTACGATGCCAGCATGGAAACGCTGCTGCGCCGCTTCGCTTCGGTGCAAATCCGCAACGCGGGCACGGTCGGGGGGAACATCGCCAACGGCTCGCCCATCGGCGACGGGCCGCCGCCGCTCATCGTTCTGGGCGCGCGCATCACGCTGCGTTCCAAATCCGGCGCGCGCGAATTGCCGTTGGAAGATTTTTTCCTTGAATACAAAAAACAGGACCGGCAGCCGGGCGAATTTCTTGAGAAGATTTTCGTGCCGGAAAAGCCGCAAACCGTGCTGTTCAAGACCTACAAGCTTTCCAAGCGTTTCGATCAGGATATCTCCGCCGTCTGCGCCGCCTATGCGCTGGATGTTCAGGGCGGCAAGATCGTCGCCGCCCGCATCGCCCACGGCGGCATGGCGGGCACGCCGCAACGCGCCAGCGAAACCGAAGCCTTTTTGCAAGGCCGCGACTGGAACGAGGAAACCGTGCGCGGCGCGCAGGCCTTGCTGGAAAAAGACTACCGGCCCATGACCGACATGCGCGCCAGCGCGCAATACCGCATGGACGCGGCGAAGGGGCTGCTCTATCGCTTCTTCCTCGAAACCACCGCCCCCGAAGCGCAAACGCAGGTGTACGGCTATGGCGGGTAAGGCGCAAAAAGAAATAAGCGGCGGCATGGGCCAGCCGCAGGCGCATGACAGCGCGAAACTGCATGTCTCGGGCGAGGCGGTCTATACCGACGATATCCGCGAGCCCGCGGGCTGCCTGCACGCCTGTATCCTCAAAAGCCCGCACGCCCATGCGAAAATAAAAAGCATCGACGTTTCCGCCTGCGCCATTCCCGGCGTCCATGCCGTGATGACGGCGAAGGACATTCCGGGCGCGAACGAAGTCGCGCCGGTTTTCGCGGGCGACCCGGTTTTCGCCACGGACGAGGTCTTTTATGCCGGCCAGTCCGTTCTGGCCGTCGCGGCGGAGAGCATCGGGATTGCGCGCAAGGCGGCGCATCTCGCGAAAATCGAATACGAGGAACTGCCGGCGATATTGAACGTGCATGACGCGATGAGGTCCGAAAAATACGTGGGCGATCCCTACGTCATGCAGCAGGGCGACAGCGCGGCGGGGCTTTCGGGCGCGCAGCATAAAATCTCCGGCGCGCTCGACATCGGCGGGCAGGACCATTTCTACCTCGAAGGGCAGATCGCCATGGCGACGCCGCAGGAAAACGGGGAGATGCACTGCTGGTCTTCCACCCAGCACCCGTCGGAGGTGCAGCACCTCATCGCCAAGGTGCTGGGCATCCGCGACCATCTCGTCACCGTCGATGTGCGCCGCATGGGCGGCGGCTTCGGCGGCAAGGAAAGCCAGGCCTCGCTCATCGCCTGCGTCGCCGCGCTGCTGGCGAACAAAACGGGCCGCCCCGTCAAGCTGCGGCTGGACCGCGACGACGACATGATCATGACCGGCAAGCGGCACGATTTCAACATCCGTTACGACGTCGGCTTCGACGATACGGGGCTGATTGCGGGCATCGAGTTCACGCAGGCTTCCAACTGCGGGATGAGCGCGGACCTCTCCAATGCCATCGCGGACCGCGCGATGTTCCATGCCGACAATTGCTACTTTCTCGAAAACGCGAAAGTGACCAGCTACCGCTGCTTCACCCACAAGGTTTCCAACACCGCCTTTCGCGGTTTCGGCGGGCCGCAGGGGATGCTGGCGATGGAATACGTCATCGACGACATCGCCCGCAAGCTGGGCAAGGACCCGCTGGAGGTGCGCAAGGTCAATCTCTACGACGCGAAGGGCGCGCTGAAAAACCGCTGCACCACCCATTACGGCATGACGGTCGAGGACAACATCATTCGCGACATCTTCGCCGAAATCGAGAAAACCGGCGATTACGCCGCGCGCGTGAAGCAGGCGCGCGACTTCAATGCGAAAAGCCCGGTGCTGAAAAAAGGCATCGCGCTCACGCCCGTGAAATTCGGCATCAGCTTCACCCTCACCATGCTCAATCAGGCGGGGGCGCTGGTGCATGTCTATAAGGACGGCACGGTGCAGCTCAACCACGGCGGCACGGAAATGGGGCAGGGACTGCACACCAAGGTCTGCCAGGTGGTGGCGGACGAATTCCAGATCGATATTTCCGACGTGCGCATCACCGCGACCAGCACGGGCAAGGTGCCCAATACCTCGGCCACCGCCGCTTCCAGCGGCTCCGACCTCAACGGCATGGCGGCGCAGGCGGCGGCGCGCACCATCAAGCAACGCCTCGTCTCCTTCGCGGCGCAGCATTTCAATTGCGCGGAAATCGCCGTGTCCTTCCACGGCGGCATGGTGACGGCGGGCGAGGAGACGATGAGCTTCGCGCAGATGGTCTCGCTCGCCTACGTCAACCGCGTCTCGCTCTCCTCTACCGGTTTTTACAGCACGCCGAAAATCGACTGGGACAGGCCGAAGGCCAAGGGCCGCCCGTTCTTCTACTTCGCCTATGGCGCGGCGATTTCGGAGGTCATCGTCGATACGCTGACCGGCGAATACAATATATTGCGCACGGATATCCTGCATGACGCGGGCCGCGCGCTCAACCCCGCCATCGACATCGGGCAGGTGGAGGGCGGCTTCGTGCAGGGCACGGGCTGGCTGACATCGGAAGAGCTCTGGTGGAACGAAAAGGGCGAGCTGAAGACCCACGCGCCCAGCACCTACAAGATCCCGACCGGCCGCGACATCCCCAAGGATTTCCGCGTCGCGCTGTTCGAAAACGAAAACAGCGAGCAGACCATCTACCGCTCCAAGGCGGTGGGCGAGCCGCCGCTGATGCTGGGCATTTCCGTCTTCCTCGCCCTGCGCGACGCTGTCGCGGCCTGCGGCCCGGAAGGCTGCCTGCCCCCGCTGCAGGCGCCCGCCACGCCGGAAAACGTGCTGAAGGCCGTTCAGGCGGTGCGGAAATCATGAGCGGCGGCACGAACCACGACTGGCTGCCGGTGCTGACCGGGCTGACGGAAAAGGGAACGCCCTGCGTGCTCATCACCGTGATGGAGGCGAAGGGTTCCACCCCGCGCGAGGCGGGGGTGAAGATGATTGCGACGGCGGGGGAGCAATTCGGCACCATCGGCGGCGGCAACCTCGAATTTCAGGCGGTGGAAGCCGCGCGCGCATTGCTGCAATCCGCCACGGGGCCGCAGGTGAAGGATTACCCGCTGGGCCCCAAGCTGGCGCAATGCTGCGGCGGCGCGGTCACGGTCTTTCTGGAGCCTTTCGTGGCGAATGATAAAACCCTCTATCTTTTCGGCGCGGGCCATGTCGGTCGCGAGGTCGTGAAGGTGCTGGACGGGCTGCCGGTCAAAGTGAAATGGATTGACGCGCGCGCGGATGAATTCCCCGGCGAAGCGCCGAAGAACTGCGAAAAGATTTTGACCAACGCGCCCGCCGCGGAGCTGCGCGATATCGACGAAAATTCCTTCATCGTCATCATGACCCACAGCCATGACCTCGATTACGAACTGGTGCGCGGCGCATCCAAAAACGGGAAATTCGCCTACCTCGGCCTCATCGGCTCCGCGACCAAGCGCGCGAAGTTCGAAAAACGCCTGAAGGCGGAAGGCGTGTCGCCCGAAGACCTTTTGCGCCTCGTCTGCCCCATCGGCGTCGGCGGGGTGACGGGCAAGCACCCGCGCGAAATTGCCATCGCCGTGGCGGCGCAGCTGCTCGGCCTCGGCCTTGCCCGCGCCGTGAAGCAACAAGAAGAAAATCCGAAAGAAAGGGATATCGCATGACCGTCCAGCGTCCGCTCTACCTCGATTACCATTCCACCACGCCCTGCGACCCCGCGGCGCTGGAGGCCATGCTGCCCTATTTCGGGCCGGAAAAATTCGGCAATCCGGGGGCGAAGGCCCATGCCCACGGCCGCCGCGCGGCGGCGGAGCTGGAAGCGGCCAAGGCGCGCATCGCCGCCCTCGTCGGCGCGACGGCTGAATCGCTGACGGTGACGAGCGGCGCCACGGAGTCGAACAACCTCGCCCTGCTGGGCACGGCGGCAGCGGCGGCGGAAGCGAAGACCGGCCGCAATGAAATCCTGGTGGGCGCGCTGGAACACGACTGCGTGCGCAAAACCTTCGAGCATCTGGGAAAAAAGGGCTTTGCGGTGATAACCGTACCCGCGACCTCCGAAGGTTTCATCACGGCGGCGGCGGTGAAGGAGCGCGTGTCCGACAAGACCCTGCTCGTTTCCGTCATGGCGGCGAACCATGAAATCGGCACCGTGCAGCCGGTGGCGGAAATCGCGAAGGTCGCGCATGATGCGGGCGCGCTGTTTCATTCGGACGCGGCGCAGGCGGCGGGGAAAATCCCGCTCGACGTCGCGGCGATGGATATCGATATGCTCAGCTTTTGCAGTCATAAGATTTACGGGCCTTCGGGCATCGGCGCGCTTTACGTGCGCCAGAAACCGCCGGTCGCGATCGATTCCGTTTTTCACGGCGGCTCGCAGCAAAGCCTGCGCCCCGGCACAGTGCCCCTCGCGCTCGCCGTCGGCTTCGGCGCGGCCTGCGATATCGCGCGGGAAAAGATGGAAGAACAGGCAAGGCATCTTTCCGCGCGCGCGGAACTCCTCTTGAAAACGCTGGAAGAGGCGGGGGCGGGCCATGCCGTCAACGGCGCGCTGTCGCCGCGCCTGCCGGGCTCGCTCAACCTGCGCTTCGAAGGCGTGATGGCGGAAGACTTGATGCTCGACCTCGCGGAGGAGCTTTGCATGTCCACCGGCGCGGCCTGCGCCTCGGCCGCGAAGAAGCCCTCCCCGGTTTTGAAGGCCATCGGCCTTTCGGACGAGCAAATCGCGGGCAGCGTGCGCATCTCGCTGGGACGTAAGACGACGGAAGAAGACGTGATTTTTGCCGCCCGGACGCTGGCCGATGCCGCCAAACGCCTGCGCAAAAGCGCCGCTGCCTGAAAATATTCAGGCAAATCAGGCGTGTAAAACACGGCTGGACAGGTCTATAATGCCCCCTATCTGTTATTAAGGCAGGGGGTTCTCATGGCGGATCATCAACATGACGGCGAAAAACCGAAAACTGAAGGCGGGTGCTGCCATCATCACCACGCGCCTTCCGGCCTGCCGCCGCTGAAGGTCATCGACCGCCCCGGCGGCGCGAAGCCGCCGCCCGTCGCGCATGAAGGCGAGAGCGTCATATATATATGCCCCATGCACCCCGAGGTTCGCAAGGAAGGCCCGGGCAATTGCCCCATCTGCGGCATGGCGCTGGAACCCGAAATCGTCACCGCCGAAGCGCCGAAGAACCACGAGCTGGAAGACATGTGGCGCCGCCTGCAGGGCGCGGCTTTGCTGACCCTGCCGGTCTTCCTGCTCGCCATGGTGCTGCCGATGTTCGACCGCAGCCATTTTCTTTCCCCCGCCGCGGCGCAGCACCTGCAGATGGTTCTGGCGACCCCCGTCGTGCTCTGGGCGGGCTGGCCTTTCTTCCTGCGCGGCTGGCAGTCGCTGCGCGGGTTCAACCTCAACATGTTCACCCTCATCGCCATCGGCACGGGCACGGCATGGCTTTACAGCATGGCGGCGACGCTGGCGCCGGGGCTGTTCCCCGAAGCCTTCCGCGCGAAGGACGGGGGCGTGGCGGTTTATTTCGACGCGGCCGCCATGATCACGACGCTGGTCCTCATCGGACAGGTGCTGGAACTGCGCGCAAGGGAAAAAACGGGGGACGCGATCCGCGCCCTCATGGGCCTCGCGCCCAAGACCGCGCGGCGCGTCGGCAAGGACGGTGGCGAGCAGGACGTGCCGCTGGAAGAGATCGAGGCGGGCGACCTGCTGCGCGTGCGCCCCGGCGAGAAAGTGCCGGTGGACGGCGAGGTGACGGAGGGCAAAAGCGCCATCGACGCCGCCATGGTGACGGGGGAGCCGATGCCGGTTTCCATCGGGCCGGGCGACAAGGTTATCGGCGCGACGCTCAACCAGACGGGCAGCTTCGTCATGCGCGCGGAAAAAGTCGGGCGCGATACGCTGCTTTCCCAGATCGTCTCCATGGTGGCGGAAGCGCAGCGCAGCCGCGCGCCCATGCAGAAACTGGCGGACAAGGTGGCGTCATATTTCGTGCCCGCCGTCATCGCTTGCGCGGTTTTCAGCGCGGTTCTCTGGGCGCTCTTCGGTCCCGCGCCGGCGGCGGCCCATGCGCTGCTGGCGGCGGTTTCAGTGCTCATCATCGCCTGCCCCTGCGCGCTGGGGCTGGCGACGCCGGTCTCGGTCATGGTCGGCATCGGGCGCGGCGCGCGCGCGGGCGTTCTCATCCGCAACGCGGAATCGCTCGAGCGCATGGAAAAGGCCGATACGCTGGTGGTCGATAAAACCGGCACGCTGACCGAGGGCAAGCCGAAGGTGACGCAGGTCGCCGCCGCCTACGGCTTTGATGAAAACAGGGTTCTGGAACTCGCCGCCGCGCTCGAAAAAGGCAGCGAGCACCCGCTGGCGCAGGCCGTGCTGGCAGCCGCGAAGGAAAGAAACATCGCACCGCAAGACTGCGAAGATTTCGCCGCCGTGACCGGCAAGGGCGTGACGGCGCGCGTGGGCGGCAAAGCCGTCGCCCTCGGCAACGCCGCGCTGATGGCGGACCAGAACGCCGATACGGACAAGCTTTCGGCGGAGGCCGAAAGGCTGCGCGGGGAGGCGGCGACAGTCGTCTTCCTTGCCGTGGACGGCAAGGCGGCGGGGCTCATCGCCATTTCCGACCCGGTCAAGGGCAACGCGGGCGAAAGCATCCGCGCGCTCAAAAAAAGCGGCCTGCGCGTCGTGATGCTGACGGGGGACGATGAAACCACGGCGAAAGCGGTCGCGCAAAAACTCGGCATCGAAGACGTCACCGCCGGGGTGCTGCCCGCCGACAAGGCGCGCATCGTGAAGGAACTGCAGGAAAAAGGCGCGGTCGTCGCCATGGCGGGGGACGGCACCAACGACGCCCCCGCGCTCGCCGCCGCCGACATCGGCATCGCCATGGGCACCGGCACGGACGTTGCGATGCAAAGCGCGGGGGTCACGCTTTTGCACGGCGACCTTGCGGGGATTTTAAGGGCGCGGCGGCTCTCGCGCGCGGTCATGGGCAATATCCGCCAGAACCTGTTTTTCGCCTTCGTCTATAACATGGCGGGGGTGCCGGTGGCGGCGGGGCTGCTCTACCCCTTCTTCGGCATCCTGCTCAGCCCGGTCATCGCGGCGGCGGCCATGTCGCTGAGCTCGGTCTCCGTCATCTCCAATGCCCTGCGGCTGAAATGGGCGCGGCTGTAAGAGGGGGCTGACAGCGGCTTGAAATATCACTATATTTTATCAGTTGTTTTCGGGCCTAATATTACATATTATTAGAGTATCCGAATTTTTTATATCAACCTTCAGGAATATCGAGGTTTCAAACACATGGCCAAAACACCCGAGACGCCCGCGGACCTGACCGGCAACCCGCTCATCAACCCGCCCGAAGCGCCCCACGGCGCGCCCCCGCTCGACAGCGTGAAGCCCGAGCATTTCCTGCCTGCGCAGGCCTATGCCCTGACCAAGGCCCGTCAGCAGATCGAGGACATCAAGGCCAACCGCGCCGCCCCGAGTTTTGAAAACACCATCGTCGCGCTCGAGCTTTCGGGCCAGCTGGCGGGGCGGGTCATGAACCTTTTCGGCAACATCCTGGGCGCCAACGGCAACGACGCGCTGCGCGCGATCGAGGACGACCTCGAGCTCGCCGCCGTGAAGTTCGGCAACGACATCTCGCTCGACGAAGACCTGTTCAAGCGCGTGAAGGCGGTCTATGACCAGAAGGACAAGCTGAACCTGACGACCGAGCAGCAAACCCTGCTCGACCGCACCTATAAAGGCTTCGTGCGCAACGGCGCGAACCTCGACGATACCGCCAAGACCGAGCTGCGCGACATCAACGAGAAGCTGGCCAAGCTCTACACCGCCTTCGAGAAGAACGTGGTGAAATCCACCGCCGAATACAAAAAGGTCATCGACAACGAAGACGACCTGAAAGGCCTGCCGGGCCGCGTGAAGGCGATGTACGCCCATTTCGCGGAAGAGGAAGGGCTGCAGGGCAAATGGCTCATCAAGCTGTCCCCGCCGCCGATCGACATTTTCGAATACGCCGAGAACCGCGAGCTGCGCGAGGAAATCTACCGCGCCCGCACCAACGTGGCCGCCGGCGGCGACCAGTACGACAACCACCAGAACGTGCTCGACATGGTCGCCCTGCGCCAGCGCAAGGCGGAACTGATGGGCTTCGACAACTTCGCGGCCTATATCCTCGACGACCGCATGGCGAAAACGCCGGACGCGGTCATGGACTTCCTGCAGAAGAACCAGGACGTCTATCGCCCCGCGGCCGAGGAATACTTGGACAAGGTGAAGGACTACGCCGAGAAGAACGACGGCGTGAAGGACTTCCAGAGCTGGGATTTCATGTACTACAGCCGCAAGCTGAAGGAAGAGACCTTCCAGATGAGCATGGAGGAGGTCCGCCCCTATTTCGACCTCGAAAAGGTTCTCGAAGGCCTGCGCCAGCACGCCGAGAAGCTGTTCAACATCGAGCTGACCGAGACCAAGGACAAATACCCCGTCTATCACGAGGACGTGAAGGTCTATGAAGTCAAGGACAAGCAAAGCGGCGAGATGATCGGGCTGTTCTACGCGGACTACTACGCCCGCGCCGGCGCCAAGAACAACGGCGCCTGGATGAACACCATGCGCAAGCGCGGGCTGACGGACGAGGGCGAGAACGAGTTTTCCATCGTCACCAACGTCTGCAACTTCCCGAAACCGACGAAGGACCACCCCACGCTGCTTTCGCTCGACGACGTGCGCACGGTCTTCCACGAATTCGGCCACGGGCTGCACGCGTTGCTGGCGGAGGGCAACTACCGCTCGCTCACCTGCACCAGCGTGAAGCGCGACTTCGTCGAGCTGCCCTCGCAGCTGCAGGAGAACTGGGTGCGCGAGAAGGAGGTGCTGGACACCTTCGCCAAGCACAAGGACACCGGCGCGCCCATCCCGGACGAGTTGATCCAGAAAATCCAGGACATGGAGAATTTCGACGCGGGCTATCGCGGCCTTCGCCAGACCTTCTTCGGCCTGCTTGATATGAAATGGCACACGACCGACCCCGCGACGATCAAGAGCGTTGAGGACTTCGAGGACGCTGTCATCGACGAAACCGGCGTGCCCGCGCGCGTCGCCGGCCCGCAGACGACGGCCTTCGGCCACCTTTTCGCGGGCGAGGGCTATTCCGCCGGCTACTACGGCTACAAATGGGCGGAAGCGCTGGACGCCGACGTCTTCTCCGAATTCGAGAAGAAGGGGCTCTACGACAAGGAAAGCGCCGACCGCCTGCGCGAGACCATCTATTCCAAGGGCGGCACGCAGGACCCGATGGAGCTGTTCAAGGCGATGATGGGCCGCGAGCCCGACCCCGCCGCGCTGTTCCGCCGCGAAGGCCTGTTGAAGGAAGACAAGAAACCTGCGAACACCAACGACGCCAGGCCGTCCGGGAAGAAGCCGCCGAAAAGCGGCAATTCCTGACCGGCCGCTATAGAGACGTTAAAAAATGCGCTCCCGTAAAAAGGAGCGCATTTTTCTTTGTTCGCCTTGGGGGCAATATCTCGTTTGAAGCGCGCGCTTTCAGTCGGTCGCGCGGCAGCAGCATTCCTGCTCTTTTTTCAGCAGGGGCGGGCGCTTGACCGGCTTGGTGTAAAAGCTCTGCGCGCTCGTGATCTTCGTTTTTTCTTCGGTTTGCTTCTTGGCGGCGTTGGTGTGCGTGTTGTTCCGTGACATCCTCTCCTGCCTTTCTGTCCTGAACGGACGCATTTTAAAAAATCAGTGCTCAAATAAACGGTGGTGAAAAATACAACGTTGATAAAGGATAAACGTTCCCTTCGATTCTTGTCACGTTTTTGGCGGGTGAAAAACGCTTAATTATATTGCTTTTTTGCGTATGGATGTTTCAAAAGCGCCGTTAAATCGGTGATATCGCCCGATTGGTGCAATGCAATTGCCGGGGTGCAGCAATTTTCATTTATGTCCAAGCGGAGGGGCCGAAAGCCTATTGCGCGCCGTCGATGAAATGGGCGATGAAATGCTGCGTCGCCGCATCCTCGAGCGCGGGAACATGGCCCGCGCCTGCGCGGATATGCACGCGGGCCTCGGGGTGGCCGGCCTTCAGCGCGTCGATTTCCGCCGCCGTGCAAAGGTCCGATACGCCGCCCGCGACGAGGGCGACGGGGCAGGAAATCTTCGCCATGCCGGATGAAAGATCGACGCCTTTTTCCAGCGCGGGTCTCGCCGCGCGCGCGATGAGTGGGTCGAAGTGGAAGGTGAGGCCGCCCTGCGTCTCCACCAGCTGGTGCTGCGCGTAATGCTCCCAGACTTCCTCCGGCACGTCGTCGCCGAGGGGCAGGTTGAGCTTCAGCAGTTCCGCGTATTGCGCGCGGCTGGAAAAGACCGGCATGGTCTCGGTCACGTATTGGGCGATGCGCGCGAGGCCCGCGGCATTGGGCGCGGGCGTGATGTCAACGAGGGTGAGGGACTGCAGCATGGCGGCATTCCCCTTTTCCGCCATGGTCATGGCGATGAGCCCGCCCATGGAGGTGCCGATCCAGTGCGCGCTGTCCAGCCCCATGCCCTTCATGAAGCCGGTGAAGATATCGGCATAGACCTCGAGGTCGTAGAGCGCGGCGTCCTTCAGCCAGTCGCTTCCCCCGCGGCCCGGCGCGTCCGCCGCGATGACGCGCCAGCCCTCGCGCGCGAGATGCGCGGCGACGAAATCGAAATCGCGCTTTTGCCGCGTCAGCCCGTGCACGGCGACCACGGTGCCCAGCGGCGTCTTGTCCTGCGGCTGCCAGAGCGCATAGGCGATGCAACAGGGCGCGCCGCCCAGCGCGTCGATCCCTTCCACGGTGGCGGTCAGGATCTGCGGCTGCATGGTTTCGGGCGTGGCGGCGGCGGGCTGCATCTTCGTGCGCTCCTTTAAATTGTCACATAAATCGTCACGGGTTTGTCTTCTTCCTCTATCCATAGCACGAATGCGGGGGATGGTGAAAACCCGATGAAGGGAGAAGCATCGGACGGGCGGTTTTCGTAATCTGCCCGTTTGACGCGCCGCGCGGCGGCAACGGGGCGGCGCTGCCACAGTCGTGGATTTATCGGCGGGTTGCTGCGGCGCACAAGCCATCTATTGATTGACCTGCGGGGGCACGGCGCGTTTTAATCGTTACTGGCGACATTCACGGTCCCTGCGCGCCGGGGGATTTTTCCGAGGAGACATTTTCATGAACATCAGGTCGAAATTTTTTGCAACCGCCGCCGCCTGCGCCCTCGCGCTGGGGATGAGCGCCTCCGCGCAGGCCGCGGGCTTCTACATTCAGGAGCAAAGCGTGGCGGGGCAGGGCGCCGCTTTCGCGGGCGTTCAGGCCAACGCGCAGGATGCATCCGTATTGTTCAACAACCCGGCGGCCATCACCAGCCTCGACGGGCCGGTCGCGACGGTCGGCGTCAGCCTGCTGCTTCCCTATTCCTCGATGAAGAACACCGGCAGCACGACCGGCAACGACGGCGGCAACCCCTTCGACCCGACGCCGGTGCCGAGCCTTTATTTCGCAACCCCGCTGAAGAACGACCGCTACTGGGTCGGCGTTTCGCTGACGGCGCCCTTCGGCCTGTCGAACGACTACGGCAACACCTGGTTCGGCCGCTATGATTCGACCAAGAGCGAGCTGCAGACCTACGACATCTCGCCCGTGTTTTCGATGAAGATCAACGACCACCTCTCCATCGGCGGCGGGCCGGACATCCAGTTCGCCAACGCGACGCTGGAAAGCGCGGTCAACGCCGCCGCCCCTCCGGGCTCGCCCGCGACCGACCTGCACTCCAAGCTGGACGGCGACAGCGTGACGGCGGGCTACAACATCGGCCTGCTGTGGAAGATCAACAACAACGACAAGGTCGGCCTGCACTACCGTTCGGCCATCACGCAGAACCTTGGCGGCACGGCCAGCCTGACGAACGCGGCGGGCGGGGCCATCGCCACCTATCCCTATGCGGCGCACGCCAAGCTGAAGCTGCCCGATATCGTCGAGCTGGGCGGCTCGCACAAGGTCAACGACAAGCTGACGCTGCTGGGCAGTTTCGACTGGTTCGGCTGGCAGAACTTCGACAACATCACGGTCACGGATGATACCGGCGTGCACGCCGCGAGCGTGACGACGGAAGCCTACCGCAACAGCTTCGCCGTGGCGCTGGGCGCGACGTGGAAACAGAACGACCGCTGGACCTATCGCGGCGGCTTCCAGTTCGACCGCACGCCGACGACCAACTTCGCGCGCACCACGCGCGTGGCGGACGGCGACCGCTACTGGCTGTCGCTGGGCGCGGGCTACAAGCTGAACGCGGCGACGAGCATCGACCTTGCCGCCACCCACATCTTCGTGCGCGACGGCAACATCAGCCGGACCGCCCCCGGCGCCGCCCCTCCGGGCACGAGCCTGACGACCAGCGCCAAGGCGTCCAGCCATATCGACCTGATCTCGGCCAGCGTCTCCTATAAATTCTAGGGAGCGCGGCCGTCAAAAAAACCGCCGGTCTTAAGGGCCGGCGGGTTTTTTGCGTCCTGAAGGAAAGCGGGGTTACGCGGCCGCCTGCTTCTTCTCCTTGTTGCCGTCCTCCACCATGTGCAGCGTGCGGGTGGGGAAGGGGATGGTGATGCCGTTGGCGTCCAGCGCTTCCTTGATCGCCTTGGTCAGGTCCCATTTCAGGTTCCAGTAGTCGTCCTTGGAGCACCAGAAGCGGGCGATGAGGTCGATGGAGAAATCGCCCATGTTGCTGGCCATGACCTGCGGCTTGCGGTCGTCCGGCGCCTGCTTCACGCGTTCGTCGGCGTTGAGCACGCCCAGCACGATCTCGCGCGCGCGGCCGATGTTGTCGTCGTAGCTGATGCCGAAGTTGATGTCCTGCCGCCGCTCGCCGTTGCGCGAGTAGTTCCAGATGTCGCCGTCCCAGATCTTGCCGTTGGGCACGAAGATATAGACGTTGTCGGGCGTCGCCAGCTCGGTCCCGAAAAGCCCCAGCGCCTTGACCGTGCCGCCGATGCTGCCGGAGGTGATGTAGTCGCCGATGTTGAAGGGACGCAGGATGAGGATCATCATCCCCGCCGCCACGTTGGACAGCGTGCCCTGCATGGCCAGGCCGATGGCCAGGCCGGCGGCGCCCAGCACCGCCAGCAGGCTGGCCGTCTGCACCCCGAACTGCCCCAGCACGGTGATGATGGCGATGGCCTGAATGGTGTATTTCAAAAAGCCGCCGAGGAAGACGCGCAGCGTGGCGTCCAGACGGTTGATGGCGGCGACGCGGTTATGCGCCCAGTTGCCGATGACGCGGCCCGCGATGATGATAGCCGCCGCGCTGATGAGCCGCAGCCCCCAGCTGATGAACATGGGCATGTTTTCCTGCGCGACCTTGATGTAATCGGCGATCTGGTGTTCCGTCATTTTTAATTCCTCTTGTCTCTGCTGTTTTCCGCAACCGCGGGTCGGGCCCGGCGGCGGGCAAGAGGGTTATAGCGTCATTTTCGCCCGCCGGACAAGGTGCAAAAGCCGAATATGGCAATTTTCCAAGGTTCATTCTTGAATTTATAGAGGATTTTCTGATAGCTTCTGTGGACTCGGGGCACGGGAACACGACTATTCACTCCTTTTTTCACAGGCTGTTATGACTAAAAAGGCCGCCAGTGCCGCTCAACCGGATGCGCTTCCCTCCACGGAAGGCGACGTCATTCTTTCCGCCGCCGCCATGCTGGCGCTGGCCTTCGTCGTGGGGGTCGTCGGCGGTTTCGGCTCCATCATCTTCAAGTCCATCATCGCGTTCTTCCACAACCTGTTCTTCCTGGGCTCCTTCGGGCTTTATTTCGACCAGGACGTCTATATGCCCGCCACGCATTACGCCTGGCTGGTCATCCTCGTGCCCGTCGTCGGCTCCGTCATCGTCACATGGGTCACCAAGACCTTCGCGCCCGAGGCGCGGGGACACGGGGTGCCCGAGGTGCTGGACGCGATCTATTACCGCGACGGCAAGATCCGCCCCGTCATCGTCTTCGCCAAGGCCATCGTCTCGGCCATCTCCATCGGCACCGGCGGCTCCGTCGGGCGCGAGGGGCCGATCGTGCAGGTCGGCTCGGCCTTCGGCTCCTTCCTCGGCCAGTTCTTCAGCATGCCGGCGCGCCAGCGCAACATCCTCATCGCCGCGGGGGCGGCGGCGGGCATCGCGGCCACCTTCAACGCGCCCATCGGCGGGCTGTCCTTCGCGGTCGAGCTCTTGCTGGTCTCCAGTTCCGCGCGCACCGTCACCCTCGTCGCCGTCGCCACGGTCACGGCGACCTATATCGGCCGCATCTACAGCGGCCTCGCGCCTTCCTTCGACGTGCCCAAGCTGGCGATGTTCGAGGACCATATCTCCGTGCTTTACTCGCTGCTGTTCTGCATTCCGCTGGGGATGATGACCGGGCTGGCCGCCGCGGGCTTCATCCAGTCCATCTATTTTTCCGAGGACTGGTTCGAGGAGCGGGTGAAGAACGAATACCTGCGCCACGGCATCGGCATGCTGGGTATCGGCGTCATGCTCTATTTCTTCATGCGCTACAGCGGCCATTACTATGTGGAGGGCGTGGGCTACGCCACCGTGCTGGACGTTTTGCGCGGCACATTGTCGAACCCGTGGTTCCTCGGCCTCCTGTTCTTCGCCAAACTGCTGGCGACGGACGTCACCATCGGCTCCGGCGCCTCGGGCGGGGTCTTCTCCCCCTCGCTGTTCCTGGGCGCGACGATGGGCGCGGCCTTCGGCAACTTCATCGCCATGCTGTTCCCGTCCTTAAGCCTCAACCCCGTCATCTACACCATCGCGGGCATGGCGGCCATGGTGGGCGGCACGACGGGCGCGGTCTTGACCGCCATCACCATGACCTTCGAGCAGACGCGCGATTACAGCGTGATGCTGCCCATCATCCTCACCGTCTCCCTCTCGCACATCGTGCGGGTGCGCTTCTGCCCGGAAAGCATCTATACCCTAAAGCTCGTGCGGCGCGGCAACTACGTGCCGCAAGGGCTGCAGGCCGCGATTTCCGGCCGCAGCAACGCGAAGAAGATGATGAGCACCAGCTTCAACCTCGTCGATATCTCCAACTTCAGCCAATGGCTGGCCGAGCACAGCCCGGCGGGCGATCCGCGCTATTCGCTCATCACCCGCGAGGGCGAGGTCATCGGCCTTGCCAAGGACGAGCTGATGTACCTGCTGCGCGACGAGCAGCCCGAGCGCGTCATCGAGCAGAACTTCTTCCTCGTCACCGGCCGCACCAGCTGGGCCGTCATCATGCGCGGGATGCGGCGCAAGAAGACCGAGACGGTCATCGTCACCCGCCGCCAGAACAGCCTGAAGGAAAAGGACATCATCGGCGTCATCACCCCGCACGAGCTGGTCGAGCACGCGGGGCTGGACGCGGAGCTGATGGACTGATGTTTTTAAGCACCCGTTAAAGCAAGATTAAAACTTACCTGATAGGGTCAACGAAGTGCTGCGCCATCCCGGCGCGCACGCGCGCGAGCGCGAGATTCGTTACAAACCGTCGGGCGGAATGAAGATACCGGTCAAATACCTGAATTTATACAGGAATATCAAGGGTCGCTACGACCTGATGATGTTCCTGTACAAATGGGATCCCGATTACCGCAAGGATTTGCTCATCACCGGGCTGACCTTCGGTCTTTTTACGTATTCGCTTTTTACGTGGAACACGGTCTTCGACATCATCGCCATGGCGGTGGAGGCCAGCATCATCATGGTCGAGCTGGGCGGGGAGATGTCGATTTTGCCGGCGGACTACCGGCCCTCGCACGGCGGGGTGCGCTATTCGGTCCAGCCCAGCACCCATATCGCCTACAAGGAGCTGAGCTTCCTGATGTCCCACGTCCTTCCCCCGCATGAGGAGGACGCGCTGGGTTTTGCGAACCCGCTCATCGGCACCGGGCTGTGCCGGGAAAGCCCGCTGGTCAGCTCGGGCGTGGACGACAAGCTGATGCTGCGCGACGCCGTTCCCTTCTTCATCGACGAGGAAGAGAAATGCTACATCCGCTCCCGCCACCAGCTGCGCTACATCGCCATCCGCGTCGCCAACAAGCGCGAGCACACGACCAACGGCGTCAAGCTGGCGATGCAGGACATGGCCGACGCGCTTTCGGGCGAGCGGCCCGTGACGGTGCGCAAGTCCTATTACTTCGACGCGCTTTTGACGGCGGAGGCTTTCCGCAGCCGCATCTTCCGCAACAACATCACCGGGGAGAAAGAGGTCTATACCGACCTCACCACCTATTTTCCCGTGCGGCAGGAGCGCGGCGGCGATTCCCAGGGCGTGCGCCTGCGCGAGGATTTCTTCTACAAGGTTTCCGGCCATATCGGCATCACCACCCTGCTGGTGACGGAGAACCGTCGCGTCGCCATGCTGCACCAGGGCGAGACCAAGGCGATCGGCTCGCGCACGGTCACGCTGGGCGGCTCGGGCTCGCTTGATTTCGCGGAGATCGAGCGTTCGGGCAACGCGACCGACCTTCGCAAGGTAGTCATGCACGGCATGGCGCGCGAGATGAGCGAGGAGACGGGGATGCAGGACTGGTTCGAATCCATCCTGCACAACACCATGCTGACCGGCTTCTTCCGCTGGATCGACCGCTGCGGCAAGCCCGAGTTCGTCGGCATCACCCGCGCGGGCGACGTGCCCTTTTCGCGCAGCCAGTCCATCGACGGCGACGAGGTGGTGAAATACGACGAGATCCCCGTCACCATCAACACGCTGAAGGATTTTCACAAGGTGCTGGACTATGTGCGCGACAACAACATCAACCTCGCGCTTTCCTCGCTCATGGCGCTGCACCGCATGACGGTCATCGCCGATTACGCGGACGGGCAGGCGACGGAGGAGCAGCGCGCTGTGCATCGCATTGTTTCCGAATTCCTTTTCGGCTCCTTGGCCTATCTTGACAACAGCGTGGCGAAACCCTATTCTCTGGAAAATAAATTCGCATAGAACCGCAGCGGACCAGAGGGTACAAGGCCATGGCCAAGCAGAAACAGCACAAGCTTCTCATCATTTTCGACCTCGTTTCCACGCTGACGGACGCGGGGCCGCGCTATGCCAAGGCCTTTCAGGAGGTCTGCGCGCAAAACGGCATCGCCCCGCCGACGGCGGAGGAGGTGCTGGAGCAGCTGGGCAACAAGAACCTGAAGGAAATCACCGGTCTTTTCGCCCCCGGCCTCGATGCCGAAGGGCGGAAGGATTTCATGTCCTCCTGCAACAACGCCTGCGACGCGCTGCTCAACCGCCCCGGCTGGCATGAAGGCCTGTTCCCCAACGTGCGCGAGGCGGTGGAAACGCTGGCCCTGCGCGGCGTGACCCTCGGCATCTATACCGGCACGCGCGAGGATGCGATGCAGCAGCAACTCGAATACCACGGGCTCGAAAGCCTTTTCGACCCGCGCTACCGCAGCGGCAAGGACAACGAACGCGACGCCGGCAAGTCCAGCGACGTCCTGAAGGCCGAACAACTGCGCGAGATCGTGGCGCAGTTTCGGGCGGATGCGGGCGATGAAAACGCGCCCGTCGTCGTCATCGGCGATTCCTCGGCGGATGCGAAGGCGGCGGCCGCGCAGGGCTTGCTGTTCATCGGCTTCGCGGCGGACGAGAAGAAAAAACAAAAGCTGGAAGCCGCGGGCGTCACCGGGTTCATCAGTGATTTCGGGCAGATGCCCGATCTTGCGCAACGCCTTATCCGTCCCCCGTCGAACGACAACGCGGCGGCGGAAAAGCCGCAACCCGGCCCGCGTCCGGGGATATTGGACAAGGCGCGCCGCCGCCCGTCCCCCTGAGACAAGCCGCCGCGTTATCGCAATAGGTAGATAAATCATTGTAATTCAAAACTAATTTTTTGTTCCGCGGGCAAGGATATCCTTGACTTGAACAAGCGGTCTTCGTAATCTTTTTTCATATCTTTTAAAGAAATCGCACCGCGCGGAAGGCTTTCGGCCTCCCGCGGATACGGGTTGCACAAGAACAAGCGCATACGAACAAGAAAGGAACTCCGCCGCCATGACAAAAGTTTTCCGCCTGCCCAACGGTGTCACAGGGGTTTGCGAGGAACGTCCGCAATCGGGCAAGGTTTCCATGCAGATACACGTGAAGCTGGGCTCGGGCGACGAGGCGGCGGATGAAAACGGCCTGACGAACCTCATGCAGGAAGCCTGCTTCGGCGGCACGGCCACGCGCTCGCGCACCGAAATCGCGCAGGGCATCGAGGACAAGGGCGGCTCCGTCGGCAGCTCCACCGGGCGCGGCAAGACCAGCTTCAGCGCGCTGTCCCTCGCGCGCCATGCGAAAGAAACCTTCGAGACGCTGGCCGACGTGGTGCGCAACCCCGCCTTCGACGACGCGGAAATCGAAAAGACCCGCCAGCAGCTCGTCCAGATCATCACCCATGAGGAAGAAGACGCGCGCAAGCAGGCGGTGGACAAGCTCTTCGCCGCCGTCTTCGCGGGCCAGCCGCTGGGCGCCTCGCCCGACGGCACGGTGCAAAGCGTCTCCGGCTTCACGGCGGAGCAGATCCGCGAAAAGCACGCCGCGCTGCTCGCGCATCCTGAAAACATCGTCGTTTCCTTCGCGGGCGACATCGACGCGAAAACGGCGGAGGACCTCGTCAAGCAGGCCTTCGGCGACCTCGTCCCCGCGCCCGCGCCCGCCAGAACGCCCGTGACCTTCGCGGGCGGGGACCTGCGCGAGGACCGCAACAACGAGCAGCTCAACCTCTACTTCGGCTTTCCCGCCCCCGCGCGCGGCGACGACGACAAATACGCCGCCATGCTGTTCGAGGAACTGCTTTCGGGCGGCATGTCCGCGCCGCTGTTCCAGGAAATTCGCGAAAAGCGCGGGCTGGTCTATACCGTCGGCGCGGAATACGCGGACATGGACGACACCGGCTTGTTCCTCATCGGGGCGGGCACCGGCAAGGGCAACGCGGGCGAGCTGATGCAGGTCACCTTCGATCTGCTCTCCTCCATGGCGCGCGACGGTTTCGACGACGAGGCGCGCGAGCGCGTCGCCGACCGCATCATCCGCCAGATGAAGGACGCGGAGGAAAAGGCGAGCGGCATGGCCTCCGACAACGCGGCCGAGCTGTTGAACGAAGGCCGCCTCGTCCCGCTGGCGGAGATCGAGGCGCGACTGCGCGCGGTCACCTCCGACGACATCCGCCGCGTCTGCATCAACATGCTCAAGGACGGGGTCTATGGCCTCGGCGCCGTCGGCCCGCAGGATACGCTGCCGGACGCGAAAGACATCAAGGCCATGATGCAGGACGCGGTGAAAGGACTGACCGCGCCCGCCGCCACGGCGTCATCGCAGGCGACTTTCACCGCCGCCGCCACTTCCGCGCCGAGCGCGCCCGCGGCGGAGGAAATCAAGATGACGGTCCTGAAGAACGGCATGACCGTCGTCACGCTCGAGCGTCCCGGCAACCTGTCCTGCGGGGCATGGGTGGGCGCGGGCTCCGACCATGAAACGCCCGAGCTGAACGGCGCGACCCACATGAACGAGCACATGATGTTCAAGGGCACGCCCTCCTACGGCCCCGGCGAGATCGACCATATCGTCGAGAACGAGCTGCGCGGCAACCTCAACGCCTATACCACGCGCGACAAGACCTGCTATTACTTCTACAGCCTCAAGCCCGACGCGCTGGAGAAGGTCGTCGATATCTGCGGCGAGATGGTCTTCAAGGCCAACCTCGACCACGCGGAATTCGACGGCAAGACGGTGGTGAAGCCCGACGGCACGAAAGTGAAGAACAAGGGCGAGCGCGACGTCGTCATCGAGGAGCTGCGCAAGTCCAACGACAAGGTGGAAAACCGCGCCGTCGATATCCTGATGGAAGCGGCCTACCCGAACCAGCCGCACGGCTGGACCATCCTCGGCCCCGAAAGCACGCTGCGCGCGCTGACCGTCGAGCAGCTGGCCGCCTACCGCGACGAGTTCTACGTGCCCAACAACGTCATCTTTTCCGCCGTCGGCCCGGTGAAGCACGAGGATTTCGTCGCCATCGTGGAAAAGAAATACGGTTCCATGCCGTCCTCGCCCTTCCCGCCGCTGCCCGCCGCCACCTATCAGGGCGGCACGGTCAGCGCGGAGGCGGACAGCGCGAAGCTTTGCACCATCATCCTCGCCGCGCCGGGGGTCGAAAAGACCAGCCCGGACACCTACGCCTATGCCGCGCTCTCGACCATATTGGGCGGCGGCATGTCGTCGCGCCTGTACCGGCGCGTGGTGGACGAGGACCAGCTTTCCGCCGACATCGACACCTACAACATGGATTTTCGCAACGCGGGTACCTTCATGGTCTTCGCGACGGCGGCGGCGGAAAACGTGAAGCCGCTCATCGGCGCGGTCTATGACGTGCTGCGCGACGCGGCCGTCAACCTGACGCAGGAGGAACTCGACAAGGCCAAGGCAAAGATGGAAATGGCCCTGCTGCGCAACATGGAAACCAACGGCGGCGCCTGCGACGAGATCGCGGTCGATGTGCAGGACCACGGCAAGATCGTGACCGCGGCCGATGTTTCCGCCGCCATCGCCAAGCTGACGCTGGCCGACGTGAAGCGCGCGGCGCAGGAAATCCTTTCCCACAACCCGACCGCCGCCATGGTCGTGCCGCCCGGCACCGATCCCGCGCTGCTGCCCAAGCATACGGAGGTGGTCGCGCTGCGTGACGGAAAAAAGTCTTCACCGAAAGCGGCGCCCAAGGCGCCGAAACCGCCGGGGCTTTAAGCTGAGGTCTCTTGCGGGGCCGTTTCAGGCTCCGGCGGGATTTCCGCGGCTGTTTTCGGTTCCGGTTCCGGTACAGGCTCCGGCGGTGCGGCGAATTTGCGCGCGTCGATCAGGAAGCGGTGCGCCAGCACGTGGTAGAGCGGCATCGGCATCAACAGGCGCGACACGGCGGCGGCCAGCACGGCGGCGGCGATCAGCGGGGCGGGCATCACGCCCTTGCCGGTCACTTCCAGCACGATGACGAAGGAGGTGATGGGCGCCTGCGTCACGCCTGCGAAATAGGCGCACATGCCAAGTAAAATGACCCCCTGCATCGGCGTATGCCCCAGCCACGGCGAAAGGGCGGAGCCCACCGCCGCGCCGACCGAAAGGCTGGGCGAGAAGATGCCGCCCGGCACGCCCGAGAAGCCCGAAAAGACCGTCGCCAGCAGTTTCGCGCCGACATAGCCCCATGACACGCTGGTGCGCTCGTGCAGCAGGTCGTTGGCCAGCGTATAGCCGGTGCCATAGGTCGCGCCGTGGGTGGCGAGGCCCAGCAGCGCGATGATGAGGCCGCAAAAGGCCGCGAACCACAGCGGGTGGCGGCTGCCCATGCCGTGCAGCTTGTCGCGCAGGTATTTCCCGCCCTTGGTCAGGAAAAGGCTGAACAGCGCGCCCAGAAAGCCGCCGACCACGCCGGTCACGACGATCGCCGTGCTGTCGCGCGCGAGGTCGAAGACCGTATCTGCGTAGCCGAAGTAATTGTAGTTGCCCAGCACCGACATGGAGGCCGCGCCGGACAGCACGATGGCCATCAAAACCACGCCGCTGCTGCGGTGGTGAAAGCCGCGCGCCATTTCCTCGATCGCGAAGATGATGCCGGCCAGCGGGGTGTTGAAAGCGGCGGCTACGCCCGCGGCGGCGCCGGCCAGCACGATGTCGCGCTCGCCCGTCATGCGGCCGAAGCGCGCGCTCAGCATCATCAGCGCCGCGCCGACCTGCACCGTCGGCCCCTCCCGTCCGATGGAGCCGCCGCCCAGCAGGGCGAGGAAGGTCAGCAGCATCTTGCCCGCGATGACGCGCGGACCCAGCAGGTATTTGCGTTCCTTCTCGCCTTGCAGCGCATGGGCGGCGATGGCCTGCGGAATGCCGCTGCCCGGGGTGGAAGGGCAATAGCGCGCCACCAGCCAGGCGGAGAGGAAGAACATCAGCGGGCTCATCGCCAGCGGCAGCAGCGGCAGGCGCGTGGAAAGCGTGGCGAAGATGTCCTGCACCTTGTCGGCGAAAAGCGCGAAATAGACGGAAACGACGCCCACGCAGATCGCGCCGGTCCAGAAGACCAGCCTGCGCCTCCACATCTTGGGCGAAAGCATCAGGGCGTGAATGCGGCGGAACCGCTTGGCGTTGTCGTGCATGGCGTATCGTCGGGGGAGGCCTGAAGGTCCGGCGGGCGCGGCTTTGCGGGCGGGGTCTTCGGTCATGTCCTGCGGCGCAGATTCTCACAGGCGGCCTTGGCGTTCAAGCGCATCATGGAGATATTTTATTTTTCGTAATGTTAAAAAAGGAGATTCTTTGCCGATTGACGGCATGGGGGAAAGGTGATGAGATTCCACGCAGGGCAAAATCATTCTCTTTTCACCGTTTTAAAAATTCAGGGAGTACTTCTCATGTTTACACGCAAATCCGTCATCGCTTTCGCGCTCGCCGCTTTTCTTTCACTGGGGCTGGCCGCCGCGCCCGCCGATGCCGCCGGCACGCATATGATGAAGGGCGGCAAGACCGGCTGTCCGATGATGAAGAAAAAAGGCTGTCCCATGTCGGACGCCCATATGAAGATGATGCACGAGGCGATGAAAAAGGCCTTCGCTGAAAACAAGCCGCTGATGAAGCAGGCGGGCGATCTTCATAAACAAATGGACGCCGTGATGACGGCGAAGAAATTCGACGCCAAGGCCTATCTCTCCCTCAGCGACAAGATGGGCGCGCTGCACGACAAGATGATGCGCAACCACGCCAAGGCCTTCGCTTCCGTCGCGGGCAAGCTCTCGCAGGACGAGCGCAAGGACATGGCCGCGCACCGCATGATGGGCATGCAGCATGGCATGCACGGCAAAATGCACGGGGGCATGATGCACGGCTGGGGCGCAATGCACGATGGCGGCCGGAAAAGCTGGTTCAGCCACCTCAACCAGTAACCCGTACCCGTCTTCAGTTTGAAAAACCGGCGCCGCATATGCAGGCGCCGGTTTTTTCACCTGTGCCGTTTTCCACTACAGTCTTGATTAATCAATAAAAACCCGTGATGATAGGCCATGCCTGTCCGTTGAAAACGCAACTCCCGGGGAACGGCCTGAATGGCAACCTATTACACGATTCGCAAGGAAGACGGAAAAGAAGGCGCGCTGGCCTTCGACCTTTCCGGCGCGTGGACGGTGGGGGCGCTCAGCGAGATCGACGATGATTTTTCGGGCGACTGCTTCGCGGATGCGCGGCGCGTTTCCTTCGACGGGCGCGGCCTTGCGGATTTCGACACTTCCGCCGCATGGTACCTCAACGACCTCGTCATCCGCCTGAAGGGGCGGGGCGTCGAGGCTGCCGTCGGCAATCTTTCCGACCATCACCGCCTGATCTTCGAGCGCGTCTCCAACCTGCCGCAGGAAAAGGAAGAGAGGCGCGAAGAGCCGGGGCCGCTGCACCAGGCGCTGAAGAACATCGGCGCGGAAGCGGTGGAGCTGACGAATGAAATGACGCAGGGCGTCTCGTTCTTCGGCGAATTTGCCGCCTTTTTGCCGCGTATCTTGCTGTCGGCCAAGAACCTGCGCTTTCGCAGCATCATCTTCCACATCAACGAGGTCGGCATCAAGGCGCTGCCCATCATCTCGCTCATGGCCTTTTCCATCTCGCTCGTCACGGGCTATCAGGGCGCGTTCCAGCTGGGCAAGTTCGGGGCGAAGATATTCACCATCGACCTCATCACCATTTCCACCCTGCGCGAGATGGGCGTGCTGCTCACCGCCATCATGCTGGCCGGGCGCTCGGGCAGCGCCTTCGCCGCGCAGCTGGGCACCATGAAGCTGAACGAGGAGGTGGACGCGCTGAAGACGATGGGCGTTTCGCCCTTCACGGTGCTGGTCATGCCGCGGGTGCTGGCCATCCTCATCGCCCTGCCGTTGCTTACGCTGGTGGCGGACGGCATGGGGCTGATGGGCGGCTATGTCTTCTCCAAGATGTTCCTGGGCTACAGTTACGTGCAGTTTCTGGGCCGCATGCAGCAGGCGGCGGATCTTGCGCAGCTCGGCGTCGGCATGCTCAAGGCGCCGTTTTTCGCCGTCATCATCGGCATCGTCGGCTGCATGCAGGGGCTTTCCGTGCGCGGCTCGGCGGAGGAAGTGGGGCGGCGCACCACGGCGGCCGTGGTGCAGTCCATCTTCCTCGTCATCATCGCCGACGCGCTGTTTTCCATCCTGTTCACGAGGCTGGGGATATGAACGCGGCGAAAAAACAGGCGCGGGAGAAAAAACCCGTCATCACGGCCAAGGGCATCGTCAACCGCTTCGGCGACCACGTTGTGCACGACGGGCTGGATTTCGAGATTTTGCCGGGCGAGGTCATCGGCGTCGTCGGCGGCTCGGGCAGCGGCAAGTCCGTCCTGCTGCGCACGATCATCGGGCTCAACCGCCCGGCGGCGGGCACGGTCGCCATTCAGGGGCGCGACATTTTCAAGCTTTCGCCCGACGAATTTTTTCAGGCCCAGCATCTCTGGGGCGTTTTGTTCCAGCAGGGCGCGCTGTTTTCCAACCTCACCGTCATCGAGAACATCGCCTTCCAGCTGCACGAGATGACGGATTTGCCCGACGACATCATCCACCGCCTCGCGCGCATGAAGGTCGAGCTGGTGGGGCTGCCCGCCAACGCGGGGCCGAAATACCCGGCGGAGCTTTCGGGCGGGATGATCAAGCGCGCCGCGCTCGCCCGCGCGATGGCGCTGGACCCCAAGGTGCTCTTCCTCGACGAGCCGACCTCGGGCCTCGACCCCATTTCGGCCGAAGGGTTCGACAAGCTCATCCGCGACCTCGTCGATTACCTCGGCATCTCGGTCTTCATGATCACGCACGACCTCGACAGCCTGTTTTCCATCTGCGACCGCGTGGCGGTGCTGGTGGACAAGAAGATCAAGCTGGGCACGCTGCAGGAGCAGCTGGACGACCCGCACCCGTGGCTGCGGGAATATTTCCACGGGGCGCGGGCGCGCGCCGCCGGGCACAAGAAAGCATGAGAGAAAAGGGGGACGGATAGGACATGGAAACCGAAAAGTATTATTTCAGGGTGGGGTTCTTCTGCCTTGCCGTGCTCATCGGTCTGGTCTGGCTGCTCTTCGCCTTCGGCGGCGGGCACGACAGCAAGAACTTCGTGCGCTACGCGATCTATTTCGACAACTCTGTCAGCGGCCTCGCGCGCGGCGCGCCGGTGAAGCTGCGCGGCATCGAGGTCGGGCTGGTGGATGACCTGCACTTCGTCTCGCGCGACAACGACCGCATCGTCGCCGTCGTCGATATCGTCGATAACGCGCCGATCCGCGAGGATACGGTGGCTTCCATCGACTTTCAGGGCATCACCGGCACGTCCTACATCAGCCTCGACAATACAGAGTCGAACGCGCCGCCCGCCTTCCTGAGGAAAAAGCCGGGGCAGGAATTTCCCGTCATCCAGTCCAAGAAGTCGGGCCTGCAGAACGTGCTGTCCAACGCGCCGGAGCTGATGGGCAAGCTGGCGCTGACCAACCAGCAGCTGCAAAAGCTGCTCAGCGACCAGAACATCGGCGCGCTGCAGGGCTTGTTCGTGCAGGCGCATGACCTGATGCTGGAATCGACCGCGACCATGCGCGAGATCAGGATGCTGGCCCGCACCCTGCGCGAAGACCCCGCCGTGGTGCTGCACGGCGACAAGTACCGGGGCTACAAGGTGAAGGACGGCGCGCAGGTGACGAAATGAGGAAAAGAACGGTTTTAATGGTTTTCGCGCTGCTCGCGGTTCTTGCGGGCTGTCATTTGACGCCGGTGGACACGGGGCGGTCCTATATGTTCGCCCTGCGGCCCGACTTCGCGCCGCCCGCGCCAGCGTCAAAGGCGGTGGCGGCCAGCCTGACGGTCGGCCTGCCCGTCGCGCCGGACGCGCTGGACACCTACCGCGTCGCCCTGCTGCGCGGCGGCGGCGTCTGGGATTATTACGCGGGCGCGCGCTGGGCGGACTTCTTGACGGGCATGGTGCAGGACAGCCTCGTGAAATCCATCGAAACGACGCAGGTCTTCGACAACGTGGCATCGGACGCGGCGGGGCTGACCGGGGGGCTGATCCTGAAGCCCGAAATCCGCGCCTTCAACGCCGAATACGGACCGGGCGGCGACCGGCCTGTCATCCACGTGCGCATCGTGGCGACGCTGATGACGGGCATATCGCGCGAGAATATCGCGAGCATTGACGCCAGCGACGACCGCAGGGCGGCGGACGACAGCCTGCCCGCCATTCAGGCCGCCTTCCGCAAGGCCTATCTTGCCGTGGAAAAGAAACTGGTGGCCCGGTTGCTGGCGGCGGCGCGCGCGGGGGCGGCCGACTTGCAAAAGCCCGCCACGCCCGTCAAGCAGACGCAAGAAACGCCTTGACCTAAGTGCCGGTGATGGCTTTCGGCCTGTCGCGGTGGCGCGTGACCTGCGTCTTCACTTTCCCGCCCTCGCGGGTGAATTTCATGTCGAAGGCGGCATCGCCCACGCGCAGATTCCCGATCTCGATATGCTCCAGCCAGTCCGGCAATTGCGGGTTTTGCGCGCTGACCGTGCCGTTGAACCCGTCGATGCGGATGCCGAGCATGGACTGCAAAAGCATCGATTCCGACGCGCTGGCCCAGGCCTGCGGGCTGCAGGCGACGGGATAGGGCACGGGCGCTTCGCCGTCCCTGCGCGGCAGGCCGCCGAAAAGCTCGGGCAGGCGGTGCTGGGGGAATTGCCGCGCGGCCTCGAACAGCGCGGTCATGACGGCGGCGGCCTTGTCTTCCATGCCGTAGCGCATGAAGCCGGCGGCGCAGATTGCGCTGTCATGCACCCAGACGGTGCCGTTGTGGTAGCCGCGCGGCGGCTTGACCGGCTCGTAGCGCTTTTCCTTTTCCGACAGGGTGCGGATGCCCCAGCCGCTGAACATGTCGGGCGCCATCAGCCGCCCGGCCACTTTTTGCGCGCGTTCTTCCGGCACGATGCCCGAATAAAGCAGGTGCCCGGGGTTGGATGTGGAGACGCGGCAGGGGTTCTTCTTCCCGTCCAGCGCCAGCGCATAGGTGCCGAGATCCTCCGACCAGAAATCCGCGTTGAATTTTTCCTTCAGCGTTTCGGCTTCGCGTGCCAGTCTTTCGGCGTCCTCCTTTTTGCCGAGCGCGGCGGCGATGCGGGCGGCGGATTTCTTCGCGTCATAGACGTAGCCCTGTACCTCGCAAAGCGCGATCGCGCCTTCGGCCAGCGTGCCGTCGGCGTGGGAGGTTGAATCGATCGAATCCTTCCAGCCCTGGTTGCCAAGGCCGGTTTCCTCCCCGCGCAGGTATTCGACGAAGCCGTCGCCGTCCTTGTCGCCGTATTTGTCTATCCATTCCAGCGCGCGCTCGATGTTCGGCCAGAGGGCGGCGAGGAAGACGTGGTCGTCGGTGCGGTCGAAATAAGCCCCCGCAAGGCTGATGAACAGCGGCGTCGCATCCGCCGTGCCGTAATAGGGGATATAGGGGATTTCCCTGCAGGCGGCCATCTCGCCGAGGCGCAGCTCGTGCATGATCTTGCCGGGCTCGCTGTCGAGGAAGGTGCTGGTCTCGTTCGCCTGATAATGCGCGAGCGTGGCGAGCACGCCCTTGGCCAGTGCGGGGTCCTGCCAGAGCAGCTGCAGCGCGGTGATGATGGCGTCGCGTCCGAAGGCGGCGTTGAAGCGCGGAATGCCGGCATAGGGGAACAGTCCCGTTTCCAGCCTTGTCGTGAGCAGGGCGACGTCGCGCGCGTTCAGCTTCACCCAGTCGTCGAAGGCGGGGTTCGAGGACGAAATGCGCGGGCGGCGGGCGAGATGCGCTTCCACGTCATCCGTCGCGGCCTTCTTCGCGTGTTCGAAGGCGGCTTCGCTTGCGGGTTCCGGCTTTCCGTCCGCGCAGGTGCGGACGTAGAGGACCGCCTGCGCTGCGGGGGGGAGGGAGAGATTGAAGGCGAAATGCGTACCGTCCGCGCTGTCCGGCTCCCGAGAGAAGGTGACGGCGGTGCGGTAATCGCGACCATCGAGGCCGGTATAGCCAAGGGTGACGCCGCGCGCGCCGGCTTCTGGCGCGTGCATTTTCCCGCGCGCCTTGCGCTCCATGCCGCGCAGCTCGAAGAGGTCGAGGAAGTCGTTCGAGATTTCATACGCCAGCGAAACCGCCGTGGGCGCGCCGCCGGTATTGGTGACGGCGGTTTTCTCGTAAAGCGCGTCGCCGTAAAGGAATATCTCGCGCCGAATGTCCAGCAGACTGCCCGGCGCGTCGGCGGTGAGGACGGCGTGGAAGACGGCGCGGTTCTCGTCCGTCCCGCTGCGCTCCACCTTGGGCGCGGCGCCGTCCACGGTCAGGCGGCAGATGGCGAGCATCCGCGTGTCGCGGGTCACGAGCCCGCCCGCGAAGCCGTGGGTTTTCTCCGTCTGCCCGTGCAGGTCGCCTGCGGCGTCGAGGATGGTGAAAGTATCATTGTGCTTGAGGACGAACATGTCAAAAACCTTTGCTGAAATAAATGGTTGCCGGTCAGGCGGCGTTTTTGGTGATTTCGGCGCGTGTGCGCGGCAATGCGTCCGGGAATTCGCGCTGGATGAAATCGACCATCTTCTCGCGGATCAGGCAGCGCAGGTCCCAGGCGTCGGAAGCGTTGCGGGCGCTGATGAGCACGCGCGCCTCCACCGTGTCCTGCTTGCATTCCACCAGCTGGATGTTGCTGACCTTTTCATCCCAGAGCGGCGTGTCCTTCAAAATCTCGTCCAGCTTCGCGCGCAGCCTGTCGAGCGGCACGGTGTAATCCGTGAACAGGCTGACGGTGCCCAGAATGTCGGCCGAGGTGCGCGTCCAGTTCTGGAAGGGTTTTTCGATGAAGTAGCTGATAGGCACGACCAGCCGCCGCAAATCCCAGATGCGCACGACGACGTAGGTGAGGGTGATTTCCTCGATCTTGCCCCATTCGCCCTCCACGATCACGACGTCGTCGATGCGGATGGGCTGGGTGAGGGCGATCTGGATGCCCGCCAGCAGGTTGCCCAGTATCTTCTGCGCCGACAGGCCGATGACGAGGCCGGCGACGCCCGCGGAAGCCAGCAGGCTCATCCCGAAGCCGCGCAGCGCGTCCGACATCATGAAGAGCGAGGCGACGCCGATGACGAAAATGATGAAGTGGACGAGGCGGCGGATGATGGAGATTTGCGTGTGGATGCGCCGCGCGCGCAGGTTGTTGGCCGTATTGACGTCGAAATGCGACTGCAATATGTCCGCCGTCGCGCTGGCTGCGCGCATCGCAATCCAGACGGCGGCGATGACGGCCAGAACCCGCATGCTGCCCGACAGCGGCGCCTCCGCCAGCGCGGGCGGGCGGTAATAGTGCATGGCGGTGAAATAAAAGATCGTCGGCATCAGCAGGACGAGGGGCGCGCGCATCCGCCGCGCCAGCAGGTTGTCCAGCCGGTATTCGGTCTGTTGCGCGATTTTTTCCGCGAGGAAGGAAAACAGCCAGCCGCACAGCGCGCCCCCGGCGAAAATCGCCATCAGGTAGCCGGTGGCGTAAAGAATATCCTGCCAGTGGATGTGGGGCATGTCTTACACTCCTCTTTTTTTATTTATCGTCTTTTTATTTATCGTTTGGGCGCCTGCCGTCAGGCGGGCCGCGCGGATTCTTCTTCCCCGCCGTCCTCTTCGTCCCGGCGCAGCCAGTCGGAGAACTTCTCGAGGTAAAGATAGACCACCGGGGTGATGAACAGGGTGAGCAGCTGCGAAGTCAGCAAGCCGCCCACCACCGCGACGCCCAGCGGCTGGCGCAGCTCCGAGCCCGTGCCGAGCGCGAGGGCGATGGGCAGGGTGCCGAAAATGGCGGCCATGGTCGTCATCATGATGGGGCGGAAGCGCAGGATGCAGGCCTCGAAGATCGCGTCGTGCGCGCTCGCCCCTTCCTTGCGCGCGTTGATCGCGAAATCGACCATCATGATGGAGTTCTTCTTCACGATGCCGATGAGCAGCACGATGCCGATGACGGAAATGACGCTGACGTCCATGTGGAAGATCATCAGCGTGATGACGGCCCCGAGCCCGGCGGAGGGCAGGCCGGACAAAATCGTGACCGGGTGCAAAAAGCTTTCGTAGAGCATGCCGAGGATGATGAAGATGACCACGATGGTAAAGCCCAGCAGCGCGCCCTGCCCGGCCAGCGATTCCTGGAAGACCTGCGCCGTGCCCTGGAAGCTGCCGGTGATGTTGGCGGGCATGTGCATGCCGTTTTGCACCTGCGTCATGCGTGTGACCGCCTGCCCGAGCGAGATGCCGTCCGCGAGGTTGAAGGAAATGGTCACGGCGGGCATCTGGCCCTGGTGGTTGATGGACAGGGGCGCGGTGCCGCGGGTGATGGTCGCGATGTTGTCGAGCGGCACCACGTGGCCGGGGTTGCCCGCCGCCGTGCCCGCGACGTAGATGCGGCTCATGTCCTCGATGGAGGTCTGGAACTTCGGCGCGACCTCGAAGATGACGGCGTAATCGTCGCTGCTGGTGTAAAGGCTGGCGATTTGCGAATTACCGTAGGCGCTGTAGAGCGCCTGCCGCACGTCGTCGTAGGTGATGCCGAGGCTGGCGGCCTTTTGCTGATCGACGGTCACCACGGCCTCGAGGCTGTCAAGCTGCATGTCGGATGTCACGTCCTCGAACCACGGCTGCTTGGAGAGCGCGTCCATCAGCTTTTGCGCCAATGAATAGAGCCCGTCGATGTCGGTGCTTTGCAGCGTGTACTGGTACATGCTCTTGCTCGACCGCCCGCCGATCTGGATGTTCTGCAGCGGCTGCATATAGACCTTCAGCCCCTCGATGGAGGCCAGCTGCTTGCGCAGGTCCTGCACGATGTCGAAAACGGAGGGCCGCTGCGCGCGGGGCTTCAAGCCGAAGAACATGAAGCCGGTATTGGCCGTGTGCCCGCCGCCGCCGGTGCGGGAAAAGACGGTTTCGACATAGGGGTTGTCCTGTATCATCTTTTGCGCGCGGCGCTGCTTTTCCAGCATGGCGTCGAAGGAAACGTCCTGCGCGGCTTCGGTGCTGACGCGCACGAAGCCGGTGTCTTCGAGCGGGAAGAAGCCCTTGGGCGCGGCCTCGAAAGCGAAGATGCTGGCGCCCAGCAAGGCGAAGGTGACGATGAGGGTCAGCAGCCGGTGGTCCAGCACCACGCGCAGCGCGGCCTCGTAGCCGGCGCGCAGCCTGTTGAAGCCGCCTTCCAGCAAGTGGTCGAATTTCCCCTTGTGCTCGTGACCTTTCAAAAGCTTGCTGCACAGCATGGGGGTGAGGGTGAGGGCGATGAGGCCGGAGAACAGGACCGTCATGCTGATGGTGACGGCGAACTCGCGGAAGGTGCGCCCGACGATGCCGCCCATGAAGAGGACCGGGATGAAGACGGTGATGAGCGAGGCGGTCATGGAGACGATGGTGAAGCCGATCTCCCGCGCGCCGCGCAGGGCGGCGGCGAAGGGTTTTTCCCCCGCCTCGATATGGCGCACGATGTTTTCCAGCATCACGATGGCGTCGTCCACCACGAAGCCCACGCAAAGCGTGAGGGCCAGCAGGGAGATATTGTTGATGGAGAAATGCAAAAGCGCCATGCCCGCATAGGTCGCGATGATGGAAAGCGGTACGGCCAGCGCGGGGATCAGCGTCGCCCGCGCGCTGCGCAGGAAGAAGAAAATGACGAGAACGACGAGCCCGAAGGTGACGAGTAGCGTTTCCTGCACGTCCGTGACGGAGTTGCGGATGGCGACCGAGCGGTCGAAGAGCGGCGTGATTTTAATGGACGCGGGCACCTGCGTGCGGAACTGGGGCAGCAGGTCGCGCACCTGCCTGACGACCTCGATGGTATTCGCGTCCGGCTGGCGCTGGATGGCGATGACCACGGCGGGCTTGCCGTTCAGTGAGGCGGATTCATGCAAATCCTCCACGCTGTCCACCACGCTGCCGAGGTCGCCGAGGCGTATCGGCGCGCCGTTCTTCCAAAGGGCGATGAGGCGGCGGAAACCCGCGGCGTCGGTCGGCTGGCCCTTCAGGTCGATGTTGAACAGCTGGCGCGGGCCGTAGATGCTGCCCAGCGGCGCGTTGGAGGCGGCGGCGGCCACGGCCTGCTGCACCTCGTTGAAGCCGAGATCCTGCGCCGCCATCTTGTCGGGGTTGACCTGAATGCGCAGGGCGTATTTCTGCTCCCCGTAGATCAGCGCCTGCGCCACGCCGTTGACCATGGAGATGCGCTGGGCCATCACGGTATCGGCGTATTGATCGACTTTCGAAAGCGGCAGCGTGTCGGACGAGACGGCGATGTAAAGCACGGGCGCGTCCGCCGGGTTGACCTTGCGGAAGGAGGGCGGGGTGGTCATCTCCTTGGGCAGGCGGCGCAGGGTGGTCGAAATCGCCGTCTGCACGTCGAGCGCCGCGCCGTCGATGTTGCGGCCGAGGTCGAATTGCAGCGTGATGCTCGTCCGGCCCAGCGTGCTGGAGGAGGTCATGGATGAAATGCCGGAAATGGTCGAGAATTCACGTTCCAGCGGCGTGGCGACGGTGGAGGCCATGGTCTCCGGGCTCGCGCCCTCGAGGTTGGCGGAAACCTGTATCGTCGGGAAATCGACGTTCGGCAGCGCGCTGACGGGCAGCGTGCGGTAGCCTGCCATGCCCGCGACGAGCAGCGCCGCCATCAGCAACGTGGTGAAAACGGGGCGGCGGATGCAGAATTCGGAAAGTCCCATGCTCAAGGCGCCCGCTTCTGGGCGGCGTCCGGCGCCACGGAAACTGCGGCGCCGTCCGTCAGCAGCAGCATGCCGTCGGTCGCGACCTGCTCGCCTGCCTTCAGCCCGCCGCCGACAAGGGCGATGTCGCCCTGAATGCGCGTCACGGTCACCGGTCGCCGTTCCGCCTTGCCGTTCTTGATGACGAAGACGAAGTCGCGGCCCGCCGTGCTTTGCACCGCGACCTCGGGGATGACCAGCGCGTGTTCGTCCGTGCCGGTGCGGATGACGATGGGCACCAGCATGCCGGGCCAGAGCTTTTCATCCGGGTTGTCGAAGGTCGCGCGGGTGGCGTAGGTGCCCGTGCCCTGATCGACCATGTTGTCGATGTATTTCAGCGTGCCTGAAACGTCCTCGCCGTCGGGCTTCACGCGCGCCGTCACGGGCACGGGGCCCGCCTGCATCGCGGCGCGCAGCTCCGTGAAGGTTTTTTGCGGCAGGGAGGCCTGCACGAGGATGGGGCGGATCTGGTTGATGGTGACCAGCGCGCCGGTGTCGTTCGCCTTCACGTTGTTGCCGAGGGTGACGTTGATCGTGCCCGTCCGCCCGTCGATGGGTGCGGTGATGGTGGTATAGCCGATCTGCACGTTCAGGTTCGAAATCGCCGCCTCGTCCGCCTGCACGCTGGCGGCCTGCGCGTCCGCCGCGGCCTTGCTGGACTTGAAGGCCTGCTCGCTGATCGCCTTCTGGCCGATGAGCTGCTTGTTGCGGTCCAGCTGCCATTTGAGGTTCTCAAGCTGGGCCTGGTCGCGGGCGAGGTCGGCCTGCGCCTGCGCCAGCTGGGCCTTCAGCGCGCGGTCGTCGAGCTGGAAGAGCACGTCGCCCTTTTTCACCTCGTCCCCGTCGTGAAAGCGGATCGCCATGATCTGGCTGTCCAGCCGCGACTTGATATTGACGGTCTGGAAGGGCACCACGGTGCCGACGGAGGATATCGTCACCGGCACGTCCTGCCGTTTCGCTGCGGCGATGGTGACGGGCACGGGCAGGTCATCGTGCTTGTCTTTTTCGGCATTTCCCGCACCGCGCATGTAGAGCCAGCCGCCAAGGGCGCAGGCGGCCAGGACGACCGCGCTGGCCAGCAGTTTTTTCGGGGCGGAGGATTTCTTGGCGGTCATGCGGGGGCGGTCCTTGGAATCGGCGTGTAACGGTCCTGATTATATAGATTTCACGCACGGGATGACCACCATCCGGCGCGGGAAAGATAAAAAAACTATCTTTTACGTAACGTTATTCCGGCGCGGGCGTGACGCCGAAGGCCTGCCCGTGCTTTTCCGCGCCCAGCCACGTGATAACGGTCAGCAGCACGGCCACGCAGCCCGCCACCAGCGCCAGCGCAAAGCCGTAATCGCCGTTGTGGCGGGTGGCGATATCCGCCTGCATCGTCGCATTGCCCGAGGCGATGAGGTTGCCCAGCTGATAGACGACGCCCGGGAAGGTGCCGCGCACGGCGTCCGGCGAAATCTCGTTGAGGTGCGCGGGTACCACGCCCCATGCCCCCTGCACGAAGAACTGCACCGCGAAGGCGCCGCAGGCAAGGCCGACGGGGGTCAGCGCGTGCACCCAGAAGGGAATGGCGGGCAGCACCAGCCGGGCGGCCAGCACGATGGCCTTGCGCCGTCCGATCTTTTCCGAGAGCGTGCCGAAGAACAGCCCGCCCAGAATGGCGCCGATGTTATAGACGATGGCGATGCCGCCCACCTGGTCATGCGTCAGGTGCCGCTGCTGTTGCAGGAAGGTGGGATAGACGTCCTGCGTGCCGTGGCTGAGGAAGTTGAACCCCGCCATCATGACGGCGGCCCAGAGGAAGAGGCCCGCGTGATCCTTGACCATTTTGACGATATCCACGCGCTCCTTGCGGTGCCTGCGCGCCGTGAAGACCGGGGATTCCTCGGTGAAGCGGCGGATGTAGAGCACCAGCAGCGCGGGCGCGGCCCCCGCCATGAACATCACGCGCCATGCGTAATGCGGGTCGATATGCGGGTAGAGGAAATAAAAGACGAGCGAGGCCAGCAGGTAGCCCGAGGGATATCCCGCCTGCAACAGGCCGGAAACCGTGCCGCGCAGCTTTTCGGGTATCGTCTCCATGACCAGCGAGGCGCCGACGCCCCATTCCCCGCCCATCGCCACGCCGTAAAGCGCGCGCAGGGCGATGAGGGCGGAAAGAGAGGGCGCGAAGCCCGAGGCAAGCTCCATCACCGAATAGAACAGCACGTTGGCCATCAGCACCGGGCGGCGGCCGAAACGGTCGGCCAGCGCGCCGAAAATGAGCGCGCCCAGCGGCCGCATGGCCAGCGTGAGGGTAATGGCATAGGTCACCGCCTTGACCGTGGTGGTGAATTCGGCCGCGATGTCCTTCATCACGAAGACGAGGACGAAGAAATCGAAGGCGTCCAGCGTCCAGCCCAGATAGCCGGCGATGATGACATGGCGCTGGCGCGGGGTCAGCTCCCGCAGGGCGGCGCGAAGGGACATGGGAAAACTCCTCGAAGACTGGCCTTTTTCCTGTTTTAGCACGGGTAGGGGCGGCAAAATACCCCGCGAAAGGCTTTTATCTTCCTCTATTTAACCTTTTCATTTTGATGTTTTTTTCCGTATGATGTGCCGCTGTTACAGGACTTTGAGACAGGATTCCCCCAATGACCGCCCGCTCCCCCAAATACGACGCCTTCCTCGCCGCGCTGAAAAGCCGGATTCTGGTGCTGGACGGGGCGATGGGCACGATGGTGCAGTCCTACAAGCTGTCGGAGGCGGATTACCGCGGCGAGCGTTTCGCGGGCTGGAAAAGCGACCTGAAGGGCAACAACGACCTTTTGAGCATCACGAAGCCCTCGGTCGTCGGGGAAATCCACCAGGCCTATCTGGACGCCGGGGCGGACATCATCCAGACCAATACCTTCAACGCCAACCGCATCGCCATGGCGGATTACCACATGGAGGGCTTCAGCCGCGAGATCAACCGCGAGGCCGCCGCGCTGGCGCGCAAGCTGGCGGACGCGGCATCGACGCCCGAAAAGCCGCGCTTCGTGGCGGGCAGCATCGGCCCCACCAACCGCACGGCCTCCATCTCGCCCGACGTCAACAACCCCGCGCTGCGCAACGTGAATTTCGACCAGCTGGTCGAGGCCTATTACGAGGCGATCGACGGACTCATCGAAGGCGGGACGGACATCCTGCTCATCGAGACCATTTTCGATACGCTCAACGCCAAGGCCGCCGTCTTCGCGGCGGAGAAGTTTTTCGAAGACAGGCAGACGCGCTGGCCGGTCATGATTTCCGGCACCATCACCGACGCTTCGGGCCGCACGCTTTCGGGCCAGACGACGGAAGCCTTCTGGAACAGCCTGCGCCACGCGCGGCCCGTTTCCATCGGCCTCAACTGCGCGCTGGGCCCGAAGGAGCTGCGGCAATACGTCGAAACCCTCTCGCGCATCGCGGAGACGCATGTTTCCGCCCACCCCAACGCGGGGCTGCCCAACGCCTTCGGCGGCTACGACGAAACGCCGCAGGAAATGACGGCGGAAATCGCGCAATGGGCGCAAAGCGGCTTCCTCAACATCGTCGGCGGCTGCTGCGGCACCACGCCCGCGCATATCAAGGCCTTCGCCGACGCCGTTTCGGGGCTTGCGCCGCGCAAGCTGCCGGAAGTGCCCGTCGCCTGCCGCCTGTCAGGCCTCGAGCCGCTGGAGATCAACGCGGACAGCCTGTTCGTCAACGTGGGCGAGCGCACCAACGTCACCGGCTCCGCGAAGTTCAAGAAGCTTATTAAAGAGGAAAAATACGACGAAGCCCTTTCCGTCGCGCGCGAGCAGGTGGAAAACGGCGCGCAGATCATCGACGTCAACATGGACGAAGGGCTGATCGGCTCCAAGAAGGTGATGGAGGTGTTTTTAAACCTCGTCGCGGGCGAGCCGGATATCGCGCGCGTGCCGGTCATGATCGACTCGTCCAAGTGGGAGGTCATCGAGGCCGGGCTGAAATGCGTGCAGGGCAAAAGCGTCGTCAACTCCATCAGCCTGAAGGAGGGCGAGGCGGAATTCCTGCGGCAGGCGGGGCTGGTGCGGCGCTACGGCGCGGCGGTCATCGTCATGGCCTTCGACGAAACCGGGCAGGCGGACACCAAGGCGCGCAAGGTCGAGATTTGCGCGCGCGCCTACAAGCTGCTGACCGAAAAACTGGATTTCCCGCCCGAGGACATCATCTTCGACCCCAACATCTTCGCCGTGGCGACGGGCATCGAGGAGCACAACAATTACGGCGTCGATTTCATCGAGGCGACGCGGGAGATCAAAAAGACACTGCCGCACGCGATGGTGAGCGGCGGCGTTTCCAACGTCTCCTTCGCCCTGCGCGGCAACAACAACGTGCGCGAGGCGATCAACGCGGTCTTTCTCTATCACGCCACCCGCGCGGGCATGGACATGGGCATCGTCAACGCGGGCCAGCTCGCGATCTACGACGACATTCCCGAAGAACTGCGAAACGCGGTCGAGGACGTGATTTTGAACCGCACGCCGCAGGCGACGGAAAACCTGCTGGCGCTGGCCGACAAATACCAGGGCGGCGGCAAGACGGCGGAAAAGGAAACAGGCGAATGGCGCAGCTGGCCGGTCGAAAAGCGGCTGGAACACGCGCTGGTCAAGGGCATCACCGATTTCATCGAGGAAGACACGGAAGAAGCGCGCGCCAAGTCATCCCGCGCGCTCGACGTCATCGAAGGCCCGCTGATGGCGGGGATGAACGTGGTGGGCGATTTGTTCGGCGCGGGCAAGATGTTCCTGCCGCAGGTGGTGAAATCCGCCCGCGTGATGAAGAAATCCGTGGCCTACCTGTTTCCCTTCATGGAGGCGGAAAAGGACACCAACGCGAAAAGCGCGGGCAAGATATTGATGGCGACGGTCAAGGGCGACGTGCACGACATCGGCAAGAACATCGTGGGCATCGTCTTCCAGTGCAACGGCTACGAGGTCATCGACCTCGGCGTCATGGTGCCCTGCGAGAAGATATTGCAGACCGCCAAGGCGGAAAAGGTCGATATCATCGGGCTTTCCGGCCTCATCACCCCCTCGCTCGAGGAAATGGCCCATGTGGCGGGAGAGATGGAGCGGCTGGGTTTCACCATCCCGCTGCTCATCGGCGGCGCCACGACCTCGGAGATCCATACGGCGGTGAAAATCGCACCGCATTACAGCGGGCCGGTGGTCTATGTGCCCGACGCCTCACGCGCGGTCGGGGTGGTCGGCAATCTGCTGAGCGACAACCTGCGTCCAGCTTATCTTGCCGAAGTGTCGCAAAAATACGCGGCGGCGCGCGAGCGTTTCGCGAACAAGGGGCAGAACAAGCGGCTCATCCCGCTCGAAGAATCGCGGGCCAACGCCTTCTCCCCCGACTGGTCGCAATACGCGCCGCCCGTGCCGAAAAAGCCCGGCCTGCACGTGCTGGACGACGTGGATTTTGAAACCTTGCGGCCCTATATCGACTGGTCGCCGTTTTTCTACACCTGGGGGATGATGATGAAATACCCCCGCATCCTCGAAGACGAAAAAACCGGGGAGGAAGCGACAAAGCTTTTCGCCGACGCGCAGGAGATGATCGAGAAATTCAAGTCCGACAAGCGCCTGCGCCCGCGCGGCGTGCTCGGTCTTTTTCCCGCCGCCAGCATCGGCGAGGATATCGTCATTTTCGAGGACGAAACGCGCAAGGCGGAAAAAACCCGCGTCTATGGTCTTCGCCAGCAGATCCGCAAGGAAAAGGACAAGCCCGATTACTGCCTGTCGGACTTCGTCGCGCCCGCGCAAAGCGGCTTGAAGGACTACGTCGGCGCCTTCGCCGTGACCTCCGGCGACGGGCTGGAAGACATCGTGAAGGAATACGAGGACCAGAGCGACCCCTATGGCGCGATGATGGCCAAGGCCGTGGCCGACCGCTTCGCGGAAGCCTTCGCCGAATACCTGCACCAGCGCCTGCGCACGGAATTCTGGGGTTACGCGCCGGATGAAAAGCTGGACGCGGAGGCGTTGATTGCGGAGGAATACCAAGGTATCCGCCCCGCGCCGGGCTACCCCGCCAACCCCGACCATACGCAGAAAACCACGCTCTGGCAGCTGATGGACGTCGAGAAGAACGCGGGCATCAGGCTGACCGAAAGCCTCGCCATGTGGCCCGCGTCATCGGTCAGCGGCTGGTATTTCTCCCACCCGGAAAGCCACTACTTCGCCGTCAACATCATCGGCCGCGACCAGCTGGAAGACTACGCCAAACGCAAGGGCGTGCTGCTGGACGACGCGCAAAGATGGCTCGCGCCGATACTGGATTGAGCGGATTTAAAACCAGACTTGCAAACGCACGTCATGCCCGCCTTGCGCGGGCATCCGGTCAGCCTGTCCGTATATATACCGGACGGCGGCTTGCAGCGGCCCCGGACCCCCGCGCAGGGCGGGGGTGACGAATTTTTATTGGAACTTGGGGGGCAGGCAACGTTGCGCGAAGACGGGCGTTTACTTCTCGCCCGCCGCGAAGGTGACGGCGACGCCGCGCTTCTTGAAATAGGACTGCATCATCTTGCGCCCGGCGCGGTTGTTCTGGGCGAGGCGCGCGGGCTCGACCTCCACGCTTTTCTTGCCCTCGGCCGCCATCGCCGATTTCAGCGCGTCGATATGCAGGTCGATGTCATGGTTGTCGTTGATGAGCGAGGCATAGACGTTTTCAAGGGCCTGTTCGATGGAAGGTTTTGTCATGTCGTGTCGTTCTTTCCGGTTAAGCGATGCTGATTCATAATATATGGACGCGCGAAAAAACACAAAAAATCGGAAGGCAGCAGCCGCGTTTGACATAGTCCATCCAGGCGAAGGAATTCCCGCGCGGCTCTTGAATCCGTAACGGAACGGCATATCTTTCAGCAGGTTCTTTTTTCAACAGGAGGATGTGATGGAATTCAGACAGCTTGGCAAATCGGGACTGAAGGTGCCGGTCCTCAGCCTTGGCACCGGAACCTTCGGCGGCTCGAACGAGTTTTTCAAAAAATGGGGCGCGACGGACGCGAAGGAGGCGACGCGCCTTGTGGACATCTGCCTTGAGGCGGGCGTCAATTTCTTCGACACGGCGGATATCTATTCGCAGGGCATGGCGGAAGAAGTCCTCGGCGCCGCGATCAAGGGCCGCCGCGACGACGTGCTGATCTCCACCAAGGCGACTTTCGCCACGGGCGAGGGGCCGAACGACAAGGGCTCTTCGCGCTATCATCTCATCCGCGCGTGCGAGGCGAGCCTGAAACGCCTCGGCACCGACCATATCGACGTTTACTTCATGCACGGTTTCGACGCGCTGACGCCGGTCGAGGAAACGCTCATGGCGCTCGACGATCTCGTGCGTTCGGGAAAGGTGCGTTATATCGGCTGCTCCAATTTTTCGGGCTGGCATGTCATGAAATCGCTGGCGGCATCGGAAAAACACGGGCTGTCGCGCTATGTGAGCTATCAGGGCTATTACTCCCTCGTCGGCCGCGACTACGAGGAAGAGCTGATGCCGCTGGGGCTCGACCAGGGGCTCGGCCTCATGGTCTGGAGCCCGCTGGGCTGGGGCCGCCTGACCGGCAAGATCCGCCGCGGCCAGCCGCTGCCCGAGGGACGCATCAAGCAGGGCGGCGACGTCGGCGGCCCGCTCGTCGAGGATGAATATCTCTATGCCGTCGTGGACGCGCTGGACGAAGTGGCGAAGGAAACGGAAAAGACCGTGCCGCAGGTGGCGCTCAACTGGCTGCTGCAGCGTCCCGGCGTTTCGAACGTCGTCGTCGGCGCGCGCAACGAGGAACAGCTGCGCCAGAACCTCGGCGCCGTGGGCTGGAACCTGACGGCGGCGCAGGTGGCGAAGCTGGATGCCGCCAGCGCCCGCCACCCCGTCTATCCCTACTGGCACCAGCGCGGTTTCGGCGAACGCAACCCGGCGCCCGTGCCGCTGGCGGAAGCGGCCTGAAAACCCGCCTTTGCGTTTCTTTAAGTAAAAGAACCGCTTTTCGTGCGGGTTTTTGACCTTCATCAAGGATAGAAACCCCTCACATTTGCGAGTATATTCGATATGGCAGCCCGTTTTTCAGCGGGCGCGCGGGCAGGCGCGTGGATTGAATGAACCATCGCGGGGGTTTTCTTGGCAAGCGAAGCCGCAAGCATTGGCAGTATCGTCGAGGTGCACGGGCCGGTCGTGGTCGTGGCCTGCGACGCCTTGCCGCCGCTGCGCCGCGCGCTGACCGCGACGGTGGAGGGGGATACCTGCGTTTTCGAGGTCCACCAGCATCTTGACGAAACCCATGTGCGCGCCATCGCGCTGCACCGCACCTCCGGCCTGCGGCGGGGCATGCCGGTCTTTGATACCGGCGCGCCGCTGCACGTGCCGGTTTCGCCCGCCTGCCTCGGCCGGCTGGTGAATATCTTCGGCGAGCCGCTGGACGGCAAGGACGCGCTGCCCGCGGGCGAGTTCCGCAACGTCCACGGCACGCCCGTCGCGCTGTCGGACACCGTGGGGCTGACGGGGATACTGGAAACCGGCATCAAGGTCATCGACCTTCTGTGTCCCTTCGTGCGCGGCGGCAAGACCGGGCTGTTCGGCGGCGCGGGCGTGGGCAAGACGGTGCTGGTCATGGAATTCATGCACGCCGTCGTGGCGCTGCACAAGGGCGTTTCCGTCTTCGCGGGCGTGGGCGAGAGGATTCGCGAGGGCCATGAGCTCTGGCACGATCTGCAGGCCGCGGGCGTGATGGACAAGGCGCTGCTCGTCTTCGGCGAGATGGACGAGTCGCCCGGCGTGCGTTTCCGCGTCGGCATGACCGCGCTCAGCTACGCCGAATACCTGCGCGACACGCTGCACAGCGAGGTCCTGTTCCTCATGGACAACGTCTTCCGCTTCGTGCAGGCGGGCAGCGAAATCTCCAGCCTTCTGGGCCGGATGCCCGCCACCGTCGGCTACCAGCCCACGCTGGGCACGGAGGTGGCGGAGATGGAAGAGCGCATCACCTCCACCCGCGCGGGCGCGGTGACCTCCGTGCAGGCCGTCTATGTGCCGGCGGACGACATGACCGACCCCGCCGTCACCGCGATTTTCAGCCACCTCGACACCACCGTCACCCTTTCGCGCGGGCAGGCGGCCAAGGGGTTTTACCCGGCGGTCGATCCGTTGCGCTCGGGCAGCAAGCTGATGGACAGGCATTTTCTGGGCGACCGTCACTACGACATCGCAGAGGGCGTGCGCGAACACCTCGCGCGCTATCACGAGCTCGAAGACATCATCACCATGCTGGGCGTCGAAGAACTTTCGCAGGCCGACCGCCGCACGGTGATGCGCGCGCGCAAGCTGCAGCGATACCTGACCCAGCCTTTCTATTCCACCGCCCAGCATACGGGCATGGAGGGCGTGACCGTGCCGCTCTCGCGCACCCTGTCCGATTGCGACGACTTCCTGACGGGCAAGCACGACGATACCGAGGAAAGCGCCTGCTACATGCGCGGTACGATGGAGGGCGCGGCATGAGAAGCTTCACCCTCATCCTGCAGGATGCGACACGCACGGAGCGCATCGAGGACGTGACCTCCTTCGTGGGCGAGGACAAGTCCGGCGCCTTCAGCCTCTGGGCCGGGCACGAGCGCATGATGACCTCGCTGCTTTTCAGCCTCGCGCGCTACCGCGCGGCGGAGGATACGCCGTGGCAGTACCTCGCCGTGCCGGGCGCGCTGGTCTATTTCAACGACAACACGCTGACCGTCAGCACGCGCAGGTATTTGCGCGACGCGGATTACGAGCGCATCACCCGGCTTTTGAACGCCCAGCTTTTGAAGGAGGAAGACGATCTGCGCGGCATGAAGACCAGCCTGCAGCGCATGGAAGACGAAATGATGAAACGCCTATGGCAGATGGGCCGCGGCAACCGGGGGGCGCTCTGACATGTCCGAGCAGGAAGAGCTGGAAAAACAGGTCGCGCGCCAGGCCGGGCGCATGAAGCAGGCGGAAAAAGACCGCCCGACGCTGCTGGCGCAGACCTCCTATATCGGCACGCTGGGCCTCGTCTTCGTGCTGCCGGTCATCGCCGGCGCCTATTTCGGCAACTGGCTGGATGAAAAATTCTCCGGCTATTCGGTGCGCTGGACGCTGGGGTTTTTGCTGCTGGGCGCCATCTGCGGCGGGTTCAACGTCTATTTCCTGATCGGCAAGGGGGATAAATCATGACGGGTCAGGATACGGGCATTTCCGCGCATCTCGTCTGGCAGCTGGGGCCGGTGCATATCACCGATACGGTGGTGACGACATGGGGCATCATGCTTTTCATGCTCGTCGCGGGCCTGCTGCTCACCCGCAACCTCAAAGAGGAGCCGGGGCCGGTGCAGACCGCGATGGAAGGCGTCGTCACCGCGATCGAGAACGCGATCAAGGCCGTGATGCCCGAAGGTTCGCGCGCGATTCTGCCCTTTATTCTTTCGCTCTGGATATTCCTCGTCGTCGCCAACCTCGTGGGCGTCATTCCGGGGCTGCATTCGCCCACGCGCGATTTGTCCTGCACCACGGCGCTGGCCATACTCGTCTTTCTCTCCACGCATTGGTACGGCATCCGCATCGCGGGGCTGAAGAATTACCTGCATCATTACCTCACCCCCAGCCCCATCATGCTGCCCTTCGAGATCATCAGCGAAATCTCCCGCACCGTCGCGCTCGCCGTGCGCCTGTTCGGCAACATCATGAGCATGGAGATGATCGCGCTTTTGCTGCTGATGATCGCGGGCTTTCTGGTGCCGGTGCCGATTTTGATGCTGCACATCGTCGAGGCGCTGTTGCAGGCCTATATCTTCGGCATGCTGGCGCTTATATATATTACCGGCGGCATACAGTCGCAGCAACTCAGTCAACAAAAAGAGGAGTAGTCGCAAAATGGAAATCCACGGATTCGTAACGGCCTCGACGCTGGTGGCGGCCATCGCCATCGCCATCGGCGTGCTGGGGCCGGCGCTCGCCATGGGCAAGGCCATCAGCCAGGCACTCGACTCGCTGGCGCGCCAGCCGGAGGCGGAAAAATCCATCACCCGCACGCTGTTCATCGGCCTCGCGATGATCGAATCTCTCGCCATTTACTGTCTTGCGGTGGTGCTCATCATCCTGTTCCGCAACCCGCTGCTTGAATACATGCTGAAATAGGAAAAGCCATGGATTTCGATTTATCGACATTCCTGCTGGAAATGTTCAACTTCCTCGTGCTGGTCTGGATATTGAAGCGGTTCTTCTACAAGCCGGTGCGCAAGGCCATCGACCAGCGGCAGCAGGCGATCGAGAAAAGCATCGCCGACGCGAAGGGGACGCAGGCGCAGGCCGACGCGCTCAAGGCGCAGTACGAAGCGCGCCTGACCGACTGGGAAGACGAAAAGCGCGACGCGCGCCACAAGCTGCAGGAGGACATGGAGGCGGAAAAGACCCGCCAGATGGACGCGCTGAAAAAATCGCTCGACGCCGAACGCCAGCGCAGCGCCGTGCTGGACGCGCGCAAGCAGGAGGACGCCGCGCGCGAAAGCGAAGTGACCGCCCTCGCGCAGGCCGCCACTTTCGCCGCAGAGCTGCTGAAGCGCGTTTCCGGCCCCGGGCTCAACGAGAAACTGGCCGAAGCCTTCGTCGAAGACCTGAAAAACATGCCCGCCGACCAGAAAAAATCGCTGCAAAAAGTCTGCGCCGAAAACAAGACGGCCGAGGCGCTGACCGCCTATGCGCTGGAAAAGCCGCAGCAGGAGGCGGTGAAGAAAGCGCTTGCGGATCTCGCCGGGCACAAGATCGACTGCAGCTTCAAGGTGGACGAAAAAGTCATCGCGGGCTTGCGCGTCAGCATCGGCTCCTACGCCCTGCAGGCCAGCGTGAAGGACGAGTTGCAGTTCTTCGCCCGCGCCGCGCAGGCGGCCATGCCGCAGGAGGACGCGGCGTAGATGGCGAAGCTTCTGGACAGGCAGGCCGACTGGCTGAAATCCTACAAGATGTCGCTGCGCGTGGCCGAGCAGGGGCGCGTCGCCTCCGTCGGCGACGGCATCGCATGGGTCGAAGGCCTGCCCTCCGCCGCGGTGGACGACGTGCTGAGCTTCGCCGACGGCAGCCGCGCCGTGGTCTTCGACCTCGCGGCGGAGCGCATCGGCGCGGTCATGCTGCATCAGACCGAAAACCTTTGCGCCGGCACGCCCGCCATGCTTTCCGTCGGCCAACTCAGCATTCCCGCGGGCGACCAGATGCTGGGGCGTGTGGTCGATCCGCTGGGCTTCCCGCTCGACGGCCGCCCGCTGGAGCGCGGCACGAGCCTGCAACGGCTCGACGTTCTCTCCCCGCCCATCATCGCGCGCGACTACGTGAAGGAGCCGCTCTACAGCGGCATCCGCATCCTCGATACCATGATCCCGATGGGCAAGGGCCAGCGCCAGCTGATCATCGGCGACATGGGGCTGGGGCGCAGCTCCATCGCGCTCGATACCGTCATCAACCAGCGCGGCAAGAACGTGAACTGCGTCTATGTGCTCGTCGCGCAAAAACGCTCCACCGTCATCAACACCCTCGATCTCTTGCGCGACAACGGCGCGCTGGAATACACCACGCTGGTGGTGGGCGAGGCGAACGCGCTGCCCGGCCTCGTCTATCTCGCCCCCTTCGCGGGCGCGGCGCTGGCCGAGGGCTGGATGGCGCAGGGCAAGGACACGCTGGTGGTCTATGACGACCTGACCGCCCATGCGGAAACCTACCGCGCGCTTTCCCTTTTGTTGCGCCGCCCGCCGGGGCGCGAGGCGTACCCGGGCGACATCTTCTACCTCCACTCGCGCCTGCTGGAGCGCGCCACCTGCCTTTCGCGCGAGAGGGGCGGGGGCAGCATGACGGCGCTGCCCATCGTCGAGACGCGGCAGGGCGAGATCGCGGCCTATATCCCGACCAACCTCATTTCCATCACCGACGGGCAGATATATCTCGATCAGGACCTGTTCGCCTCCGGCTTCCGCCCCGCCATTGACATCGCGCGATCCGTCTCGCGCATCGGCGGCAAGGCGCAGCATGAAAGCGTGCGCAGGGAAGCGGGGCGCATGAAGCTGGATTACCTGCAGTTCCTCGAACTCGAGGTCTTCACCCGCTTCGGCACCAAGCTGGACAAGGCGATGGAAGAGAAAATCCACCACGGCCGCGCCCTGCGCGAGGTGCTGAAGCAGGACCGGCTGCACCCGCTGCCCATCACCTGCCAGATGGCCTGGATGATTGCCTTCAACGAGCGCTTGTTCGACAAGCTGGATCCCGCCGATATCCCGAAGGCTCTGGCGACGCTTGAAACGAAAGCCGCCGCCAGCGAATTCACGCTCGACGACCCGCGCGAGCAATGGGTGAAGGCGGTCGAGGGCTGGCTGGCCGAATGGCTGCCGAAAGAAGACGCAAAGCCGGAAGCGGGACAAGCCGCATGAGCCGCCGCCGCGAAGTTCTGGGCCGCTTGAAGACCCTGCGCGAGATCAGCAGCATCATGAATTCGCTGAAGAACATCTCCATGATGGAAACGCGCAAGATCACGCGGTTTTTGTCCAGCCAGCAGCAGGTGGTGGCGAATATCGAGGCCGCGGCGGGCGATTTCCTGCACTTTTATCCCGCCCTGCGCCCCGCGCCCGACCACGCCGCGCGGGTCTGGCTGCTCATCGGCTCCGAGCGCGGGTTCTGCGGCGACTTCAACCAGTCCCTGCTGGCGGATTTCGAGCGGCGCGTGCCGCCCGAAGCGCGGGAAAACGGCCATATCATCGCCGTCGGGCGCAAGCTCTGCCTTGAGGTGGAGCATAAATACCCGGACGCGGCTCTTTTCGACGGACCGGGCGTGGCGGACGAGGTGCATGGGATGCTCTCCTCCCTCGTCGGCGCGCTCGATAAAATGCGCGAGGAACGTGGTGCCTGCGCGCTGGTCATGCTGCACAAGGTGGAAGGGCAGGACGGCGCGCGCGCCACGCCCCTGCTGCCGCCTTTCGAGGGCAGGGAGACGGATGGAAAAGCGGGCGGCGCGGGTTTCGCCTTTCCGCCGCGCCTGACGCTGGAGCCGGAGGTTTTCTTCACCGAGCTGGTGCGGCACTATCTTTTCGCCGCGCTGCACGCGGGCTTTTTCACCTCGCTGATGGCCGAGCACCAGCAGCGCGTCAAGCATCTCGAAAACGCGACGCGCAGGCTGGACGAGCAGGCGGCGGGACTGCTGCAGAAAAGCAACGTGCTGCGGCAAGAGGAAATCACCGAGGAAATCGAGGAAATCATGCTGGGATCGACCGGTCTTTAGCGGCCTACAGGGGGATGTGAATGAACGACGACATGCTGGAAAACGTCACTTTCGACGAATTGAAGATCGGCCGCAAGGCCAGCCTCACACGCACGCTGACGCAAAAGGACATCGACCTTTTCGCCGCCGTCTCCGGCGACGTCAACCCCGCGCATATGGACCCGGAATACGCGAAGAACGACGCTTTCCACGGCGTCATCGGCCACGGCATGTGGCCGGGCGCGCTGATCTCGAGCGTGCTGGGCACGATCCTGCCGGGGCCGGGCACGATCTACCTCGAGCAGGACATCCGCTTCAAAAAGCCTGTGCGCATCGGCGACCGGCTGACGGTTTCCGTCACCGTCGCGAAAAAACGCGAGGACAAGCCCGTCGTCACCCTCGACTGCCTCTGCGTGAACGAGAACGGCGAGACGGTGGTGGAGGGCAAGGCAGTGGTGCTGGCGCCGGTGAAGAAGGTCACGGTCATGCGCCACGCCCTGCCGGACGTCGAGATCCAGACCCACGACTTTTACCGCGACATCATCGACCAGGCGCAGAAGATGCAGTCCGTGCGCACGGCCATCGTGCATCCGGTGCATGAAAACGTCATCCGCGCGGCGGTCGAGGCGGCGGAGGAAAACCTCATCGTGCCGGTTCTGGTCGGCCCGCGCGCCCGCATCGAGGAAGCGGCGAAGGCGGCCGGGGCCGATATTTCCGGCTGGGAGCTGGTGGAGACGGAGCACAGCGACGCCGCCGCCGTGAAAGCCGTCGAGATGGCGGCGGCGGGGGACGTTGACGCGCTGATGAAGGGCGCGCTGCATACGGACGAGCTGATGGCCGCCGTGGCCCCGCACGAGGCGGGGCTACGCACCAAATACCGCATGAGCCACGTCTTCGTCATGTCGGTGCCGGGCTACGCCAAGCCCTTGATGGTGACGGACGCGGCGATCAACATCGCGCCCGACCTTGCGGCCAAGGCCGACATCTGCCAGAACGCCATCAACCTCTGGCGCGTGCTTTTCGGCGGGGAGCGGCAGCCCAAGGTCGCGATACTGGCCGCGACGGAAACCGTGAACGCCAAGATGCAGGTGACGGTGGATGCCGCAGCCCTGTGCAAAATGGCCGACCGCGGGCAGATCACCGGCGGGTTGCTTGACGGCCCGCTGGCCTTCGACAACGCCATCAGCCCCGCGGCGGCGAAGGAAAAGGGCATCGTCTCCGCCGTGGCGGGCGACGCGGACATCCTGCTGGTGCCGGAAATCGAGTCGGGCAATATGCTGGCCAAGCAGCTCGCCTTCCTCGGCAACGCGGATTCGGCGGGCATCGTGCTGGGCGCGCGGGTGCCGATCATCCTGACCAGCCGGGCGGACAACCTGCGCTCGCGCCTCATGTCCTGCGCGCTGGCGGTCAAGATGGCTTCGGCGCGGCGCGAGGGGAAGGTGAAATGAGGGATTGCATCATCGTCGTCAATGCGGGTTCCTCCAGCGTCAAGTTCAGCCTTTTCTCGAAAACGGAAAAGCTGGATCTTCTCGCCACGGGCAAGGTCGCCGACATCGGCGACGCGCCGGTCTTCAGCGCGACATCCGCCGAGACGGAGCGGGAAACGCGTGAAAGCCTGCCCGCCGCCAGCACGCACGAGCAGGCGTTGCGGCATATATTGCAGTACATAGAGGCGCAAAAACACGGCGCGGTTTCCCTTGCCGCGCACCGCATCGTGCACGGCGGCACGGTTTTCGCGAAACCGTGCGCGATCACGCCGGAGGTGCTGGAACAGTTGCGCGCGCTGGTTCCGCTGGCCCCGCTGCACCAGCCGCATAACATCGCGGCGGTGGAGATACTGGGCAGGCTGATGCCGGACATGCCGCAAATCGCCTGTTTCGACACCGGCTTTCACGCCGGGCGCTCCGCGCTTTTCGACAGCTACGCCGTGCCGGAAAGCCTGCGGGAAAAGGGCATCCGGCGTTACGGCTTTCACGGTTTGTCTTACGAGTGGATCGCGCAGGCGCTGGCGCGCGACTATCCCGCGCTCGCGAAGGGCAGGGTGGTCGCGGCGCATCTGGGCAACGGCGCGAGCCTTTGCGCCATGAAGGACGGCAAAAGCGTCGATACCACCATGGGCATGACCGCGCTGGAAGGCCTGCCCATGGGCACGCGCAGCGGCAGCATCGACCCCGGCGCGGTCGTCTTCATGCTGCGCGAACTGGGCATGAGCGCGGATGAAGCGGAACACGCGCTCTATCACGATTGCGGGTTGCTGGGGCTTTCCGGCCTGTCGAACGACGTGAAGAAACTGCTGGAGGACGGCGGGGAAAGGCCGCGCTTCGCGCTCGATTATTTCAGCCTGAAAACCGCGCAGTTCATTTGCGCCATGGCGGCTTCGCTGGGCGGGCTGGAAACGCTGGTCTTCACCGGCGGCATCGGCGAGAACGCGGCGCCGGTGCGCGACGCCATCCTGCGCCGCCTGTCCTTCCTGCCCTCCTTCGAGATGCTGGTCATCCCCGCCAACGAGGAGCGGGTGATGGCGCAGCACGCGCTGGCAAACGTAAAATAGCCTTACCCCTGCCGGGCAGACCTTAAGATTGCGGAGACGGCATCTTCAGTTTGTGATTGGGCATTTAAATGGAATTCGCAATATGGGGCTCTGCTTTTTTTAAGGCTTATTTTTTGGTATGGATGGCGAGTTTGATCTGCCTTCACTGATACCAAAAATTGCTTGTTTCGATTTTGGATTGTAATTGCCAAAAAGTTATTTGGGCTGGTTGTCCATTTCCTTCCCTTGCCTTCAATAAGCTTGTCCTTATGTTCTTTTCTAACAGTGCACAGGACTTGTTGGACAAGCCTGATCATATCGTTTGGCATTTTTTCTGATATACAGGCTTCAATGAATGGTTGGTCGAGGGATGAAGCTATCCCCAAGTCTGGAGCTTCGTGTTTTTCATTTTCTGTCCTTAAAGATTGCGGCTCGCTCCCAAGGTCAACAATTACCGATTGGTGTTGCATACCAATGTTGAAGGGAAAAATGGAGTCGACTGGGATGGAGAGCGTCTGTTTTGTAGAGTCATATTGTGGGTTATTGACGCCAATGACGCTCCTATTACCTTTTGTAAGTATGTGGCCTTTTGCAAAATGTCGCACTTCTGATTGAGTCAGACTGACAATCCATGTTCCTGGTCCGACAGGCAAAACTTGGGAAAAAGTAATCATAATCACGCGCATCTCCTAATTTTTCAGTAAAACTCTGAATAATAATACTGAAATTATACTGAAAGGGCAATGGCTAAACTATTTAAAATATTTCAATTATTTGAGGCGTAAGGCTTGCTAGTTTTGCGTCTTCTCAGATTTTTTTTCAGCCCTCTTAATTGTGAGCGCATTTCAGATGTTGCTTGATGTTGGTCAAGGCGAGGGTCGTGTAATACGAATAAAGCTTCGTATTAAGTATTTGTAATTCTTTAATATCCTCCCGGCGCGCATCATTTTAGCCGCATGCCGGACTTGTCTAAAAGCCGGATACGGCTAGAATACGCGCCGAAGGATATTGCATTGCGATGAAAGCGACCGATCACCATACCGGACAGTTTTTGAGCGGCCTGCCGTTTTTCACCCGGCTGCCGGAAGAGGATATCGACGGCTTCCTGAAGGCGGGCGCCCTGCACGCCTATGATAAAAACGACAAGCTTTTCCTGCGCGGCGATGCGGCCGACAGGTTCTTCGTCATCGTCAACGGCTGGGTCAAGCTGTTCCGTGAAACGCCCGAGGGCGAGGAGGCCGTCGTGGCGCTCTTCACCCGCGGCGACGTTTTCGGCGAGGCCGCGATTTTCGGCGGGGCGGATTACCCGTTCTCCGCCGCCGCGGTCGAGAAAAGCCGGCTGCTGGAAATTCCCGCCGCCGTTCTCAAAGACGCGGCGCGCGCCAATCCCGACATCATGCAGCGCGTCATGGCCTCCATGTCGCGCGAAATGCACCAGTTGCAGATGGAAACCGAGCACCTATCGCTCATGAGCGCGCCGCAGCGCGTGGGCTGCCTTATCCTGCAGCTTTCCTCCGGCATGATCGGCAAGGGCGGCACCTTCACCCTTCCTTACGACAAGTCGCTGGCCGCCCAGCGCCTCGGCATGAAGCCGGAAACCTTTTCGCGCGCGCTGGCGCAGCTGAAACCCGCGGGGGTCAGCGTCAGCGGCTCGGAAATCAGCGTGGAAAGCTTCGATGCCCTCATCGCCTTCAGCTGCAGCCATTGCTCTTCCCTGCCCGGCGAATGCAAGGGCAGCCGCACGGAAGGGGGCTGCGTGCCCTCCGCCGCCTGCATCGGCCACAGGGCGAAAATCAACGAGGAATGATCAGAACCACAGCATTTCGCTGAGCTGCTGGCGCAGCGCGAGCTCGCCGAGTTCCGGCAGGTCGTCGCGGCCGGTCTCGGCGATGATGCGCGTATAGACGGGTTTTTCCATGCACCGGCGCAGCGCGTCCAGCATCTCCGCACTCGCCACGATGACGAGGCGGTCGAAGGCGTCGTCCTTGACCGATTCTTCGAGCCACAGCGACAGCTTGCGCGCGAAGCCGTCGCAGTTTCCGGGGGCGTCGGGCGTAAATTCGGCGACTTTCCGCAAATGCCCCGCGCTTTTGCCGAAGACGCGCGCCTGCGCGGAGCCCGCGGCCAGAACCCAGATGCGCGGCATCCGGTTCCTGCCGGAAGGACGCTGTTTTTCATCCATCTTTTTCCGGCCTTTCAGGTTCGGGTCTTCCGGGGCGGTTTTTTCGATGAGGGGCATTTCCACCTTCCTTGCCGCGTTCTTTGCACAGGTTCATTTCATCACGACCGACCCGGGAAAGCTTTGACCAAAGTCAAGGAAACCCATATTCCATGCTTTTACCGGAAGTTGACAAAAGTCAACGACAGGACGAATCTGGCATGCCATCATGAAAAAACATGGTTTTGTTAGCGGCGGAGAAGGGGGCGGTTGTGATGATGAAGGGAAAAAAGGGGCTTGTCGTCGGCGTGGCGAACGCGCATTCCATCGCCTGGGGCTGCGCGCAGGCATTGCATGACGCGGGGGCGGAGCTGGCGCTGACCTACCTGAACGACAAGGCGAAGCCCTATGTCGCGCCGCTGGCGGCGGCGGTGGACGCGCCCGTCTTCATGCCGCTGGACGTGACGGATGCCGCGCAGTCCGCCGCGCTCTTCGCCGAAATCGACAAACGCTGGGGGCGGCTGGATTTCCTGCTGCATTCCATCGCCTTCGCGCCCAAGGACGATTTGCACGGGCGGGTGACGGATTCTTCCGGCGCGGGTTTCGCCACGGCGATGGACATTTCCTGTCATTCCCTCGTCCGCCTGACCAAAGCGGCGGAACCGCTGATGGCGGAGGGCGGCACCGTGCTGACCATGAGTTATTACGGCTCGGAAAAAGTCGTGCCGCGCTACGGCATCATGGGGCCGGTGAAGGCTGCGCTGGAAGCCACGGTGCGCTATCTCGCGATGGAGCTGGGACCGCAGGGCATAAGGGTCAACGCGCTCTCCCCCGGTCCGGTGAAGACCCGCGCGGCCTCGGGACTTGCCGCCTTCGACGAACTGATGGAGAGCGTGGCGCGGGAAGCGCCGCTGCACGAGCTGGTGACGATCGACCAGATCGGGGAAACGGCGGCCTTTCTGGCGTCTGACAAGGCGCGGCATATCACCGGGCAGGTGATTTACATCGACAACGGCTACAATATCCGGGGATGACGCGGGGGGCTTGACGGGCCGCCGCCTTCGGGCGACTCTGGCGTGAGGGCGGGAAAAAGAAAACGACGAAAAAGAATGAACGGGGAACGACATGAAACTCAGCTTTCTGGGCGCGACAGGCACCGTCACCGGCTCCAAGTACCTGCTGGAGGACGGCGGAAAGAAATACCTCATCGACTGCGGGCTGTTTCAGGGCTTGAAGGAACTTCGCCTGCGCAACTGGAACCCGCTGCCCGTCAATGCCGCCGAGATCGACGCGGTCTTGCTGACCCATGCGCACCTCGACCACAGCGGCTACCTGCCGCGGCTGGTGAAGGAGGGGTTCCGGGGGCATATCTATTGTTCCGAGGCGACCTTCGACCTTTGCAAGATCATCCTGCCCGACAGCGGGCACATCCAGGAAGAAGACGCGGAGCGCGCCAACCGTTACGGCTATACCAAGCACAAGCCCGCCCTGCCGCTCTATACGGCGGACGAGGCGCGCGACAGCCTGAAATATTTCCGCCCGCTGGACTTCGGGCCCGCGCACAAGCTGGGTGAATTCCTGTCCTTCACGCTGCACCGCGCGGGGCATATCCTCGGCGCGTCCCTCATCCGCGTGACGGACGGCAAGACCTCGGTGCTGTTTTCCGGCGACATCGGCCGGCTGAACGACCCGGTCATGAAGCCGCCGGTCGCGATCGAGCAGGCGGACTACCTGCTGGTGGAATCGACCTACGGCGACCGGCTGCACGACAAGTCCGATCCGATGGGCGACCTCGAGGCCGTCATCAACAAGACCACGCAGCGCGGCGGCACGGTCGTCATCCCGTCCTTCGCGGTCGGGCGTGCGCAGTCCATCATGTACTACCTCTACAAGCTGAAGGCGGCGGGAAGGCTGCCCGCGCACCTGCCGGTTTATCTTGACAGCCCGATGGCGATCAACGTCTCCGACCTTCTGGGCAAGCATATCGGCGACCACAAGCTTTCCGCGGAGATTTGCGCCGACGTCTGCGGCGTGGCGGAATACACGCGCACCGCGCAGGAATCGAAGGCGATCGACCAGTCGGACGCGCAAGTGCCCTGCGTCATCATCTCCGCCAGCGGCATGGCGACGGGCGGGCGGGTGCTGCACCACCTCAAGCGCTTCATCGGGGATGCGCGCAACACCATCCTTTTCGCGGGCTATCAGGCGGCGGGCACGCGCGGCGACCGCATCGTGCGCGGGGAGAGCGAGGTCAAGATCCACGGCGAGATGTTCAAGGTCCGCGCCGAGGTTGACAAGCTCGACAACATGTCGGCGCACGCCGATTACGCCGAAATCCTGAAATGGCTGGGGCATTTCAGGCAGCCGCCGCGCCGCACCTTCGTCACCCACGGCGAGCCGACGGCGGCCACGGCGATGAAGCGGCATATCGAGGAAAGGCTGGGCTGGGAGGTCGAGGTGCCGACCTATCTCGAAACCGTCGAATTCTAGTCGGCGGGCAAAAATCAATGAAAATGGAAAAAGCCACATGACCGCACATCACTGCAAGAACAAGCCCGGCAAGGCAGCTGCGACCAAGCTTATCGTCGTCACCGGCGGGCCCGGCGCGGGCAAGACCGCGGTGCTGGAAATGCTGAAAAAAATGCTCTGCCCGCAGGTGGCTGTCCTGCCCGAAGCGGCCTCCATCGTTTTCGGTGGCGGGTTCTGGCGGATGGAATCGGAAAACGCGCGTCTCGCCTCCCAGCGCGCCATCCTGCATATCCAACAGGAAATGGAAAGCCTCGTGACGGGCGAGGGGCAATGGATGGTCGGGCTCTGCGACCGCGGCAGCCTCGACGGGCTGGCCTATTGGGTGGGCAAGGAAGCGGATTTCTTCAAGGCCGCGGGCACCAGCCTTGAAAAGGAGCACGCGAAATACCATTCCGTCATCCACCTGCGCTCCCCCGGCAAGGAAAGCGGCTACAACCACCAGAACGAGCTGCGCATCGAAACGGCGCAGCAGGCGCATGTCATCGACGAGAAAATCCACCAGATCTGGTCGAAGCATCCGCGCTACAAGATCGTGGACAATTTCCCCAATTTCATCGACAAGGCGCATTACGCCATCCGCATGATCGCGGAGGAATTGCCGGAATGCTGCCGCGCGGGCGTGGACGGCTTTCTCGACGGCACGGCGGCGACCGAATAGGCGCGCAAACCCGCGCGAAGGCGTTCCGCATGTAAGCCGTGCCATCGCGCCCTATATTGGGTACAATAGGGAATGCAGGGGGAACGACGACGCGGGGGCGAAGTGAGAGGCATGGCGATGCGCAGGGTGAAGATTTTTCTTTTTGTTTTCATGTCGATGGTCGCGGTCTTGCCCCTTGCGCCCGCGCGCGCCGCCGGAGCGGATGACACGGTGGGGCAACTTTACAGCTATACCGTCCAGAAAAAAGAGAACCTCTACGACATCGCGCGGCGCTACGATATCGGCACGGCCGCGCTCGTGGCGGCCAATCCCGGCGTTTCGCCGCACAAGCCCAAGCCCGGCACGAAGCTTTTGCTGCCCACCATGCAGGTGATGCCGGACGCCGCGCGCGAAGGCATCGTCATCAACCTCGCCGAGCGCAGGCTGTATTTTTTCGGCGCTGACGGCAAGGCGCTGAGCTTTCCCGTCGCGGTCGGCAAGAAGGACTGGGAAACGCCAACGGGCGCGACGAAAATCTACCGCAAGCGCAAGAACCCCGTCTGGACGCCGACGGATTCGATCCGCGCGGAAAACCCGAACCTGCCCGAGAAGATCGGCCCCGGGCCGGACAATCCGCTGGGCGACCGCGCGATGGATCTGGGCTGGCCGGGCTATCTCATCCACGGCACCAACAGCCCGCGCAGCATCGGTCGCGCCGGCACCCACGGCTGCGTGCGCATGTACACGGAGGACGTCGAAAAGCTCTTCGACCTCGTCGAAAAAGGCACGTCCGTGACGGTCGTGAACGAGATTTACAAGCTGGGCTGGTGGCAGGACAAGCTGCTGCTGCAGGTGCTGCCGACGGCGGCGAAAGAGCAGGATTCGCTGGGCACGCGGATTTATGAAAGCGCCCGCGCCATGGCCGGCACGCGCAAGCTGGATTGGCAAGCCGTTGATATCGCGATTAAAAACCACAACGGCATCCCCGTCATCCTGACGCTGCCGGGCATGGCGGCCAGCGTGTCCTTGCCGCATTAAATTTATGATTTACTTACTTGTTTTGATTAATATCAAAGGGCGGTCCGGCCCCCTGTGGTCAACTGGAACAGGATAAACAGGAGAATGACGATGAAAGACGACAGTTTCGCGCCCTATTTCCGCTACATGGATACGCTGTGGCAGGCGGGTCTTTCGCACTTTACCTTCGGCATCAGCCCCGCCGGGGCGAGCGACTCTTTCTCCGCATGGGGCCGCCACCTCGCGCAGGCGCCCGGCAAGGCGGCGGAAATCGGGCTCTACCCGCTTTTGCACGCGCAGGCCTTCGCCCAGCGCATGGCCTGCGTTCGCGACGAGGAATGCAAGAAGGACCCGCGCTTCAAGTCCGACAACTGGGATTTCTGGCCTTGGCGCTTTTACGCCGAAAGCTTCCTGTTCATGGAGGAATGGTTCAACCAGGCGACGACCGACGTGCCGGGGCTGGACGAGCAGAACGAGCGCGCCGTCTCCTTCGCCGCGCGCCAGTTCCTCGACGCCTTCTGCCCGGCCAACTTCCCCGTCACCAACCCGGACCTCGCCTATGAAACCTTCAGCACCGGCGGGCAGAACCTCGTCAACGGGGCGAAGAACGCGTGGCAGGACTTCAACGACCTGCTGACCGGCAAGGAGCCGGAGGGCAGCAAGAAATTCAAGGTCGGCGAAACCCTCGGCGTGACCGAGGGCGAGGTCGTCTTCCGCAACGACCTCATCGAGCTCATCCGCTACACGCCGAAGACGAAAAAGGTCTTCAAGGAGCCCGTGCTCATCGTGCCCGCGTGGATCATGAAGTATTACATCCTCGACCTCTCGCCCCACAACTCGCTGGTGCGCTGGATGGTGGAACAGGGGCACACGGTCTATATGATCTCGTGGAAAAACCCCACGGCGGAAGACCGAAACAAGGGCATGGACGATTACTACCGCCTCGGCCCTATGACCGCGCTGGACGTCATCGGCCGCGACTTCCCGGACGCCAAGGTGCATCTCACCGGCTATTGCCTCGGCGGCACGCTGGCCCTGCTGACGGCCGCCGCCATGGCGCGCAACAAGGACGAGCGGCTGAAGAGCCTGACGCTTTTCGCCGCGCAGGGCGATTTCACGGAGGCGGGCGAGCTCTCGCTCTTCGTCACGCCCAGCGAGGTCGCCTTCCTGAAGAACCTCATGGAGGTGCAGGGCTATCTCGACACCAAGCAGATGGCGGGCGCCTTCCAGATGCTGCGCTCCTACGACCTCATCTGGTCCAAGGTCATCCACGACTACCTCGAAGGCAAGCGGCACGACACCTTCGACCTCACCGCGTGGAACGCGGACGCGACGCGCATGCCCAGCCGCATGCACGGCGAATACCTCGAAAAGCTGTTCCTGAAGAACGATTTCGCGGAAGGCCGCTTCAGGGTCGAGGGCAAGATGGTCGCGGCGGAAAACATCCGCATTCCCGTCTTCGCCGTCGGCACCGAAAAGGACCACGTGGCGCCCTGGCGCTCGGTCTATAAGGTGCATTTGATGGCGGGGGGCGACGTGACCTTCGTGCTGACCACCGGCGGGCACAACGCCGGCATCGTCAGCGAGCCGGGGCACAAGGGCCGGTCGTACCGCATGCACGAAAAGAAACGCGCGCAAAGCTATATCGACCCCGATACGTGGCAGGACCACGCCACGCGCTTCGACGGCTCGTGGTGGGAAGCCTGGCACGGCTGGCTGCAAAAGAATTCCTCGAAGGAAAAGATCGCGCCGCCGCCGATGCGCAAGGGGCTCGCCCCCGCGCCCGGCGCCTATGTGCTCGAAAAATAGACAGCCGCCCTTATTCCTTCCTTATTCCTTTTCGCGGCGCAGCGCGGCCTCGATGAAGAAAATGACCGCGACCATCAGCATGAAGGCCGGATAGGGCCACCACGCCATATGCCCGTGGTTGATCTGCGCGTGAATCAGCGTCGCGACGGCGAAGCAGCCGCCGATGACGGCGATGGCGGCCAGCCACGGGAAAAGGCGCGGCTTTTCCTTCGCCGGGCTGTTTTCGTTTGCGGTGGGCATGCGTTGTTCTCCTTTTTCATGTTCCATCCCTTTATTCAATCGCGAAGGGGCGCCGCATTTCCTTGATAAAAATCAAGAAATCCGCCGCGCCCGCGCGCTATCCTGAAAATAGCGGGCATGGCGCGCCGGCGTTCACGGGGCGTTGTTTCAATCGATCGTTTGAAATTGCCGCCCTGCGCGGGTATAATGAAAGAGACTCGGCAGGAAAGGGGCGTTGCGTGAAAAAACCGCCGAAAAACGCAAGAGGCGCGAAAAACGCGAAGGACAGCCTGCTCGCGGCGGGGGTGCGGGTCTTCGCGCTCTACGGCTACGAGGGCGCCAGCACGCGCCAGCTGGCGAAGGAGGCGGGGGTGAACATCTCCGCCATCGCCTATTATTTTTCCGGCAAGGAAGGGCTCTACAACGCCGTCATCGCCCATATCACGGCGGAGATGCGCGACATTCTGGGCGTGCAGCTGCAAATCGCGCAGGCCGCGATGGGGCAGGAAGGCGGCATGACGGACGAACAATGCCGCGACATCCTGCACGGCTTCATCCGCGGCATGACGGGCTTCCTGCTCAGCGAAAAAGTCTCGCCCCATGCCGCGCGCATCTTCATCCGCGAGCAGACGGACCCGACGGCCGCTTTCGATACGCTTTACGCCCAGACCATCCGCCCCGTGCATGAAATGATCACCCGTCTCGTCGCCCAGCTGGCGGGGCTGGATTTCCCGGGCGAGGCGGCGACGCTTTGCGCCCATGCGGTCATGGGGCAGGTCTTCGGCTTCAAGACCCATTACGCCACCATCATGGCGCGGCTGGGCTGGAAGAAATGCGGCCCGGCGGAAGTGGAAAAAGTCACCGCCGTCGTGCTGCGCCATACGGATTCAATCGTCGCCGGATACCGTGCCGGACGCCGCAAAGACAAAAAACAGAAAGGCGCGTCATGAAACGCTTCGCCCTCTGCCTGATGCTCGTGATGCTTTCGGCCTGCAAGCCGCAGGCGGAGAAGATGAACGGCTACGTCGAGGGCGAATACCTCTATATCGCGCCGTCCAGCCCGGGCATCCTGAAGACTCTCTCCGTCGCGCGCGGGCAGGAGGTGAAGCAGGGCCAGCCGCTGTTTTCCATCGACACCACCGCCTTGCAGGCGTCGCTCGACGCCGCGCAGGCGGAGGTGACGCAGGACAGGGCGCGGCTGGAAGACCTTGAAAAAGGCGCGCGGCCCGAGGAGATCGAGGTCATCAGGCAGCAAAAGGAGCAGGCGGACGCCAACCTCGTCAACGCGCAAAAGGAATACGACCGCGCGAAAGGATTGCTGAAGACCAACGCCATCAGCCAGTCGGTCTTCGACCAGCGCAAGGCGGCTTTCGAGGCGGCGCAGGCGCGGGTGGGTGAGCTTTCGGCGCAGCTGGAGACCGCGAAGCTGGGCGGGCGCAAGGACGCGGTTGACGCGGCCCGCGCGCTGGTCGATATTGCGCGGCAAAAGGTGCTGCAGGCGCAAAAGCTGCTGGACGAGGCGCAGCCCGCGGCCAGCGCGGCGGGACGGGTGGAGGATACCTATTTCCGCCCCGGAGAATTCGTGCCGGCCGGCACCCCCGTCGTCAGCCTGCTGCCGCCTGAAAACGTGAAGATCCGCTTTTTCGTACCGCAGGCGAAATTGCCGCAGATGCAGCCGGGGCGGGAAATCACCGTCACCTGCGACGGCTGCAAGACGCCGGTCAGGGCGAAGATCACCTATATCGCCAGCCAGGCGGAATACACGCCGCCGGTCATCTACAGCGTCGGCTCGCGCGACAAGCTGGTCTTCATGGTCGAGGCGCATCCCGAGGCTTTCGATGCGCAGATGCGTCCCGGCCTGCCGGTCGATATCAGCCTCGGCAAGGACGGCAGCGGCAAGGACGGTCATGAGTGACGGCGGCGCAAATAACGGCGTTTCCTACGCCATCGACGCGCGCGGGCTCACCAAGATATACGACGGCCGCGCGGTGGTGGATCATGTGGACATTCAGGTGCCGCGCGGCAAGATCTACGGCTTCCTCGGCCCCAACGGCAGCGGCAAGACGACTTCCATCCGCCTGCTCTGCGGGCTTTTGACGCCGGACGACGGCACGGGCAGTTGCCTTGGCATGGACCTGCGCACCCATGCGGCGCAGATCAAGCGGCGCGTGGGCTACATGACGCAGCGTTTCAGCCTCTGGGACGACCTCAGCATCCGCGAGAACCTGCAGTTCGTGACGGAGATGTACGGTCTCGACCGCCCGCGCGAACGCGCGCAGGACGCGCTGAAGGCACTGGGGCTCGCGGAAAGGGCGGAGCAGCTGGCGGGCCAGCTTTCCGGCGGCTGGAAGCAGCGACTTTCGCTGGCCGCCTGCACCATCCACAACCCGGACCTTCTGCTGCTGGACGAACCGACGGCGGGGGTCGATCCCAAGGCGCGGCGCGAGTTCTGGGACGAGATCCACCGCCTCGCCGCCAGCGGGCTGACGGTGCTGGTCAGCACGCATTACATGGACGAGGCCGAGCGCTGCCATGAAATCATCTACATGGCCTATGGCAAGATCGTGGCGCGCGGCAGCGTCGATGACGTCATCGGCCACGCGGGGCTCTCCACATGGGCGCTTTACGCGCGCGACCTGAACGCGCTGCGGCGCGAACTGGAAAAAGACCCTGCCGTTTCCACCCTCGCCTCCTTCGGTGAAAGCCTGCACGTCAGCGGCACGGATGCGAAGGCGCTGGAAGCCGCGCTGAAGGGCTATGAAACGCAGCCGGGCTTCGCGGCGGAGCGCATCGCCACCTCGCTCGAGGACGTCTTCATCCACTACATGGCGGGCGTGAAGGACAATTTCGCATGACGCAAGAGGGCAAGAAAATCCGCGAGGGCTTTTCCCTGCGCCGCGCCTATGCGCTGATGAAGAAGGAGTTCATCCAGCTCAAGCGCGACAAGATGACGCTGCGCATGATCGTCATGATACCGATCATCCAGATTTTGCTTTTCGGCTACGCGCTCAACAACGACCCCAAGCACCTGCCCACGGCGGTGCTGGCGCAGGACCACAGCGTCTTCGCCCGCAGCTTCGTCGCGGGCCTGGTCAATACGGATTACTTCGCGGTGACGCGGGAGCCGAAAAGCGCCGCCGCCGCGCAACGCCTGCTGCGCGAAGGTCAGGTGCAGTTCGTCGTCACCATCCCCGAAAATTTCGGGCGCGACATCGTGCGCGGGCAAAAACCGCAGGCGCTCATCGAGGCGGACGCGACCGACCCCACGGCCATCTCCGGGCCCATCGCGGCGGCGCAGGGCGTGTTTTCGACCGCCTTCGCGCGCGACTTCACCGGGCCGCTCGCCTACCTGAAGGGGCGGCAGGGCAGCCTGAGCGTCGAGGTCCACCGCATGTACAACCCCGAGGGCTTCACGCGCTATAACATCCTGCCCGGGCTCATGGGCATCATCCTGACCATGACGGGCATCATGATGACGGCCATGGCCATCACGCGCGAGCGCGAAAGGGGGACGATGGAAAACCTGCTGTCCATGCCCGTGCGCCCGCTGGAGGTGATGATCGGCAAGATCATGCCCTATGTGCTCATCGGCTACATACAGGCCGCCATCATCGTGTTTTTGGGGGAGGCGCTTTTCGGCGTGCCGGTCATCGGCAGCCTCGTGCTGCTCTCGGCGGTTTTGGTCGTCTTCATCGCCTGCAACCTCGCGCTCGGCTACCTTTTGTCCGCCAGCGCGCAGAACCAGACGCAGGCGATACAGATGTCCATCATGGTGCTGATGCCCTCGATCCTGCTTTCGGGCTTCCTCTTTCCCTTCCGCGGCATGCCGCACTGGGCGCAGGACATCGGCAGCTTTTTGCCCGCGACCTATTTCATCCGCATCTCGCGCGGGATATTGCTGAAGGGCGACGGTTTCATGGATATCTGGCAGAATTTCTGGCCGTTGCTGGCCTTCATGGTCGTCATCACCGTCATCGCCACCAAGCGTTACCGCCAGACGCTGGATTGACGCGGGCCTAGCCCTGTCCCTGCTTTTCCCGCTCGGCGCGCTCGGCGGCTTCGCGGATGGCGCGGTTGCGCGCGGCGGTTTCGGCGTCGGCGGCGGCCAGCTTGTCGGCCTGCGCCTTTTCGGCGGCGGCGCGCGCGGCGCTTTCCTTGGCGGCGGTCTGCGCGGCTTCGGCTTCCGCCACCGCCTTGGGCACGCGCGACTTGGCGGCGACGGCGGCGTCGGCCAGCTTGTCGGCCCATGCCTTCCACTTCGCGGCATCCTTGTCGTTGGCCTTGTGCTTGGCGGTCTCGGCGGCTTGCCGCGCCTGTTCGGCGGCTTCATGCGCCTCTTCACGCGCGCGTTCGGCCATGGCGATCTTCGCCTTGGCGATGCCTTCGGCGCGCTCGGCGGCGGCGTTGAGCTCTTTTTCCCTCTCCGAGGTCTCGCGCATGGTCAGCGGGGCTTCGGGCTTCTCCTTTTTCCGGCCCGGCGCGTCCTCGTTTATCTGCGCGTCATAGGCCGCCTTCTTTTGCGGGTCGTTCAGGATCTTGTAGGCCTCGTTCAGCGCCTGCACGAAACCGGCGGTGTCGGGCTGCGCCTGCTGTTCCTGCGCGGCGAATTTCTGCGCCAGCGTCTTGTAGGCGGCGCGGATGACCTCGGGCGGGGCGTTGACGGTGAGCTTCAGCACGGCGTAATGGGTCGTCGCCTTCGTGCCCTTGGGGGTGAGGGCGATGCCGGCTTTTTGCGCCGCCTCGCGCGCGCTGGCCAGCGCCTCGTCGGCCTTGGCCTTGGCTTCCTTCGCGTCTTCGGCGGCGCGCTGGGCGAGGGCGTTCCATTTCGCCTTGTCGCGCTCGGGCGCGGCCTGCGCCTTGGCGGCGGCTTGCTGCGCTTTTTCGCGCGCCTGCTGTGCTTCCTTCGCGGTCTTTTCCGCCAGCGTGGCCCAGGCCTGCGCGTCGGCGCGGGCTTTTTCCGTCTTCGGGTCGGCGGGCGGTTCCGCCGCGTCGCTGTCGTCGGGCTTTTTCTCCCCGGCCTGCTGCTCGCGTATCCACAGGTCGTGGGCTTCGCGCTGGGAGGGGTCGGAAAGGTTCTGGTAGGCGATGTTGATGAGCTGCATCATCCGCATCGCTTCGGGGTTCGTCAGGTTGTGGTCGGGGTGGTATTTGCGCGCCAGCACCAGATAGACGGCGCGGATGAGGTCGTCAGGCGCATCCATCGTGACGTTCAGAATATCATAGTGTGTATCGATAATCATTTTGCCCCTGAGAATTCCCGTCTCCCGAAAAGTTCGCGGTTTCCGCCCCAAATCGCCGCAAACAAAAAACCCTCCTGATTCTAACGGTTATCGCCCGGCAAGTCACTACCGCGACCCGCATTCCGTCTTATGCCTAAAACTTGTCTAAAGCTTGTCTAAAATGATAGCAAAGAATGGTTTATAAAAAGATTACAGCGCGGGGCGGGCGTTCAAAATAATCATTTATTTCAATTCTCTAGGAGAGAATTTCAAGTGGCCCCGCGCCGTCGTCCGGCCGTATTTATCGAAAATTTTATCAAAGCCGCGCAGGGCGGTCCCCCTTCATCCGGTAACAGTTGCATAGGACGGGGCGCAGGCATTGCGGCGAAAAACGCCACGCTGCGCCGCAGCAAAAGCGGATAATCTCGAACCGGAGGATAAGGACATGAAGAAGACCATGAACAGGAATATCGTGATGAGGACGCTCATCGGCGCGGGTTTCGTGCTGTCGCTGACGGCGAACGTCGCGGCGGCGGGGATGCTTTCCGGCCCCCATGCGCAAAACCCGATCGCTTCCAAAATATCGGCGGTGCTGGGCGCCTTCGCGGATTTGAGCCCCGATACGCGCGAGAAGACGATCGACATCGTCAAGAAAGGCCTGCCGGACCTGCGCGCGCAGGCGGCGGAAATCCGTACCGAGCGCGCGAAGGTGCTCGAGATGCTGGCCAAGCCCGATTACAAGCGGGCGGAGGCGGAAAAGCTTCTGGCCGACATCCGCACCAAGACCGCCGCGCTGCAGGAAAAAGGGCAGGGGGCGGCGCTTGACGTGGCCGACGCGATGAGCGCGCAGGAACGCGCGAACGTCGTTGCCGTGCTGCAGGCGAATTTCCCGCGCCTTGCAGGGCAGGATGCCGCGCCGCAAAAATAGGCCGGATGCCTTCGATGAAAAGCCGCGTTCCCGCATGGGCGCGGCTTTTTTTCGCCTTATATTTAAATATTGACTTAATTAAGTAGATACTTCATAATAAAAGAATGGAAGGGGCGCGGGTTTTTCCGCGCCTTGTATATGGAGGGATTTCATCATGACGGGCATCGTTCTTGCCGCTTTTGCGCTGGCCGTTCTCGGGTTCCTGTTCGCCGCGTCGCGTCAGCCGGATGAATTCCGCGTTGCGCGCAGCGCGCTCATCGCGGCCGATGCCGGGGCGGTTTTCGGCCATGTCAATGAACTTGAAAAATGGCACGCATGGTCGCCTTGGGCGCGGATGGAGCCGGATGCGAAGATGACCTACGCGGGCCCGAAGGCGGGCGAGGGCGCGAGCTGCGAATGGGAAGGCCGCAAGACGGGGCAGGGCCGCATGACCGTCACCGAAAGCAGGCCGGATGAATTCATCCGCCTTCGCCTCGAGTTCTTCAAGCCGATGAAGGCGGTCAATACGGCCGAATTCACCTTCACGCCAGAGGGCGGCAAGACGCGGGTGGAATGGGTGATGTACGGCAAGAACAGTTTCGCGGGCAAGCTCGTCGGCGTGGTGATGAACTGCCACAAGATGGTCGGCGGCCAGTTCGAGGACGGGCTGGTCAACCTGCGCGTCATCGCGGAGGGCGGCGACCGCAAGGCCGCCTAGCGTTTCAATGAACGGTTTCGCCGCCATCGCCGACCCCACGCGCCGCCGCATCGTCGAGATGCTAGCCGCCGCCGGCCGCCTTTCCGCCGGCGACATCAGCAGCCGCTTCGACAGCAGCGCGCCCGCGATCTCCCAGCACCTCAAGGTCCTGCGCGAGGCGGAGCTGGTGCACATGGAAAAACAGGCGCAGCAGCGCATCTATTCCCTCAACCCCGCCGCCTTCGACGACATGGAAAGCTGGATTTCGCGCATGCGCGGCTTCTGGACCGCGCAGTTCGACGCGCTGGAAGGCTTTCTTGCGGCAGACGCCGAAACCGGCCCCGCGGCGAAAGGCAAAAAACGCAAACGGAAAAAAATCGGTAAAACCGCAACGCGCAAAGGAGAATGACATGGCAAAAGCGGCGACACAGGAAACCCCCTTCACTTTTCACATCGAACGCGTCTTCGACGCCCCGCGCGAGCGCGTGTGGAAGGCATGGACGGACCCCGAGCAATTTCGCCAGTGGTTCGGCCCGAAGCACTGCGAAATGCTCTACGCGAAAATGGACCTGCGCCCGGGCGGGGAGGTCACCTATGGCATGGATTTCGGCAAGGCCAGGATGTACGGCAAATGGGCCTTCCGCGAAATCGTCGCGCCGGAAAAGCTGGTGGCCATCGTCTCCTTCACGGACGAGACGGGGGAGAAGATTGTCGTTCATCCCTTCATGGAGAACTGGCCGCTGCAAATCCTGAGCGTCGTCACCTTCACCGACATGGGCGACAAGACGAAAATATCCATCGCCTGGACGGCCTATGAAGCGAGCGAGATCGAGAAGCGCGCCTTCGAGGAA
>WGNE01000064.1 GCA_016124645.1 Alphaproteobacteria bacterium
ATGGGCGGGGAGCAGGCGGCCAGCGTCCTCGCGCAGGTGAAGAAGGACGCCATGGCGCTGAAAAAGGAAAAATGGTCCGCGAAGGAAGAAGAAGCCTTCAAGGCGCCCATCCGCGAGCAATACGAGACGCAGGGCCACCCGTACTACGCCAGCGCGCGCCTGTGGGACGACGGCATCATCGACCCCGCGGATACGCGCATGGTCCTCGGCCTCTCGCTCTCCGCCGCGCTCAACGCCCCCATCGAAAGCCCGAAATTCGGCGTGTTTCGGATGTAGGGCGGGAGAATGGACCGTTCCCTCTACCTCTTCAGCCGCATCTACGGTTCGCGTTTCGGGCGCAAGGCGCTCAAATATTCGCTGGTCAATCCCGCGGCCCTGCCGCGCGGCCTGGTCTGGCGGCTGCATCTCTACCGTTTCGTATTGGGGCTGATGCTCTTCCTGCTGGCGGTTTTCGCCGTCTTCACCGGCTGGTGGTCTTTTTTCATCGCGCTCGGCAGCGCGGCGAAAGTGCTGCTGGAGGAAAGCCTCGACCGCGCGCTGGAGCCCTTCCTGCGCGCCGGCGGCGGGCGTTAGGATTTTTCGGGATTGTTTATGATACAATGTGAAAAGGGGCTAAAACGGCGGGTCTGAGGGGGCCGGCCTTGACGGGGTTTCGATTTGTTCAGCAAGACTAAAAGCGCCCGCAGATGGCTGGCCAAATACAGCGAGATGGACAAGAACGCGCTGCCCGCGCACCTGCGCCGCAAGCTGCAGTATTTTCAGGCGGCGCAGGCGCTGACCATCGTCGCCGTCGTCGTCGGCCTGTTTTCCTATACGGTCTGGATGATGATTGTCGGCGTACTGGGCGCCGTGGTGCTTTTGTTCATGCGCAAGACCTTCGAGCCCGCGCTGGACCGCGCGATAGAGCGCCACCACCGCATGACCGACATGATGCTGGGTGGGGGGGAGCTTGAGAACGCGAGCCCGCTGGAACGCGCGAAGGCCAAATACCTCGCCCTGCCGGACGGCGACCCGCGCGTGGAACTGGCGCTGAAGGAATACAAGGCGGAGCTGGAAAAAGCGAAAGCCGCCCCCGGCGGCGCGGTCGTCGCCGAGACGGGCAAGACCCCCGACCGGCTGGAGGTCGAAATGGAAGCGGCCAAGGCGCGTTACCTTTCCCTCGCCGATGACGACCCGACGGCGGAGCACGCCCTGCAGGAATACACCGCCGCGCTGAAGCGCGTGCAGGCGGCGAAGGAGGGGACGCCGGAACAGGCCGCTCCTGTACAGGCGGCTCCCGTGCAACCTGTTCCCGTGCAACCTGTTCCCGCGCAACCCGCTGCCGCCCCCGCGCAAGCCGTTGCCGCCCCCGCGCAAGCCGCGCCGCCGCCGCCGAAACCCGAAATCGCCCCCGCCACCGCCCTGAAAATCGCCGAGGCCAAATACCTGGCCTTGAAAGACGGCGACCCGCAGATGGAGCGGGTGATGGCCGAATACCTCGAAGCGAAGAAGCATTACGAGGAATCGCGCGAATAGTCCATTTCCATAGCAGTGCAAACGCGCCCGCCGACCTTGCATCGAAGCGGGGATAATCCTATAAACGCGAGAGAGTTTTTACCCGCAGGGGAGCCCCCATGAGCGAAGCAGAACAGCACATCCTCTATGCCGTCGAGCACGGCGTGGCCACCATCACCCTCAACCGGCCGGAGGTGCACAACGCCTTCAACGAAACCGTCATCAAGGACCTCGACGAAACCTTCAAGAAGGCGGGGGCGGACAAGGACGTGCGCGTCGTCATCCTGCGCGGCAACGGCAAAAGCTTTTCCGCGGGCGGCGACCTGAACTGGATGCGCCGCACCGCCGAATACAGCTATGAGCAGAACGTCGAGGACGCGATGCAGCTGGGCAAGCTTTTGAAGACCATCAACACGCTGGAAAAGCCGACCATCGCCCTCGTGCAGGGCAACGCCTTCGGCGGCGGCGTGGGGCTGACCGCCTGCTGCGACATCGCGATCGCCGAGGAAGGCACGCGCTTTTGCCTGTCGGAGGTGCGCATCGGCCTCATCCCCTCCATCATCGCGCCCTATGTCATGAACGCGATGGGCCCGCGCATGGCGCGCCGCTACTTCATGACGGCGGAGCGTTTCGACGCCGCGACCGCGCAGCGCATCGGCTTCATCCACGAGGTCTGCCCCGTGGGCGGGCTGGACGCGGCGGCGGAGAAGATCGTCGAATCCATCATGGAAGGCGCGCCCGAGGCGCAGGCGCGCGGCAAGAAACTTATCCTGAACATCACCGGCCGCGTCATCGACGAGGAGGTCATCAACGTGACCGCCACGCAAATCGCTGAGGCCCGCGCGAGCGAGGAGGGCAAGGAAGGCCTCTCCGCCTTCCTCGACAAGCGCGAGCCCCTGTGGCGGCAGCTGCGCGCGCAACTGAAGGAAGACCTGCAAAAGCAGCGGAAAAAATAACAAGAAGGTTTGAAGAAGACATGCAGCTCATCGACAAGGACGGCAACCTTTCCCCCGTCATCAAGATCCTGACGGACTACCCGCGCGACGATCTCGCGCATGACGAGGTGCACCAGTCGCTCGTCACCGCCTGCATCATGCAGGGGGTGAAGCCCTTCAACCTCGACGTCGGCGCCATTCCGGGGCTGGACACCGTGACGGCGGGGTTCAAGAGCGCGCAGCTCGTCATGAACTCCAAGCTCGGCTTCGGCCATGTCTTCCACACCAACTGCGCGCCGCGCAAGAACCTCGTCAGCGTCAAAAGCCAGGGCGAGAAGATCGTGCTGGGCATGACGCGCACGGGCGCGGCCTGGTTGGCGGTCAACTCTGGCTATACGCTTGCGCCCTTCCACGCGGCGGCGCAGGCGGGCGACGTCACCTTCTTTCAGACCTCGGTGCCGGACGCGGGCTCGCAGTTCCGCTCGCGCGACTTCTTCCCGGACGCGCTGGCGACGCTGGCCGCGCACCTGACCGCGCGGGCGAAGGAGCTGGGCGCGAAGGGCGTCGAGAAGCTGCTGGACGCGGGCGATTACGAAGGCATCCTGAAAGGCCTGCCCTTCATCGGCGCGCCGCTGGAACCCGCCAACATGGCGCAGCTGCCCGAGGGCGCGGTCTTCTACATCGACAACTTCGGCAACATGAAGCTGAACATCAAGCACCACAAGCTGCGCAGCCTTTACGACACCGGCACCGTGCTGGTCGTCGCCGGCGGCGAGACGGTGAGCGAAGTCACCGTGGGCGACACGGGCTTCAGCCAGGGCGAGGGCGTGATGGCCGTCACCTCCGGCTCCTCCGGCTGGGCGGTCGAGGGGGAGGGCAAGACGATGTTCTCCGAAATCTTCATGCGCGGCGGCCGCGCCGAAAGCCACTTCCCCGGCATCAAGCCCGGCGACGCGCTGCTGGGCCTGCCGCGCGCCATGCTCTCGCAGGTGGTCGAAACCCTGCAGGGCGCGGATGCGGGCGTGCAGGAAAAGCTGGGCCTCTACAACATGCGCGAGGCGCGCATCATCCGCCTGCTGGGCCGTGAAAAGCTCATCACCGGCGGCTTCGACACCTGCGAACTGGCCGACGCGCTGGAAGAGGGCGCGCTGCTCTCGCGGCTGCTGGACTGAATTTCAGGCTTTCAGGCGGAACGGATTAAGACCGGCGCGGGCTGCACTTCTTCTGGCAGACGTAGGGATCGATGCCCTCGGCCTGCAACTTGCGCTTCTGGTGGTCGTTCGTCGGCGGGGACATGAAGATGGACTTCTTGCCCATGTAGAACGTGACGCCCGCGCGCATGAAGCTGGAGCGCAGCTTGTTCATTTCGCTTTCGCGGCGGATCTTGAACTGCGGGATGGCGGGCTCGGACGGCAAGGCGGCGGCGTCGAAGAATTTGGTCGTCAAATGTCCTGATTCCATCATGGCGCAGTTCCTAACAAAAGAATCGGTTATCAAAGGGCTTATGTTTCAAGCATACTCCCGCGCCGGAGCTCGACTGGTTAAAAAAGCCTTAATTCGTATAAGTATTTGATTTTAAATACGTATTTACTTTACATAAACAATAATTTTACGGGATATGTTGACGGGGGCATCTATTTCCCATCGGTGCTTTTATACCGGAATCGTAAAAAAATCCCCCGGTTTTCGCCGGGGGATTTTTGTTTCGGTTGTTATGCCTCCTCAGGCCAGCCGCTTTACTTCGGCTTGTTCGCGATCGCGGTTTTGACGAGGGCGGCGAGGGAGGTGAGCTTGTTCTTTTCGAGAACCGCGACATCCGCGGCGTCGAAGGCGTCCGCCTTGATAAGGCCGGCCAGCTCTTCGTCGGTGCCGATGCGGCGCGCGACGCGCATGAAAACATCCGTCGCGGTCAGGAAGGCCAGGGCCGCCTCGGGCTCGGATTTGAACAGCAGGCCTTTGATCGCGGCCTTTTGCTCCGCCTTTTCGGCTTCGGTCGGCGCCTGGGCGAACTGCTCGTATTTGCCGGCGTTGTTGAAATGCTCTTTCACGCCGACGGACAGGCGCCAGCCGAAGGCGTCGTCGATTTTCATGAGGCGTTTCTGTTCTTCCAGCTGCTGCCCCATCGTCTTTTCAATCGCATCGAACAGCGCGCCATAGACCGCGTTTTCCGTCGCCGTCTGCTCTGCGGTCAGCTTGGAGATTTCGGCCGCGAAGGTCTTGATCAGCGGGTCCGCGGCATCGCCCTTCGCCGTGGCGACCTGCCGGACGATTTCGGTGATGGCCTGCTCTTCCTTGACGGCGGCGGCGGTGTCGGGCGCCTTGGTCGCGGTGAATTGCTTTTTGGCGCGCGCGAGACCCACGTCCTCGACCATGCCGATAAAGTTGTCGGCGAGGAGCAGGGCGTTCTTTTCCAGCCCGTCCACGACGAGGGCCCGCGTGGGGGCATCGAGGGACGCCAGCGCGCTGAATTGCGCCTGCGATTGCTCTTTGCTCACCAGCTGGGACATGGCTTGCACGATTTCAGGGGCCGTCTTGCCTTCAAAAGAATGGGGCATGTTTTTCTCCGTTGATTAAATATGCGGAGTTACCGTAATGAAGCCGCGTGAGTATGTCAAATGGTATTTATGCCCTGAAAGGGCGAAAACGGGGGGGCTTCCCGCGGCCCATTCCCGCCGCCCAAAAGAAAACGGCCCCCGCCGGTGAGGGCAGGGGCCGTTTCGGTCTTGTGGCTCGTCAAACCAGCCGCTTGATGAAGCGCTCGTGGCGCGGGTCGCGGGGCGGGGCCGGTTTTTTGAAGGGGACGACGTTGTCGCCGGGTTTGCCGCTGTCGGGCGCCTTCTTTTTCGTCGGCATGCCGAAGAGGATGCCCTCGCTGTCGAACTGCTTCTGGCGGTCCTCCATGCGGGTGCGGATGTCTTCCCACTTCTTGCCGTCGAAGGTCTGGCCGGGCACCTGCACCTTGCCCTCGATGAAGGGCTTCAGCACGCGGCTCGCGATTTTATAGGTGTAATAGGCGCTGTCGTTCGCCAGCGCGATTTCCGCCAGCAGGGCCATGCCGGTCTCGAGGCTGCGGGTCTGCTGCATGGCCTTGCGCACGGGCGCGAAGCTTGCGGCGCAGGCCTCGGTGATGTCCGGGTGCGGGGTGTGCTCCAGCGAGACGCGCATCGCCAGTTTCGCCGTTTGCTCCGGCGTCATGGCGGCGATGTCGAGGTCGTCCTTGATATGGGCGATCTCGTCGATGGCCAGCGTGGTGAAGTGGCCCGCGTCGCCCGACATCACGAAGTCGAAGGCGCGGCGCCAGCCGGCCCGCTCGATCGCCTCGCTCTTGTCGCCGTAGCGCTGGATGTGGCGCAGCACGGCGAAGCTGTCGGCCGCGCATTCGCGGAAGCAGGGATCTTCGGAATAATAGCCGCCGCGCACGACGAGGTGGCCGAGCTCGTGGTCGAAGACGGCCATGGCCTCCATCTCGCCCGGGTCGTCCTTGCCGGTGAACAGCTTGAAGGGCAGGGGCGTATAGGCCATGACGTCGAGGTTGACGCGGTCGAGCTTGGTCGCAAGGGAGGAATGCGCCCGCTCGCTGCCTTCGGCGACCTTCATGATGATGTCGTCGAGCTGGTTCTGGTCCACGCGCGCCACGGAGGGATCGACCTTGCCGTGCACGACCTTGTTTTCGGTGTCGATCAGCAGGAACTTGCCATCCAGTTCGGGGAAGTCCTTCATCGCCTTGCGCACTTCGGTGTTGAAGACGTGGCTGAGGGACAGTTTCTGGTCGTTCTTCGGTAAAGGCGCGTTGCTCTTTAACATGGCGTCTGTGGCTCCCTATAAATTTTGTTTTTGTTCTTGTTGATCAAAATTCTAGCGAAAAAAAAGCGCGCCTGTCTAACATAATCATATAATAAAGATATGAAAAAGCCCTGTTGTTATTGCATTAATTGCACTTTGACTGATTTTGTTGGAATAATTTTTGCGAATGCGTCGCAGTCTTTTTGCGCAGATGAAACTGCTTCTCAATACGCGCAAAAACTTATGGCAATTTGCGCTGCAGCAAAGCGGAAAGGCCGCGCGCGCCGGCCGTGTTGATATTGCGGGGGGCTGGCCTTATAGTCGGAAAACATTTTCAGGAAGTGAAGGACGACGCAGCGTGCTGATCGAAAAAATACTGATTGCCAACCGTGGTGAAATCGCCTGCCGGGTCATCAAGACCTGCCGCCGCCTCGGCATATCGACCGTCGCCGTCTATTCCGACGCGGATGCCGAAGCGCTGCATGTCGCCATGGCGGACGCGGCGGTGAACATCGGCCCCGCGCCCGCGCGCGAAAGCTACCTCGTCATGGAAAAGATCATCGACGCCGCGAAGAAGACGGGGGCGGACGCCATCCATCCCGGCTATGGCTTCCTGGCGGAGAACGAGGATTTCGCCAAGGCCTGCGCGAAGGCGGGGCTCGTCTTCATCGGCCCGCCCGCCTCGGCGATCGCGGCGATGGGCGGCAAGTCAGACGCGAAGGCGCTGATGGAAAAGGCGGGCGTGCCGCTGGTGCCCGGCTATCACGGCGACAAGCAGGACGAAAAATTCCTGAAAGCCGAGGCGAAGAAGATCGGCTACCCCGTGCTCATCAAGGCTTCCGCCGGCGGCGGCGGCAAGGGCATGCGCGTGGTGGAAAGCGAGAAGGATTTCGCCGAAGCCCTCGCGGGCGCCAAGCGCGAGGCGAAGGCGGGCTTCGGGGACGATCACGTGCTCATCGAAAAATACCTCGCCAGCCCGCGCCACGTCGAGATTCAGGTCTTCGCCGATACGAAGGGCAACGCGGTTTACCTGTTCGAGCGCGACTGCTCCATCCAGCGCCGTCACCAGAAGGTGCTGGAGGAAGCGCCCGCGCCCGGTCTTTCCGAAGCCACGCGCAGGAAGATGGGCGAAGCCGCCGTCGCCGCCGCGAAAGCCATCGACTACGTCGGCGCGGGCACGGTAGAGTTCCTGCTGGATGCCAAAGAGAATTTCTACTTCATGGAAATGAACACCCGTTTGCAGGTGGAACACCCGGTGACGGAGCTCATCACGCAGACCGACCTCGTCGAAGAGCAGATCCGCGTGGCGGAGGGCGAGACGCTGTCTTTCACGCAGGACGGCCTCGGCATCCACGGCCACGCCATCGAAGTGCGGCTCTACGCGGAAGACCCCGCCAACAACTTCCTGCCCGGCGCGGGACGCATCGAGTGCCTGCAGTTCCCGCGCGGGGCCGACAACGTGCGCGTGGATACCGGCGTGCGCGAAAGCGCGAGCGGCAAGGACGTCATCTCCATCCACTACGACCCGATGATCGCCAAGATCATCGCATGGGGCGAGGACCGCGCCGCCGCCATCGCCAACCTGAAATCCGCGCTGGACGAAACGCTGGTCGCGGGGCCGAAGACCAACATCGTCTTCCTGCGCCGCCTGCTGGCGAGCGAGGATTTCGCGGCCGCGAAGCTCAGCACCGGCTTCATCGCCGCGCATGAGAAAGAGTTGCTGCCGCCAAAGCAGCCGGTCGAGGACATCGGCTTCGTCCTGGCCGCGCTCGACCTTTTCATCCGGCGCGAGGACAGGTCTTTCAAGGGGGACATGGCGGATTGGGAATCGCCGTGGCGAAGCCTCGTGAACTGGCGGCTGGAAGGACACGCGACGGACGAATACGTTTTTCGGGACGGGGATCGCGAGGTGAAGGTTTCGGTCACCCCGCAGGGCGACTATCACGCGGAGCCCGAAGTCGTGATGCCCGACAGTCGCCGCACGCGCGTCACCGTTTATAGTCCCGCCTATGTCGATATGGACTTCAGCGTCGTCATCGACGGTACGGCTTATACGGGCGTCACGCTGCGCGATGGGGCGCGCATCACGCTGCTGCGTCCCGGCCATAACGATGAATTCACCTACCTCGACCCGCTGGGCTACGACGAGGCGGAGGAGGAGGGCGACGGCAAGCTGACCGCGCCCATGCCGGGCAAGGTGGTGGCGGTGCGCGTCGATCTCGGCGCGGCGGTCAAGAAGGGCCAGCCGCTGGTGATTGTCGAGGCGATGAAAATGGAACATACTGTCATTGCGCCGGCGGACGGCGTGGTCGAGGCCATCCACGCGGCGGTCGGCGACCAGGTTCATGAAAAATACGAGTTGATCTCCATCAAATGACGGACAAAAAGCCACCCGACGCGCTTCCCGATCTCCACGCGATGTTCGACCACCTCGGCAAGGTCGGCGATTTCGTCCCGCGCGAGCTGGCGGGCTTCGTCATCGCCATCGTGGCCGTTGTGGGCATCGTCTTCATCTATTTCATGCTGCGCCTGCTGACGCCCGACACGGACCGCATGAGCGAGAAACGCAAGCGCAAAAGCGCGAAGAAGACCCGCACGCTGGCGATGGTCCTGAACTTCATGGTCGATGACGTGGAGCGCGAGATGCCCGATGTCTCGACCGACGGAATGTCCTACGTCATGATGCGCGGCGCCTGCCAGCGCTACCATTACCCGCAGATCATCCGCAACCCGGTGGAATGGAGGGTGCTCTACCGCCCCGGCGACCATTCGGCGGATTTCATCCCGGGGTTCGAGCTGGAAGTGACGCGCGGCAAGATGGCGGACGAATACCGCGAGAAGCTGGAAGACCTCGTCGCCCTTATCGCCCCGCCGGGCGAGTTTTTCGAGATGGAAGTCGTGCATCAGGCGCTCTATTTCTATTGGAACGAGCACGGCGGGCGCAAGACGGTCGAAAAGCTGCTGACCGCCGTGAAGGTCCTGAAGGACATGAACTGAAAATACCCGAAGGAGGTCGTTCCGCGACATGGCCAGCTATCCCGAAAAAGCCCGCATCGTCGAGGTCGGCCCGCGCGACGGGCTGCAAAACGAGAAGAACGCCGCCTCCGTCGAAACGCGCATCGCCTTCATCGACATGCTGTCGGACGCGGGGCTGCAAAGCATAGAGGCCGGGGCCTTCGTCTCCCCCAAATGGGTGCCGCAGATGGCGGAGACGGACAAGGTTCTGGCCGGCATCGACAAGAAGCCCGGCGTCAGCTACCCCGTGCTGGTGCCCAACGAAAAGGGCATGGAAGCAGCTATCGCCGCGGGCGCGACGGAAATCGCCGTCTTCGCCGCCGCTTCGGAAAGTTTCAGCAAGAAGAACATCAACTGCGCCATCGCCGAAAGCCTCGAACGCTTCAAACCGGTGATGGAAAGCGCGAAAGCCCATGGCATCAAGGTGCGCGGCTACGTTTCCTGCGTGCTGGGCTGCCCCTATGAAGGCGAGATCGCGCCCGACGCCGTCGCCCGCGTGGCGAAGGAGCTTTACGACATGGGCTGCTACGAAATTTCGCTGGGCGACACCATCGGCACCGGCACGCCGGTGAAGATGCGCGCGCTCCTGAAGGCCGTGACGGGGGCGGGCGTGCCGCTGCAAGCCCTCGCCGTGCATTGCCACGACACCTACGGGCAGGCGCTGGCCAATATCCTGACCGCGCTGGAAGAGGGCGTCGCCGTCATCGACAGCGCGACCGGCGGCCTCGGCGGCTGCCCCTACGCCAAGGGCGCCTCCGGCAACGTGGCGACGGAGGATGTTTTATACATGCTCAACGGCATGGGCATCGAAACCGGCGTCGATCTCGACAAGCTCGCCGCCGCGGGGCGGTACATCACGCAGGCCGTGCAGCGCCCGCTGGTCTCGAAGGTGGGGCAGGTGTTGCAAGGGCGGCAGGGATAGTTTCGTGGCATATCCGGGCATATCTTTGAAAAGACGCACTAAATCCAGAGCTTAATTTTTCCATAAAGCTTGACTTTCGGGCCGGGATGGGCTATACATATCCAGCTTTAATACGGATATGCGGAGCCCCCGACCATGAAACGTGACCTTGAAACCCTGCGCGACGTGCTCTGGGAGCAGTTCGAAAAGGCGGTCGAGCGCCAGCCGAAGTATGAAGATTCATCAAGCTCGGGCGAATACACCCCCAGCAACTTCGCGGTGGCGGGACGGCAGGCCATCGGCCAGCTTGGCAAGGCCATCGTCGATGTCGAGCGCGAGATCCGCGAGCGGGACGAACAGGCGAACGGCATGAAGCTGCCCGGAAAGCCTTAAGAGAGAATCAGGAGAATCCCCATGGCAAAGACCCTCGAGGAATTGAAAGACGAGCTTTACGATTCGTTCAACAAGGCGAAGGAAATAGGCGACCAGTTCAAGGGGCGCAACATCTTCAGCTATGACGAGGCCGCGACGGCCGCCGCCACCGCCTATGAGGCCGCCGCCAAGACCGCCGCGGCCATCATCAACGTGGAGCGCGAGCTGCGCGAGCGCGAGGAAACGAAAAACGGCATGAAACTGCCGGGCAAGCCCTGATTTAAAGCCGCGAAAGGAAAAAACGATGGCGACGAAAACGCTCGAGGAACTTAAAGACAAGCTCTACAAGGCTTTCGACGATGCGATCGAACGCTCGGACAACTGGGGCAACAGCGGCGAGACGCGCGCGCAGAACCTGATCGCGGCGGGCCGCATCGCGGAAAGCATCACGAAGGTGGAAGAGCGCATCGACGCCCGCAACGAAGCGCAGAACGGCATGAAGCTGCCGGGCAAGCTTTGACATAGAAGGCGAGCGGCAATGGCGATCACCGACGAAGAACTGGAACGCATGGCGAAGAACCTCAAGCAAGCCTTCGAGGACGTTTCCGGCCATTACGAGTATTTGAAGCGCGGCAGCGGCTATTACAATATTGGGGAATCACCGCAATACCGCGAAACCGCCGCCACGCTGGCCGCCGTCTCCACCGCCTGGCTGCAGGTGGACAAGGAGCAGAAGGCGCGGGCCGAAGAGCGCGAATCTTCCGTCAAGCAGCCCCTTGCCAAGCCGCTGAAACCCTCTAGATCATCATAAAGGCGACAGGGCCGCGCCAAAGGCGGGCAGATTCTGTCATGCGGGCGCGCCGGGGATTTTCCGGCGCCCGAAATCCGGCAAAAAATACTTCGTTTTTTCAAAGCTTTATTTCTTGAGCGTTTTTTTGAAAAAAGGCTTTGACAACCCCGGATTCCCCCCGTATAACCCTGTTCACTGTCCGAGACGGACTTGTCCGGCGCGGTGTGCAAAAAGAAGAATAAAAAATCGTTTTTCTTGTTGACCCAGCCAGCGACTTGCACTAAATTCCGTTTCTCGACAGATTCTCTTCCGGTTCGCAAAACTAAGGTTTTCGGCTCGGGGGAATTTTGCGGCCGAATGAAGGTCGCGGGTTATTGAACATTGTAGATCGATGAGAAGAGATACGCAGGCAGCGGTTTGTGATCGTGTTAAGCGTTTTGCAAAACGACCTGCTCTGGGTATCTCAGCACAGCCGGAACAAAAGTTTCACGACTTTTGTTCCACAGTGAATGTTCTGAAATGAACATAAAGCAGGTCTCCAAAACTATATAGAGATCCTTTGAATATATCAAAGGGATCGAATTCAACTTAAGAGTTTGATCCTGGCTCAGAATGAACGCTGGCGGCAGGCCTAAAACATGCAAGTCGAACGCACCTTCGGGTGAGTGGCGCACGGGTGAGTAACATGTGGGAATATGCCTTTTGGTACGGAATAGCTCCGGGAAACTGGAATTAATACCGTATGGTCCCTTCGGGGTAAAGATTTATCGCCAAAAGATTAGCCCGCACTAGATTAGCTAGTTGGTGAGGTAAGAGCTCACCAAGGCGACGATCTATAGCTGGTCTGAGAGGACGATCAGCCACACTGGGACTGAGACACGGCCCAGACTCCTACGGGAGGCAGCAGTGAGGAATATTGGACAATGGGGGAAACCCTGATCCAGCCATGCCGCGTGAGTGATGAAGGCCTTCGGGTTGTAAAGCTCTTTTAGATGTGAAGATAATGACGG
>WGNE01000047.1 GCA_016124645.1 Alphaproteobacteria bacterium
AAAAAATATTATTTCGCCGCGTGACCCCGGAAAACCCATCCCTTACGAAGCCAGCCCCATCTTCTTCAAAACAGACGTCCAGCTGTGGCGGGTGATGGCGTAGTCGGCCTTGTCCTGGTCGGTGACCCAGTTCATCTGGATGACCTGCCGCTTGCCGTCGAAGGAATGGTGGCCGTGGAAGGAATTGTCCGCGCGGCGGAAGACCAGCAGGCTGCCGACCATGGGCGGGATTTCCTCGGCGTAGTCCTCGAGGTTCTCGCTGTTCAGCACGCGCAGCCGCCCGCCGCCGTTTTCCCACGCGGGGTTCATGTAGAGCAGCACGGTGATGATCTTGCTGACGGAGTCGGTATGCACCTTGCCGTCGCGCTTGCGGCAGCGGCCGCGCACGGTGAAGGTCGTGGGGCGGCCCGAAAGGTCGAGCGAGAATTTCTCCTCCACCGCCTTGCGGAATTCATCGCCGTTCAGCGCGTCGATGAGGGAATGGAATTCATCGCTATGCGGCACGGTGGACAGCGGAAAGCTGCCGCCCTGCTTTACTTCCGGGTAGCAGGCGAGCATCCGTTCCTGCCATTCGGGGCGGATGAAGCCCGGCAACACGAGATAGTCGTAGGGCTTCGTCTTCAGCGGCGCATGGCGGAAGGCCGCGATGTCGAGCATGTCGGTGTCGCGGGCGGCTTCGTTCTCTGCGGGAGCAGAACCTTGTGTTTGTGTCATAAGGCGAATGTGCTCCCGTGTTGTTGCGTCAGAAGATGTGGAGGGGCGGGGTATAGACCCCCGCGGCTTGCAGGTGGTCGATGAAAAGGAAGACCGGCAGCGGCGCGAACCACCACACGGCGTCCGCCACCGCCTTGGTCAGGTAGCGGGGCTGGAAGGTCATTTCATCGGGGTAGGAAAACTTCTTCATGTCCGGCCAGAGCTTGGGTGTGCTCTTGACGAAGGCCTCGAAATCCGCGCCGAACTTCTCGCGCAGGAAGCCTTCCTCGCGCGCGATGAGCTTGAGGTAGATGAGGTAGAAGCCGGTGAAGATGAGCGCCGCGCACAAAAGCGAGCCCGTCATCAGCCCGATGCCCAACGCCCCGCAGAGCGAGAAGAGGTAGAGCGGGTTGCGGCATATGGCATAGGGGCCGGTGGTGATGAGCTGGTCGTTCTTCACCCCGCCGATGAAGGTCGAGGCATAGATGCGGCCGACGGCGCAGACTGTGGCCAGCGCGTAGCCCGCCATCTGTAGCGCGAGATGCGCGCCCGAGTCCGCCGGGAAAAGCCCGCGCGAGGCCAGCCCGAGGACGAGCGTCGCGATCATCAGGATGCGCGTGTCGCGCATACGGGTTTTGTTGAGATTGTCGGCCATTCCTTCAATTCCTCCGGTTTTATGCACCGGCGTGTCATGTTATAGACGCGCCGGATGATGCGTGGCTTAAGTGCCGCCTGTGGGTTCAGGCAGGCAGATTATGGGCTTTTTCCAGTGAAAACAAGCAAATATCCGTAAAACGGCGGGCGTTTAAAATTACGGAAATGGCTATTTTTTCGTTTCGGCGGGCGCGGCGGGAGCGGGGGCGGCGGCCTGCAGCGCGGCGAGGTCTTTCAGCACCTGCGCGCTGTGGCCGGCGGGGCTGACGTCGAGATAGGCCTTGCGCACCACGCCCTCGGGGTCGATGAGGAAGGTATGGCGCGCGGCGACGGCGAAGGCCAGCATGTTGGTGGTCGAGCCGTAAAGGTCGCTCACCTTGTGGTCGGGGTCGGAAAGCAGGGTGAAGCCCAGCTTGTCCTTGGTGCAAAAGCTTTTGATGGTCTTCACGTCATCGACGCTGACCCCGAGGATGACGGCGTTTTTCGCCGCGTATTTCGCGCTGTCGGCCTCGAAGTTATGCGCCTCCAGCGAGCAGCCGGGGGTGAAGGCCTTGGGGTAGAAGTACAAGACCACCCATTTTCCCGCGTAATCCTTCAGCGAAACGTCCTTGTCCTCCTGGCTTTTCAGGGTGAAGCCGGGCGCCATGCTGCCCGCCGCGGGCGCGTTATCCGAAGCCTTCGCGTTGGAAGACATGAAAACCGCGACCGTCCCCGCGATGAGCACGACGATGGCGATGGAGGCGAAAAAGGCGATGGTTCTCAGCATGGGGGACGACTCCGGTTTTCTGGACTGGGGTGAGGGTAGCATAGGGGGCAGAAGATCAAATGCCAAGATTTTCCCTCTCCCCAACCCTCTCCCGCAGGCGGGAGAGGGGGTAACAGGACGCTCCCTCTCCCGTTCACGGGAGAGGGCCGGGGAGAGGGAGAGAGGGATTACCCCGCCACCGGCAGCGTGATGCGGAACAGCGCGCCTTTCCCTCCGGGAACATGCGCTATTTCGCCGTCATGCGCGCGCAAAAGGGCGCGGGTGATGACGAGGCCGAGGCCCGTGCCGCCGTTTTCGCGCGTGGTGGTGAAGAAGGGGGTGAACAGTTTTTTCGTATTCGCCTCGGAAATCCCCGCGCCGTCGTCCTGCAGGTCGATGCGCAGCGCGCCGTCCTCTATGGTGGCGGAGATATCGACGCGGCTCGCCCCATGCTGCAGGCTGTTCTGCACGAGGTTGAGCAAGGCGGTCTCCAGGATATCCGCGCCGATGCGCGCGGGCGGCAGGCCGGGGGCGGCGGCGAAGGAAACTTTCTCCCCGTATTTCTGGCCGATGTCGGTCATCAGGGCGGCGACGTCGGTATTCTCGTTCACCGGCTTCATCACGTCGGCGCGGGCGAGCTCCAGCAGGCGGGTGACGAGCTTTTTCAGCCGGTCGGTGTCGTGGATGATGTTGTCCATGAAGCGCAGGCGCTGTTCGGGCGTCATGTCCTCCGGGTGGTCGTGCAGCAGTTCTATCGCGCCCTGAATGGAGGTCAGCGGCGTCTTGAACTCATGCGCGACATGCATGGCGAAGCTGCGGATATAGGTCGAGCGCAGCTCGATCGCCTCGGCCAGTTTCTCGAAACTGTCGGCGAGGGAATGGATCTCGCTGATCGGCGGCTTGGGCAGCACCTCCCGCCCGTCGTCGCCCTGCGCGAGCCGCTGGGCGTATCGCGTCATCGCCCCCAGCGGCGAGCCGATGGCGTAGCTTAAGAACCAGATGACCACGCCCGCGATGCAAAGCACGAAAAGCCCGGCGAGGAAGAAGCCCTCGCGCTCCTCGTACAAGGCCTTCAAAACGTTGCGCGGCGAGCGGGAAAGATAGGCGACCGCCACGATGCGGTCCTTCACGATGACCGGCATGGCGATGAAGACGCGGATATCCGTGCTGCGGCTGATCGAGGCGAGGGCGGTATAAGGGTGGTCGGAATAGCGGCGGCGCAGCACGCTGGCGTAAAGCCCGTGCAGGGCCTTGTCCACCTCCGGCATTTGCGCCATGGAAAGGCCGATGTCGCTGTGCCCCGCGACGACGATGCCGTGGTCGTCCAGCAGCCGCAGCCCGGCAAGCGTGCTGAGCCGCGCGTCTTCCATCATCGGGTTCAGGCGCTTGCCGATCTTCACCGCCAGCGCGTCGGGCTTTACGTCCGGTTTCTTGCCGTCCGGGCGCGGCGGCAAAATGGGCGCGGCGCGCAGGTCGAGCTGCGGCAGGTAGGGGCGGTAGATTTCATCCACCGGCGGCGCCTTCTCGCGCACGGGAATGCCGTTTTTCGCCGTGCCGTGCATCCGCGCGAAATCCTGCTTGTAGGCGGCGGACAAAAACACGCCCTGCATGATGAGCTCGGATTCCGTCTGGCGCACCAGCTCGCCTTCATAAATGCGGAAGAGGTAAAGGCCGCTGAGCGGCAACAAAAGCATGGCGAGCAATATGACGGCGAAAACGGTGCGCAGCCGCAGCGTGAAGGGACGTTCCTGCGCCGCCGTTACTGGCATGGGCCCAGCTTGTAGCCGATGCCGTGGCTGGTGATGACCACCGTGTCGATGCCGCAATGCGAAAACTTGGCGCGGATGCGGCGGATGTGGCTGTCGATCGTGCGGTCGGAAACGGTGATGTTGCCGTCATAGGCGCGGTCCATCAATTCGGCGCGGGTGAAGACCTTTTCCGGCTGGCGGAACAGGGTCAGCAGCATCATGAACTCGGTCGCGGTCAGCGGCACCTTCTTGTCGCCGCAGGCGGCGGTGTAGCTGGCGGTGTCGATGCTGACATCGCCGCGCGTCAGCTTGTCCGGCTGCGCGGCGGCGAGCGGCGCGGAGGTGCGCTTTAAAATCACGTTCACGCGCGCGACCAGCTCGCGCGGGCTGAAGGGCTTGGTCACGTAATCGTCCCCGCCGATCTCGAGCCCGATGATGCGGTCCACTTCCTCGTCCATGGAGGACAGGAACAGCACCGGCACCTCGCTCTCGCGCCGAAGCTGGCGGCAGACCTCCAGCCCGTCCAGCTCGGGCATGGAAATGTCGAGCACGATGAGGTCGGGCATGTGGGCGGCGGCCATGCGCAGCGCCTCGCGCCCGTCCGCCGCGGTGCTGACCGCCATGCCGGCCTTTTCAAGCGCGAAGCTGACGACTTCGCGGATATGGGGATCGTCGTCAACGATGAGGATCTGTTTTGCCATGCCGTATGCGCCAAGGAAGTTCATTCTTGCGGGTTTTCTTCTTGCTACCATGTTTGGCCTCATCTGTCACCTGCCCCTTTGCGTGCGATAGGGGCTTTCTCCCTGAATTTGCGCCAGGATACGGCTGTCGTGCCACGTCCATGCGCGCCAGTCTCCGTGGAGCCTGCCGTCCAGCGTCTTGCGCAGCTCTGCTTGCAGCCAGACGGCTTTTTTCGGGGCATGGGCGGCATAGACGGCGAGCGCGGGCAGCGCAGCCGTGCCCAGTTCGCGCATGTACCAGAGGTCCAGCGGCAAATCCTGCGACCGCCCCGTCACCTCGCGCGCGTGGCGCACGTTGTAGCTTGCGATGACGCCGTCGATTTCGACGAAGCAGCAGGCGTACAGAACAGCCGCAAGCATCAGCGCATTGGCGTTGACCAGCCAGCGATTGCCGCGCGAGAAAACGATTCGCGCGGTGATGAGCGCGAGCCCGCCCGCCACCAGCGCCATCCAGACCATCGCGGCGAAACGCAGTTCCGTCAGCGAATAGGCCTCGATGTAATGGCGCAGGCGGCAGATGGCGGAAAAGACGAGGAAGATGTTCTGCCCCACCCAGAAAAGCACGAGGCGGCGCGCGGCCGCGCTTTGGTGCGCCGCTCCCTCGTCGCGGAACACGGAAAGCACATAGGCGGCGGCCAGCAGCGCGGTGACGACGAGCGGATAGGCGCCGGCATGGGCATAGGCGGCGTAGCTCATGCCGTCGGGCAGCCGCGCGCCGCCGCGCCAGAGGTAGAGGATGTCGAGCGTGTTCTGCACCGCGAAGAGCGCGTTGAACAGCAGCAGCGACCAGACGAGCGAGGAACGGCTGACCCAGCGGTGCAGGGAAGGAGGGGTCGGGGCAGGCCCCGCACCGCCGGGTGCCGTGCGGCGGGAAACGGAACAACCGGCCGCATGTTGATTTTTCGTCTTGAAGCGCGGGCGCAGCAGCGTCCAGACGCAGCTGAAGGAAACAAGCCAGAACAGCCAGCGCTGCGGCGAAAACAGCGGCGCGAAGCTGACGGGCATCATGCCGCCCATCGCCCGCGCGATGATGGGGTTGCCCATGGAAAACAGGCACAGGAAGACGGTGAAAAGCCCCAGCGTCGCCAGCGCGTGGCGCAGCGGCGCGCCGCCGTCCCTGACGGGCTTGCGCTTTTCCATCCGGCGGTGCAGGGCGGCGCGGGCCTTTTTGTCGTCGCGGACCGTGCGCAGGGGCATGTCCAGCAGCATCCGGCCCATGTCACGCAGCCAGCGCGTGGCGTCCGGCCATCCGTCCGCGCGCTGGAGCAGCGGCAGGGTGAAAACCCCCGCGGCAAAGACCGAAACGCGCAGCATGCCCGGCTCGTCCACCAGCGCGGGCAGCAGCGTGGCGAGCAACAGGAGCAGGATTCGCGCGGGTTTTTCCCGGAACAGCACGGGCTGCAGCGCGAAAAGCGCGGCCAGCAAAATCCCGCCGTAAAGCCCCGCCGTCCAGCCGGCGGGCGCGCCGTAGAAGAGCGCGTCCGCCAGCGCCGCGAAGCCCAGCCCGAACAGTATTTTCGGGGCGAGGCCGCGCAGAAGGGAAGGGCGGGTGCGGGTTGTGGTCACGTCGAATTCTCTCCGGCTTGAGCGGGAAGGGCGGATTGGCTATAGTCCTCATTCTGGCAGGCGGAAATGCAGGCATGATGGCGGGAAAAAGGCTTTCCCGCGTCTTTTTGTGCAGTTTTCGTGCAGGGCCGCACCGCCGCGATTTTCAGGAGGAACACATGAGCAAGAGCATCACCGTTTACGGCATCAAGAACTGCAACACCATGAAGAAGGCCTTCGAGTGGATGGACAAGCGCAAGATCGCCTATGTCTTCCACGACTATAAAAAGGAGGGCGCGGATGACGCTGTGCTGAAGGCCGCCATCAAGAAATTCGGCTGGGAAAACGTGATCAACCGCAAGGGCACCAGCTGGCGCAAGCTGCCCGAGGCGCAGCGCGAGAAGATGACCGAGAAAACCGCCATCGCCGCCGCGCTCGACAATCCCTCGCTCATCAAGCGGCCGATCGTCGTGCAGGGCGCGCAGATGGTGCTGGGCTTCGACGAGGACGCGCTGAAAAAGCTGAAGGCCTGATTTTAAGGGATGGCTTTATCGACGACGATGCCGGGGCTGAGGAAGTCGAACAAGGTGTCGGAGCTGTAGTTGTGCACCAGCGCGCCGGTCATCACCGGCTTTTCCAGCAGCACGCCGTTTTTGAAGATCAGCTTCACCATGTAATCGAAGCCGTTCGCGTCCGTGCGAATGCGGATGGGCGAGGTGAAGCCGTGGCGTTTCTTCACGTATTTATAGTCGAGCTCGTAGCCCGCCAGCGAATTGAGGAAGGCGCGGATCTGTTCGGGCGGCATGAAGCCCGCGGGCACGCCCGCGTTGTTGCCGCCGAAAAGCGCATCCACGATCTCCGTGCGGTCCAGCCGGCGGAAATCCTCTTCCGAACGGCCCAGCCGGGTGAAGACCTCGCCCTTGCTCATGCCGGGCTCCAGCGTATCGACCCATGATTTCAGTACCTCGGGCGAGGGATAGTAATTCTTGTTCACCGTCTGCGTGCCACCCGGCAGCGTCCCCGCGCAGCCCGCAAGACAAAAAATCGCCCCAGCCGTGAACAGCCGGACGAAAAAGCGGGAAAGGACGGGAAGGCGGACGCGCATGGACAAATAACCGTTCGATTTATTAAACGATGGATACCCTATTGTACGATAAATTTGAACAGCCGTCTGTCCGATTCTGGGCGGGAGAGGATTATTTTACTTAACATATCCATGCTGGCTGTAACCGGTGCAAATCCGTGTCATCCACCGCGACCTTGGCGGCGGCGACTTCCTGTTTGAAATCACCATCCGCCATCGCCAGCTTGGCGAGACGTTTTTCCAGCAGGGGATTTTCCGGCGCAAGTGACGCGGAAAAAGCATTCTTAAACAGGCGGCATGTTTCCGCGCAATACATGTATAAGACAAGCCAGAATAAAGAGGGCCACGAAAGCGATGAACAGGATGCGCGCAATCTCGACGGAGAGCAGCGCGAGTCCTCCAAATCCCAGAAAGCCGAAAATAATCGCCAGCAGGAAAAATATAAAAGCCCAGCCTAACATGATGTACCTCCTGATCGTTTAATCAGTGTTGTCAGCCGTCTTTGCCATCCAACGCTTGATCGCGCGGGATGGTTCACAAAAGCTTTTATAATGCGCCGCGGACACGCCAATGCCCCACCGCCGGGCGGCGGAGGGGGAGGACTGTGATGCGTCAGGCAGGACCGGCGCCGCGGATTACCGCTTGATATGCGTGATCTTCGAGCCTTCGATGCTGATGCCGGCCATCAGGCCTTGCTGGTTGAAGATGAAGGCGTAGGCGTCGTCCTTCAAGGTGGTGGATGAAAGGTTTTTCGCCACGCCCTCGTTCACCAGCACCACGGTGGGGCCGACGCCGATTTCCCAGCCGTGGCTTTCCTTCAGGTAATTGACCGCCTTGTCGTTCATCAGGAAGACGACGTAGCCGTAGGACTGCGCGCCCGCCTGCAGCCCCCAGGAGCCGCTGGCCGAGCTGTAATAGCCGTTGACGGTGCTGCCCGTGCGCAGCTCACCCTCGCCGTAGCTGCCGCCGAAGATGAGCCCGGCCTTCACGATGTTCGGGAAGACCAGCACGGCCTTGGCCTGCTTGGAAAGCGTCTTGGCCAGCGCATTGGTCTTGTACAGGCCTTCCAGCGCCTGCGTGGAATCGCGGTCGATGTTCTTGGCTGTCGCCGCCTGCGCCGCGGGCGCGAAGATGACGGCGGCGGCGAAGAGAAGGGCGCAAAGAAGGGGTCGGATGTTTTTCATGTCTGTCGCTCCTGACGGAAAAGGGGGCTTTTGAAATTCCGGGCCAGTATAGACCATTGCCTTGCCCGCGGGAAAGCCTGAAGGGAGGGTTTGCATATGTCTTGACCCCGCGCGCCGCGCGGCGTATTTATAAGGCAAGGACGCGGTTTTTCCGGCCATTCTCGCCCCTCCTGGGCCGGTGAATTGACGCTGCTTCCGCTGAGGGCTTGTTTCATTTTTTTGAAAGGAGCCCGACCATGCAAAACCAATCCATCTCTTTTGAATCCTCTCCCGTCTCCGAACTTCGCGCGGAATATGAAGCGCGGGGCATCGTGCGTCTGGACGGATTTCTGGACGACCGCGGCTTGCGCCATGTGCGGCGGGACATCCGCGCGGCGGAGCGGCTGGCGGTGGCGGATCTCGCCCGCAACCACGGCGGGCGCAGGGTCACTTTCTTCACGAAAAACCCCGTCGGAGCGCTGGATGCGGAACACGATGCGCAGCAAGATACCAGTCAGCGCGAGGATTTCGTCACCACGCCCTATTTTCAGGCCTCCGCCGGCAAGGTGCATGTCTTCTTCGAGAAAATCGCGGGCGTGTCCGTCGTCAACCGCATCGGCCACGGGCTGCACCTGCATCCGGCGCTGGGCGGCATCGGCGCGGCGGTCTTTCGCAACCCGCGCCTGCACGCGCTGCTGCGCGCGCTGGGTTACCGCCGTCCGGTCTGCCTGCTTAGCGTCTATATCCCCAAGCACCCGCACGGCCACGGCAGCGCGGTGCGGCCGCACCAGGAATCGACCTTCGCGCATACGCGGCCGCTTTCCGCCTGCGTGCTCTGGGTCGCGCTGGAAGATGCGACGGTAGAAAACGCCTGCATGTACGGCTTGCCGGGCAGCCATCGTCTGCCGCTGAAATTCGTCTCCCGCGTGGACCATGCGCGCGGGCGGCGCGAATACGTGCAGCTGGATGACGCCTTCATTCCGCCCTTCGAGGCGCAGGCGGCGAACGGGCCTTATGAACCGGTCGAGGTCAGGGCGGGCGGCGCCGTGCTGTTCCACGGCAATTTCGTGCATTGCAGCCCGCGGAATATTTCTTCCCGCGCGCGGCCTGCCTTGTCCTTCCAGTTCATCGAAACGCGGGGGGCGGAATTCAGCCCCTTTAACTGGATCGCGCAGCCGAATGACCGGGCGCTTTACGGGTGAGGAGCGGTGGACCGGCGCCTCAAAAAATATAGTTATATCAGTGGCTTTTTTGATTTTCAGGGGCGAAGGGGCGTTTCCGTGCCCGCCGCAGAATGGCATTACATAATATATTAACAATCAAGCTGTACACTTATCGTCAGGAATCGGTCGTGACGGCGACCGGTATTCATTTACATAAGCTCAGGATTCGGATATATTATAACAACTTATATTTCTCAGGCCGATAGAACGGCCGGACGGCCAACGGGGGATCCTCCATGAACATGATCGCGACAGTCTTCGGCACCAAAAGCAGCCGTGAGATCAAGGGGATGAGACCCCTGATCGAGAAGATCAACGGGCTGGAGCCGCAGATGCAGGCCATGTCCGACGAGGAACTGGCCGGGCAGACCGAAAAATTCCGCAAGCGCCTCGAAGCGGGCGAGACCCTCGACGATATCCTTCCCGAAGCCTTCGCCACCGTGCGCGAGGCCAGCTGGCGCACCATCGGCATGCGCCATTACGACGTGCAGCTCATCGGCGGCATCGCCCTGCACCGCGGCGAGGTCGCGGAGATGAAGACGGGCGAGGGCAAAACCCTCGTCGCCACGCTCGCCGTCTATCTCAACGCGCTGGCGGGCAAGGGCGTGCATGTCATCACGGTCAACGACTACCTCGCCAAGCGCGATTCCGAATGGATGGGGCAGGTCTATCATTCCCTCGGCATGAACGTGGGGGCTATCACCCACGGGCTCAACGACGTTCAGCGCAAGGCGGCCTATGACGCGGACATCACCTACGGCACCAACAACGAATTCGGCTTCGATTATCTGCGCGACAACATGAAGTTCAATCTCGACGGCCGCGTGCAGCGCGGGCACCCCTATGCCGTCATCGACGAGGTGGACTCGGTCCTCATCGACGAGGCGCGCACGCCGCTCATCATTTCCGGCCCGAGCAACGAGCCGACGGACATGTATTACAAAGCCAACCGCATCGTGCCCTTCCTCACCCGCGGGGAGGTCTTCCACGACGACGACCCGGACCTGCGCACCACCACGGGCGATTATACCGTCGATGAAAAGGACAAGACGGTCACGCTGACCGAAGAAGGCACGAAGAAGGTCAACGAGATGCTCGGCCTTGACGGCAACTACGACGTGGACAGTATGATCGCCATGAACTACGTGCAGGTCGCGCTGAAGGCGCACGAGCTTTTCGTGAAGGACCGCGACTATGTGGTCAAGGACGGCGAGATCGTCATCGTCGATGAATTCACCGGCCGCCTGATGCCGGGCCGCCGCTGGAGCGACGGGCTGCATCAGGCCGTGGAAGCGAAGGAAGACCTGCAGGTGCAGGCGGAAAACCAGACGCTGGCCACCGTCACCCTGCAAAACTATTTCCGCATGTACGACAAGCTTTCTGGCATGACCGGCACGGCCGACACGGACGCGACCGAGCTTGAAAGCATCTACAAGATGGGCGTGCTGCAGATACCGACCAACAAGCCGCTGCTGCGCGAGGAATTCAACGACGTCATCTACGGCACCGAGGCCGCGAAGTTCCGCGCCGTCGCGCGCGAGGCCAAGGCGCTGCAGGAAAAGGGCCAGCCCGTGCTCATCGGCACCGTCTCGGTCGAGAAGTCGGAGGAGCTGAGCGCGCTGCTGACCGAAATGGGCGTGACGCACCAGGTGCTGAACGCCAAGAACAACGAGCGCGAGGCCGCCATCGTCGCGCAGGCCGGGCGCAAGGGCGCCGTCACGGTCTCGACCAACATGGCCGGGCGCGGCACCGACATCGTGCTGGGGGGCAACCCCGAGTTCCTCGCGGTGGAGGAGCTGGTGCGTCAGGGCAAGCAGAGCATGGAAGAAGTCACGCCCGAGGAATGGGAAGCCGCCCTTGCCGCCATGAAGGCGCAGGCGAAGAAGGAACACGAGGAAGTGAAGGCGCTGGGAGGGCTTCACGTCATCGGCACGGAGCGGCATGAATCGCGCCGCATCGACAACCAGCTGCGCGGACGCGCGGGCCGTCAGGGCGACCCCGGCTCGTCGCGCTTCTACCTTTCGCTCGAAGACCACCTTGTGCGGCTTTTCGGCGGCGACAGGCTGAAGGGCGTGATGCAGAAGCTGGGCATGGAGGAAGACGAGCCGATCGAAAGCCGCATGGTTTCCAAAAGCGTGGCCGGCGCGCAGAAAAAGGTCGAGGACCGCAACTTCGATGCCCGCAAGAACCTGCTTGAATACGACGACATCATGAACATCCAGCGCAAGATTGTTTACAGCATGCGCGACCAGCTGCTGGAAGACCCGGAAGCGCGCCCGGCGGTGGACGAGATGATCCCCGACGTGCTCAACAACATCATGGACAAATACGCCTCCGCGCGTTCCTACCCCGAGACGTGGAACTGGAAGGATCTGGAGAAGGAGATCCGCGAGGTCTTCGGGCCGGAAGCGCCGATCGACAAGATGAAGGGGCTCAAGCGCGAGGACTTCGTGAAGAAGCTGGGCGAGAAGCTCGTCGAGGCCTATCAGGAAAAAGAGGCCGCGGTCGGCACGGAAAACCTGCGCGCCATCGAGCAGGCCGCCATGCTGCACATCATCGACGAAGCTTGGAAGGACCACCTGTTCTCCATCGACCTGATGAAGCAGGGCATCGGGCTGCGCGGCTATGCGCAGAAAGACCCGCTGGTCGAATACAAGCGCGAGGCCTATGAAATGTTCGTCGGCATGATGAACGGCATCGACCGGGCGACGGTCAGCTACCTTTCCGGCTTCAAGATGGCCGCGCCCGAGGAAGTGATGGCGCTGCAGGCCGAGGCCGCCGCCGAAGCCGCGGTCACCCCCGCGCCGGAACCCGTCGTGGAACCTGTGGCGGAACCCGTCTCCGAACCCGCGAAGAAACAGCAGGAACCCGTGGCCCAGCCCGCGGCGAAGGAAAACGGCAAGACGGCCGGAAAAACGAACGGCAAGACGGGCGGGAAAGCGACCACCTTCGGCGACGTCGCCAAAAAAGCGGCCGAGGAAGCCGCCGTCGCCAAAAAGCCGGAGCCGCCGGTCAAAACCACCAAGCCCGACCCCAAAAAACAGACCCGCCCCGGCCAGTCGGGGACGTAAAGGCGCGACTCCGGCAGCTGTTTGATGCAAATCGTCAGGCCGGGCCGTTACGGACCTTGGCCCTCAATGTCATGATATAGGCCAGCGTACGCCGGATAAGGCGTATCCGCGTGCGCCATCCGCCGCCGCCCTTGGCTTCGCCGTGCCGCCTGATTCCGAAAGTGACGGGCACTTCCACGACCGCGTATCCGTTTTTCTTCGCCTGATAGATGGCGAAGAGGTCAAGGGAGAAATCGTCGGGGGCCGCATCGTCGAGATACTGTTCGAAAAACGTGCGTGGAAAAAGCTTGGGCTGCGCGTTCACGTCGTCGAAGCCGACGCCGAGCGCCAGCGAAGCGACGACCTGCATGCCGAAAGTGAAAAAGGATTCCAGCAGCCGCCGGTTCCTGCGTTTCCCCTTGATGAAGATTTTTTTCTCCTCGCGCGCGCGGCAGGCGTCAAGGGCGCGCAAAACGTCCTCGGGGTCGGTCTGCATATCGGCGTGCGACCATGCAAGGAACGCGCCGCGCGCCATGCGCAGCCCCTGCATGATGCCGTACCCGTAGCCGATGTTGCGCGGCACGCGGCACAGGGCGACGGTGCGGGCCCCAGGCTGCCCCATCTGTTCGCCGATACGCGCGGCCGTATCGTCGGTGGAGCCATTATCGACCAAAACGACTTCGATGTCGTCACGGTCTTTCAGCACCTCTTTCAGGCGCGCGAAGATGAGGGGGATGTTCCCGGCCTCGTTGTAGCAGGGCAGCACCAGAGACAGCACGGGCGTTTCAGAGCCCTTCCGCACGGCAAAATCCTCTCCAGTAGTCGATGGTTTTTTCGTAGTTCTCGTAATCCGCGGGCGTGCCCCAGCCCAGATATCTCCCGATCTCGAACGCCTTGACGCGCAGGCCGGTTTCGAGCGCGTGATGCAGGCACTGGTCGACGTAGAACTCTCCGTTTATCCTGTCGTCCGCGGCGATCATCCTTTTCGCGAGGGAGACGAAGTCGCTTCCGTGCCGGAACCAGAAGGTCGCGACGATGGCGTGATCCTCGATCGGGTTGTCGCTGACGGGCTTCTTGACGGAAACGCGCGTGACGGTGCCTGCCTCGTCGGCGACGACCCATCCGTGGGCTTCGGGGCGCGCCAGAACGCCGGCATGGCGACGGTAGGTGAACACGATAACGTCCGTCTGCGCGCGCAGCACGTCGAAGGCTTTTTCATCCAGCGCCATCCCGTTGTCGCAGCCGGCGATGATGAGCTCCTCGACGCAATCGATGACGGCAGACGCCATGAGGCATGTCGAGGCCTGCCCCTCGGTCAGCCGGTCGAGCGTGATGAACTCCGCGCGGGGAAAGAATTCGCGGAAGCTGTGTTCCAGCCCGTCGTCCCGGTGGAATTTCCTGTCGATGAAGACCAGCTTGTTGCCCGTCTCGCCGATGCCGGGAATGTCCAGCGCGGCGCAGACTGCCATGGGCAGCTTGTTCCCGCTGCGGCGGTCCGTGGTGAGGATGGCGGGCTTGTGGGTCGTATAGCCTTTTTCCGTGAAGCGGCTGCCGGCGCCGGCCATGGGCATGAGGATGATCATGAATTCATGCTCCTTGCCGCCTCGATCCAGAACAGGCTTTCTTCAAGGTCGCGCGGGGTGCCCCATTGACAAAAGTAGCGGACGTTCGCCGGCGCCCAGACGGAAAGACCGTCGCGCACCATAGCGTTGTAGGGCAGGCTTGCGTAATGCTCGCCCGCTATGGCTTCGCCTTCGCGCAGGTCACGGCCGAAATATGTCTTGAGAAGCGCCCCCGTTTTGAAGGCATAGACTCCGGGCGAGTGCCGCGCTTGCATCTTGTCCGGATGAAAGGAGAATTTTTCCCGGATCTCGAGCAGATTGTCGTCATCGTCCGTGCGGCAGGAGGCGTAGACGTTCCATGGGTGCAGCAGGTGGGGGTGGAAGCCCGTGTAACAGGGAATGGCGCCGTCACAGCCGCGCGCGAGGAAATCGTTCTTGAAGCCTTGCCAGTCCCATGTCTGGTAGAAGTCGCAATAGCTCACGACGGCGGGGCGCGCATCGTCGATCTCTTCTTGCACCTGCATGACGTCGTGCAGCGGCCCCTTCTTTTCCCATGCGTCGAGGGCGACAATCCGTCCCGAGGGGCAGGCGGCGGAGAGGACGGCGCGCATGTCCGGAATTTCGTCCAGATGTTTCTGGCGGCAAATGAACAGGATATCGGCCTCGCCGGGAAAAATTTTCTGCGCGACCCATTCGATAATCGGCCGTTCCAGAACGGGGATGAGGGGTTTGAGCCGGTCATATCCCGCCGCGCGGAAACGCGAGCCCGCTCCCGTCATCGGGATGATTATCTGGAAAAGCCGTTCGATGCCTGTCTCCACTGCCGCGCTGCCGCAGACGTTGCAAGTTTAACGAGTATTCTGCATAGACCTCATAGGGGCCTTAGTATACAGTATGCGTATGTAAAAAAAACAGCTTTGCGTGCAGGAGACAGGGCGGGGACCATGCCTGATATACGACAAACCACGCACCAGTTCGTCAGGTTTTGTCTGATAGGTGCATACTGCACCGTTATCAACTACGGCGTTTTCTATCTGCTACTGGAAACCTTGGGCGAGGGGTATTATTTGCCGGCATCCGCGATGGGTTTCGTGGCGGGGGTCGCCGCGGGATATCCCTTTAACCGCAAGTTCACTTTCAAGGCGGGCGAGGTCGCGGCGACGCGCAAGGCTCTTTACGGCATGGTTTACGTCTGCTCGCTTCTGATCAGTCTCGTCTTTCTTCGCATCACTGTCGGCGGCCTGCATGTGGATGCGCGCATCGCCAATATCCTGAGCATTGGCATCACGACCTGCACGAACTTCATGGGGGTGAAATGGTTCGTCTTTCGCGCATGAACACCCGGCTGCTGCCGATTTGCGGGCAGGTCTTCCGTCATCCGCTGTTCTGGCTGGGGCTGGCCGTCAAGCTGGTTCTCGTGGTTTCCTGCGCGTCGCGCCCGCTGCAGAATCTGTTCATCCCCTTCGTCGATTATTTCGTGCAGGGCGGCCACAATCCCTACGCCCATTTCATGAACAAAGGCGTGACCGACGCTTTTCCCTACCCTGCCGTTATGCTTTATGTCATGGCTGCGTCGCGCTGGGTCTTCTTTTTCTTGCCGAAACTTCTGGCGTACAAGCTGCCGCTGCTTGCCGCGGATACGACCATCCTGCTTGTGCTGGCCAGCTGGATGCACGCGCCGCTGTCGCGCCTGTTGAAGGTATACTGGCTGTCGCCCGTTCTGATCTACATCAGCTACGTTCACGGCCAGCTGGACGCCGTGCCCGTCGCCCTGTTGTTCGTAAGCCTCTATTTCCTGTTCAAGGACCGCTGGAACATCGCGCTGGTGTGGCTCGGCCTGGCTGTGGCGGCGAAGACGAGCATCGTTCTCGCCCTGCCGCTTATGTTCATATACATCTTCTTCCGCCGGCGGGAAGAAGGGAGCCTCGCGCTTTTGTTGTGGGTGCTTTTGCCGCTGGTTTCCTTCTGCGCGGCGAATATCTTTTTCCTCGCGGATAGCGACTTCATCCGGATGGTCTTTCTCAACGCCAGCCAGAACAAGCTGCTCTTGCTGCAGATACCCTATGGGGACGCGTCCTTGTATGTCGCGCCCGTCGTCTACATGTTCCTGCTGGGGCAGGCCGTGTTCCTTCGCCTGAAGTCGCAGGCTGCCTTCCTGCTGTTTACCGGTTTTTCCTTCGGACTGATCACGCTTTGCGTCATTCCCATGCCGGGCTGGTACTTCTGGCCGCTGCCGTTCTGGGCGTATTTCTATGCGCAGTCTTCCTACCGCGAAAAACACATGTTTTTCGCCTTGCAGGCTGCCTATTTCCTCTATTTCCTCGTCGTGCCGCAGTCCGATTACATGACGGCTTTCGCGCCGGTGTTTCCGGCGGCGGCCGGTGCGGGCGGCGTAAACGCCTGGCTTGCCGCGCATGGCTACGCGCAGGGCGCCGTCAACCTGTGTTTCAGCGCGCTGCAGGGCGCGCTGTTGCTGACGCTTTTCTGGCTTTACCGCCGCGGCGTGGGCGGCATTTCGGACAGGCGGCTCGTTTCCCGTCCCTTCCTGGTTGGCATCGGCGGGGATTCGGGGGCGGGGAAGACGACGATCTCCGAATACCTCCTGCATGTTTTCGGCGCGCGGAACGTGACCGTGGTGCGCGGCGACGACATGCACAAGTGGGAACGCGGAGACCCTAACTGGCAGTCTTTTACGCATCTCGACCCTCGCGCCAACCGCCTGCACAAGGAATACGAGGATCTGCACGCGTTGAAATACGACCGCAACATCCTGCGCGTGTCCTACAACCATGCGGTGGGCCGTTTCTCGGAGGACGAGAAGACGGTTTCGGCCAACCGCCTCGTCATTTACGAAGGCCTGCACCCTTTCTACCTGCGCAAGGTGCGCGAGCTGTTCGACCTCAAGATATTCGCCGCGCCCGATCCCGATCTCGCGATGTACTGGAAGGTGCGGCGCGACATGCGGGAAAGGGGATACACGCACGAGCAGGCGCTGGCGCATATCGAGAAACGCCGCGACGATTACCGGCAGTACATCGCCTCGCAGGAAGGATACGCGGATATCAGCATCAAGACCCATCTGGAGGATTCGGCTATGCCGCCGGACGGGGAAGAAGAGCCGAAAACCTATCTTGAATTCCGCTGCATCAACGCCGTGAACCTCGACCCGCTGCTTGATCGGCTCGGCTTCCTGCGCGAGATTGAAGTCTCGCATACTTATGGCGGAAACGATTACCAGTACGTCATTATCCGGGGCGTGCCGCTCGCGCGGGATATCGCCATGCTGGCGCGCATGCTGCCCTTGGCGCGCATCGGCGTAAGCCGTCCCGAATGGCTGGACGGGCAGGCGGGGCTGATTCAGCTTTTCGTCACTTATGCCATCTTCTTCGAGGCGGGGATCGGCCATGAAACCTGAGCTCGGGAAACTCGCCGCCGCGTCGCGCGCCCTCGGGGCGGATCCCGCCTATGCGCAGGGCGGCGGCGGCAATACATCCGTCAAGCTGGATGGTCGCGTTATGGCCGTCAAGGCATCGGGGTGCGCTCTCAAGGACATGGGAACGGAGGAAGACTTCGTCTTGCTGGACTATCCGCGCCTGCGTCAGTACATGCAAGCGCCGGATGTGGATGAGGCGGCGTTCAATGCGGCGATCGCTTCCTGTCGTATCGAGGTATCGGAGGCAGCCCGCCGCCCTTCGATCGAGGCGAGCCTGCACGCGCTGATGCCGGCAAAGGTCGTGCTGCACACGCACACCGTCTATGCCATGGTGCCTGCGTGCTGCGCCGAGGGACGCGAAATCATTGCCGGAGCGCTGGAAAGCGCCGGGATCGGCGAGGCGGCATGGCTGGAATACGCAACGCCCGGGCGCGCACTGGCCTTGGCCCTGACGGAAAGCCTACCGCGCGGAGGTCCCCATGAGATCGTTTTTTGTGCGAACCATGGGCTGATTGTTTCGGCCGAAAGCGCGCCGGAGGCGCTCGCCTTGCACACGCATGTCAACGCTGCGCTGCGCGCCGCGCTGGACCTGCCCGATTTCGATGCGGATGCACCCTTGCCGGATGTCGATGCGGCGAGGAATTTTCCGTTGTTTCCCGACCTTGTCGTCTATACGCAGGGCGGCGGGCCGGTTAATTCGTCGGCGGGGCGGGAGACGCTGGCGGCATGGGGATATGTTCACCGGGCGCTCGTGGCGCGAAAATTGACGCCCGTCGCCATTCCGGTGACTATGACGGAGGAACTGTTACGCATGGAAAGCGAAAAATACAGAATGTCGGTGGCGGAATGAAGCGGGCGGCGGCTTTCGTGGAGGGGCAGTTTGAAAAGTCCGATGTGCCGTCAAGGCGTATTGCTTTTGGTTGGCGGCTCCTGGCGATGGCCGCGGCGTGGTTCATTATTCTGCGCCCTTTGTTTTTGAAAGGAGCCTACAGGGATATGGGGGTCGTTCGCGACCTGTTCATCCCTTATATTTCCGCGAATGCGCTGGCGAAAGGAATGAAGCTGCACCTGCAGTTTCATAGCGCATTTGGCTGGATATACCATTATTACTACTATTGCCTGACCTCGCTTTCGGAAAAGCCCGGCGCCTACGTGCGGTTTACCGATGTCTTTTATCTTTCCATGGTGCTGCCTGCCGTTCTCGTGACGGTCTTGTATTGCGTTTCGTTTTACCTCAGTCCTGAGGGAAAGAGATTCAGTTTCTGGACGGCTCTCTTTGCCTTGTCGTTGTGCGCGACGCCCCGCTATACCGGGCACCTGATCCAGATCCCCGTCAGCCCGACGTGGTATGGAATTTACGATAATTATCTTATGGGGCTGATTGTCGCGCAATGCGCCGTCAGTCTTGGGTGGTGGAGATTTCTGACGCAGACAGGCGGCGCACCGCCTGCCAGCGCTTTTCGCTTTTTCTGCCTTTTTCAGGCGGCCTTCATTTATGTCATGCTCAATTTCAAGATCAATTACGGCATCGCGAGTTGCGGCATCGCGTCCCTGCCTTTCTTCTTTTTCTCGAAACGGGATATGTGCCGTTATGCCTGTTATCTCTCGGGCATATTTTTGGGGGCGACTCTTCTGACGGCAATGGCGGGATATTCCTATCCGGGCTATCTGCATGACCTGATGGATGCGGTCGCCGCGCACAGGGAATCGCCCCTGCGCATAATCAGCCCGATGTTTTTCTTCTGCGCCGGTCTATTCGTCCTCGCATGCGCATTGCAGCTGATATCCGGAGAGACCGCCCGGAAAGGTGTGCGGGGTGCGTGGCGTCATGTCAGGGCTGTCTTGTTCGCAGGCGCGCTGTCAGCTTCCTCCTGGGTGATATCAGCGGGCTCGTTCAGGTTCATTTCGATGTATGTGTTTTTCATGGCGGCGGTTTTTATCGAAGCTGTGACCGAAGGAAACATGCTGCACGGCGAAAGCGCCCGCCGTTATGCTTCATCTGCGCGCTTCTTCATGGGGTTTGTTATCGTGCTGAATCTTATTGGCTGCATGAATATCAACGAACAGGGGCCGGTCAATCGGGGAAAAGAGCAGGTTGTGCGCATGGGGGATGTCTCGACAGGCAGATTCTTGGAAATGCAGGTCGCCAAGCGCTACTATGCGAATGTCGTAAAGCAGCTGGATATTGCGGCGTTGCCGCCCGCAAAACTGCTGCAGGTTTCGCTGTCGCTGAACCTGCTGTCGGGGATGATACCCTTCAGCGACAGTGATTATTACGATTCAGTCATGCAATCGCTCGCGGAGGCACGGCGTCTGCGCCTGAAGCCCGATGAAGATGCGCTCATGATCGGTTTTGCGGATTATTTCCAGGTGTTCACGCGCACCCGCATGGTTCCCTCCTATTACCACTGGCTGCATATCGGCGTGACCATGTCGCTGGCAGAGACGTGGCGCGTCATAGGAGAATATGCGGACCGGGCGAGCTTCGTCGTAACGCCGGTCGTGACGATGGGCTGGCAGGATTACGGCGCCCTGAGTTGCATGTTCCTGCTGGAAAATAAGAAGGACGGATATCCGTACAAGATAGAGCGCATAACGCCTTACAATATTTTCTGGGCGCGTGACGAGATTCTGGCGCGTAACGGCATTTCTCCCGTTCCGCTGTCTCTTAAAGAGAAAAACAGGGCCGAGCGGCTATGCGTCAGGAAAGTTTCCCAGCCCGACTATGTTTACGCTGTCTTCGGCGGCTTGAATTGGATGGGTTATACGGAGTTGATAAAGACATTTGGGCTGCAGGATTTGCCGCAGGATGTCGCGGTTCTGCTTGCGGCGAGAAGACAGTCGGAGGCAGACGCTGGGCTTAACATGGACAGCGAGGATGTGAAGAAAATGGATAATGACAAGCATACGCTTCTGCGTACGCTCGCGCCGAAGGTAACGCCAGACCTTGTCCTCGCGCTCTCAAGGGTGTCGAGGCCAGAAGCAGTGGCACGCAATATTGACGCGACGCCGGAAAAAGAGATTGTTGTGATGCCGGTGATTCACGCCTACAGCAGGCCGGAGCAGCATGAGGTGAACTGCGCCTTTTTTCAACGCAACAACCGCCGAAAGGACTACGCGATTTTCAATGTTACGCCCTACAATATTTTCTGGGGGCGGCGTGATTTCATGCGGGAAGCGGGCCTGAAGCCCATGAATAACGACGTGCGGCTCGCGCCGCGCATCGCGAAGACTTGTTCGGCGGCGCCCGATGCCTGGAAGGCGGGAGGCGGCCAGTGAAGATTTTTCATCACCGAGTCAACGACGTTCACGGGCTGTCGTCCGTCCCGGCCGGCGATGGTATCGAAACGGATGTCCGCTACCACGAAAACGACCTTGTTCTGCATCACGACCCTTTCCGCCACCATGAACCGCCGGTGCCCGACAAGCTGGGCGACCTGCTGACGGCATGGGAAAACCGCGGGCCGGTCATCCTGAACGTGAAGACGGAAGGGGTCGAACAGGCCTGCATCGACCTGATGAACGAATACGGCGTTGCGGAGTGGTTTTTTCTCGACCTGTCCATGCCTTACTTCGTGCGCTACGCCGACAAGGCAGCCTCGGGCGTGATTGGGGGCTTTGGCCCGGAAAACCTCGCGGTGCGCTTTTCCGAGCGGGAACCGATCGAATACGCGCTGGCCTTTACGGGCAAGGCGGGCTGGGTCTGGGTGGACTGCTTCACGGATATTCCGCTGGATGCTGAAACGCATGCGCGGCTGAAGGCGGCGGGGTTCCGCATCTGCCTTGTCGCGCCGGAGCTGCAGGGACACCCGCCGGAAATGGCGGCGAGGTTCCGCGAAAGGCTGGAAGGACTGGACATTGACGCCGTCTGCACGAAGAGGTCCGACCTATGGCGATAAAATTCCCGCATGTGGATATGGAAGGGGCGCGCGCGCTGCTCGTCGATATCGACAATACGCTTTACCATTACGACCCCTGTCACGCTGCCGCGCTGCAGGCCTGCTGGGAGATGTTCCGGCGCGAGGAATCCGCGCCGCCCGGCGAGGAAGAGGCGTTCAAGCAGGCTTACCGGCGTCACCGCGATGCCGTCACGCGAAGACTTCATCCGCAGGGGGCCTGCCGCTCTCGCTTGCTCGCTTTTCAGGGCTATTTCGAGGAGGGCGGATATGCCGCCCCCTATGCGCGCGCGCTGGCCTATGACCGCCTGTACTGGGAAAGCTTTATCGACGTCATGGAGCCCGAGAAGGGCGCGCAGGAATTGCTGGCGCGGGCGAAAGAAGGCGGGCTGAAGGTGGTCGCCGTCACGGATATGGTGGCGGCCGTCCAGTTCCGGAAGATCGTCGCGCTAGGGTTTTCCTCCGTCATCGATTTCATCGCGACGTCCGAGGAAGCGGGGGCGGAAAAACCTTCGCCTCTCATCTTCAACCTTGCGCTGGAAAAGACGGGCGCGGCTGCGAGCGAGGCGGTTATGGTCGGGGACAGCGAGGAAAAGGACATCGCCGGCGCGCGTGCGCTTGGGTTGCGGGCCTACAGGGTTCTGCACGAAGGCTGATCGAGAAAATAAACGAAATTATTCCGCTTCGTTCAACGGGCAGCGGTCCATGCCGGTGACCTTCAGCGTGTCCAGAACCTTCTGCTGTTCGGGGGTCAGGCCGGTTTTGCTGTTCAGGAAGGTCAGGGCCAGCAGGTGCTTGCTGTCGCCGCAAACCATGATATCCGTCGTAAGCGTTACCGGTTCTCCTCTGGGCGTCGTCACGTTTATGCTGGTGATAAAGGAATCCCAGCGCTTGCCGTCGACCGTGACGGGCTTGCGCGAGGAATAAGGGTCCGCGTGCACCCTTTCGCTCGCGCCGTTTATGCCCGACATGATGGAGTCCATCTGCCTTTTGAAGGTCTGGCTGGTGAGCGGCACGGGGGTCGGCTGGGGGGCCGCGCCGAAAGAAACCGCCTGCGCGGCGCCTGGCATGGACTTGTCGGGGGAGATGGAAACCGTGTAGTGCGGCGAATCCTCGCGGAGGTTCCAGTCATCGGGCACTTGAAAAGTGAAAAACACATCGCCGTCCTTGGGCCATCTCATTTCCTTGGCGTGGGCGGCGGCGCAGTGGCCGAAGGCCAAGGCGGAAAGGCAGAGTGCTAAAAGGGCGGTCTTGATGCGGGGCATGGCATATTTCTGATGCGGGAAGAAAAGGAAAAGGTCAAAGAATTCGAGGGGATATGGAGAATGGCTCCCTGGGTAGGATTCGAACCTACGACCAAGCGATTAACAGTCGCTTGCTCTACCACTGAGCTACCAGGGAACAGCGATATCAACGAAATAGATGTGTATAAGATTGCGCCGTGAATTTCCAGCCTTTTTTGCAGAATGAGGCGAATAATTTGCGGGCTTGCCTTGGGCGGGCGGATGATGTATGACAAACGGGAATTAACCATAACCAAATCTTTTCAAGAGGTTCCCCGTGTCCGAGAATATTCCCGCCGCAACCGGCCAAGCCGCTGACAACGCGCAAAAATCCGACCCCCGGAAATTCGACATCGTCATCAACCGCCGCTCCGGCACGGTGCTGAAGACGGGCGAGGCGGGCATCGAGTCCGGCCTGCGCGAGGGCTTCGGCGACCAATGCGGCGAGATCATGATGATCGACGGCAAGGACATCGCCGCCACCGTGCGCGACTGGGTCGCGAAAAACGCGGGCAGCGGGCGCGGGCTGGTCATCGGCGGGGGCGACGGCACGGTGCTGACCGCCGCGGGCGAGGTGCTGGGGCGCGAGGACATCGCGCTGGGCGTTCTGCCCCTTGGCACCCACAACCTTTTCGCGCGCCAGCTGGGCTTCGCCGCCGACTTCAAAAAGGCCGCCGCGCAGTATAAAAACTCCGCGCCCGCCAGCGTGGATGTGGGGCAGGTGAACGGCAAGAACTTCCTCGTGGGCCTCATGATCGACCGCAACAGCGTCGAGTTCTATCAGGCGCGGGAAGACTTCCGGGATAAAAAATACTTCCGCGGGTTGCGCAAGATATTCTCCATGGCCGCCGGCGTCATCGGCGGGCGCAAGCTGAAGCTGGATGTGGACGGCAAGCTGCATACGGGCCGCATCTTCATCGTCACCAACAACATGCTCTCGCCCAAGCCCAGCCCGAAACCGGCCCCCTTCGCGCTGCCGTCGTCGGAAACGCTCAAGCCCGTCATCGAGAACGCGCTGGCCAAGGGCGCGCAGGACGACGGCCGCCTCGCGCTCTACGCCTTCAAGGGCGGGGCGCACAACGTGGCGTCGCTCACCGCCGCCATCACGGACGGCAGCTGGACGCAGCATAAATCCGTCACCGTCACCAGCGGCCAAGCCCTCTCCATCACCCCCTCGGGGAAAGACAAGGCCGGCAAGCAAGCCGAACTCCCCATCATCCTCGACGGCGAGGAAACCAAGACCACCTACCCGCTGGAAGTGAAGATCGTGCCGAAGGGGTTGAGGGTTTTTAGGCCGGGTGGGTGATGTGATTGTCTCAATATTATGTTTGAGTTTGTTAAATGGTGCTATTTTTTCTTGTCGTCTGTGAAGATTGTCGAAGCCGTTCCTGCCATAGAAGATAGAACACCAATCGCACTCCAGTCGCGCGTCGTATAGAGTACAGCCATATTCGAAAGCAGTACTGTTGCTGCGTAGACTTTTTTCTTTGGTATGGAATATTTGTTTTTGCTTATTTTTTCCTTAATCTTAGAGAAAACATTTTTTACAGATCGTTTAGGAAGCAAGTTTTCTTTGCGTAAAACCCTTATCACGTTTGATTTTTGCTGAGAAACGAATTTAACTAATTCCGTAGTTACGGCTGTAGGGAACCTCATGGAAATGAAGAGGGACTTTTCCTTTTTTATGAAAGTTTCCATGGGGATTGGTGAAACTACGGAAGTTTTTGTTATAAAGTCATTTGAAATTCCTAGCCTTATTTGAAATTCGTTCCAGCGAATGCCTTCAAGCGCTCTCGATTTTCCACGTGCTTCTCGGAAGGACAGGAAAATTTTTTTCATTTGGCGGACATTATTATTATCAAGTGTCGCTATGTTTTCTAAGAACTCTGAGGTGAGGATGAATTCTTCATCCTGAAGGAGGGCGTCAATCAATGATTGTAACAAATGAGCATCGACGGGGCTTAACACGATTTCATCGTCGGGCAAGTTGTTATTTGCCGAGTTTTTTTTTAAATCCTCGTAAATGAGTTGTACGAGCAACTGTAAAAGTTGTTTTTTATTCTTGTTGATGTGTATCTCGGGCCCAACAGCCATATCTCACTCCTGTACTGAAAATAAAGTTTGAGAAGTATTTTAGTATGGCCGTAATTATAAGAAATTATCGTCCAAAGACGATGCGCATATTGCAAAGATCTGGGGAATGGAGGCACGGGCCGGAATCGAACCGGCATTCAAGGATTTGCAGT
>WGNE01000052.1 GCA_016124645.1 Alphaproteobacteria bacterium
TCAGCCCCGCTCCAGCTGCGTAACGGCGTAATCGACTGCCAGCCGCAGCATCAGCGGTGCGACGTAGCGGCGGTGGACGTAGTCGATGGAGGCCATGTAAAACCTGCCGAAGGCGTTCTTGCAGTGGACGCGGGTGCCCAGCAGGATTTCGGCGCTGTCGTCCCCGGTCTTCCTGACGCTGACGCAGGAGCGGAACATCAGGTGCTTGTCGATCACGCCGAGGATGACTTGCGCGAAACTGTCGTCCGCATCGATCTTCTGGTCGAGCACGGGGTATTGTCCGGCGAACAGCCTGTCCGTTTTCGGCGAGAGCAGGGAGGAGACGGGGCAGCCCAGCGGCGAGGTGCGCAGTCCCAGCGGCTTCACAAGGCAGTTGCGCAGCATCATCAGCCCCGAAACGCTGTTGGGCGCGTTGAGCAAGAACCCCTCCAGCACGGCGGCCAGCAGTTGCGTTGCGCCGACATCTTTTATCCAGCTCCCGCAGACGGTGAGCAGGAAGCTGTCGTCGTGGTCGATGCGGACGTCCGCGAATTGTTCGCGCAGCAGCGAGCCCTCGGGCGGCGTGGAAAACGCACGCACCGCAGGGCCGGATTTGGAGAGGAACCCCGAGGCGTCATGCCACGCGCCCCATGCGCCGCGCAGGAAGCCCGCGCTGCCGCGCACCGTGTTGCAGACCATGCGGTGCAAGGTGCCTTCAGGCGCGTCGAGAGAAAGGGAAGTGGTGGGAACTTCATCTGTCCTGAAATCCTTTGCGCTCAGAAGAGTGGCGACCTCGGGGGGCAAAAGCTCGGTCAGGCTGGGGATGTCGGCGTCGTTCGCCAGCACCCTGTGTTTCAGCTCCTCGGGCAGGTCGCCGCCCAGTTCGTTGGTATGGCACGACAGGGCGAAGAAGACGGGGTGCAGCGTTTTTGGCGCGAGGGGGTAGAACTGGTGCCAGATCTCGCCGCCGAAGCGCACGGTGAACATGCAGTCGGGCGGAATGTTGACGAAGCGCAGCGCGCGCAGGAAGCTTTTCGGGTCATTCGCGATCTGCTCGGGCGAGGCGGAGGAGAACCGCAGTTGCGCCCCCGCGCTGCCCGAGATGGCGGTGAAGATGCGGTGTCCTGCATGGCGGTGGAACGGGTGGCCCTTGGGCCCGACGGCGAAGGAATAAAGCGCGGTGGGATCGCCCCTTGAAAAATCCGTCGCGCCCAGTTTCGCGGAAGGTTCATCCAGTTCGTCGATGAAGGTTTTGTGCTGCCGTTGGCGGGAGGCGACGCTGGCGAAGAGGTGGTCGCCCGCGCCGTGGCCGAGCTGCGCGATGAGCGAAACCTCCGTTGCCGGCCCGCCGGATTCTGACGGTATGCGCACGGAAGGAAAAGTCTCGACAACTTCGGTCAGTCGCAGCATCGCGTTGCCTCCCCTGTGCTTTGTCTTTCAACTTGAAAGGGTAAAGCCTGCGCAAAGACCCGTCAATGTGGTTGGGAGCTGCTTGCCTAGGGCGTCTTCGGCTTCATGACCGAAACGCCATCGACTTTCACGCCGGTGACCTGCGGGTAGGGGTCCATGTCCTTCAGTTCCATTTCCAGCTTCGCGCCCTTGGCGTTTTTGATGGTGGATTTGTTGAAGGCGCCGCTCAGCACGTCCTTGTCGGGCAGGGTGAGGTTGCACATGCCGTATTTGCCGTCGTCGCGCTTGAAGCTGACGCGGTAGGCATCGCCCTCGTGGCTGATGTTTTCAATGGTGCCGCTGACTTTATCCTCGTCCATGTGCTTGTTCTCCCTGCATAAACCGCCGCGCGCGGCGGATTCCGGCCTAAGGAGATTATAGACGACTTGTATTAATTATGGATAAACGAAGGCGGCGCTTACTTGAACACCACTTCCAGCACCTCATAGGCCTTGGCGCCCTTGGGAGTGGTGACCTCGACGCTGTCGCCGACGCTTTTGCCGATGAGCGCGCGGGGCAACGGGGCGGTCAGGGCCAGCATGCCTTTTTCGATGTCGGCCTCGTATTCGCCGACGATCTGGAATTCCTGTTCCTTGTCCGTGTCTTCATCCACCACTTTGACGAAGGCGCCGAACTTCACGGTATCGCCGGACATTTTGGCAGTGTCGATGACGTCCGCGCGCGACAGCTTGTCTTCCAGCTCCGCGATGCGGCCTTCGATGAAGCTCTGGCGTTCGCGGGCGGCGTGGTACTCGGCGTTCTCCGAAAGGTCGCCATGCGAGCGCGCCTCGGCGATGGCCTCGATGATGGCGGGGCGCTCGACCGATTTCAAATGTTTAATTTCTTCTTCCAGCCGCGCGTGACCCGCGACCGTCATTGGTACTTTCTGCATGGATGTAAAACCTTAAACTTGGTGGATCACGCCGCTTTCAAATATTCCTGCAGCGACTTCACGTCAAAAGGCCCGGATTGCCGCAGCGCGGCTATGGTATCCACAGCCGCCTTGGCACCGGGTATCGTCGTGTAATAGTGGATTTTATTGTGTAATGCCGCGCGGCGCAAGTTAAAGTCATCGACCACGGCCTGGGGGCCGTCGGTGGTGTTGAGCATGAGGGCGATGTCGCCGTTGATCATGGCGTCGATCACATGTGGTTGACCTTCATGGACTTTATTGACCTTGCGGGCGCGGATTCCGGCCTCGACGAGGTGGCGGGCGGTGCCGCCGGTCGCCACTATGTTAAATCCCATATCCGCCAGCTTGGCCGCGAGGGGGATCATCAGGTTCTTGTCCGGGTCGCGGACAGAGATGAAGACGGTGCCCGACAAGGGCAGCTTCGAGCCGGTGCCGAGGCGCGCCTTGGCGAAGGCGCGGCGGAAGTCGCGGTCGATGCCCATGACCTCCCCGGTCGATTTCATTTCCGGCCCCAGCACCGCGTCCACCTTGGGGAAGCGGGCGAAGGGGAAGACGGGAGCCTTCACCGCCACATGGTCGAACTTGCGGTGGTGGATGACGCCCTCGGTCTTCAGCTGCGCGATCTTCTCGCCGGTCATCAGCCGCGTGGCGGCCTTGATGACGGGAACGCCGGTCGCCTTGGCGCCGAAGGGCACGGTGCGCGAGGCGCGGGGGTTCGCCTCCAGAACGAAGATGTCGTAATGGTCGAGGTTGGCGGGGTCGCGGCTCTGGCGCACGGCGTATTGCACGTTCATCAGCCCCACGACGCCCAGCGCCTTGGCCAGCGTGATGGTCTGGTCCATCAGGTCCACCACGATTTCCTCGCGCAGGGAATAGGGGGGCAGGGCGCAGGTGCTGTCGCCCGAGTGGATGCCCGCTTCCTCGATATGCTCCATCACGCCCGCGATGAAGACTTCCTTGCCGTCGCAGAGCGCATCGACATCGACCTCGATGCAGTTCTGCAGGTACTGGTCGATGAGCACGGGCGCGTCGCCCGAAACCTCCACCGCCGCGCCGATGTAGCGGCGCAGCCCGGTCAGGTCGTGGACGATCTCCATCCCGCTGCCGCCCAGTACGTAGGAGGGACGCAGCACGACGGGAAAGCCGATTTCCTGCGCCACTTTTTCCGCTTCAAGCGCGGTGCGGGCGAGGCCGTTGGCGGGCTGCTTCAGCCGCGCCTTTTGCAACAGCTTCTGGAACCGCTCGCGGTCCTCGGCGAGGTCGATGGCGTCGGGGCTGGTGCCGAGGATTGTCACGCCGGCCTTCTCCAGCTCGCGGCAAAGCTTCAGCGGCGTCTGCCCGCCCAGCTGGACGATGGCGCCCAGCAGCGTGCCTTTCCCGCTTTCGGCGGCCACGATGTCCAGCACCTTTTCCGCCGTCACCGGCTCGAAATACAGCCGGTCCGAGGTATCGTAATCGGTCGAGACGGTTTCGGGGTTGCAGTTGATCATGATGCTCTGGATGCCGCGCTCGCGCAGGGCGTAGGAGGCATGGACGCAGCAATAGTCGAACTCGATGCCCTGACCGATGCGGTTGGGGCCGGAGCCGATGATGACGACTTTCTTCGTATCCTCCGGCGCGGCCTCGGTCTCGCCCAGCGATGTGCCGTTGGCTTCATAGGTCGAATACATGTAGGAGGTGTTGGAGGGAAACTCCGCCGCGCAGGTGTCCACCCGCTTATAGACGGGGCGCACGCCCGCCTTGTGGCGTTGTTTCGTCACGTCCTCGGGCTTCTTGCCGGTCAGCTGCGCGATGCGCGCGTCGGAAAAGCCGAGCTGCTTGGTTGCCATCCACGCGCCGAAGTTCTTCGGCAGGCCGTTCTTCTTCAGCGCCTCTTCGTGATCGACGAGGTTCTTGATGCGCGCCAGGAACCAGGGATCGAACTTGCAATGCTTATAGACTTCCTCGACCGAGAGCCCGTGGCGGAAGGCCTGCGCCACCACCAGCATCCGGTCCGGCCGCGGCTGGGAGAGGGCGGCGGAGATATGCTGCTCGTGGTATTCGTCGCCCTCGGGCACGAGGTTGATCTCCTTCAGCCCGTTCAGGCCCGTTTCCATGGAGCAGAGCGCCTTTTGCAGCGACTCTTCGAAGGTGCGGCCCATCGCCATGACCTCGCCCACCGATTTCATGGAGGTGGTGAGGTGCTCTTCCGTGCCGCGGAACTTCTCGAAGTTGAAGCGCGGGATTTTGGTGACCACGTAGTCGATCGTCGGTTCGAAGGCGGCGGGCATTCCGGCTGCGCCGGCGTTCTGATTGCCGCGAAGCGGCGCGCCGGTGATGTCGTTCTGCAATTCGTCCAGCGTGTAGCCCACGGCCAGCTTTGCCGCGACCTTGGCGATGGGGAAGCCCGTGGCCTTGGAGGTGAGGGCGGAGGAACGGCTGACGCGCGGGTTCATCTCGATGACCGTCATGCGCCCGTCTTCGGGGTTGACGGCGAACTGCACGTTGGAGCCGCCCGTCTCGATGCCGATGCCGCGCAGCACGGCGAGCGAGGCGTTGCGCATGCGCTGGTATTCCTTGTCCGTCAGGGTCAGCGCGGGGGCGACGGTGATGCTGTCGCCGGTATGCACGCCCATGGGGTCGATGTTCTCGATCGAGCAGATGATGATGCAGTTGTCCGCCTTGTCGCGCACGACTTCCATCTCGTATTCCTTCCAGCCCAGCACCGATTCCTCGATGAGGATCTGCTTGACGGGGGAGGCCTGCAGGCCTTGCCGGATGATCAGCTCGTATTCGTTGCGGTTATAGGCGATGCCGCCGCCCGTGCCGCCCAGCGTGAAGGAGGGGCGGATGATGGCGGGAAGGCCGACGCTTTCAAGCGCCTCCATCGCTTCCATGTAATTGTTGGCGATGACGCTTTTCGGGCAGTCGAGGCCCAGCTTGGCCATGGTCTCCTTGAACAGCATGCGGTCTTCGGCCAGCTCGATGGCTTCCTGCTTCGCGCCGATGAGCTCGATGCCCAGCCTGTCCAGCGTGCCGTCCTTGGCGAGGTCGAGCGCGGTGTTGAGCGCGGTCTGCCCGCCCATGGTCGGCAGCACGGCGTCCGGCTTTTCCTTTTCGAGGATCTTCGCGACGACCTCGGGCGTGATGGGCTCGATATAGGTCGCGTCCGCAAGCGCCGGGTCGGTCATGATGGTCGCGGGGTTGGAGTTGATGAGGATGACGCGGTAGCCCTCGTCCCTCAGCGCCTTGCAGGCCTGCGTGCCGGAATAATCGAATTCGCAGGCCTGTCCGATAACAATGGGTCCAGCGCCGATGATGGCGATGGATTTGATGTCCGTCCGTTTGGGCATGATGGGTACTCCGCTGTGATAGGCAGATTTGTATAGCCATATGCGCTGCGGCGCAAGGGCTTTGCCCTGTTTTCGCCCGTAAAGGCGGCGTTTTTACGGTAAAGGCGTCGGTGCGAGCGTCTTTTGCTTGTGCAAAAACGGTATCGTGACGTTCAGCGCGTCCAGCATGCTGCTGTAATCGTCCGTCCAGACGCGCTGGCCGGGGGTCGGCGGCAGATCGACCCATGTCGCCGCATCGTCGTTGTCCAGCCGCGTCAGGTCGGCGCCTTCGGGGGCCATGGCGATCCAGAGGGAAGGGAAGTTGTAGCGCATGTCCTCGGTCAGGTGGACCGTGAAGCGCGTCTGCAGTCCGACCAGCCGCGCCGTCGCCGCGAGCACGGGGGCGAGGGTGAAATAGCGGTTGGAGATATTCGCGGCGATGATGCCGCCCTTCTTCAGGTGCGCCATGTCCTCCGCCAGCGCCTCCATCGTCAGCAGGTGGACGGGGATGCTGTCGCCGCTGAAGGCGTCGAGCACGATGAGGTCGAACTTGCGGTTCTTCAGCCTGTTCAGCTCCAGCCGCGCGTCGCCCTGAATGACCTCGACCGGCTTGCGGCCCTTGCAGGCGGAAAGATAGCCGAATTCGCTGCGCGCCATCTTGATGACGGCGGGGTCGATATCGACCATCGTCATCGCGCCGCCGGGCGGGTTGTAGCAGTTGAGCTGCCCGGTGCCGAGCCCCATCACGATGGTGTCCTTCGGGCGGTAGAGCGTGAAGAGCCGCTCGATGCCGCTGCCCGCGCCGTAATAGCCCAGCGGCTTGCGGGCATAGGCGGGGTCCATGATTTCCACGCCGTGGATGGTCGTGCCGTGGGACATGTAGCGCACGGTGCGTGTCTTGCCGTCGATGTCGTAGTCGTGCTCGAAGACCTTGAGCACGCCGTAGAAGTTGCGCTCCATCGAGACGATGCCCTTGGGCGCGGCGAATTCGACGACCAGCAGCAAAAGGATCGCGCCGAAGAAGGCCGCGCGCGGGCTGGCGGCCGTCAGGGCGATATAAGCCAGCAGCAAAAGCGTCATCGCGACGCCCGCGGCGGCGGTGCCGGGCAGGGGCAGGATGTCGCCGGCCAGCAGGGAGAACAAAAGCGCGCAGCCCATCGCACCGGCGAAAATGAATTTGCCCCGCCGGTCGGATTTCTTGAAAAAGTCCGGCCGCAGCGCCAGCGAGAGGATGAGCATCGCCGGGTATTCCAGCGGGCGGTCGAGCACCAGCGGCACGACGAAGGCGTTGAGCATCCCGCCCAGCGCGCCGCCCAGCGCCAGCATCAGGTAAAAATCCGTCAGGTGGCTTTTGCCGTCGGCCGGGCGCAGCGCGGCAAGGCGCATGTGGCAGCCCAGCGCGACGCAGGTGAAGCACAGCAGGTGCACCGCCATCATGCCCAGCGACATGAGGGGCCCGGCGAAGTTCAGCACCAGCACCGCCACGGCGATGGTCACGAAGACCTGCGGATAGGCCTCCACCAGCCGCGCGGCGGCGAAGCGGCGGCGGGAGAAGGCCGCGACGAAGGTCAGCAGGTACAGGCTGAGCGGCAGCACCCAGAGCATGGGGGCGGAGAAAATATCCGCGCTGATCTCCGTCGTCACGCCCAGCATCAGGCTGGAAGGCACGAAGGCCAGCAAGAGCCAGTGCAGCTTGCGCCGCCACGGTATTTTCGCGGCGGGTGTTTGCGTCTCTTCGGCCTTTATTTCCAGCGCGGCGGGCGCGGCGGCGCAGAGCGTCAGGCACAGCGCGACGGCAAGGATGAGCGCGCCGTAGCCCAGCGACCAGTCGCGGCCTTGGTGCAGCAGCCCCATCGCGGGTTCGAAAGCCAGCGGATAGAGCAAAAGCCCCGCGAAACTGCCAAGGTTGCTGGCGGCATAGAGGAAATAGGGATCGTCCGCCCCCCGGTGGCGCGCCGTGGTGAACAGCCGCTGCAGGGTGGACGAGCCCGCCGACAGCGCGATGAAAGGCAGGGCGAGGCTGCGGCACAGCAGCGCGAAGACCCCGAAGGCGCCCGGCGTGCCGTCGCCGGAAGCCGCGGGCAGGTGCGGCGGCAGGAAGAACAGCCCGAGCCCCAGCACGCCGATATAAAGCAAGGCCTGCCGCCGCGGCGAAAACCGCGCGAGCAGGTGGGCCAGCAGGTAGCCCAGCAACAGCATGATCTGGAAGAAGGCCATGGCGACGATCCAGCCCGCGGGCGTGCCGCCGACGAGGGGCAGCAGCATCTTGCCCGTCATGGGTTCCAGCGCGAACATGACGAGGGCGGAAAGGAACAGGGAAAAACCGAAGGCGGGCAGCAACAGGCGTTGCGCCATTCCGCCCGCGGCAGGTTGCTGTTGCGGCGGCGCGGCGGCGGCGCGCGCCGTCATGCCGTTTTTCTGAGGCTTTCGCGCAGCAGGTTCGCGAAGCGGGCGAAGAGGTAATGGCTGTCCTGCGGGCCGGGGGAGGCCTCGGGGTGGTACTGCACGGAGAAGACCGAGCGGCCCTTCAGCCGCAGCCCCTCGTTGGTGCCGTCGAACAGGCTGGTGTGCGTCGGCTCCGCCGCGTCGGGCAGGCTGTCCTCGATGACGTGGAAACCGTGGTTCTGGCTGGTGATCTCCACCTTGCCGGTTTCAAGGTCTTTCACGGGGTGGTTCGCCCCGCGGTGGCCGAAGGGCAGTTTTTCCGTCTTCGCGCCCAGCGAAAGGGCGAGGATCTGGTGGCCGAGGCAGATGCCGAAAAGCGGCAGCCCGCTTTCCAGCAGTTCTTTCACGACGGGCACGGCATAGACGCCGGTCGCCGCCGGGTCGCCCGGGCCGTTTGACAGGAAGATGCCGTCGGGCTTGAGCGAAAGAATGTCGTCCGCCGCCGTGTCGCAGGGCACGACGGTCAGGCGCAGCCCCTCCGCCGCAAGGCAGCGCAAAATGTTGTGCTTCACGCCGTAATCGACCACGACGACATGCGGCCCCGCGTCGTTGTCCAGCGTTTCATAGCGGTCCTTGTCCGCGTTCCACGGCCCCTGCGTCCATGCGTGGATGTTCTTGCAGGTGACGGTGCGGGCGATGTCCTGCCCCGTCATGGCGGGCAGGGCCTTGGCCTGTCTTTTCAGGTCTTCGACGTTCAGCGTTTCGCCTTCGGCGGCGAAATGGATGACGCCGTTCTGCGCGCCCTTGTCGCGCAGGTGGCGGGTGAGGGCGCGGGTATCGACGCCGCAGATGCCGGTCAGCCCGTTGGTCTTCAGCCAATCGTTGAAATGGCTTTCCGCCCGCCAGCTGGAGGGGCCGGTGATGTCCGCGCGCAGGATGAGCCCCTTGGCGAAGGGCGTCTCGGTCTCGACGTCGAGATCGTTCGCGCCGGTATTGCCCACATGGGGGAAGGTGAATGTGATGATCTGGCCCGCGTAGGAAGGGTCGGTCATGATTTCCTGATAGCCGGTCATGGCGGTGTTGAAGCAGACCTCGCCCCCCGTCGTGCCGGGCGCGCCGACGCCTTTCCCCCAGAAAACGCTGCCGTCGGCCAGAACGAGGGCCGCGGTAGCCTGCGGGGGGATCTGCTGTGAAAACATGATTGACCCTGATTTTGCGTGTTTATTGGCGTGTTGTATTTATATCTGGCTTGGAATAGCATACAAAATTATTCAATGCCACTTTTAAAGCGGAAAAATCATGCTCAGACAGAAGTTCCAGGATCAGCTCAAGCAGGCGATGCACGCCAAGGACGAGGCCGTCGTCTCGACATTACGTCTAATCGTCGCCGCGATGAAGGACCGCGACATCGCCGCGCGCGCCAAGGGCAACTGGGACGGCATCGCGGATGACGAGATTCTGGGCATGCTGGCCTCCATGATTAAGCAGCGCCAGGAATCCATCAAGATGTACGAAATCGGCAAGCGGCAAGACCTTGCCGACCGCGAGGCCGCCGAAATCAAGATCATCGAAGGCTTCCTGCCCGAGCAGCTTTCGGACGAGGAAGTGAAGGCCGTCATCGAGGAGACCATCAAGACCGTCGGCGCCAGCGGCATCAAGGACATGGGCAAGGTCATGGCCGAAATGAAGGCCAAATACACCGGCCAGCTCGATTTTTCCAAGGCCAGCGGCTGGGTCAAGGAACGGCTTGTCGGCTAAGTATTTGAAATTAAATAAATACAGCCTTTTAAATTAACATAACATTTGACTTGGGCGCAGCTTTTCGTTACTGTAGCCGCTGATGATCCGCGCTTGGAAAAGGGCGGTTTTACAACGGGTTTCACCAAAACAGACGGGGCGGATGCCGATGCAGCCGGGTTTCAACAGCAAAGCAAGGGCGAAGATGTCGCCGCAGGCGGCCGCCAAGCTGTTGTTCAACGCCATCCAGAGCGACAATCTTTCCGCCGTCGATGTGCTGCTCAATCAGGACAAGGCCGACCCCGACGCCATGCGCGACGGGCTGCCGCTTTTGCACTTCGCCGCGCAGCTGAAACGCGACAAGGCGCTCGGCATGTTGCTGGCCGCGGGCGCGAACGTCCACGCGCTGGACAACGGCGGGCATTCCGTTTTGCGACACGCCATGGAAAGCGGCAGCGAGATCACCGTCAAGAAAACGCTGGAAGCGGGGGCGGATACCTTCAGCACAAGTTTCAATCCGCAAACGGGCAGGCTGCAGACGGACGTGAGCTATTCCACCAACTGCGACTTTGAAATCGCCACGGCCGTCCATTCGGTCTCCGAACGCTTCGAGCTGAACGACGCGGCCTGTCGCTCGGATACGATCTGGATGAAGAAAATGCTGGCGGAGGAAACCCCGCCCGACACCTTCGACCGCTTCGGCAAGACGGCGGCGGTCTGGTGCTGCGAAAAGGGCAATGCGGAAGGGCTGCGCGTGCTGCTGGAAAGCAAGGCCGACCCGAACCTCGCCATGAAGGACGGCAACGCCCCCGCCCATGCGGCGGCGCAAAGCGGTTCCGTGAAACTGCTGCAACAGCTGGCCGAGGCGGGCGCGAACCTGAAGGCCGCGAACAAGGCGGGCCGGACCCCGCTCGACATCGCGAAGGCCGAAGGCAACCGCGAGGCGATAGATTACATCACCGAAAGGCTGGCGACCGAGGACGGCGCGCTGGTCAAGGGCGCGACGGAGCTTGGCAAATCCATTCCGCTGATGAAGAAAATCCGCATCGCCAAACCCCCGCAGAACAAGCAGGGCGGGTGACATGCATAAGCTGCCTTTCAACACGAACGCAACGCCCGCGCCGCAAACCGCGAATGAAAAGCTTTTCGCCGGCATCGCCGCGCAGGACATGAGCGCGGTCAAGGAAGCGCTGGCCGAAGGCGCGGACATCGACGCGGTGGATGCGAACGGCGACCCCGCGCTCTACGTCGCCCTGCAGCAGGACAACAAGATCATCCCCTATATATTGCTGGAAGAAGGCGCGGACCCCGTGCTGCCCGACCAGCGCTATGACGCGCAGCTGATGCGCGACGCTGCCTCCTTCGGCATCCTCTCCGCGCTGGAAAAGCTGCTGGACGCGGGCGTGAGCATCGCGACCCAGCCGAAAGACGACCCGCTGCTGCACAAGGCGGTGCTGGGCGGCCATGCCGCCGTGGCGAAAAAACTCATCGCGGCGGGCGCGGACGTGAACGAGCAGGGGCCCCAAGGTTCCGCCCTGCGCGCGGCCATGGGCGCCTATATCACCGGCAACAACGCCGAATGCGTGAAGATCGTGCTGGACGCGGGCGCGGACCCCTACCTTGAAAGCTACGACCATTCCCACGGCGGGACCATCAGCGACCTTGAAAGCGCGAAGGGCCGCGACGCGGACATCCGCCGCATGGTCGAGGTCGCGGCGAAGCGTTTCGAGTTCTTCGTCGCGCTGGACGGGCGCGATTTGCGCAAGATGAAGCAGCTGCTGGAACAGGGCATCAGCCCCGATGTGCGCGACCCCGCGGGCGATACCGCGCTGATGCGCGCCGCGGGCGGCGGCTTCGACGACGGCGTTTTACTTCTGCTGGAAAAAGGCGCGGATATTTCCCTGACGGGCGCGAAAGGCAGGACCGCGCTGCACAAGGCGGCGGCCGGTCCTTCGGTCGGCGTGGCGCAGCAGCTGGCAGAGGCGGGCGCTTCCGCCCTCGCGCGCGATGAGGAGGGCAAGACCCCGCTGCAATATGCCGAACGCGCCACCATGGCCGCATCTCCCGCTGTGCGGACCGTCATCCGCGAGCGTTACGAAGCCGAGCTGCAAGCCGTGGTCGATAAGTCCATGCACGTCCAGACCCCCGTCAAAACCATGCCCCGCCTGCGTATCAAGCCGCGCGGGAAGCAGCCCTGACGAAATATATTCCTTCCTAGATATGATTCATCACGTACAAAACCGTGACCACGACGCCCGCGCCGAAAAGGATGCGGCCGGGGGCGGATAGGGGCGGGTGGAGCTCTTTGCCGCCTGCCGCTTTTTCTTCCACCGTCAGGGCTGAACCGGGCGGGGGTCGGCGGGTGTCGGGGCGGAAGACGTTGGCGGTCAGCAGGGCGAAAAACAGCGCGATGCCGGAAGCGATGTAATAGTAAGAGGGCTGCGTCGGCGGATAGACCCGCGCGCCCTCGCAGGCCAGGAACGCGCCGAAGCAGAGGAACAGCACGTCCGCCGCGTCGAAAATCCGCGCGTCGGCCTCGCGCACGACGGTCGGCCTGCCGGGAAAAACGAGAATTTCGTGCGTGCTGCCGACCTGAAGGTGCTTCTTGTCCTTGCGCACGTAAAACCGGTCCGTCAGCCCCTCGTATTCCTTCCCGTCGCCGAGGCTGTAGCGATAGACGGGATAATACAGGTCGCCGACGCTTTCGCCCCGCATGTCCAGCCGGTTCAGCGTGCCCGTCACGCGCCGCGCCTGCCGTCGCCAGCGCAGCCCTTCCAGCGGGTGCGCGCCGCTGAGGATGAAGCACAGAAAACCGAACAGCAGCAGCGCGTCTTGAAACACCGCGTCGGGGATATGCGGCATATTGGCCGTCAGCGGATTGGGCAGGCTGCCGTCCGGGCAGCGCTCGGTGTGGCAGGTATTGCCGGTGCGCGGGGGATAGCTGCCGTCCGGGCAGGCCACCGCGGGCGCGCAGGCGCCCGGCATCGCCGCCCGCGCGGGGGAGGTGAAAAGACAGAGTGCGAGCAACAGGGGGATGATGAATTTCATGTCTATCCTTGCCATCGAAGCATCACGGAAAGGATAGCAGGCGAAAACGAAAGACGGCACGGCATTTTTCCGCGTGCCGTCCTGCATTGCATTTTAAAAAATTTTACGGAATAAGTCAACAGGGCTCGGCCAGCGGCCCGAATCACTTGCCGCAGCGCGAAAAGCCCACTACATATAGCGTTATGTCGCTTCCCAAGATGTTTTTAGAAGAATTGCGCTCCCGCGTGCCTTTGTCCGATATCATCGGCAAGCGCATGAAGCTGACGCGCGCGGGAAGGGAATACAAGGGCTGCTGCCCGTTCCATAAAGAGAAAACCCCGTCCTTCACCGTCAACGACGCCAAGGGCTTCTACCACTGCTTCGGCTGCGGCGCGCATGGCGACGCGGTGGGCTTCCTGATGGACCACGACAACCTCGGCTTCATGCAGGCGGTCGAGCAGCTGGCCAGCCTCGCCGGGATGCAGGTGCCCAAGCCGACGAAAGAGGAAGAACAGAAGTTCAAACGCCAGATGTCGCTCTACGACCTCATGGAGGCGGCGAACAAGTATTACGAGCGCCAGCTATGGGACAAGAAGAACAAGAATATCCTTGAATATCTGCTGGCTCGGGGGCTTTCCTCGGAAATCATCAAAACTTTTCGTCTCGGCTTCGCGCCGGACGACGGTGGCCTCAAGCAATACCTTGAAAAAGCCGGATACAAGATTGAATCCATGCTGGAAGCGGGACTGTTCAAGGAGTCCCAGCGCAAGAAGAACGACATCTACCCGTTCTTCCGCGGCCGGGTCATGTTTCCGGTGCAGGATTTTCAGGGGCGCATCGTCGCCTTCGGCGGCCGCGTGCTGCCCGAGCGCTTCGGCGGCCCGCCGGAAAAATCCGCGCCCAAATACATCAACTCGCCCGAGACGGTCATCTTCCACAAGGGGCGGATGCTCTACGGCCTGTCCCGCGCGCGCAAGGTCATCGGCGACGGCGAGACGGTCGTGGTGGTCGAGGGATATATGGACGTCATCGCCCTCGCGCAGGCCGGATTCCGCGCCGCCGTCGCCCCGCTGGGCACCGCGCTGACCGAAACGCAGGTCGAGGAACTCTGGAAAACCATGCCCGAAGGCAAGCGCGACCCCGTGCTCTGCTTCGACGGCGACACGGCCGGACAGCGCGCCGCCGCCCGCGCGCTCGAGCGTATTTTGCCCATTTTGAAGCCCGACTACTCGGTCAAATTCGCCTTCCTCCCGCCCGAGCACGACCCCGACAGCCTCGTGAAGGCGGAGGGCGTGCCGGCCATGCAAAAGGTGCTCGACAACGCCATCGGCCTCTTCGACATGATGTGGATGGAAGAGGCGAAAGACCGCAACCTGACCCAGCCGGAGACCAAGGCCGGCTTTCGCGCCGCGCTGGAAAAACGCGCCCGCCAGATCGCGGACATGACGGTGCAGGAATTTTTTATTCACGAAATTAATCAAAAGGTTAATGACGTATTCCTCAACAGCCGCGCGAAGCGGAATTACGCGGGCAACAGCAACCGTTTCCAGCCCCGCGGCGGGCAGGGCGGCTATCGCAAGGGCTTCGGGGACAAGGGGGCGCATACCCCCTTCCTGAACGCGCGCAAGATCAACCCGGTCAAGACCTCGAAGCTGCTGCCGGAGAAGGCGCTCATCGCCGCCATCATCAATTACCCCGAGCTCTTCGACGAGTTCGCCGAGCCTTTCGGCATGGTGCGCGTACCCAACAGCGACTACGACGGGTTGCGCCAGGCGCTCATCCGTTTTTTGACGGATCGGCACCATCTGCCCGAAAACGATCAAATACCCCTTGACGATCAGGCAGTTAAGCAACATCTTATTGATCTGGGGTATGGCAAGGTTCTGGATGCATTATTCGATAAATCGTTGTATGTATATGGGTCTTTCGCCAGACCCGGCCAGCCGCTCGATATCGTGCGTCAGGGCTGGCGGGAAACCTACCGCTACGGGCTCGAGAACGTGCGGTGGAGGGAGACGCAGTGAAGTTTAACCAAGCCGGCGCGATGTCGAGCCGCTCGACAGTGACGCGCCGGGCAATTTTTATGCAGGAGCGAAATCTCTGATGGTCGCGAAAGTCAACGAAGATCAGGAAACCGAAACGCGGGAAGAGGACGATGCCCCCCTGCAGGGCTCCTTGGCGAAAACCGTCAAGAAGATCATCGCGAAGGGCAAGGATCGCGGTTACGTCACCTATGACGAAATCAACAAGATGCTGCCCGCGGGCGAATACACCTCCGACCAGATAGACGAGACGATGGCCATGCTGTCGGACATCGGCATCAACCTTGTCGAGGACGAGCCCGAGGGCGACGACGACGGCGACTCCTCCTCCGACAAGAAGGACGACGAAGACGGCAAGGCCGGTTCCTCCGGCAACCTCGCCGAGACCGACCTCGGCCGCACCGACGACCCCGTGCGCATGTACCTGCGCGAGATGGGCTCGGTCGAGCTGCTCTCCCGCGAGGGCGAGATCGCCATCGCCAAGCGCATCGAGGCCGGGCGCGAGATGATGATCGGCGGCATCTGCGAAAGCCCGCTGACCATCCAGGCCATCATCACCTGGCACAAGGCGCTGGAAAACGGCGAGATGCTGCTGCGCGACATCATCGACCTCGAAGCCACCTACAGCGACAACGACAGCGACCCGTCCTCCGGCAGCGACAAGGACAGCGACGACGACGACAGCGGCGGCATCAGCAAGAAGGCCAAGGCCATTCAGGCCGCCGTCGCCGAGAAGCTGGAGAAGAAGGAAAAGGAACGCCAGAAGGAAGAGGAGGCGCGCAAGAAGGCCAAGGCCAAGAAGGCCGCCTCGCTGGGCGAGGACGAGGTGCTGGTCGAGGACGACGACGACCGCAAGCCGCAGGCCTCCGACGACGACGGCGACGACGAGAGCAACCTTTCCCTCGCCGCGATGGAGGAGGAGCTCAAGCCCCAGATCATCACCACCTTCAAGCAGATCACCAAGGCCTACAAGAAGCTGGCCAAAATTCAGGAAGACCGCCGCGAAGCGCTGGAAAAGACCAAGGAAGTTCCCAAGCGCCTCAACGACAACTACCGCAAGTGCCGCATCGAGCTGGTCGATCTCATGCAGTCGGTGCGCCTGAACGTCTATCGTTCCGAGCAGCTCATCGAGCAGCTCTACAACATGAACCGCAAGATGCTGGGCATGGAAGGGCAGATCATGCGCCTCGCCGTCGGCGCCGGCGTCTCGCGCGAGGATTTCCTCGAAAAATGGCACGGCAACGAAACCAACCCCCGCTGGGTGACCAACGTCGGCAAGCTGTCGGGCAAGGGCTGGAAGAAGTTCGCCGACAAGCACAAGGACGACGTGAAGGACCTGCGCGACGACATCGCGAAGATCGCCCAGACCTCGGGCCTGCCGCTCAGCGAGTTCAAGCGCATCGTCCACACCATCCAGAAGGGCGAGCGCGAGGCCGGCAAGGCGAAGAAGGAAATGGTGGAGGCCAACCTGCGTCTCGTCATCTCCATCGCCAAGAAATACACCAACCGCGGCCTGCAGTTCCTCGACCTCA
>WGNE01000007.1 GCA_016124645.1 Alphaproteobacteria bacterium
CGCGGGATTTTCGGCACATGGCCTTCCTTCTTCCCGCTGCCCGTGCTGCGCCTGCCCATCGACCTCGTTTTGTATCGCGGCAATATATATGCGGCGGATTTCTCCCTCGGCCCCTTCGTCGGCAGCGACCATTTGCCCACGCTGACGACTTTCGTCCTAGAAGATTGAAATACAATCATATTTTCAGACAATCCCCCTCTGCCCTTATATTAAATTGACATAAATCCCGTCTTTGCTTATGTTAAGCGCGCAATTCCCCACGCAACAACAGGCAAGAGCGGCGACGCATCATGTTCGAGAAAAAGCAGAAAAAACCCACCTTCGGCAAACCCGTCGGCAAGCCCCACAGGCTGCGCCGCGCCTTTTTGAAGGCGACCGTCATGGGCACGCTGGTCTTCGGCTCCTACCAGTATTACACGCCGCCGCAATACAAGGCCGCGGTCAACAACGCCATTTCCGACGTCACCGGATGGGAACATGCCAAGGGCACGGGCGACAAGAACCTGACCTTCGTCTTCGAAAGCGCCAACGCGCCGACCGTGCTGGGCGAAAAAACCAAGGGCATCTTCAAGGACAACACCAACGTGCCCGACAACTGGTTCGCCGCCATCGGCCGCCAGAACCTTTTGATGCAAAACAAGGACAACGCCAAAGCCTTCCACGCATGGCTTTCGCAGCTTGACGATTTGAAGGGCAAGAGCATCGCCGAAAAGGCGAAGGGCGTGGACGCGCTCATCGACCAGAAGATCAAGTACGAAAGCGACGCCGCCACCTACCAGCGCGAAGACTACTGGGCCTCGCCCATCGAAACCATTTCCAACAAGCAGGGCGACTGCGAGGATTTCGCGATTTTGAAATATTACGCGCTGCGCTATCTCGACGTTCCCGCTGACAAGATGTTCGTGCTGGCCGTGGGCCAGCCGGGCGGCGACCTCGACCATGCGACGCTGACCGTCGATACGCGCGAGCCCGGCCTCATGCGCGCGGCGTGGGAAGCGGCGAAGCAGAAGGTCGCGGGCATCGCGCCCGAAGCGGACTACGTCATCCTCGACAACGACCAGAGCCCGGACGGCAAGCTGATTGAGCAAAAAGACAGCCGCTACCAGCCCTATTACGCCATGAACGAAAAGGGCATCTGGTCCGTGCCGAAAAACAGCAAGCTGGGCTGGTAAGACAGCGGCGCGGAAGGACGCATGGGCATTTTCGGCAAAAAGAAACCGCTGAAGGCAAAAACGGCGAAACGAAAGCGGCGGCCTTATGACGCGGTGGAACGCGCGCTGCTTTCCGGCATCGCCGTCACCTCTTTCAGCCTCGCCGCTTTCAGCGGCTACCACCTGATGCCGCAACAAGACAGGGACTATGTCGATGCCAAGGTTTGCCGCACCGCCCTCGCCCTGCACCTCCGCGACGACCTGCTGCCGCCCTCGCTGACCTACAGTTTCACGCAGGCAAGCGCGCCGAAGGTTTTCGGCGAACAGTCGAAGCCGGTGAAAGACCGCAACGACGGCATCGCGCAGGAATGGACGCAAATGATGGCACGACAGGAAAAGGCGATGCAGGACCCGGAAAACGCCGCGACCTTCCACGCATGGCTCTCGCAGCTGGTCCTGTCCGAAAACACCGGCATCGCGAAAAAAGCCGCCGCGGTGGACGGGCTGGTGGACAAATACGTCACCTACGCGAATGACGCCGATATCTACAAGACGGACGACTACTGGGCCACGCCGCTGGAAACGCTGGCGAATAAAAAAGGCGACTGCGAGGATTTCGCGATCCTGAAGTATTACGCCCTGCGCGCGCTGGGCGTGCCGGCGGAGCGCATGTACATGGTCATCGTCGGCGACGCGGGCACGGGCAAGGCCAACCACGCGACGCTGGTCATCGACGTCGGGGAGAAATCGACGCTGACGCGGCTGGAAGAAAGGCTGCGCGCCGCGCTGCCTGCGGACCGGGGCGGAGACGATGCGCCCGCGCCACGCCCCATGCACATCGTGCTGCTCGAAAACGACCAGTCGCCCTGGGGCGCGCTGCGCAAGCCCTCGGAAATGAAATACGACCCCTATTACGCAATGAACGAACACGGCGTCTGGATCCTGCCCGCGCCGAAAGAGACGCCCAAGGCGGCCCCGACCCCCGTGCCGAAACCCGCGCCGCCCGGCCCGCCGCTCAGCTAGAAGGCTGAATATAACCAATTGATAAATAAATATAAACCTGAATATCCTAATTTTGTTGACAATGCTTGGTTATTTTTCGTAATGTAGTTGCGTCTCAGGACGCGAAAGACCCGCTTTATAACCCGGAAAACAGGACGACATGCCCGCCCAGGAAGAATTCAGCCTCGCCAACGCCTATACGCTCGACGTCACCCGCAGCGAGGAAACCATCCTGTCCAACAGGCAGGACTATCCGGTCGTGTCGCTGTCCAGCATCACCCGCAGCTTCAATTTCGCGGCAAGACAGGTCATCACCCGCACCCGCGACGTGGTCTATCAGGAAGGCGGCTATAAATACGGCGGCTCGGGCGGGGTTTCGACCACGCTGAACATCCAGAGCTTCGAGGACGTGCCCGCGCCGGACGAGATCGCTGCCATGCACAAAAAACTCACCGAAATGGGCGGCAGCCCGCCCCCGCTGGACGAGGTCTTGAACACCCTGTCCAAGCCCGCGAAACCCCTTTCACGGGGGACGACGCCGTGAGCCAGCCCGAATACGACAAGCTTGACGATTCCACCCTGCGCGTGACCTACGACATGGCGGGCAAAAAGGGTGACAACTGGGGCGCGCCGCGCCTGTCGCGCATTTTCAACTTCGAGGCCCGCCAGCTCATCACGCTCTACGAGCGCGGCGGCACGCAGGATTTCTCCATTCCCGGCCGCTACGGCAACACGACCGGCAAAAGCGCCGCCGTCACCTCGGACCTGCAGGTGCAGAACTTCAGCGAGCTGGACACGACCGCGGAGCTGGCCCGGATGCACAAAAAACTGAAGGACATGGGCGGCAAACCGCCTTCCATCGACGACCTTGCCGGCCAGCTGGACAAGAAAAAACCGGCCCTGCGCCCGCAAACCACCCCTTAAAGAAAAGAGCGAAGACAAGCGAGATGGAAGAAGAATTCAACAAGGTCGGCGACTACACCCTGCGCGTGGACTTCGAGCAGTACAAGGGCAAGTATAAATACGAAGGCTATACCAAGATGTTCAACTTCCTCGCCCGTCAGGTGACGACCACGCACCGCGACTGGGTCTGCGAGGGACGCGGCAGCAGTTCGGGCGGCAGCGCGGCGGTTTCCGCCCAGACGCGGGTCGAAAGCTTCGACGACCTGCCCTCGACAGCCGAGGTCAAATACATGTACAACAAGCTGGTCGAGCTGGGCGGCAAGCCCCCCGCGCTCGAAGAGGTGCTGGGCGACACGCTGGACAAAAGGCCCGTCTCGCGCCTGCGCCAGCCGGGCGCGAACTGAGGCCGGGCCGAGAACGGGATAACGACGACAAGATTGTTTTCATATCAAAGAGAATGCGAGAGATGGCGGAACAGGCAAACGAACAATTTGAAATGCTTAACGACTATACGCTCGCCGTATCGACCGTCTTTTCGCTTCAGTCGCGCGCGGATCCCACGCTGCGCCGCGTCTTCAATTTCCGCGCCCGGCAGGTCACGGAGATTTATTCGATGTGGTACAGCCAGTCCGTCACCTCATCCATGCAGAGCAAGAACTTCAGCGATTACGACAGCGCGGATGAAATCCTGCTGATGCACAAGAAACTCGTCGATATGGGCGGGCGCCCCCCCGCGCTCGACGACATGCTGAAAACCCTGCGCAAGCCCGCGCTGGCCCCGCGCGAAAACTGATCCTCCGCAAAACCCCTCCCTGCACCGGATTTGCACCCGAAAACACCCGCTTTTGCACGTGGCGTTGATTGACGCTGCGAATCGCGGCGTGTACAGTAAAAGCGGGGTTAAATGTTTGCAGGGACTGCTCGGGGGTGCGGCCTGCCGCGTTTGACGAAAATTCAACGAAAAAAGCCGTCGCGGCAAAGCGGCGGCGCACCCGGGCAACCCGGGATCATCGAGGCCAGGCGCGATCATTTGATGACTGCTGCAAGCGACATTGCCGAAACGAAAGACCGCGCGCAGGAAGACGGCGCATCCGGGCATATTCCCGTCATGCTGCGCGAGGTCCTGCAGACCCTGAAACCGAAAGACGGCGGCATCTACGTCGATGGCACTTTCGGCGCGGGCGGCTATACACGCGCCATCCTGAAGGCCGCCGACTGCACCGTCTATGCCATCGACCGCGACCCGGAGGCCCATGCCCGCGCCGTCGCCATGGCCCGCGACTTTCCGGGCAGGCTCATCCCCCTGCACGGGCGTTTCGGCAACGTCGCCGAATTGCTGGCGGATGCGGGCGTGGATGCCATCGACGGGCTGGTGCTGGACCTCGGCGTTTCCTCCATCCAGCTCGCCACGCCCGGGCGCGGCTTTTCCTTCATGCACGACGGCCCGCTGGACATGCGCATGGACAACAGCGCGGGCGAAAGCGCGGGCGACGTCGTCAACCGGGCGTCCGAAAAAGACCTCGCCGACATCATCTTCAACTACGGGGAGGAACGCGCGGCGCGCCGCATCGCGAAACGCATCGTCGCCGCACGCGCGGAAAAACCGCTGGAAACCACCAAGGATCTCGTCCGCGTGGTGCATGACGTGCTGCCCATGCACGGCGGCATGAAGACGGATACCGCGACCCGCACCTTCCAGGCGCTGCGCATCTACATCAACGACGAGCTGGGCGAACTGGAACGCGCGCTCGAGGCCGCGACCGCGCTGCTGAAACCCGAAGGGCGTCTCGTCGTCGTCTCCTTCCACTCGCTGGAGGACTGGCGGGTGAAGAATTTCTTAAAGGAACAATCGGGCCGCACGCCCAACGTCTCGCGCCACATGCCGCTGCCCGAAGCTTCCGCCCCCGCGCTTTTCACGCTGGAAAAGAACAGCGGCCTCGCCCCCACGGAAGAGGAAACCAAGGCCAACCCCCGCGCGCGCTCCGCGAGGCTGCGCTATGCCATCCGCACCGCCGTTCCGGCGGAAGGGGGCGCGCATGCGTAAGACGACCTTCATGTGGCTGATGCTCGCCGCGCTGGCGGGCGCGGTGCTGTTCCGCACCAGCCAGAAGGTGACGGACGGCCACGCGCAACTGGCGCAGATCACCCAGAACATCCGCGAGGAAGAGGAAAGCATCCGCGTACTGCGCGCGGAATGGAGCTACCTCAACCAGCCCGCGCGGCTGGAAAAGCTTTCCGGCCAGTACCTGCACCTGCAGCCTATGACCGGGCGACAGATGGTGAAACCCGCCGACCTGCCGCAACGCCCGCCGCCTGTGACGGTCGCCGCCGCCGACGAAGCGACGCCCCCGCCCCTGCCTGCCTCCGCGACGGCACCCCCCGCGAAGCCCGCCCATGCGGCGGAGAATTTCACGCCGCCGAAAAAACTGCCCGTGAAGCCCGTTATCGTTTTCAAGCACGAAGCCTCGCTGCCGGTCCTGAAACAACCCGCGCCGCAAGACGCGCCGACGAAGGACGCGCGCAGCTTCGGCGACGTCATGAAGAGCCTTGGCGCGCAACAGGGCGCATCGCGGGGGGCACGCTGACCCATGCGCGATTTCCTCAACATCAGCAGCCGCCTGTCGGGCCGTCACGGCAAGGACATCAAGGATAACGCGGCCTTTCACGCATCCTCACTCCTGCGCGCGAAGGCGCGGCTGGTCATGGTGGTGACAGTTTTCATGGTGGGCTACCTCGCCATCTCGCTGCGTCTGGCGGACCTCACCCTGCTGCGCGCCAAGCCGGCGGAGGACACGGGACTGCCGCAGGACGTGCGCCCGTTGAAAAAGCCCCTGCGCGGGCCCATCGTCGATCGCAACGGCAACCTCGTCGCGACCTCCCTCGCCATGGCCTCGGTCTATGCCGATACGACGATGATCGAGAACGCGCCCGCGGTTGCAAGGGAGCTGGCCGCGATTTTGCCGGACGAGAAAGAGCCTGAGATCCTGCGCAAGCTGCAATCGGGCAAGAAGTTCATCTGGATCGCGCGCGACATCACGCCGCGGCAGGAATACAAGATCAACGCGCTGGGCCATCCCGGCCTCGCCTTTCAGGAGGAAGAGCGGCGCATCTACCCCGAGGGGAATTTGCTCGCGCACCTGCTGGGCTATACCGACGTGGACGGCAACGGCATCGCCGGCATCGAAAAGGCGCATGACGCCGACCTGAAGGCGGGCGACAAGACCGTGCGCCTGACGATCGATCTTCGCGTGCAGCACATCATGCACCGCGAGCTTTCCGCCGCGATGAAGAAGTTCAGCGCCAAGGCCGGCGTCGGCCTTGTCATGGACGTCGATACGGGCGACGTGATCTCCATGGTCTCCCTGCCCGATTTCGACCCGCTGCACCCCGGGGACGCGCGCGACGCCGCGATGTTCCCGCGCGCCACGCTGGGCGTCTATGAAATGGGCTCGACCTTCAAGCTGTTTTCCATGGCCGCCGCGCTCGACAGCGGCAGGGTGCATTTCTCCAGCGAGTTCGACGCGACCAAGCCGCTGCATTACGGCCGCTTCACCATCAACGACTACGAGCCGAAACACCGCTTCCTGACGGTGCCGGAGATTTTCATCTATTCCTCCAACATCGGCACGGCGAAGATGGCCGAATACATCGGCACCGACGCGCTGAAAAGCTTTTACCGCCGCATGGGCTTTTTCGATACCGTGCCCGTCGATCTGCCCGAGCGCGGCGCGCCGCTCTACCCCCGCCCGTGGCGCGATATCAATACCTTGACCGCCGCCTTCGGCCACGGCGTCGCGGTCAGCCCGCTGCACCTCGTGCGCGCGGCGGCCGCGCTGGTGAACGGCGGCATCATGATCAAGCCGCATCTGGTGCAGACGGACGAACCGCGCCGCCTTTCGCCGGGGCCGGAGGGGGAGCGCGTCATCAAGCCGCAGACCTCGCTGGCCGTGCGGCGGCTGCTGGAAATGGTGGTCGCGGCGGGCACGGGGCGCAAGGCCTATGTCGAGGGTTACGACGTGGGCGGCAAGACCGGCACGGCGGAAAAGAACAAGGGCGGCAAGTACGAAAAGCACCTGCTCGTCTCCTCCTTCCTCGGCGTCTATCCGATTTCCAACCCGCGCTACGTGGTGCTGGCGATGCTGGACGAGCCGCACGGCACGAAGGACACTTGGGGCTTCGCCACCGGCGGCTGGGTCGCCGCGCCCGTGGTGGCGAAAGTGGTGGAGCAGATGGCCCCGCTCTATCACATCCCGCCCGACTTCAACAGCCACGACATCGTGCGCGAAATGGCCATGTACCTGAAAGACGCGAAGGAGGGCAAGAGCCTTGCATCTGTCGGCACTGATCGATAAGCCCCTTTCGGGCCTTGAAGAGGTGGAGGTCACGGGCCTCACCGCCGACTCGCGCGCGGTGAAGCCGGGCTTTCTTTTCGCCGCGCTGCAGGGCGTAAAACAGGACGGGCGCGACTTTATTCCCGACGCCGTGAAGAACGGCGCGGTCGCCGTGCTGGCGCCTGAAGGGACTACATTTGAGGACAAATCCATCGCGCTCATCACCGATTTGCAGCCGCGCTCTCGTTTCGCGAAGATGGCCGCCGCCTTCTACGGCAAGCAGCCGCAGACCGTCGCCGCCGTGACCGGCACCAACGGCAAAAGCTCGACCGTCAATTTCTGCCGCCAGATCTGGCAGGCGCTGGAGCTGCCGGGGGCCAGCATGGGCACCATCGGCGTCATCGCCCCGGGGCTCGAACGCAGCGCGGCCCTGACCACGGCGGACCCCGTCACCCTGCACGCGGATATCGCGGAGCTCGTCGCGCGCGGGGTCACGCATCTCGCGCTCGAAGCGTCAAGCCAGGGCCTCGACCAGTTCCGGCTGGACGGGCTGCATGTGACGGCGGCGGGCTTCACCAACCTCACGCGCGACCATCTGGACTATCACGGCTCGCTCGACAAATACTTCGCCGCCAAGGCGCGGCTCTTCGAAGAGATGCTGGAAAACGGGGGCGTCGCCGTCATCAACGCCGACAGCGAGCACGCCGCGCCCCTGATAGAGATTTGCGAAAAGCGCGGCATCCGCACCCTCACCTACGGGGAGAACGGGCGCGAGCTGCGCATCGAGGCGCGCAGCCCCCTGCCCCACGGGCAGGACGTGACGCTGGAGGTTTTCGGCGCGCCCCATGTGGTGACCCTGCCGCTGGTGGGCGATTTTCAGGCGATGAACGCGCTTTGCGCCCTTGGCCTCGCGCTGGCGGAAAAGCCGGACGACATCGAGTTCCGCCAAAAAGCCGTGGCCGCGCTCGAGAGCCTGCAAAGCGTGCGCGGGCGGCTGGAATTCGCGACCCGCGCACCTTGCGGGGCGGCGGTCTATGTCGATTACGCCCATACGCCCGACGGGCTGGAAACCATGCTGAACGCCCTGCGCCCGCATACCGCGGGCCGGCTGCATGTCGTTTTCGGCTGCGGCGGCGACCGCGACCGCGGCAAGCGCCCGATGATGGGGGAGATCGCAAGAAGGCTCGCCGACGATATCATCGTCACCGACGACAACCCGCGCAGCGAGGACGCCGCCGCCATCCGCGCGGAAGTGATGCAGGGCTGTCTTTCTTCGGACGCGGCATCGGAAGTGCATGAAATCGGCGGACGGCGCGCGGCGATCCGCGCGGCGGTCAAAAGGCTCGCGCCCGAAGACGTGCTGGTCATCGCCGGCAAGGGACACGAGCAGGGACAAATCGTCGGCGGCAACGTGCTGCCCTTCGACGACGTAACGGAAGCCAGAACGGCGGCGCTAGAGGAAACGGGATGAACGCGGATATCACTGAACAAGACATTCTCTGGACGGCGGACGACGCGCAGGCGGCGGCGGGCGGGGAGCTTTCCTGCCCCTTCCTTGCGACCGGCATCTCCATCGACAGCCGCACGCTGAAACCCGGCGATCTTTTCGTCGCACTGAAGGGCGACAACATGGACGGGCATAATTTCGTCGAAGCCGCCTTCGAAGCGGGCGCTTCGGGCGCGCTGGTGGACGGCTCCTATACCGCGAAGGACCCCGCGCAGCCCATCCTGCGCGTGGCGGATACCTTGAAGGCGCTCGAAGCCATGGCCCGCGCGGCACGGGCGCGCACGAAGGCCGTCGTCATCGGCGTCACCGGATCGGCGGGCAAGACGGGGACGAAGGAGATGCTTGCCGTCATGCTTTCCGCGCAGGGCAAGACCCATGCGAACAAGAAGAGCTTCAACAACCACTGGGGCGTGCCGCTGTCGCTGGCCAGCCTGCCGGCGGACGCGGATTTCGCGGTTTTCGAGATGGGCATGAACCACGCGGGGGAGATGACCGCGCTCGCCGAGATGGTGCGCCCGCAGATCACCGTCATCACCACCATCGAGCCCGCGCATATCGAGCATTTCAAGACCGTGGAAGCGATCGCGGACGCGAAGGCGGAGATTTTCACCGGCATGGACGAAGACGGCATCGCGGTTCTGAACGCCGACAATCCGCATTTCCAGCGCCTGCGCGCGGCGGCGGAAAAACGGGGCATCCGCAAGATATACGGCTTCGGCGAGGAAGAGGAGGCGCAAAGCCGCCTCGTCGATTGCGCGCTGCACGCCGACAGCAGCAAGGTGACCGCCGACATTCTGGGCGAGCGGGTGAAATACCGCCTGCCCATTCCCGGCAAGCACATCGTCATGAACTCGCTGGGCGCGCTGACCGCGGTGAAGGCCGCGCGCGCCGACCTGACGCAGGCGGTGGAAGCGCTGAGGAATTCCGAAGCGGTGGAAGGGCGCGGCAACCGCCTGCTCGTCCCCCTTGTGGCCGGGCAGCCGCCCGTCACCGTCATCGACGAGAGCTACAACGCCAACCCCGCCTCCATGCAGGCGTCCTTCCGCGTGTTCGAAATGGCGACGCTGCCCAAAGGCGCGCGGCGCATCGCCGTGCTGGGCGACATGCTGGAACTGGGCAAGGACGGCCCGCAGCTCCACGCCGACCTCGCCAACCCGCTGCTGCGCGCGAAGACCGACCTTCTGTTTTGCTGCGGCAAGCTGATGGACGCGCTCTACCAGTCCCTGCCCCCCGACTGGCGCGGCGCGCATACCGACGACAGCAAGGCGCTGGCCCCGCTGGTGATGGACGCGCTGAAGCCGGGCGATGTTTTGCTGGTCAAGGGCTCCGCCGGCAGCAAGATGGGCTACGTCATCCACGCGCTGCAGGAACGCGCCGCGAAAGGCCCCGAAAAACAGGCGGAAGGCGGGGGCAAGCGCGATGCTGTATAACCTTCTCTACCCGCTGGCCGGGCATTTCTTCATCTTCAACCTGTTCAAGTACCTGACCTTCCGCACCGGCGGGGCGATGCTGACGGCGATGGTCGTCTCCTTCGTCATCGGCCCGCGCGTCATCCGCTGGCTGAAGGAAAAGCAGGGCGAGGGCCAGCCCATCCGCGCCGACGGGCCGGAAACCCACAGCAAGAAAAAAGGCACGCCCACCATGGGCGGGCTGATGATTTTATTCTCCGTCACCCTCTCCACCATTCTATGGGTCGATATCACCAACCCCTATATGTGGGTGGTGCTGGCGGTCTTCCTCAGCTTCGGCATCATCGGGTTCTTCGACGATTACGCCAAGCTGACCAAGCGCAGCCACAACGGCATTTCCTGGCGGTTGCGGCTGTTCCTCGAATGCGCGATCAGCCTCATCGCGGTGCTTTGCATCATGGTGCTGACGGCGGGGCCGCTGGGCAGCAGCCTTGCCGTGCCGTTCCTGAAGAACTTCTTCCCCGACCTCGGCTGGTTCTTCGTGCCCTTCGGCATTTTCGTCATCGTCGGCGCGTCGAACGCCGTGAACCTGACGGACGGGCTGGACGGGCTCGCCATCGGGCCCATCATGATCACGGCGGGCTGTTTCGGCATCTTCAGCTACCTGACCGGCAACTTCAACTTCTCCGAATACCTGCAGATCCACTTCGTCAAGGACGTGGGGGAGCTGGCCGTGTTCTGCGGCGCGCTGGTGGGCGCGGGGATGGGCTTTTTGTGGTTCAACGCCCCGCCCGCGCAGGTCTTCATGGGCGACACCGGCTCGCTTTCCATGGGCGGCGCGCTGGGGGCGATTTCCGTCGCGACCAAGCACGAGATTGCGCTCGGCATCATCGGCGGCATCTTCGTCATCGAGACGCTCTCGGTCATCATCCAGGTCGTCTCCTTCAAGACGCGGGGCAAGCGCGTGTTCAAGATGGCCCCGCTGCACCACCATTTCGAGAAAACCGGCTGGGCGGAAACGCAGGTCGTCATCCGCTTCTGGATCATCTCCATCATCATGGCCCTCATCGGCCTGTCCTCGCTGAAGCTGAGGTAGGCGCATGATCGACCTCGCCCCGCTCAAAGAGACGTTCAAAGACAAGCCGCTGGCCATCCTCGGCCTCGGCAAATCGGGACTGCCGGTTTTTGAGGCCTGCGCGAAGGCGGGCATCGAGACCCTTTTGTGGGACGATAACGAACAGGCGCGCGAGGCCGCCCGAAAAGCGGGCGGCACGGTGAGGGATTTCACGAACGACGATTTTTCCGCCTATGCCGCGCTGTGCCTCTCGCCCGGCATTCCGCTGACGCATCCGAAACCCCACCCCGCCGTTTTGCGCGCGCAAGAGGCGGGCGCGCCCGTGCTGGGGGATATCGAGCTGTTCCACATGGCCAAGCCCCATGCCCATACCATCGGCATCACCGGCACCAACGGCAAATCGACCACCACCGCGCTTATCGGCCATATATTGCACGAAGCGGGCGTGGAAAGCGCGGTCGGCGGAAACATCGGCGCGGCGATCCTGACCCTGCCGGACCTCGGGCCGGAGGGGATATACGTGCTGGAAATGTCCTCCTACCAGATCGACCTTTGCCCGACGTTCGAGCCGGAAATATCCCTGCTCATCAATATCAGCCCCGACCACCTCGGCCGCCACGGCGGGATGGAGGGATATGTCGCCGTGAAACAGAAGATTTTCCGCGGACCCGGCACCGCAATTGTCAGCCTCGACGACGAATGGTCGGCGAAGATCTATGGCGAGGTCGCGAACAGCGAAAGAAAAGACGTTCCCGTTTCCTGCGAAGCCCCGCTCATCGAGGGCGTCTCCGTCACGCCCGACGGCATGCTGGGCGAGGACGGCAGGCCGGTCATGGACCTCGCCCAATGCCCCGCCCTGCAGGGCGCGCACAACTGGCAGAACGCGGCTTTCGCCTGGGCCGCCTGCCGCGCAGCGGGCGTGCCTGCCGCGAAGATCATGTCGGGCTTGCGCAGTTTCGCGGGTCTCGCCCACCGGCAGAAGATTGTGGCCGTCATGAACGGCATCCGCTACATCAACGACAGCAAGGCCACCAACGACCAGGCCGCCGCCATGGCGCTGCGCACTTTCGATCCCATCTACTGGATCGCGGGCGGCCAGCCGAAGGACGGCGGCTATGGCGATTGCGAAAAACACCTCGCCCACGTGCGCCGCGCCTTCCTCATCGGGCAGGCGCAGGACGCGATGGCGGCGTGGCTGGAAAAGCACAATATCGCGCACGAGAAATGCGGTACGCTGGAAACGGCGGTGCAAAAAGCACACGAAACGGCGCAGCGCGAGCGGCTGGAGAACGCCGTCGTGCTGCTCTCCCCCGCCTGCGCCAGCTTCGACCAATACAAGAATTTCGAGCAGCGCGGGGAGGCTTTTTGCGCGCTGGTCGAAAAAATAGCTTCGCAGGACGCGGGGAAACAGACCGGAACGGGAGGACAGGCATGAGAACAGCGCTGAACTTGGCCCAGACGATACGCACGGACAAATCCGTCCTCGGCCGCTGGTGGTGGACGGTGGACCGCTGGACCTTCATGTCGATCATCGTCCTCGTGCTTTTCGGCATCCTGCTCGTCACCGCGGCCAGCCCTTCCGTCGCGGAAAGGCTGGACGTGCGGCCGTTCTATTTCGTCTATCGACATATCGTCTTTCTGGTGCCCACGCTGGGGCTGTTGCTGGCCTGCTCGCTGATGAGCCGCAAGACGGCGTGGCGCGTGTCATCGCTCACCCTCGTCATCTCCATCTTCCTGACCGGCGTCGCCATCTTGATGGGGGCGGAGGTCAAGGGCGCGACGCGCTGGGTGCATTTCCTCGGGTTGTCGCTGCAGCCTTCGGAATTCATCAAGCCCGCCTTCGCCGTCACCTCCGCATGGCTCATCGCCCGCCACCAGCACGAGCCGGATTTCCCCGGCCACCAGCTGGCGACGGGGCTGTTCCTCGTCGCGCTGACGCTGTTGATGATGCAGCCGGACCTTGGCATGTCCTTCGTGCTCTCTTCCATCTGGGGGGTGCAGGTCTTTTTGTCCGGCCTGCCGATGCTCTGGGTGCTTTTGCTTTTCGTGACGGGCGTCGTCGGGCTGTTTTCCGCCTATATGTTCCTGCCCCACGTCACCAGCCGGGTGGACCGCTTCCTCGACCCCGCCAGCGGCGACAACTACCAGGTCCAGAAATCGCTGGATGCCTTTCGCAACGGCGGGCTGTTCGGCACCGGCCCCGGCCACGGGCAGGTGAAGCTGACCCTGCCCGACGCCCATGCGGATTTCATTTTCTCCGTCGCGGGGGAGGAACTGGGGCTCATCGCCACGGTCTTCCTCATTCTCGTCTTTTGCTTCATCGTCATCCGCAGCGTCATCCGCATCATGAACAGCGAGGACATGTTCATCGTGCTCGGCACGGCGGGGCTGGTCACGCAATTCGCGCTGCAAAGCCTGATCCACATGGGCTCCTGCCTGCAGCTCATTCCGGCCAAGGGCATGACCCTGCCCTTCATCAGCTACGGCGGCTCCTCGCTTTTGTCGCTGGGCATGGGGATGGGGATGCTGCTGGCGCTCACCCGCAAGCGATCGCAAGCCTCCAGCCCCCCGCAATGGAACAGCTGGTACGAATTCCTGAACGCGGGAGAAGGCGGGACAGACGACGACAATGACTGACGCCGACCAAAAACCCGCCGCGAAAACCGTGATGCTGGCCGCCGGCGGCACGGGCGGGCATCTTTTCCCCGCCGAGGCGCTGGCGGCGGAACTGCTGAAACGCGGCCACCGCGTCGTCATCGTCACCGACAAGCGCGGCCATGCCTTCAAGAGCCTCGGCGAGCGCGCGGCCATCCATACCGTGCGCGCGGGCACGCTGCGCGCGGGGCTGGTGAACAAAATAAAAGCCGTCATCGACATGGGCGTCGGCATCACCCAGTCGCTGGTGCTCATCGGGCGCGGCAGGCCCGCGCTGGTGGTGGGCTTCGGCGGCTATCCTTCCTTCCCCGGCGCTTTCGCGGCGCAGCTGCTTTGCGTACCCACGATGCTGCACGAGCAAAACGCCGTGCTGGGCAAGGCCAACCGCTGGCTGGAAAACCGCGCGAAGACCATCGCCCTTTCCCTGCCCGGCACCACCGGCATCCGCCAGCGCAACATGGACAAATGCGTCGTCACCGGCAACCCCGTGCGCGCGGGCATCATCGCCGCGCGCGACGAACCCTATGCGCCGCCCGGCGAGACGTTCAACATATTCGTGACCGGCGGCAGCCAGGCCGCCAAGGTCTTCGGGGACGTGCTGCCCGCCGCCTGCGGAAGGCTCCCCGCCGAATTGCGCCGCAGGCTGCGCATCGTCCACCAGTGCCGGGAGGACGCGGTGGCCGATACCGAAAGTTACTATCAGGCCGCCGGCGTGACGGCGGAGATCAAGCCCTTTTTCAGCGACATGCCCGAAAGACTGACGGCCTGCCAGCTTTTCATCGGCCGCGCCGGCGCCTCGACCGTGGCGGAGATCGGCACGGTGGGCCGGCCCGCGATTTTCGTGCCCTACCCCGGCCATGCCGACATGCAGCAGAAATACAACGCCGAAACCATCGCCACCAAGGGCGGCGCATGGGTCGTCATGCAGGAAGATTTCACCCCCATGGCCATGGCGCAAAAGCTGGAAGAGCTGATGAACGACCCCGCCGGGCTCGCACAGGCCGCGCAGGCCGCAAAAAGCTGCGGCAGGCCCGATGCGGCGCGCAAACTGGCCGATCTTGTGGAAAGGGCCGTCTGCGTATAATATACGCGCCCATAGAGACGGGGTTGCAAGGTCGGAACAAGAATAACAGCGAAAGAAAACCCTTATGAATCAAGCCTTTCCATTTGAGATCGGGACGATGCACATCATCGGCATCGGCGGTATCGGCATGAGCGGATACGCCGAAGTTTTGCATAACATGGGATACAGGGTGCAAGGCTCCGATCAGGCCGAAAGCGCCAACGTCATCCGCCTGCGCGCGCTGGGCATCCGCGTCGCCATCGGCCATGCGGCGGAAAACATCATGGACGAGGCGGGCCACCCCTGCGCCGTCGTCGTGCGCTCGACCGCCGTGAAGGACGCCAACCCCGAAGTCGTCGCCGCGAAGGCCGAACAAATCCCCGTCATCCCGCGCGTCGCGCTGCTGGCCGAATTGATGAAGGCGAAATGGTGCGTCAATATCTCCGGCACCCACGGCAAGACGACGACGACCTCCCTCATCGGCCACGTGATGGAGAAATGCGGGCTGGACCCCACCGTCATCAACGGCGGCATCATCAACGCCTACGGCACCAATACCCGCATGGGCGCGAGCAACTGGATGGTGGTCGAAAGCGATGAGAGCGACGGCACCTTCGCCCACCTGCCTTCGGTCGCCTCCGTCATCACCAACATCGACCCCGAGCATCTGGATTATTACGGCAGCTACGCCGCGCTGAAACAGGCCTTCGTCGATTACGCGCGCAACCTGCCCTTTTACGGCGTGGTCGTCGCCTGCGTCGATCATCCCGTCATCCGCGAGCTGATGCCGAAGTTCCAGCGCAAGACCGTCACCTACGGCTTTTCGGACGAGGCCGACGTGCAGGCCGTCAACCTCGACACCACGCCGGACGGGCTCACCTTCGACATCCGCGTCAACAACCCGCATATGGACAAGTTCCCGAAGGAGATAAACGGCGTGCGCCTGCCGATGTTCGGCCCGCACAACGCGCTGAACGCGCTGTCCACCTTCGCCCTCGGCCATGAAATCGGCCTGAAGCCGGAGCAGATCATCGCCGCGCTTTCGAAGTTCACCGGCGTGAAGCGCCGCTTCACCACGGCGGGCATCGCGAACGGCATCACCGTCATCGACGATTACGCCCACCACCCGGTCGAGATCGCGGCGGTGCTGAAAGCCGGGCGCGACGCCATCGCGGGCAAGAACGGCAAAAGCAACACGTCGCCGCAGGGCCGCGTCATCGCGCTCATGCAGCCGCACCGCTATTCGCGGCTTTCCAACCTCTTCGAGCCTTTCGCGGCCTGTTTCGAGGGTGCGGACGAGGTCATCATCGCGGACGTCTATGCGGCGGGCGAGGAACCCGTCGAGGGCGTGAATGCCGACGCGCTGGCCGAGGCTATTCGTAACAGTGGAAAGGACAAGGTCCACCGCCTGAAAGACCCGAAAGAGCTGGCGCCGCTTATCGCCGCCATCGCGAAACCCGGGGACTTCGTCATCTGCCTTGGCGCGGGCACCATCACCCATTGGGCGCAGGCCCTGCCGCGCGAGCTGGAGCAGATTTTCGGAACCGCCCCCAAAACCGCCAACGGGGCGGCATGACGGTTTTACCACCCATGCCGGAACAGGGGCCGCGCTTCGCGCCCGGCCTCGAAGCCCGGCTGCCGAAAACGCGCGGACGGCTGACCCCCAACGCGCCGCTGGGCCATATGACATGGTTCGGCGTCGGCGGCCCGGCGGAAGTCCTGTTCAAGCCCGCAGACCGCGAAGACCTCATCGATTTCATCAAGAACTGCCCCGACGACGTGCCGGTCACCGTGCTGGGCGTCGCCTCCAACATGATCATCCGCGACGGCGGGGTGCCGGGGGTGGTCATTCGCCTCGGCCGCGATTTCGCGACCGTTGAAAAAGATGACAATTATATAGTGACCGCAGGCGCGGCCGCGCTCGACATGAACGTCGCGCTTTTCGCCGCGCGGGAGAAGATCGCGGGGCTGGAATTCCTTTCGGGCATTCCCGGCACCATCGGCGGCGCGCTGCGCATGAACGCGGGCGCTTACGGCGGGGAGACGAAGGACATCCTGATTTCCGCCGACGTTCTCTTCCCCGACGGCACGGTCAAGGCCATGACGCCGGACGAAATGCAAATGGGCTACCGCCATAACGCGCTCCCGAAGGACGTCATCTTCCTTTCCGCCAAGCTGCAGGGTCGCGCGGGTGTGCGCGAGGAGATCGAGGCGCGCATGGACGAGATCAAGACCAAGCGCGGCGAAAGCCAGCCGATCAAGACCAAGACCGGCGGTTCCACCTTCGCCAACCCCGAAGGCATGAGCGCGTGGAAGCTGGTGGACGAAGCGGGCTGCCGCGGTCTCATCGTCGGCGGTGCGCAGATGTCGGAGCTGCATTGCAACTTCATGATCAACACCGGCGATGCGAGCGCGGCGGACATCGAAAGACTTGGCGAAACCGTGCGCAAACGTGTTGCCGAGAATTCGGGGATTATGTTACGTTGGGAAATACGGCGGATCGGGGTTCCGCTCGAGCAAGACGAAGATATCCGCGCCTTGATGCAAGAAGGCGATAACTGAAAGGCATAGACGGCTCATGGCCAAGAAGGTCGCAGTATTGATGGGCGGCTGGTCGGCGGAACGCGAGGTTTCGCTCACCAGCGGCAAGGCCTGCGCGAAAGCGCTGCGCGACAAGGGCTACGACGTTTCCGAAATCGACGTGAAGCGCGACCTCGACAGCCTTTTACAGCAGCTGACCCCCGCGCCCGACGTCGTCTTCAACGCGCTGCACGGACGCGGCGGGGAAGACGGCTGCATTCAGGGCGTGCTGGAAATCCTCAACATCCCCTATACCCATTCCGCGCCGCTCGCCTCGGCCCTTGCGATGGACAAGCAAAAGGCGAAAGAGATTTTGAAGCCCATGGGCGTGCGCTGCCCGGACGGGGAATTGCTGCACATCGACGACATCCGCCAAGGCAAGGTCAGCTTCGATCCGCCCTATGTCGTCAAGCCCAACGCGGAAGGATCGAGCGTCGGCGTATATATTGTGCGCCAGGGCGACAACAAGCCGCCGCTGGGCCTCGACACATGGTCCTACGGCCCCTATGCATTGGTGGAGAAATTCATTCCCGGGCGCGAACTTTCGGTTGCCGTCATGGGCGGCAAAGGCCAGCAGGGCCGCGCGCTAACCGTTACGGAAATCACCACCGCGAATGATTTCTATAATTACGAAGCGAAATACGCCGCCGGCGGCTCGATGCACGTCGTGCCCGCCCTCATCAGCACCGAGGTTTTCGACGAAGCGCTGCGCCTTGCCGCCTTCGCGCATGAAAAATTAGGATGCACAGGTGTCACGCGCAGCGATTTCAGGTATAATGACAACGAACCGGGCGTTTCGGGGCTTTACTATCTCGAAACGAACACGCAGCCGGGCATGACGCCGACGTCACTGGTCCCGGAACAGGCTGCATACTTGGGGATGACTTTTGGGGATCTTGTGGAGTGGCTCGTCGAAAACGCCGAAGTCCACACATAAGATATAAAGACTGGGGATAAATGAAGCTGTTCAGCAAGCGCGGGAGCAAAACCCCGCGGCGCAGCACCAGAATTTCGATGCTGCGATTCAGGAAAATCGCACTGGCCGGCGGCACGGCGCTCCTCGTGCTGGGCGGCGGCTTTTACGGCTGGCATTCCGGCGCCTTCGTGCGCGCGGCCGGCTGGACGCATGACAAGGCCCTTGCCCTTTCCGCTTCGGCGGGTTTCCGCGTCAACCAGATCCTCGTCACCGGGCGCGAGCACGTGCCGCCCGATGTCCTGATGGCGCGCCTCGACTTGAAACAGGGCGAGCCGATTTTCGAAGTGCCGATTGGCGATGCCCAAAAATCCCTGACCGACATCTCATGGGTGAAAAGCGCGCGCGTCACCCGCCGCCTGCCCGACACCATCATCGTCGATCTTGAGGAACGCGCGCCCGCCGCGCTCTGGCAGCACCAGAAAGAGATTTCCGTCATCGACGAGGACGGCCGCGTGCTGTCTTCCGACGGGCGCGGCGCCTTCCAGTCCCTGCCCCTCGTCGTGGGCGAAAACGCGCCCGAGCACCTGACCGGCCTGCTGACCCTGCTGCACGCGGAGCCGCTGGTGGCGAAGGAGCTCGTCTCCGCCGTGCGCGTCGGCCAGCGCCGCTGGGATTTGCACCTGAAGAACGACATCACCGTGAAGCTGCCGGAAAAGAACGCCGAGCTGGCCTTGAGCGAGCTGGCGCGCCGCGCGAAACGCGACGACTTGCTGAAGAAAGACGTCACCAGCATCGACATGCGCATCCCGGACGAGATCGTCGTCCGCCCCGCGCAGGACGCGCAGGACAAGGACGCGAAGGAGAACAAGAAAAAAACCTGAGGGAGAGACGAGACATATAAAAAAAGAACCGCGCAAAAGCGGCGATAAAAAAAATCGAAGAATAAAAAAGAACGAAGCGAATGATGAAGCGGAGGACGACAGATGAAGAAAGACAAGGGCGGGCTGCCTGACCTGACGGCGCCCATAAAGACGACGCACGGCAAAAAACCCGGCAAGCATGGCGGAAAACATGCGAAGCACGACGACACGGGCAGCGCGCCCGGACGCAACATCATCGCCGCGCTCGACATCGGCTCTTCCAAGATCTCCTGCTTCATCGCGGAAATCCGCAGCCACGGCACGATCGAGGTCATCGGCATCGGTCATCAGGCCTCGCGCGGGGTGAAGTCCGGCACCATCATCGACCTGAAGGCGGCGGAAACCGCGGTCGCCCATGCCGTCGAAGCGGCGGAGATGATGGCGCGCACGCAATTGCAGGGCCAGCCCATCCGCGCCGTCTATGTCAACGTGCCCGGCGTGCACTGCCTTTCGCACCAGCTCAACGTCAGCACGAAAATCACCGGCTCCGAAGTTTCCGAGCGCGACATTCAGGCCGCCCTCGCCCAGAGCCGCGGCGTGGTCGTGCCTGAGAAGGACGAGCTCATCCACATCATCGCCTCCAGCTATTCCATCGACCGTCAGCGCGGCATTCAGGAACCGCTGGGCATGGCGGGGGAGACGCTGGGCGTCAGCCTCACGCCCGTGACCGCGCTTGCGAGCGCGACGCGCAACATCGCCACCGTGGTGCACCAGAACCAGCTGGAGGTCGAGGCCTATTGCGCCGCGCCCTACGCCTCGGGCCTCGCCGCGCTGGTCGATGACGAAAAAGACCTCGGCTGCACCGTCATCGACATGGGCGGCGGCACCACCAGCATCGGCGTGTTCTTCGAGCGCAAACTGATCTTCAGCGCGGCCATTCCCGTCGGCGGCCAGCACGTGACCAGCGACATCGCGCGCGGGCTCACCACCTCGCTCGTCGATGCGGAGCGCATCAAGACGCTTTACGGCGCGGCGCACGCGACCAGCACCGACGACGGCGCGATGATCGACGTGCCGCCGGTGGGCGAGGAAGAACACGCGCAGCCCAACTACGTGCCGAAGTCCTTGCTGACCGGCATCATCCAGCCGCGCATCGAGGAGACCTTCGAGCTGGTGCGCGCCAAGCTCGTCGATTTCGGCATCAACCAGATTGCGGGGCGCCGCGTGGTGCTGACCGGCGGCGCATCGCAGCTGCCCGGCCTGTGCGACATCGGACAGCTCATCCTCGACAAACAGATCCGCCTCGGACGTCCGCAAGGCGTCAAGGGGCTGGCGGAAGCAACGGGAGGCCCGGCGTTTTCTACCTGCGCCGGTCTTCTCCACTACGCAGCGGAACACGCGGACGAAATTCCTGTCACGCAGCAAAGCCACGGCTTTGCCCTGCCCGGCCCGTTTCGCACGCAACTGCTGCAAAAAGTCACGCATTGGTTGAAGGAGAACTGGTAACTGACTCGAATACAACGGTTTTTGCTGTTCCGTTGGGCCTAATTTCGCTTATTTTCCAAAGTGTTAGGAGGTCCAAAGGGTGAAAAAAAAGTGCGGTTGAACGCATATCGACTCTGGAAAGCATGAATCACCTTGAGGTAGAATCACTGTCATCACGAAGCGGAGGAACTTACAACATGGCTATCAACATCAGAATGCAAACACAGACAAATCGCTTAAAGCCGAAGATCACCGTCATCGGCGTCGGCGGCGCGGGCGGCAATGCCGTCAACAACATGATCAACTCCAACCTTGAAGGCTGCGAGTTCCTGGTCTGCAACACGGACGCGCAAGCGCTCGAAGGCAGCTCGGCCCCCCACAAGATCCAGCTGGGCGTGAACGTCACGCGCGGCCTGGGCGCGGGCGCCAACCCCGAGATCGGCGGCGCGGCGGCCGAGGAAAGCATCGACGAAATCCTGGCGTATCTCGAAGGCTCGAACATGGTCTTCGTCACCGCCGGCCTGGGCGGCGGCACCGGCACCGGCGCGGCCCCCGTCATCGCGCAGGCGGCAAGGGAAGCCGGCATCCTGACCGTCGGCGTCGTCACCAAGCCCTTCCACTTCGAGGGCACGCACCGTATGAAGCTGGCGGAAAACGGCATCAACGAGCTGCAAAAACACGTCGATACCCTCATCATCATCCCGAACCAGAACCTGTTTCGCATCGCGAACGAGAAGACCACCTTCTCCGACGCCTTCTGCATGGCGGACGAAGTCCTGCAATCGGGCGTTCGCGGCGTGACCGACCTGATGGTCATGCCGGGCCTCATCAACCTCGACTTCGCCGACATCCGCGCCGTCATGGCCGAGATGGGCAAGGCGATGATGGGCACGGGCGAGGCCGAAGGGGAACGCCGCGCGGTCGAAGCGGCCGAAAAAGCCATTTCCAACCCGCTGCTGGACGATGTTTCGATGAAAGGCGCGCGCGGCGTGCTGATCAACATCACCGGCGGCCTCGACATGACGCTGTTCGAGGTGGACGAAGCCGCGAACCGCATCCGCGACGAAGTCGATCCCGACGCCAACATCATCTTCGGCTCGACCTTCGACCAGACGATGAACGGCACCATGCGCGTTTCCGTCGTGGCGACGGGGATCGAGGCGGCGGCGATGCAAAACCGCCCCGTCACGACCATCTCCACCGGCCATGTGGAACCTTCCCGCCGCCCCGCGCAGCAGGCGGTTCCCCAGCGCACGCAATCGGCGGGCGGCTATGCCTCCTTCGAGCGCACGCGCGAACCGCAGGCGCAAAGCCAGTCCTCCGGCGGCGGCTACACCACCGGCGCGATGCCCGCTTCGATCATGCCCACGCAGGCGGCCCACCGCCCGCAGGTGACGGCGCAGGCGACCGCCCGCCCCGTGACCGCAACCGCGCCCAAGCCCGCCATGGCCGGTGCAGATGCAGGCGCAGGTGACGGCTGGCAGCGTTCGCCGGAACCGCAACAAACCGGCCATGCCGCCTCCACCGGCTACGCAGGCGCGCAGACCGCGACCGCCCGCAAGCTGAACGAGGACATGGACGAAACGCAGACCTGGACCAAGCCGGTGCAGCCGCCCGTCACGCAGAACTATCCGCAACGCCAGACGACGGCGCAAACCGCCGCCCCGGCGGCGACGGCCCCCGCCGCGCCTTCCGGCCCGGCGCGCGGACAGCGTCACGGCAACAGCTTCATTCCGCCGAAACCCGTTGACCCCCGCCACGCGGGCGGCACCAGCGCGGATCTTTTCACGTCGGATGATCTGGCCGCGCCCGCCAAGCCGCAACCCGCCGCCGAAAAGCCGGTGAAAAAAGCGCCGCCGCTGTTCGAGCGGTTCACCTTGCAGCGCAAGGAAGACGTCACGGCGCCCGCCGCGACCGCTCCCGCCGCGCCCGCGCTTTCCGTCGAGGAAGGCGGCAAACAGGCGGCGGAGGACGAGCTGGACATTCCGGCCTTCCTGCGCCGGCAGGCGAACTAAGCCGGTGAACTGACAGACTTGCACTCAAACCGCTTTGAGTGATGAAAACCCCGGGGGTCTTCCCCGGGGTTTTTCTTGTCCTGAAAAACGCATAAAAAAAACCCGGCGGGAAAATCCGCGCCGGGTTTTTCGTATCCCTCGCTTGTCGCGCTTAGCTGCCGGGCTGGCGCGGCGCGGGGCAACCGCCCTTGACGGGGGTCGCGTCGATGATGTTGCGATAGACGCTGAAGAAGTGGTTGCGATAGCCATAGACCTCGAAGTCATAGGTGCAGTCGCGCTTCAGCTTGCCCTGAATGTCGGAGGAGTTGAACTTGCCGCGCAGCAGGCTGTCGCTGTTCTCGAAGACTTCCTTGTCGGTGAAGACGATGTATTTGCTCTGGGCATGGCCGTCGCTGTCGGTAGTAATCTGGCGGTCCTTGTCGGTGACGGTGGCGATGACGTGCTCGTGGCCGCTGGTCTGGTACATGTACTCGGAACCGACGCCGACGACGGCAACGGCGGCAAAAGCCAAAACGAGGGGGAACCTGACTGACATTGTAAAAACTCCTCTATTAAACTGCTCTGTTTTAAGTGGCGGCGGGTCACGGCCCTGCCTTTATACACCTTGGGTCTCTGCCTGCCGTTCACAGGACATTGGCGTTTTTATATGGCGGCTCTCAACTTATGTCAAATTCTTTTTCCCGAATCCCAGGACAAAATCATGGGCGCGCGTTAAAAAAGGCGGCCCTTTCGAGCCGCCTTTTTTCTTCTCACCTGTGCATCCCTGTTATCGTGATGCCGTCCCGTTTTATTGCTTGTTTATTGGTTTTACGGGCCGGTGTCTTCATCTCCAGTTGGTTTATGAAAGCATAATATACGGGGCGATTACGTTATGTCAATTATTTTTTATAATAAAAATCAGGAGTGTAAAAATTAACCGAATTATTCCTTAAAATCAAAAGCTTGCCTTTGTAACACTCTGTCACAAAGAGTGACTTCTGCTGCCCCGCCGCATTTGATACTAAAGAGGAAAGGGGTTCCCCCTAACTGTCTCAACAAGCACGGTTTTTAAAAAGATGCTGACCTCGGTTTCGCAATACACGCTCCGCAACGCCTTCACCGTCACGGGCGTCGGCGTCCACTCCGGCGCGCCCGCCACGCTCACCGCGCGGCCCGCAGCGCCCTCTTCGGGCATCATCTTCGTGCGCACCGACATCGCCGACCGCCCCAACGTCGTGCCCGCCCGCTGGAACAACGTGACCGACACGCGGCTGTGCACCGTGCTTTCCAACAAGGAAGGCGTGAGCGTTTCGACCGTGGAGCACCTGCTTTCCGCCTTCGCCGCCATGGGGCTCGACAACGCCGTCGTCGAAATCGACGGGCCGGAAATCCCGATCATGGACGGCAGCGCCGCGGATTTCGTCGCCGCCATCGACCGCGCCGGCATGACGCGCCAGAACGCCGCGCGCCGCGCCCTGCGCGTCAAGCGCACCGTTTCCTATCAGGAAGGCGACAAGGAGGTCATCCTCGCCCCTTCGGACGCCACCTATTTCGGCTTCGAGATCGAATTCGACAACCAGCTCATCGGCCGCCAGAAATTCACCCACCAGCTCAGGGGCGACGCCTACCGCGCGGATATCGCCTCGGCACGCACCTTCGGCTTCCTGCATGAGGTCGAGGCGTTAAGAAAAATGGGCCTCGCGCGCGGCGGCTCGCTCGACAACGCCATCGTCGTCGATGGCGACAAGATCCTGAACCCCGACGGGCTGCGCTTCCGCGACGAATTCGTGCGCCACAAGATTCTGGACGCCATCGGCGACATCTATCTTGCCGGCTTGCCCCTCATCGGCCATTACCACGGCATCAAGGCCGGGCATGCCATGAACAACCGCGCCCTGCATACGCTGTTTTCCCAGCCCGACGCCTTCGAGATCGTGGAGCTGGGCAACGCCGCTCCGCGCAAGACCAGCGCTTCGCCCGTGCGCGTCTATGGGGAGGAAATCCCCGTCGCCGTCACGGCTTAATTCCGGCTTTTTACCCCGAAAACCACGCGTCAAGCGGCTTTCAACGGCCCTGCGAACCGTGCTATAAAAAACATGGTTTCTGTTTCACATTTGTTCCCGACGGGTCGTGCCATGTTTCGCCGTTTCAAACCATATTCCGCCGCCTGCCTCGCGCTGGCCCTCGTCTTCAGTATCGGGCTTTCCGGCTGCGCGTCGAAGAAAAAGGCCGATGCCGACAAGCAAGTTCCCGTCGCCACGCTCTATAACGACGCCGCGCACAAGCTGGACACGGGCGACTACGGCCTCGCCGCCAAGGGTTTCGACGACGTGGACCGCCAGTACCCCTATTCGCAATGGGCGACGCGCGCGCAGCTGATGGCGGGCTACGCCCATTACAAGAAGCTGAACTACGACGAAGCCATCCTCTCGCTCGACCGCTTCATCGAGCTGCACCCGGGCGACCCCAACGCCGCCTATGCCTATTACCTGCGCGCCCTTTGCTATTACGAGCAGATCTCGGACGTGCGCCGCGACCAGAAGATGACCCAGCTCGCCCTCGACAACCTGCAGCAGGTCGTCACCCGCTTCCCCGCCAGCAAATACGCGCGCGACGCCGCGCTGAAGATCGACCTCACGCAGGACCACCTCGCGGGCAAGGAGATGGAGATCGGCCGCTATTACCTCGAGCGCAACCAGTTCACCGCCGCCCTGCCGCGCTTCCGCCGCGTGGTGGAGCAATACCAGACCACGACGCAGGTGCCCGAAGCGCTCGAGCGCATGGTGGAATGCTATCTCTCCCTCGGCCTGCGCGAAGAGGCGAAGAAGACCGCCGCCATTCTCGGCTACAACTACCCGGACAGCACCTGGTACAAGGACGCCTACCGCCTGTTGAAGAAGAGCAAGGGCGGGGGCGGCTCGCTCTACGACAAGACTCTCGGCAAGATACTGTAACGGCCAGAATTCACGGGGTTTGCCCATGTTGACCAGCCTTGCGATACAAAACATCATCCTCATCGACCGCCTGACGCTGGAGGCGGACGGCGGGCTTTTGGCCCTGACCGGGGAAACCGGCGCGGGCAAATCCATCCTGCTCGATGCGCTGGGCCTCGCGCTCGGCATGCGCGCGGAAAGCGGTCTGGTGCGCCACGGGGAAGACCAGGCCGCCGTCGCCGCCAGCTTCGCGCCCGAAGCGGGCCACCCCGTCTTCGCCCTGCTCGCCGAAAAGGGGCTGGAGGTGAAGGAAAACGAGGAGCTGATTTTGCGCCGCACGCTGGGCAAGGACGGGCGCAGCAAGGCCTTCATCAACGACGCCCCCGTCAGCGTGCAATTGCTGAAGGAAACCGGTGCGTTGTTGGTCGAGGTGCATGGCCAGTTCGAAACGCAGGGACTGCTCGACCCCGAAACCCATATCGAAGTGCTGGACGGCTATGCGGGCCTGACGCAGGACGCCGCCGCCATCCGCGCCGCGTGGGATAGCTGGCGCGAAGCCCGCGCACGGCTGGAACAGGCGCTCTCCGACTTCGAGGCCATGCGGCTGCAGGAAGAATACCTGAAATACACCGTGGCCGAGCTCGAGAAATTCGACCCGCAGCCCGGCGAGGAGGAAGCGCTGGCGCAAAAACGCCACCGCCTGAAAAACCGCGAGAAGCTGGACGCCACCTACGAAGAAGCCACCCGCATCATCGAGGGCGACGAGGGGCTGCAATCTCAGCTCGGAAAGCTGGAAATCCTTTTCGGCCGTCTCGCCGACAAGGGGCTGGGCGGGGACATGGCCCCGCTGCTCGAAGCCGTCTCCCGCGCGGGGGGAGAGGTGAACGAACTGGCATGGCAGGTCGAAAAACTCAAAACCGAGGGCGAGGACGCGGGCGAGAAGCTGGAAGACGTGGAAGACCGCTATTTCGGCCTGAAGGAACTGGCGAAAAAGCACCGCACCACGGTCGATCGCCTGCCGGAAGTCTATGCCGAGCTCTCGCAAAAATTGCGGCTCATCACCCACCGCGACGACGCGCTGCAGGAACTGGAAAAAACCGTCGCGGCGCAAAAGCACAAATTCACGACGCTGGCCGAAAAAGCCAGCGCGACGCGCAAGAAGGCCGCGCTAAAACTGGCGAAAGCCGTCAACGCCGAATTGCCGGACCTGAAGCTGGACAAGGCGAATTTCACCGTGGCCTGCGAACGCGGTGCGGACGAGAACTCGTGGAACCCGAACGGTTTCGATACCGTGCGCTTTCTCGTCTCCACCAATACCGGCACGCCCGCAGGGCCGATCCACAAGATCGCCTCGGGCGGGGAGCTCAGCCGTTTCATGCTGGCGCTGAAGGTGATACTGGCCGAGACCGGCTCCATCCCCACCCTCATCTTCGACGAGGTGGACAGCGGCATCGGCGGCGCGACGGCGGACGCGGTGGGCGAACGGCTGCAGCGTCTAGCGAAAAAATACCAGGTGCTGGTCGTGACCCACAGCCCGCAGGTGGCCGCGCGCGCAAGGCACCACTGGCACGTGGCGAAAACCGGCAGGAAGGCGGGCGGCAAACCTGTCACCCTCACCCATATCACCCCGCTGACGGACCTCGCCGAACGTCAGGAGGAAATCGCCCGCATGTTGTCGGGCGCGGAAGTGACAAGGGAAGCACGCGCACAAGCCGCGAGGCTTTTGGAGAACCATGTCGCCGCCGCGTAAGAAGAAGGACGCGACGGCCCCCGTGCCCGCGAGTGAGCTCAACCGCATGGAGGCGTCATTCGAGGCAGCCGCGCTGCGCAAGCAGATATTGCACCACGACGATCTTTACCACGGCAAGGACGCGCCGGAAATATCCGACGCCGACTACGACGCGCTGCGCCGCCGGCTGGAGGAGATCGAGACCGCGCATCCCGAGGTGATTACAAAAGACAGCCCGACGAAGCGCGTGGGCGCGAAACCCGCGAAGGATTTCGCCAAGGTGCGCCACGCGGTGCCGATGCTCTCGCTCTCCAACGCCTTCGCGGATGAGGACGTGACGGATTTCGAGGAGCGTATCCGCAAATTCCTGAACCTCCCCGCCGATGAAAAAATAGATTTCTGGGCGGAGCCGAAGATCGACGGGCTTTCCTGCAGCCTGCGCTACGAAAAAGGCAGGCTGGTGCAGGCCGCGACGCGCGGCGACGGGGAAGAAGGCGAGGACGTGACCGCCAACGTGCGCACCATCGCGACCATCCCGCAGCAACTGACCAAGGACGCGCCCGATATTCTTGAAGTGCGCGGGGAGGTCTATATGACCCGCGCCGATTTCGCCAAGCTGAACGAAGCGCAGGAGGAAGCGGACGACAAGATTTTCGCCAACCCGCGCAACGCCGCGGCGGGCGGGCTGCGCCAGCTTGACCCTTCCATCACCGCCAAACGCCCGCTGCGCTTTTTCGGCTATGCGCTGGGCGAGGTATCGGAAGAATTCGCGCAGACGCAGGACGGCATCAGGAAGAAGCTCGCCCATTGGGGCTTCGAGACGCCCGAGCCCGCGAAGAAGCTGACCGGCGCAAAGGCGCTGCTGGATTTTCACGCTTACATCTACGCGCAGCGGCCCGACATCGCCTATGACCTCGACGGCGTGGTCTATAAGGTGAATTCACTGGACTACCAAAAGCGCCTCGGCTTCATCAGCCGCGCGCCGCGCTGGGCGACGGCGCACAAGTTTCCGGCGGAGCAGGCGGAAACCATCCTGCACAAGATCATCATACAGGTCGGGCGCACCGGCGTGCTGACGCCGGTGGCGGAGCTGGAGCCCGTCAACGTCGGCGGCGTCATTGTCTCGCGCGCGACGCTGCACAACGAGGACGAAGTGAACCGCAAGGGCGTCTATGAAGGCGCGCGCGTCATCATCCAGCGTGCGGGCGACGTCATTCCGCAGGTGGTGCGGGTGCTGGAGCCGCGCGAAGGGCAGGAATACAAGTTGCCGAAAAAATGCCCCGTCTGCGGCAGCACCACGCTGCGCGAGGAAGACGAGGCCGCGACGCGCTGCACCGGCGGGCTGACCTGCCCCGCGCAGGCGGTCGAACGCCTGAGGCATTTCGTGAGCAAATACGGCTTCGACATCGAAGGATTGGGCGAAAAGATCATCCAGCAGTTCTGGGACGAAGGCATGGTGCGCGGCCCCGCCGACATCTTCCGGCTGGCAAAACATGCGGAAGACTTAAAGACGCGCGAGGGCTGGGGCGAGCTTTCCGTCGCCAACCTGCTGTCCGCGATCGAGGAACGGCGAAAAATATCTCTCGACCGTTTCATCTACGCCCTCGGCATCCGGCAGGTGGGGCAGGCGACGGCGCGCAAGCTGGCGCTGCATTACGAAAGCCTCGATAACCTCAAGACGCAGATGGCGGCCGCCGCCGACCACGCGGGCGCGGCCTATCTCGACCTCACCTCCATCGAGGACATCGGCCCCGCGGTAGCCGAAGACCTCGTCGGTTTCTTCGCCGAGGCGCACAACAAAGACGTGCTAAGGGATTTGCAGGCGGAACTGGACGTGCGCGACTTCGAGCGGCCGGATGCGGCGGATTCAAAAATCTCCGGCAAGACCGTGGTCTTCACCGGCAAGCTGTCGAAAATGGGAAGGGACGAGGCCAAGGCGCAAGCGCTCTCGCTCGGCGCGAAGGTCGCGGGCTCGGTCTCGAAAAAGACGGATTACGTGGTGACGGGGGAAGACGCGGGCTCCAAGCTGAAAAAAGCGGCGGAGCTGGGCCTGACGGTTTTATCTGAAGATGAATGGCTGGCGCTGGTCGCCAGCCCATAAAAAACTTCCAGCGCCGATCGCCGGAAACGAGCGGAAAACCCGGCCTAGCCGTCCTGCTTGCCGGTGACGGAGCGGCGCAATTCGACCAGTTTTTCAAGCGCGACCTCGACGTCGTCCGAAAGGTCGCGGCGTTCGATGAAGTTGCGCCCGCCCGCGTTGCGGGTCAGCGACATTTCCATCGCACGGCTCAGCAAATCGGCGATCACCACGTCCTTCTGCTCCAGCGCAAGATGCATGGCTTCAAGGATTAGGTCGCTTAAACGCCTGTAATCCTTGTCTTTCTGTTCCGTCGTATCGGGGGCCGTGTTGTCGGTCACAACCTTCTCTCCGCTTTTATTCGTTTTCCGGCGTCTTTTGCACTTACTTATATTATACCCCCTGAGCGCCGCGCTGTCATCAGGGCGATGGCGGCCGCGGCTTGCCGGGGCTATTCGGCTTTTTTGGCGCGGGCCCCTGCGCCTTCAGCCGTTTGTCCAAAAAACTTTCGACCTTGTCGGTCCACATCTTGCGCAGATCGTCGCGCTCCATCCATAACTCGTGGCGTGCGCCCGGGACGTCGATTTTCTCGCAGTTGGGAAGTATCCCGCAGGCGCGCTCCTGCGCGGGGCGATCGACGACCTTGTCCTGCCCCGCGATGCCCATGAGCACCGGCGTCTTGATGGCGGAAAGATAAGCCTCGTCGTTCAGGATATCGACCGAGGAAAAGGCGTGATAGACCCAGCCGTAGGTGGGGTCGCCGATCTGCAGCTCGGGCTTGTCGCGCAAAACCTGCTTGGCGGCCTCGAAGCGGTCGGGGTCGTGGGTGACCTGGTTGCCGTCGAACTTGTCGGCGGCATCGTTCCAGTCCGCGCCGCCGGGGATGTATTTTTCGAGGTAGTTGCCGGCCTTGGCGAATTTCGCCATCTGCCGCGCGAGCGGGCGGGGCAGCCCCCCGGTCACGATGTCCATCATCGGCGCGGAAAGCACGGCGGAATCGAACACGCCCTCGTGGTCGTGCAAGTAGCGCAGGCCCAGATGCGCGCCCATGGAATGCGCCATCATGATGAGCGGCTTGGCGGGCGCGGAACCGCCCTTCGTACCCGAGGTATCCACGATGGTGGTCATGAACTGATCGAGGGTTTCGAGATTTTCGTCGTAGCCTTCGCTATGCGCCTTTTGCGGATTGGCCTTGATGTAGCGCTCGGAGCCGCCCTGCCCGCGCCAGTCCATCAGATAGACGTCGAAGCCCTTGTCGTGCATCTCGCGCACGAGCTCGAAGTATTTCTCGATGTTCTCGCGAAAGCCCTGCAGGATGACGAGCGTGCCCTTGCTCTCGCCCTCGGCCTTCAGGCTGCCGTAGCGGATATCCGCGCCCTTGGCATTCTTGAAATGCCCCCATTCGAAATCCTTCGGCTCCGTAAAGCTTGCTGGCAGCATGTGTCAGGGCCCTTTCGCTTGCGGCGGTTTCGGTTGCGGGTTACTGCCCGTCGCCTGCGCGGCGATATAGGCGTCGATTTTTTTCCACCAGTCCGCGCGCTGCGCGTCGCGGTCGAGCCAGAGGGCGTGGATGCCGCCCTCCACCTCCGTCACCTTCGCATGCGGGATGATCTTCGCGGCGCGGCGCACGCTGTCGTTGTCGATGACGTCGTCTTCCGTGCCGATGCCGAACAAGATCGGCGTCTTGATGGTCTTCAGGAATTCTTCCTGCCCCGTGCGCTCGGTCGAGGAGAGCAGGCTGTGCACGTAGCCGATGGTCGGGTCTTCCGCCTTCAAGGTGTCGTCGAGCAGCATGAAGGCCTTGTGCAGGCCCATGCGGACGGGGTTCTTGTCGTTGCGCTCGCTACGCTCGGCGACGAGGTGGCGGGTGATGCTGCGGCGGCCGTCGGGAATGTTTTCCTCGCCCATGCCCTGCTTGACGGCGGAGGCGAAGACGATGCGCAGCAAATCCTGCACCGGGCCTTTCAGCCGCGCTTCCACCAGCGGGGTCGCGAGGATGGCGAAGTTGAAATCCCCGCCGTGCTGCGAGAGGTAGCGCAGCGCGATCTGCCCGCCCATGGAATGAGTGCTCAAAAACACCGGCTTGTCCTTCACCGGCTGGACGATTTCCTGGCGGAACTTGCGAAGGTCTTCGACGTGGTCTTCGACCGTCTGGCCTTTCACATGCGCGCCATCCGTCTTCTTGGTCGAGCCGCCGTGGCCCGCCCAGTCCATCACCCACACGTCGTAGCCGCGCGAGAGATATTCGTGCATGGTTTCGTGATAGGCCTCGATGAAGTCGGCGTAGCCCGTGGTGATGACGACGGTGCCCTTCTTCTCCCCTTCCGGTTCGGCATGGCCATAGCGGATCTGCTTTCCAGACGTGCTGGTAAAGTAATCTTCCTGCCATGAGTCCGGCGGAAAAAACCGGTTCAGGTCGGTCATGCCTTCTATCGCCTTTCCTGCGCCCTCGTACAGACGCCTCAAGGATTATAAGGGGTTGGCTACGATTATACTGAGAAACAAACTTATTTCCAGACGAAACGACCGTTCACGATGTTGCGCGGCGCGGGTTTTTCGCGACACAATCAGACCAAACGCGCCGCGCGCCCGAAAACGAAAAAAATTTCGTTGTTTCAGGGAAGGATAGACGCTTTATTTTTCCATAGCGTCATATATTGCGGCGCAGCGCGAAAACTTTGCGTTTATTGCGCGTTTATTGCTCCAGCGCCTTGATGATGCCTTCGCACATCGCTTTCGCGTCGCCCAGCAGCATCATGGTGTTGTCGTAGAAGAAAAGCTCGTTGTCGATTCCCGCATAGCCGCTGCCCAGCGAACGCTTGACGAAAAGCGTGGTGCCGGCGCTCTCGACGTCCAGAATGGGCATGCCGTAGATGGGCGAGGACGGATCTTTTTTCGCCGCGGGGTTGGTGATGTCGTTCGCGCCGATGACGAAGGCGACGTCGGTCTGCGCGAAGTCGCGGTTGATCTCCTCCAGCTCCTGCACCTCGTCATAGGGCACGCTGGCTTCGGCCAGCAGAACGTTCATGTGGCCCGGCATGCGGCCCGCGACGGGGTGGATGGCGTAGCGCACCTTCACGCCCTCTTCCTTCAGCAAATCGCACATCTCGCGCAGCGCGTGCTGGGCCTGCGCGACCGCCATGCCGTAGCCCGGCACGATGATGACGCTGGAGGCGTTCTTCAGGATGAAGGCAGCGTCTTCCGCCGAGCCGATCTTGACCGGCCTGTCGCTGGCAGCCGCCGCCGCGGCGCCGCCCGCGGCCTCGCCGCCGAAACCGCCCAGAATGACGTTGAAGAAGGAACGGTTCATGCCCTTGCACATGATGTAGCTGAGGATCGCGCCGGAGGAACCGACCAGCGCGCCCACGATGATGAGCAGGTTATTGTGCAGCGTGAAGCCGATGCCCGCCGCCGCCCAGCCCGAGTAGCTGTTGAGCATGGAGACGATGACCGGCATGTCCGCCCCGCCGATGGGGATGATCATTAAAATCCCGAGCGCGAGCGCGAGCACGACGATGGCCCAGAACAAAAAGGGCGAGCCCGTGCTGCACAAAAGCACGATGAGCCCCAGCAAAACCGCACCCAGCGTGGCGTTGAGCGGATGCTGGCCCGGAAAGACGACCGGCGCGCCGGGGATGATGCCCTGCAGCTTGCCGAAGGCGATGATGGAACCGGTGAAGGTGACCGCCCCGATGGCGACGCCGAGGCTCATCTCGATCAGGCTGCCGGGGTGGATGTCGCCGGGCGTGCCGATGTTATAGGCTTCGGGGTTGCTGAAAGCCGCCCCCGCGATCAGCACCGCCGCCAGACCGACGAGGCTGTGGAAAGCCGCGACCAGTTGCGGCAGCGCCGTCATCTCGATCTTCTTCGCGATGACCGCGCCGATGCCGCCGCCGACCGCGATGCCGAGGATGATGAGCCCGTAGGACTGCACCTCGTGCAGGGCCAGCGTGGTCAGGATGGCCAGCGCCATGCCGGCGATGCCGAAGCGCAGGCCGTTGTTGGCCGTGTTGGGCCCCGACAATCCGCGCAGCGCCATGATGCAGCAGACGGAGGAGACGAGATAGGCGAGGTAGGATGCGGTCACCGACATGGATGAAATATCTCCCTAAAAATCTTTATTTCTTTTTCTTCGAGAACATCTGCAGCATGCGGTGGGTCACGATGAACCCGCCGAAGATGTTGACCGAGGCCAGCACGACCGCGAAAAAGCCCATTATTTTCGACGTTCCCATCTCCACCGTCCCGGCCGCGATGAGCGCGCCGACGATGATGACGGAGGAAATCGCGTTGGTCACCGCCATGAGCGGGGAGTGCAGCGCGGGGGTCACGCGCCAGACGACGTAATAGCCGACGAAACAGGCGAGGACGAAAACGGTGAGCCCGACGACGAAGAAGGGCACGCCGCCCGCCCCGCCGCCGCTGGCCATGTACTGGCTGACCTGCACCGCCATTTCGGCGGCCTGGTGGGAGAGCTTGTCCGCGTCGGTCGCGATCTGCGCTGCCTGATCGACGATTTTCTGGCTTGCCATGAAGCTTGTCTCCTCTCGCTTGCTTGAAGCTTACTTGAAGTTGGGGTTGACGATCTCGCCGTCGCGCGTCAGCACGGATGCGGCCACGATCTCGTCTTCCCAGTTGATGTTGAGCGCCTTGGTTTCCTTGTCCACCAGCGGGGTCAGGAAGCTGACGAGGTTGCGCGCGTAAAGCGCGGAAGCATCGACCGGAATGCGCGAGGGCAGGTTGGGGTACCCCACGATCTTCACGCCCGCGACGTCCACGACCTCCCCCTCTTTCGACAGGGCGACGTTGCCGCCCTGCTCGACCGCGAGATCGACGATGACCGCGCCGGGCTTCATGGAGCGCACCATCTCCTCCGTCACCAGCACCGGTGCCTTGCGGCCGGGAATGAGGGCGGTGGTAATGACGATGTCCTGCTTCTTGATGGTGTCGGCGATGAGCTGCGCCTGCTTTTGCTTGTATTCCTCGCTCATTTCCTTGGCATACCCGCCGGCGGTTTCCGCCGCCTTGGTTTCCTCCGATTCAACCATGACGAAGCTCGCGCCGAGACTCTCGACCTGCTCTTTCGCCACAGGACGCACGTCCGTCGCGGAGACGACCCCGCCGAGCCTTCGCGCGGTGGCGATGGCCTGCAGCCCCGCGACCCCCGCGCCCATGACGAAGACCTTCGCGGGCGGCACGGTGCCGGCCGCCGTCATCATCATCGGAAAGCCGCGCCCGAAGGCGTTGGCGGCTTCCAGCACGGCGCGGTAGCCCGCAAGGTTCGCCTGCGAGGACAGCACGTCCATGCTCTGCGCGCGGGTGATGCGCGGCACCAGCTCCATCGAAAACGCCGTCACGCCCTGCCCCGCGCAGGCGGCGACGAGTTCCTTTTCCTGATAGGGTGCGAGCATGCCGATGAGCAGCGCGCCCTTTTTCATCTGCGCCACGTCCTCCAGCGACGGCGCGCGCACGCGCAGCACGATATCCGCATCCGCATAGACGCCCGCGCCGGGCACGATGGTCGCGCCCGCCGCCTTGTACATTTCGTCCGTCACGCTGGCCTTGAGCCCCGCGCCGGTTTCGACCTGCACCGCCGCGCCGAGGGCGATGAGCTTCTTCACGCTGTCCGCCGTGGCCGCGACACGGCATTCCGCCGGCAGGGTTTCTTTGGCAATCGCAATTTTCATGTGGCATCCCCCAATAAAACGCATCCCGCATAAACGCTTTGTGGCGCACTGCAGCAATCGCCCCGCACCACCGGAAACAGGCGGCGCGGGCGCGTCAAATTCCTGAAAAGAATGCAGGAATTTCTCCTTAAACTCAAGCGGGGGCGTTAAAAAGAATATTCCAAATCAAATGTTTAGATTGCAAGAATGATTTTTTTACAGAAAAAGCCCCGCCGATACGCCTCTCTTGTGTATAATATTTCCATATTATAGAAAATTCCGGGGAATACAGGGAAGATATGGGCGCACTCCTTCTAGATTTTTCAGCAGCTTCGACCCAAAACGGCGGCGGCAGGCAAAAGGGCTTCGATTACGACGCCGCCGTCGCCGAGACCTATCGCGCGTTTCCCGAACTGAAGGACCGGCTGTTCTTCTATGACCTCGGCAAGGATTGCTGGGTCCACCCCGACCCGCAGATGCAGGCCGAAATTCCCCGCCGCCTCGCCGAGGCGCCCGGGCAATACGATATCCTCAAGAACCGCATGGAGCATTTCAAAGCGGAGAAAAATTCCTGCGCCATGTACGGGCCGGACGGCACGCGCGTCATCATGCTCTATACCGGCGGGGACACGCTGGCCCAGCTGGGCCCGAACGCCGACAAGGCGCAGAACCTGCAGTTCACCTTCGACCACGAATTGGGCCACGTCATCTGCCGCAACGGCGGGCGCAGCCTTGACAGCCTGACGCGCCATGAAAACGTGGCCGATACCTATGCCGCCATGCGCCACTTCCAGCGCTACGGACTGGACAGCCCGATGATCGCCCAGCAAATCCTCTGGCGCGCGCAACGCGTCGTCAGCCTGACGGGCATGCGCCATGCGGAACATTTCACCGGCTTCGTCACCGAAAAGCTGCTGGCGGACAAGGACAGGATGGGGCTCGACAAGCTTTCCATCGCCCAGACGGCGCAGCTGGCGGGGGCTTACGCCACGCAGCACACCCCGCCCGACATGCAGGTGAAGAACCTCGCCTCCGAATTCAACGGATTCCAAAAGACACTGGAACAGCAAAACGTGCAGGCCGGAACCCCGGGCCTTCTGGGCGCGGCGCAGGATGAAGACGGAAACGATGAAAGCCTGAAAAGCGACACGGCCTTTCGCGCGCTGGCGCAGACCGTGCTGGCCACCAAAAGCGCGGACGCGCTGCACTGGGGCGCGAAAGTGCTGGACGCTTACATGAACGGGCTTCTGGGCGCGACGCGCAACGGCAAGATACTGGTCAAGGGCCCCGCGCCCGAAATCCTCTCCGGCCCCTACTGGCAGAACATCCGCCGCACGCTGGACGTCGTGACCGCGCATGAAAAAACTGACAACAAGCCCCGCATCCTCATGGCCAACGGCCAGCCCTATGCACCGCCGGAAAGGGAAAAAGGGCCCTGCCCCACCAAGCGCATGCTGATGGCGCGGCCGTCCTTGATCGGTAAATAAACCTTACGCCGCCGCGTCGAGATCGAATTTCGCCAGCATCTTCTTCTGGCGTTTTTCCAGCGTCCTGACATCGAAATCCTGTATCAGCTCGTTGAAGATGTCGTGCCAGTTCATCTCCGCCTTCAAGTGCAAAAAGACCGAGCCGAGGCCGAGCGCCGCGCGGTCCATGAAGACGAATTCGCGCGGCACCTTGATGCCGCCGACCTTCTGCAGCTCCTTGTGGACCTTGGAAGCGATTTCGCGCCCATAGACGCCGCCCTGCTCGACGACGCCGATGGGACGCACGGCATCGTCCAGCACCGGCCCGTAGAGAAAGCCCGCCCAGACGTTCAGCACGTCGATGGTCTCGCGGTTCAGCCCCTCGAAACCCCAGCTTTCATAAGCGTGGACGGACATGTCGATATCCCCCGCCTGCAGGGCGCGGTAGAGGGTGATGACCCCCTGAACGAAGCGCGGCGGGAAGACGCGCACGCAGCCGAAGTCCAGCAGGTTGATGGAATCATCCTTCTGCACCGCGTAATTGCCGAGGTGCGGATCGCCGTGGATGACGCCGTAGAAATAAAGCGGCACATACCACGCGCGGAACAGGTTATAGGCGATGGCGTTGCGCTGCGCGTCCTTCGCATTGACGAAATCGAGGATCGGCGCGCCTTCCAGCCATGTCGCGGTCAGCAGGCGTCCGGTCGAAAGTTCGGGCACCACCTCGGGCACGTGCACGCCTTTTTCATCCGCCAGCATCGCGCCGTAGAGCCGCGCGCGCTGCAGTTCCAGCGCGTAATCGAGCTCTTCGTAAAGCCGGTCGGCAATCTCTTTTTGAATCTCGCTGGTGATGACGGTCTGGTCGTATTTCTCGAACACGCCCATGACAAGGCCGAGCTGCTTCAAATCCGCCTCCACCGCGGAGACCATGTCGGGATACTGCAATTTGCAGGCCACCTTGCGCCCGTCGTGCAGCACCGCGCGGTGGACTTGACCCAGTGAGGCGGCGGCGGCGGCCTCCTTCTCGAAGCTCTTGAACTTCTTTTCCCACTCCGCGCCCAGCTCGGCCATCATTCGGCGGCGCACGAAAAGCCAGCCCATGGGCGGCGCCTGCGACTGCAGCTTTTGCAGCTCCGCCGCGTATTCCTTGGGCAGCACGTTGGGGATGGTGGAGAGCAGCTGCGCGACTTTGAGCAGCGGCCCCTTGAGCGCGCCCAGGTCCTCCATCAGCTTTTTCGCGTGTTCAGGTTTCTTGATGTCGAGGCCGAGGTATTTCTGCCCCGCGATGCGCGCGGCCAGCCCCGTCATGGTGGTGGAGACCTGCGCGTAGCGTTTCATGCGGCGGGTGATGGTGCCTTTCTCGCCGCTCGCCATTCCCGGTTTCTTGGGGCCGGGTTTTTTGGAGCCCGGTTCCTTCTCGTCTTTTTTGGATTTCGGCGCAGCGTCGGGCTTCGCGCCTTTGCGCGGCTTCTTGTCTTTTTTCTTGTCCGTTTTGTCTTTCGCCGTCATGCCCCCAAAGATGATACCGGCGGCGGCAAAAGTCGAGAGGGTTTTTTATGCGGATAAAGCCCTCTCCCTCCGGGAGAGGGTTGGGTGAGGGTACTTTTATTCGCCCACAAGCGCCCGGAGTACCCTCATCCCGGCCTTCTCCCAGAGGGAGAAGGGGAAAAAAGCGCTTATTTCCCCTTCGACGGCCCCTTCTTCTTCGCGCCTTTCGCGCCGGCTTTGGGCTTGGCGGCGGGCGTCATGTCGAAGTTTTCAAGCTCGTTCAGGTACTTATCCATGAGGGAGAGGCCTTTTTCCCAAAACTCCGGCGTTTCGGGGTCGAGGTCGAAGGGCTGGCACATCTCGAAAAGGTTGCGGGTGATGCCGGTTTCCAGCAGGTCGATGTAGTTCTGCACGAATTCCTCGCGCGCTTCCGGCCCCTCCTGCTCCGCCGCCTTGTAGGACTGGTAGAGCCCGCTGACGAGGATCTGCGCGAAGGAATAGGAATAGACGTAGAAGGGCGTGTCGAAGAAATGCGGCACCACCATCCAGAAATTGCGGTCGTAGCCGTCCATCTCGACCGAAGGCCCGAAATATTCCTTCTGGGTTTCGACCCAGATGTCGGAGATTTCATCGACCGACAGCTCGCCGTTCTTGCGCTCCTCGTGCACGCGGCGCTCGAAATCGTAATAGGAAAGCTGCTGCAACCCGTTGAGGATCATCCCCTCGACCTTGTCCTTCAAAAGGTCTTTGCGGCGTGCGGGGTCTTTTTCCTTGGCCAGAAGCTCCTCGAAGACCAGCATCTCGGCGAAGATGCTCGCCGTCTCCGAAACCGCGGTGGACATTTCGGACAGAAACAGCCCGCGCGCCTTTTGCGCCAGCACCTGGTGCACCCCGTGGCCCAGCTCGTGGCCGAGGGTGATGAGGTCGTCCACCCCGCCCGCGTAGCTGAGCATGACGAAGGGGAAGGTATCGGGCCCGACCGGCATGGCGAAGGCGCCGGTTTCCTTGTCCGCGCGCAATTGCGCGTCGATGTGCTGCTTGTCGAAGAACTGCTTGCCGATGCGCGCGAACTTCGGGGAAAAACGCTTGTAGGCGCGCAGGATGATCTTGCGCGCATCGTCGAAGCCGTATTCGCCGCTGTCGTCCTTCGGCGCGTCGGGCAGGGGCATGCCCAGCCGCGCGCGCTCGATGATCTCCACCCCGTGCTGTTCCGCCTTCCAGCGGTAAAAGCGGTGGGACAGGCGGGCGTAGGAATGCTTGACCGTCTCGAACATCGTGTCCACCACCTCGGGGGCGATGCCGTTCTGCTCGTTCTCGCCCTCGTCCGGGCGGGCGTATTTGTAGAGCTTGGCGGTCAGCAAATCGTCCTTCACGATGGTGTTGTAGATGAGGGCCATGCGCTTGCCCTCGGCGTCGAGCGCGTCGCCGATGGCCTTGCGCACCTCGCGCCGGCGCTCCAGCGTTTCGGCGGAAGCGATCTCGTCGTCCGCCTCGTCCAGCGTGATCTTCTTGCCGTCCAGCGTCACGCGCACGGCGGCCAGCGTTTCGTGGTAGAGGCGGCCCCATGCCTCGCGGTTGGTGTTCTGGAAGTCCTGCGCGAGGGCGGAAACGTCGCCGTCGATGCCCTCCACGCTGCCCGCGCGCAGATGCGCGATCCAGGGCGCGTAATGCGCGAGCGCGGGCGCGCCCAGCTTGGTGAGCAGGTCTTTTTCCTTCATCTCCAGTATCTCGCCCTCGAAAAACCCGACGGCGTCGGCGGAGGATTCCAGCCATTTGGCGACCGGCTCGACCTTGGGGAAATTCGCGAGGCTGTCCGCCTTCAAAAGCTCGAGGTAGCAGGAGATTTTGCCGCGCAGGTTCTCGATCGCCTCGTAAAGCGCGACCGCCTCGCCCAGCTCGGGCCCGCTCAAGTAACCGATAGTGCCTTCATAAGTCTCGCGGAAGGCGGCGGCGGCCTTGTCCACCTGCGCCATGTCCCCGGCGAGCTCCTTGGAATCGATGCCGGGGTAGAGGTCGGCGAGCTTCCAGCGCGGCAAATTGTCGTTGCCCGCGGCGCGGCTGAATTCTTCCTGTACGTCCGGTTTCGCCCCTGCCGGTTTGTCTTTTTTGCCCGACGGCGCGCCGGCGGGGATGGCGGGAAGGTCTTTTTCGGGCGTTTCGCCCGGCCCCTCATTCGCGGCCCCGTCATTCGCGGGATGCCGCTCGGGCTCCTGCTGACGGAACTCGGGTTTCAGGAAAAGCTTGTGATCGGGTGTCCTGCGCGCCATTCCCTATGCTCCCGGCCCCTTGGGGGCGTGTTTTTTCTTCGCGTCTTTCTTCACGTCGTCATTGGCGGGAGCATGTTTTGCCGCCGTCTTTTTGCCCGTGATGTCGGCCTTGTTTTCGCCGATGCCTTTTTCGAGCGCGATCTGGCGGTCGAGCGCCTCGATCTCGTCGATATAACGTGTAATGACCGCCATGCCCTTCTTCCAGAAATCCTTGTCGCCGGTGTCGAGCCCGAAGGGAGCGAGCGCGTCCTCGTGCCGCTTGGTGCCGCCCGCCTTCAGAAGATCGGTGTATTTTTTCGCGAAATCCTTTTTATCCGCGCTTTTCTCGTAGGTGTCGTAAAGCGCGCCGACGAGACAGTCGCCGAAGGCGTAGGCATAGACGTAGAAAGGCGTATGGATGAAATGCGGCACCGCGGCCCAGAGGTTTTCCGCCCCCGCCACGTCGAGGTTGACCGAGGGGCCGAGGCTTTCCCGCTGCGTTTCAAGCCAGAGCACGCCGAGGCGTTCCGGCGAAAGCTCGCCCTTGGTGCGGCGTTCCTCGTGCAGTTTTTGCTCGAAGGTGAAGAAGGCCGTCTGGCGGGTGACGGTATTGAGCATGTCCTCGACCTTGCCCGCCAGCATGTTGCGGCGGGTGACAGGGTCGCTTTCCGCGTCCAGCAGCGCGCGGAAGGTCAGCATCTCGCCGAAGACGCTGGCGGTCTCCGCAAGGGTGAGCGGCGTGTCGGAATTGAGGTAGCCCTGCTCCGCCGCCAGCACCTGGTGGATGCCGTGGCCCAGCTCATGCGCGAGGGTCTGCACGTCCGCCGCCGTGCCGAAGAAATTGACGAGGATATAGGGATGCGTGTCGGTCGTGGCGGGGTGCGAAAAACCGCCGCCGTCCTTGCCCGCGCGGGGCTGCGCGTCGATCCAGCCCTCGTCGAAGAAGCGGCGGCCGGTCTTTTCCATTTCCGGCGAAAGCTTGGCGAAGGCGGCGAGGACGATCTCCTTCGCCTCCTCCCAGCTGTAGCGGCGGGGCTTCGCGCCCGGCAACGGCGCGTTGCGCTCGGCGGCGTGAAGCCGCGCGTGGCCGAACTGTTTCGCCTTCCATGCGTAATAGCGGTGGGAGGTGGATTTGTAATGCGCGCGCACCGTATCGGTCAGCGCGGTGACGGTTTCGGGCTCGATGCGGTTTTCGACGTGGCGGAAATGCTCGGGGGAATCGAACTTGCGCCAGCGGTCGTCCAGCGCGTGCAGGTCGGCCAGCGTATTGACGATGAGGGAGAAAACCCCTTTCTTCTCGCCCAGCACCCGCCCGTATTCGGCGAAGGCGGCGCGGCGCAGCTTGGCGTCATGCGTGGTGTCGATGAGGTTGACGATCTCCGCCTCCGTCATCTCCTTGCCGCGCAGGGTGAAGCGCAGGTCGAGCAGCGTCTGGTCGTAAAGCCTTTGCCACGCCTCTTCCGTCACCGGCGCCATGTTCTGGATGTGCTGTTCGGCCGCCATGCCCAGCTGGTGGTCCTTTTGCGCGCGCAGCCCCGCCAGCCACGGCGCGTAGCGCGCGGCCTGCGGCGCGGCCATCTTTTCGAGCAGCGCGGGCTCGTCGATGCGGCAAAGGTCGAGGGTGAAGAACAGGACGGGCCCCAGTGCGGCGCGGGTCTTTTCGTCGAGGCTGGCGGCGAAGCCCGATTTGCCGGCATCCGCCGCGCGGGAAAGCTCGGCATAGGCCTCGATGCGCGCGGCAAGCTCGGATATTTTTTCAAAACGCTCGATGGCCTGCCCGAGCTGCGGGCCAGTCAGCTTTTCGACGCGGTCTTTATAATTCTCGGCGAAGAGTTTCGTTTGCTTGGCGAGGTCTTCGAGCGCGGCCTTCAGCTCCGGCGAGTCCGGCCCCGGGAACAGGTCGCGCAAATCCCAGCGCGGCAACGGCGCGTTGCCGGGCGTCTTGTCCTTGTGCAGGTGCGAATCTTTTTCCATACGTTCCCATCCGGCACACCCCTGTGACCGTCACGACCGCCGCATCTGTTTGATGCCATAAAGGCTAGCATAAACCAGCCGCGTCACAAACGATTCCCGCCGATTCTTGCTGAAAATCGCAGGGATCGGGCAATCTTCTTGCGCGTTTTTGCTGCGCCGCAAAAGTGTAAAGATATTATATTTTTTGAATATGAAAAGAGCCTAGCCGCGGAAGACGGCGATCTGGTTGCGCCCGGCCTTCTTCGCGTCATAGACCGCGCTGTCCGCGCGCGACAGCGCGCCGTCGAGCCGGGTTTCGCCGTCCTTGTATTGCACGACGCCGACGCTGACGCTGAAGTTGATCTTCTGGTCGTTGTAGGTCAGCACGCTTTCGCTGATGAGCTTGCGCAGCCGCTCGCCGATGATGGCCGCGCCCTCGACGTCGGTCTCGGGCAGCAGGGCGACGAATTCCTCCCCGCCCCAGCGGCCGAAGACATCGACGTTGCGCAGCGTGTTGACGCACAGGGTGGTCACGCGCTGCAAGACCTTGTCGCCCGCGCTGTGGCCGTAGGTGTCGTTGAGCTTCTTGAAATGGTCGATGTCGAGCATCAGCAGGGAAAGCGCGTGGTTGTAGCGGTTAGCACGCAGCGCCTCGCGCTCGGCCAGCTGGCCGAATTCGCGGCGGTTGTAGGCGCCCGTCAGCGGGTCGGTGGAGGCGAGGCGCAAAAGCTCTTCCTCCGCCTTCTTGTTCTGGCTCACGTCGCGGAAGACGGCGGCGTAGAAACGGTCCGACGGCCCGCCGAGACGCATGATCTGGGCGGAGAGAATGAATTCCTCCCCGTCCTTGCGGCGCCCATAGATGGGGCGGGAACGCTGGCCCATCAGCCGCGTGTCCGGCCCGCTCTGGCCGTATTCGTCGATCATCACGTCGTGCTGCATCTGGAAGCGCTCGGGCAGCAGAAGGTCGAGCCGCGCGCCCACGGCCTCTTCCTCGGAATAGCCGAAGATGTGCTGCGCGCCCTTGTTGAACATCACGATGGCGTGCGCGCCGTCGATGACGACGACCCCCTCCTCCGCGCGCATGAGGATCTCATGGCTCAGCTGGGAGAGTTTCCCTTTTTTACCTTGGAAAAGCATTGGCGTGATTTGTTCCCGGGGTTCGCGTGACGCTTTTGAACCTTAACAATCTTTTCGCCTGATTCCAACCGCTTGATGCGGCCAACGCCCGCCAATCGCAGCCCTTTTCAGAATACGCCGGACGCGGGACGCGGGGTTTTTAAAGCTTTCATTCAGCAAAGCCGTGATAAAATGCAAAGGACGCCTATATTTATTCAAAAGGCCGGAAACGCCGGAAAAGACAGGACGACATGCCGAAAAAGAAGCCCGCAGCCGGAAAGACGGCCAAAAAACAAACAGCCGACAAGCCGATGAAGCGCAAAATCCTCGAGGCCGCCCTGCCCGACGTCGCCTTCGACGGCTGGACGCAAGAGCTGCTGGAGCGTGCGTGCGCAAGGCTGAAGCTCTCGCCGGAGGAAATGAACGACGCCCTGCCGGGCGGGGCGACGGAACTCGTCCTCTATTTCTCCGAATGGGCGGATGCGCGCATGCTGGAGGAACTGGGGGATGAAAAGCCCGAGCGCATCCGCGACCGCATCGCCCTTGCCGTGCGCACAAGGCTGGAATGCCTTGCCGGCAACAAGCAAGCCGCCAGCGCGGCCATGGCCCATATGGCCCTGCCCCCGCGCGGACGCCACCTGCCGAAGATGGTCTGGAAGACGGCGGATCGCATCTGGCGCTGGGCGGGCGACACGGCGACGGATTACAACCATTACACCAAGCGCCTTTTGCTCTCGGGCGTCCTGACGGCGACGGGGTTTTACTGGCTCAACGACGATTCACCGGGCAACGCGAAGACCTGGGAATTCCTGGACCGCCGCATCGAGCGCGTGCTGAAGCTGGGCCAAAAGCTCGCAAGGATCAGGCGCAAAAAAGCCTGAAGACAAGAAGGGGGGATTTTCAAGCGCATGAAGCCTGTGCCGCCGGCATTGATGGTGTTCTGCCTGCTCGCCTGCCTTGCGGGCGCGCCGCGACCCGCCGCCGCGCAATCCCCGATGCCGTCGTCATCACCGCAAGGCATCCGCCAGAGCTGCCCCGCGCCGGACGGCGCGCCCGTCGTGACCTCGCATTTCACCGACAATGCGCCCAAGTACAATATCAATCTTTCCAGCGCCGACCTCGGGCATTTCCACATCGACACCAAGGTCTCGCGCGCGCCGCATGAAACCTTCCGCACCGGCGGACTGACGGAAAGCGCCTATTCGCCGACCTACAACATCCAGTTCCTCGTGCGCTCGGACTACACGACGGGGCTGTCCTGCCTTTACATCAACGAGCTGGACCTCGACGTCGTCTTTTCGCCCGTCGTCTATATCGCCAGCGAGTTCCGCCCGGGCAGCTGCCGCTACACCGACACGATGCGCCACGAACGCCGGCATGTGGACACGACCATCATCACCCTGAAAGAATATCTGCCGCAGCTGGCGGAGGTCGCGCGGCAGGCCACGGCGGCCAATGCCGTCACCGGCCCCTTCAATTCCGAAAGCATAAAAGACGCGCAACAACAGGTTTCCTCGAACATCCGCGCCATGCTGGCGGCGGAGCTGGACACCGTCGATAAGGTGCATTTCCAGCGCCAGCAGGCTATCGACACGCGGCAGGAATACATGCGCGCGACCCGCGCCTGCCCGAACGAGCCGCTGCCCTGATCACTTTTTATCCTGATTGTTTTTCGCTTTCGACAGATGCGCCCGCGCGGCGGCGATGGCGGCGCGCACGTTCCACTTCCAGTAAACGAGCGGCGTGCCGGTGGAAAGCATCTTCGTCCAGTCGGCGATCGCGCCCTGCTCATCGCCGTGCTGCGCCTTGAAAAGCGCGGCGTAATAAAGCGCAATGGGGTCTTCGGGCCGGCGTTTCAGGATGGCGTCGAAGGTGCGCATCGCCGCCGCATCCACCGTCCCATGCGCCGCGTCCACCTGTGTGCGCCCCAGCGACTGCATGTATTGCTCCAGCAGGATATTGTCCTGCGCCGCCGCGATCCTCACGGCATGTTCGTAGAAAACCACCGCCCGCGCGTCGCGGCCCAGCCGCGCGTTGAGCCCGGCCATCTGCAAAAGCGCGCCGAGGTCTTCGGGGTTTTCCTCCAGCAGCACGCGCAGCGGCTCTTCGGCCAGCAAGTCGTCCTGCCGGTCCATCAGCGCCGTCACGTCGTGGAACAGGGCGAAGCGGCTTGGCAGCTCCGGTCGGCCGAGCGAAAGATAGAGCGAGAGCGCGAAAACCGGCACGAGGCAGAAGAGGACGGCGGCCAGCCGCCGGTCCGCGCCCGTCACCCCCGCGCCGTGGCGGAAGCGCCCCCGGTCGAGCAGCGGGGCCACGATCTTGAGCGCCGTGACGAGGCAGAGGAAACCGCAAAGGGCGTAGAGCGTCATTCCGCCACCTCCCCGTTTTTCCCGCTGGCGCGGCGCAGGGGCAGCATGAGCAGGCAGGCCAGAACCATCAGCCAGCCGCCGAGCGGTCCCAGAGCGCCCAGCGGACGCAGGGAAAGCCGCAACCGCCGCTTTGCATGGTCGCGCATGTCGCGCGCGCCCATGGTCACGGCGAAGACGTCGATCCCGTCGCGCCGCGCCGCCGTCACGTAGCGGCGTTCCTGCCGCACGGGATACCAGCGGGCCTCGGGCAGGGCGAAGACATGCGCGTCCGGCGCGTCCAGCCGGAAGACGGCGAACATACCTCGGTCATAGTCATGGTTCACGCCGATGCCCGCCGTCACGTCGGTGAACAAGACGTCGCGCCCGGCGAAGACCGCGTGCTGGCTAGGCCGCATCCAGAGGGTTTTTTCGCTGCGCCAGCAAGTCGCGCCCGTGGCGCCCGCCAGAAAGACGGCAAGGCCGAGCCAGAGCAAGACCCCGCCGGTGAAACCCTGCGGCAGGTTCCGCCAGCGGCGCAGCCCGCCGGTCTTTTCCAGCAGCCGGTGCAACGCGCCCAGAAAAACGAAAACCGCGACGAAGAAAAATGCCGCCGCCGTTTCCTTGTGCGGCAGGGAAGAAAAGAGAATGCCCGCCGCGCAGGCCGCAGCGCCCGCCAGCGACAGCCGGTTGCGCTTCAGCGCGTCTTTCAGCCATGCGGCCGTCCCGCGCGCGGCGATTTTCGCGTCGGGCAAATAAAGCGCCTGCAGTATCGCCCCGCCCGCGAGCCAGAAAAACAGCATCGCGTTTCGCCGCGGATCCCACGACCATTCAGCGGTTTCGCCGCCCAGCGTCACCCCCGCCGTCATCGCGGCGAAACCGATGAGCGCGAACACCCGCAGCCGCGCGGCGAAAACGGCGGCGCCGTCATGCTTGCCGAGCTCGGCGAGCGCGAAGCAAAAGAGCAGCGCGAAACCCGCCCCGCCCGCCAGCAAAAGCGCGGGCGCGAAACCGGCGGGAATGCTTTGCAGCGCGGGGGAAAGCCCCAGCCCGTCAACGACCGGCGCATCCAGCCGCGCGAAGGGATTGGCGGCGAAAAGGATGAAAAGCAGCAGCGCGAACAGGATCGCCCCCTGCGCCGACAAGGCGCGGGACAAAAACCGCGCGGGAAACCTCCCCCCGAAGCGCGCGGCGGCGAAACCCCAGAGCGCGAAAAGCCATGCCGCGAGCAGCAAGAGCCCCGGCCCGTCGCTCCATGACGCGGTCATCTTGTAAAGGGAGGGGTCCATCGTGTGGCTGTGGCGGAAAACCCCCTGCAGCGTGAAGTCGGACAGGGCGAAGGCGAGCAGCCGCGCGAAAAAGGAGATCGAAAGCAGCCCGCCCAGCGTGACCGCGCTGCGCCGCCCGAGGCGCATCCAGCCCGTCCTTCCCGTCATCGCGCCCAGCAGCGGCACGACGGCCTGCACCGCCGCGATGACGCAGGCGAGCGCGAGCGCGAAATGGCCGAGCTCCGGGATCACGCCGCATACCTTTCCAGAATCGCGCACCACGCGGAACAAGCGGCCGCGCCATGCGCGCAGGCCTTGTTTTTCAGGTGAAAAAGCCGTTTTGCAGGGGTCACATTTGGCCTATGATACGGGCGACTGTTGAAGTATCTTGCGCATATTGGAAGGCATGATAAAGCATCGCCCCGCAAGACGCCAGCAGGCGCCGCCGCTACAGGAAATATTAAGGAATTGCCTCTAGTATTTCCCCCACAGCGACCCCGCCAGAAGACAAACCGACGAAACAGGAGCCTATACCGTGACCGCAACCGGACAAGACACACTCAAGACCCGCAAAACCCTTAAAGTGGACGGCAAGGAGTACGACTACTTCAGCCTGTCCGAGGCGGCGAAGACCATCGGCGACGTCGCGAAGCTTCCCTATTCGCTCAAGGTCCTGCTCGAGAATCTGCTGCGCTTCGAAGACGGGCGGAGCGTGACCGTCGAGGACGTCAAGGCCATGGGCGCATGGCTGAAGGACAAGAAAAGCGACCGCGAGATCGCCTACCGCCCCGCGCGCGTTTTGATGCAGGACTTCACCGGCGTGCCCGCCGTGGTGGACCTTGCCGCGATGCGCGACGCGATGGTGAACCTCGGCGGCGCGGCGGAGAACATCAACCCGCTGGCCAACGTCGATCTCGTCATCGACCACTCGGTCATGGTGGATGAATTCGGCACTCCGCAGGCCTTCAAGGACAACGTGGAGCGCGAATTCCAGCGCAACATGGAGCGTTATTCCTTCCTGCGCTGGGGCGCGTCCGCCTTCAACCGCTTTCGCGTCGTGCCGCCGGGCACGGGCATCTGCCACCAGGTGAATCTCGAGTATCTCGCCCAGACCGTCTGGGTGGAGGAAGACGACAACAACAAAGGCCGCACCGTCGCCTATCCCGACACGCTGGTCGGCACGGACAGCCACACGACCATGATCAACGGCCTCGCCGTGCTCGGCTGGGGCGTCGGCGGGATCGAGGCGGAGGCCGCGATGCTGGGCCAGCCCGTTTCCATGCTCATCCCCGAGGTGATCGGCTTCAAGCTGACCGGGCAGATGAAGGAAGGCACGACCGCGACCGACCTCGTGCTGACCGTGGTGCAGATGCTGCGCAAGAAAGGCGTGGTCGGCAAATTCGTCGAGTTCTTCGGCGAGGGGCTCAACCACCTGCCGCTGGCGGACCGCGCGACCATCGCCAACATGGCCCCCGAATACGGCGCGACCTGCGGCTTCTTCCCCATCGACAAGGAGACGCTGAACTACCTGCGCTTCACCGGCCGCGCGGAAGAGCGCGTGAAACTGGTCGAGGCCTATGCGAAGGAGCAAGGGCTGTGGCGCGACGATGACGCCGCCGCGCCCGAGTTCACCGACACGCTGGAGCTCGACCTTTCCAGCGTCGAACCTTCCCTCGCGGGGCCGAAACGTCCGCAGGACCGCATCGCGCTCTCGAACGCCGCCAAGGCCTTCGACGAGATGCTGACGGCCGAAATCGGCGCGGAAAAAGCGGCGAGGACCGTGAAAGTCGAAAACGCCGATTACGAGATGGCGCAAGGCAACGTCGTCATCGCCGCCATCACCAGCTGCACCAATACCTCTAACCCCTCCGTCATGCTGGCGGCGGGGCTGGTCGCGAAGAAGGCGCATGAAAAAGGCCTGACCGTCAAGCCCTGGGTGAAAACCTCGCTCGCCCCCGGTTCGCAGGTGGTCACCGACTATCTCAACGATTCCGGCCTGACGCCGCACCTGAACGCGCTGGGCTTCA